>NZ_BAAASQ010000002.1:0-498933 GCF_039532965.1 Streptomyces mauvecolor | reverse complement strand
CCCTTTCCGGCGGTTCCGACTCTATCAGATCCTTTCGGTTCCGATTTCCGGTCTCCCGGAGTCAAGTCGGTTTGTCTTCCCGGCTGTTGGTCCGTTCCGACTCCCGAACTCTAGCGGACTTTCCCGGCAACCCGTAATCGGGTCTTCCGGGCCCGATCGAAATGAATTCGGCATGCCGAAAACACTCCCGGTCGGGAGATCGTGCTGAGTTGGGTGGCCGCAGAATCTGCGGCGGATGGCTGTTGCAGAACCGTATCGGCTCCGCGACAACTCGAAGAACCTTACGGATCGGGGAGGGGTGTGTCAACTCCGGCCCCGGCTCCTGTCCACTGGTTTTTCAGTGCAGGTCAGTCGCGCGCGATCCGTCGATCGAGGTCAGTCGAGGTCGGTGAGGCGTCCGCCCGCGTCCGGCTGCGCGTGCTCCACCCGGCGGAGGAGGCGGATCAGCATCTCGCCGAGGAGGCCGCGCTCCTCGGCGGAGAGGTCCTGGAGGAGGTCCTCCTCGAAGTCGCTGGCCATGCGCATGGCCTCCAGCCACTTCGTACGGCCCTCGTCCGTCAGCTCGACGATGACGCGCACCCGGTTGTTCTCGTCGCGGTCCCGCGTGACCAGGCCTTCGCCGGCCATGCGGTCGATGCGGTGCGTCATCGCGGCCGGGGTCAGGCCGAGGCGCTTGGCGAGTTCGCCGGGGCCCAGGCGGTAGGGCTCGCCCGCCAGAAGCAGGGTCTTGAGGACCTCCCACTCCGCGTTGCTGATGCCGAGGGCGGCGACCTGGCGGCCGTACGCCACATTCATCCGGCGGTTCAGGCGGCCCAGCGCCGAGACGACCTTTTCCACCTGGGGGTCGAGGTCGCGGTACTCGCGCTGGTACGCGGCGATCTGCTCGTCGAGGGTCGGCTCCTGGGGGCCGTCGGGCTCGGCGGGCTCGGTGGTCTCAGCCATGTCGCGAGTATGGCACGGGGTCCGTTGGCGTCTAAGTCCTTGAGTGTGTATTGTTAAGGATCTAATTTTAGTGTTGAAGTCTTCAGTTCTGAGCCCTTCAGGTTCAAGTCCTCCAAGCTTCCAGACCCCAAGGTGGTGAAGTGTGACCAAGGCGATGGGTGCAGCGATGCGCCGGATCCAGGCAGGTAACGCGCTGAGCGCGTTTGGACTCGGGTTCACCGTTCCGTACCTCTATGTGTACGTGGCTCAGGTGCGGGATCTGGGTGCGACCACGGCCGGTGTCGTGCTCGCCGTCTTCGCCATGGCCGCGCTTGTGGTGCTGCCGTTCACCGGCCGTGTCATCGACCGGCGCGGGCCGTTGCCGGTGCTGGTCGGCGCCGCCGTGCTGGCCTCGGCCGGTGCGCTGAGCATGGGGTTCGCCTCCAGCGTGCCCGCCGCCGTGGCCTCGGCCGCGCTGCTCGGTGCCGGGACCGCCGTCATGCAGCCGGCGCTCGCCACGATGATCGTCTGGTGCTCCGGCCCGGCCACCCGCACCCGTGCCTTCGCCATGCAGTTCTTCCTGCAGAACCTCGGGCTCGGCATCGGCGGTCTCATCGGCGGCCAGATCGTCGACGAGAGCCACCCCTCCAGCTTCACCCTCCTCTTCTCCGTCGAAGCGGTGATGTTCCTGGTGCTCGCCGGGATCGCGGGCTCCGTGAAGATGCCGCGTTCGGCGGTCCTCTCGGACGCGCGTCCCAAGGGTGAGCAGGGCGCCGGCGGCGGGATCCGCACGATCCTCGGGCACCGGGCCATGGTGCAGCTGTGCGTTCTGGGCTTCGTGTTGTTCTTCGCCTGCTACGGGCAGTTCGAGTCCGGTCTTGCCGCGTACGGCACCGAGGCCGCCGGGATCCAGCCCTCGACGCTCGGGATCGCGCTGGCCGCCAACACGGCCGTCATCGTGGTCGCGCAGTTCCTGGTGCTGAAGTTCGTCGAGCGCCGCCGCCGCAGCCGCGTCATCGCGTCGGTCGGCCTGATCTGGGCCGTGGCCTGGATCGCGGCCGGTTACGCCGGGCACGGCAGCCAGGCGATGGCGACCGCCGCCTTCATCTCGACGTACGCGCTCTTCGGGCTCGGTGAGGCGATGCTGTCGCCGACCGTGGCGCCGCTGGTCGCCGATCTGGCGCCGGAGTCGATGGTCGGGCAGTACAACTCGGCGTTCGCGCTGGTCAAGCAGCTCGCGCTGGCTGTCGGTCCGGCGGTGGGCGGGCCCATGGGGGCTGCGCTGCACGGCCCGTACATCGTGACGTTCGTGCTCTTCTCGCTCGGGATCACCTTCCTCGCGCTGCGGCTCGGCAAGAAGCTGACGCTCGCGCAGGACCATCCGATGCTCGCGGCCACGTCGCGCGTGGTCGCGGTGCACAAGCCCGAGCAGGCGCCCGCCAACGCCTAGGCGGGCAGCGCGAACTCGCACCACACCGCTTTGCCGCCGCCCGGTGTGCGGCGCGAACCCCAGGACGAGGCGATCGTCGCGACGATCGAGATGCCTCGTCCTGCTTCGTCCCCGGGGTCGGCGCGGCGGCGGCGCGGCAGGTGGTCGTCGCCGTCCGTCACCTCGATGATCAGGCGGCGGTCGGTGCGGCGGAGCCTGAGGCGCATCGGCGGGGTGCCGTGCTGGAGCGAGTTGGCCACCAGTTCGCTCGCCGCGAGGACGCCCAGGTCGCGCAGTTCCACCGGGAAGCGCCACGAGGCGAGGACGCCGGAGGCGAACGCCCGGGCGCGCGGGGCCGCCTCGATGCCGCCGAGCAGGTCGAGCGCCGCGTTGTGGAAGAGCTCGGCCGCAGGTCCCGTACGGGCCGGGTGCTGGCAGACCAGGACCGCGACGTCGTCGTCGTGTTCGGCGGTGACGCCGAGCGAGCGGATCAGGCGGTCGCACACCACCTGGGGCGTGCCGACCGCGCCGGACAGGGCCCGCTCCAGGGACGCCACGCCCTCGTCGATGTCCTCTCCCCTGCGCTCGACCAGACCGTCCGTGTAGAGGACGGCGGTCGCGCCGGGCGGCAGCGCGATCGTGCCCGATGTGTGGAGCCAGCCGCCGGTGCCGAGCGGGGGGCCCGTCGGGTCCGCGGCGCGGTGGACGGTGCCGTCCTCATGGCGTACGAGAACGGGCAGGTGGCCCGCCGACGCGTACACCAGGCGGCCCTCGTTGGGGTCGTGCACGGCGTAGACGCAGGTGGCGATCTGGCTCGCGTCGATCTCGGCGGCCAGGCCGTCCAGGAGCTGGAGCACCTCGTGCGGGGGCAGGTCCAGGCGCGCGTACGCCCTCACCGCCGTGCGGAGCTGGCCCATCACGGCGGCGGCGCGCACCCCGCGGCCCATCACGTCGCCGATGACCAGGGCGGTGCGGCCCGCACCGAGGGTGATCACGTCGTACCAGTCGCCGCCGACCGCCGCGTCCTTGCCGCCGGGCTGATAGGTGGCGGCCACGCGCAGGTCGTCCGGCTGTTCCAGCTCCTGCGGGAGCAGGGAGCGCTGGAGGGTGACGGCGGTCTCGCGGTGGCGGCGCTCGCTCGCGCGCAGCCGCTCGGCGGCCTCGGCGTGGTCGGTGACGTCGGCGGCGAAGACGAGCACGCCGCCCTCGTCATGGCCGGGGATCCCGACCGGGCTGCACGTCACCGTGTACGAGCCGGCGGCCTGGGTCTTGCGGGACTTGACCGTACGGGGCTTGCCGCTGCGCAGCACCTGGTCCATCAGCGGGAGCAGGCCGAGCTCGTCCAGCTCGGGCAGCGCCTTGGCGGCCGGGGCGCCCAGCGGGCGGGGCCCGAAGGCCGCGGCGTAGGCGTCGTTGACGTACGCGACGCGGTGCTCGGGGCCGTGCAGGAGCGCGACCAGGGCGGGGAGCTGGCCGAGGATGTCGCGCACGGAAAGGTCGTCGAGGGCCGGGGCCTCGGCCGCATCGTCCGGCCAGGGCTGCGGCCCGGATTCACCGCGGGCCGCGGGCACGGAGCCCCGGTCGGCGCGGTCGGGCCGTGCTGCGGCGCGGCGCGGCGTACCGGGGAGCCGGGCGCTCCAACGCGTGAAGTTCACGGTGTTCCAAGCCTCGTGTGTTGCTGCGGGTGCTGTGCTGCCGGTCCTGGTGCGGTGCTGGGCCGCTGGATCACTCTGTGCAGGTGTGGGCCCACCTATGGTCACACGCCCAGTGTGACGGACCGCACTGACAACCGTCAGTTCTCCTGCGGGGCGGGGCCCTTGGCGGGCGGGCCGCCGCCGGCCGCGATCTCGAATTCGGCGCGCGGGTGTTCCAGCGAGCCGAGCGAGACGATCTCGCGTTTGAAGAGCCCTGCGAGCGTCCATTCGGCGAGCACGCGGGCCTTGCGGTTGAACGTCGGGACGCGGCTCAGGTGGTAGGCGCGGTGCATGAACCAGGCCGGGTAGCCCTTGAGTTTGCGGCCGTAGACGTGGGCGACGCCCTTGTGCAGGCCCAGCGACGCGACCGAGCCGGCGTACTTGTGCCGGTACTCCTTGAGCTCTCCGCCCCGTACGGACGCCGCGACGTTCTCGGCGAGGACCTTCGCCTGGCGGACGGCGTGCTGGGCGTTGGGCGCGCACTCCTTGCCCTTCTCCGCCGAGGTCACATCGGGTACGGCGGCCGCGTCACCGGCCGCCCACGCGTGCTCGGTGCCCGCCACGCGCAGCTCCGCCGTGCACTTGAGGCGGCCTCGCTCGTTCAGGGGCAGGTCGCAAGCGGCGAGGATCGGGGCGGGCTTGACGCCGGCGGTCCACACGACGGTGCGGGTGGGGAAGCGGGCGCCGTCGCTGAGGACGGCGACCCGGTTCTCGCAGCTGTCGAGCCGGGTCTGAAGGCGTACGTCGATGTTGCGGGCGCGCAGCTCGCGGATCGCGTACCGGCCCATGTCCTCGCCGACCTCGGGCAGGATCCGGCCGCTGGCCTCGACGAGGATCCACTTCAGGTCCTCGGGCCGGATGTTGTGGTAGTACCGCGCCGTGTAGCGGGCCATGTCCTCCAGCTCGGCGAGCGCCTCGACGCCCGCGTAGCCGCCGCCGACGAAGACGAAGGTGAGGGCCGCGTCGCGGATCGCGGGGTCGCGCGTCGAGGAGGCGATGTCCATCTGCTCGATGACGTGGTTGCGCAGGCCGATGGCCTCCTCGACGGTCTTGAAGCCGATGGCGTAGTCGGCGAGGCCGGGGACGGGCAGGGTGCGCGAGATCGAACCGGGCGCGATGACGAGGTGGTCGTACGCCAGCTGGATGGCGCCGGTGCCGTCCTCGGGGGACGCGAGGGTGGTGACGGTGGCGGTGCGCTTGGTGTGGTCGATGCGGTCGGCCTCGCCGATGACGATGTGGCACTGGTGCAGGACCCGGCGCAGCGGGACCACGACATGGCGCGGGGAGATGTTTCCGGCCGCCGCCTCGGGCAGGAACGGCTGGTACGTCATGTAGGGGTCGCGGGTGACCACGGTGATCCGGACGGCGCCGCTCTTCAGCTCTGCCTTGAGCTTCCGTTGCAGGCGCAGCGCCGTGTACATCCCGACGTATCCGCCGCCGACCACGAGAATGCGCACAGGTTCTGTCACCACCCCATGACGCAACGGGCCCCGGGCTTTGTCCACAGGCCCGACAAATTGTGTGACTGGAGGGAACTGCTGTGGCGGGTGGCTCATTCTTCGCGCCGCGATGACAGATGCGCAGGTCAGAGAGTGAGTGACACGTGACGGCCCGGGTCCGATTCGGTCCGGTTTCGTTCCTTGGTCCGATCGGGGGGCACACCGTGCGGAAGAACCTCTTCTGAATTGACTCCGGCTCAACTATGTTCGTATCCCGTCGGGGTGTCGGGTTAGGGACCGGTCCCCGACTGTCAGGGCGGGGAGTCTCCGGGGGGAGACGTTATTACCGGGGGATAAATGCACATTCAGGACTCTCATTGGCAGACCGCCGTCGCGGCTTCCGACGGAAACGGTCGCGTGGGTACGGGTCCGGGAGCGGGCGGATCGCGTTCCGCGCCGCTGCGGGTGGATGCCCAGCGCAACCTTGAGCACGTGCTGCGCGCGGCACGTGAAGTGTTCGGCGAGCTCGGCTACGGGGCGCCGATGGAGGACGTGGCGCGCCGCGCCAGGGTGGGTGTGGGCACCGTCTACCGGCGGTTCCCGAGCAAGGACGTCCTGGTGCGGCGGATAGCCGAGGAGGAGACCTCGCGCCTCACCGACCAGGCCCGCACGGCACTCGGTCAGGAGGAGGAGCCCTGGTCGGCGCTCTCCCGCTTCCTGCGCACCTCGGTCGCCTCGGGCGCCGGGCGGCTCCTTCCGCCGCAGGTGCTGCGGGTCGGCGTCGACGCCGAGGAGACCGACGGCGTACGTCCCGAGGGCCCGCGGTCCGACGGCGTGCGGGACGGACTCGACGAGGCGCGGGTGCCGCAGCAGCGTCAGGTGGGCCTGTCCGAGCAGGGCTCCGGCTGGGGCCGGGTCATCGAGCAGCGCACGGCGCCCGAGGCGGAGCTCGACGACGCGGGAGCGGCCGAGCTGCTCGACGTGGTCGGGCAGTTGGTGGACCGGGCGCGGGCGGCCGGTGAGCTGCGCGGTGATGTGACCGTCGCCGATGTGCTTCTGGTGATAGCCACCGCGGCGCCCTCGCTGCCGGACGCCACGCAGCAGGCCGCGGCCTCGTCGCGGCTGCTCGACATCCTCCTCGAGGGGCTGCGTTCACGGCCGTCCTGAGGCTCAACTCTCTTCCACAGGGCGCCAGTTGAGGTACGCGGCGACCGCTCCCGAGCCTTCGAGTCTTCCCCGAACGGGTGACGGGCAGTGCTCGGGTGCGGCAAGTCGCCCCGGATGAGTGGTTGCCGGGTCTGAGACTCGGCTCCGCTTGAGCTCTGTGGCACGCTTGCCCGGTGTTCGGGTCTGAGCGTGCTTACGGGAGCTTCCGCGATGGGCGTTGAAGAGCGGGACGAGTCGCGCTCGGGCGGCGGCGGTCCGGAATCCGGCGGCCCTGACGGCGGTCTTCCGCCGCACCAGGTGCCGAGCCAGGGCGGCCCCGGCGGAGGTTCGCCGGGCGGGCCCGCACCCGTTCCGGGGCAGCCCCGCGGGGATTCTGGTTCCGAGTCCGCCACGGAGCTCGGCGGGACCGTGCTGCCCGGGCCCTGGGGGCCGATGGACGGTGTCGGAGAGCCGGGCGCGACCGTGCCGCCACAGCGCGAGGGCGGTCTGCGCGACGGCGTGGCACTGGGGATCGCCGAGGGCGGGCAGTCCGACGCCGACCTGATCCACGCGATGCGGACCGGCGACGACAGCGCGTACGAGGAGCTGTTCAGGCGCCACTCGGACGCCGTGCGGCGCTACGCCCGCAGCTGCTGCCGCGACGCGCACACCGCCGACGACCTGACGGCGGAGGTCTTCGCGCGGACGCTTCAGGCGGTACGCGGCGGAGCCGGGCCCGAATACGCCGTGCGCGCCTACCTGATGACCACGGTGCGCAGGGTCGCCGCCTCCTGGACGCGGACCGCCAAGCGGGAGCAGCTGGTCGACGACTTCGCGGTCTTCGCCCAGCAGTCCGCGCGCTCGGCCGAGGTGTCCGACGACGACACCATCGACCTCGGCGCCGACGTGCGGGCCATGCACGAGGCCGAGCAGACCCTCGCCATGCAGGCGTTCCGCTCGCTGCCCGAGCGCTGGCAGGCGGTGCTGTGGCACACCACCGTCGAGGAGGAGTCGCCCAGCGAGATCGCGCCGCTGTTCGGACTGAGCGCCAACGCGACCGCGGTACTGGCGAGCCGGGCCCGCGAGGGCCTCAAGCAGGCCTATCTCCAGGCCCATGTCTCCAGCGCGCTGACCTCCGGCGGGGACTGCGCCCGCTATGCCGACCGGCTCGGCGCGTACGCGCGGGGCGGGCTGCGGATGCGGGCCGAGCGCGGGCTCAGCAAGCATCTGGACGAGTGCGCGAGGTGCCGGGTCGCGGTCGTCGAGCTCCAGGACGTCAACGCCGGGATTCCCGCGCTGCTTCCGGTCGCGGTCATCGGCTGGTTCGCCGCGGGGTTCTCGCTCAAGGCCGCCGGAGTGGTGGCGGGCGGCGCCGTCGGGGCCGCGGGCGCGGGTGCCGCGGCGACGGCGACGGGCGGCGGTTCGTCCGGCGGTACGGCGGGGGGTGCCGCGGCCTCCGAGGGGCTCGGCGCCCCGGCCAAGGCCGGCATCGCGGCGGCGGTGGCCGTCGCGGTGGCGGCGGGTGTCGTGTTCGCGCTGACCGGCCACGACGCGCCGGCGCCCAAGCCCGACGCGAAGCCGCATGCGGTGGTGCCCGTCGTGCCGCGGAAGCCGCCGCCGCCCTCGCCGCCCGAGGCCCCCGCGCCGAAGCCCGCGCCTCCGGCTCCGCCCGCGCCGAAGGAGCCGGCCGCCCGGCCGACACCGCCGAAGCCGACGCATCCCCGGCCCACGCCGCCCCGGCCGGTGCCGCCGCCCAAGCCGACCCCGCCGAAGCCGACGCCTCCTCCCCCGCCGCCGCCCGCGCCGACCGTGTTCCAGGTGAACCGGCTGCGGTACGGCGTCCTCGGCGACGGCACCGAGCCCGAGGTGCGGCTCGGCGAATCCAGCTGGCTGTGGCAGCGCTCGGGCATGCGCGTCGGCGAGCACCGGTATCCGCACGGGGTGACCGTGCACGGCCGGTCCTCGGTGACCATCGACCTCAACCGCCAGTGCCGTACGTACGACGCGTACGCGGGCGTGGACGACCTGGCGATGGGGCTCGGGGCGGTGCGGTTCTCGCTGTACGGGGACGGGGCGAGGCTCTGGCAGTCCCCGGTGGTGCACGGCGGCGACCCGGCGGTGCCGGTGCACGCCGACATCTCGGGCCGCAGGACGATCCGCCTCGTCGTCGAACCGGCGGGCCCGTTCGGCGGGTCGACGCTGGCGGACTGGGCGCAGTCAGCGATCAGCTGCGGGTAGCTCCGTACGAGACAGCGGGCCGTCGGTGGCTGGTCACGCGGTTCCCCGCGCCCCTTCAAGGGAGCTCAGCCCCCGGTGACCTCGTCCAGGAGCGGCGGGACCCCGGCCGGGGCCAACGCCGAGCCGGCCGAGCGTTCGGCCTCGTACGACTTCGGCGTGAGCGCGTCGCGGGCCCGGGCCGTGATGGACTCCTCCATCGCCTGCTCCGGCGCGGACCGCGGGATTCCGGCGCGCCAGGCCGTGGCCGCCGCCAGGACCCGTACCGCGAGCGCGTGCTCGTCGAGGTCGCCGAGGAACTGGGCCGCGCGCCCGGCGAGATGGGCCAGGACGATCTCGGTGCACTCGCCGGCGGCCGCCGTGCGCAGGGCGTCCGCCATGGCCCGCAGGCCCGCGAACGGTCCCGACTCGGCGGCGGTGATCCGGGCGCCCAGCGCGTCGAGCAGCGCGGCGAAGTGCGGGGGCAGCGGGCCCGTCATCGCGAGCGCGACGGCCTCTTCGCGCAGGGCGCGGGCGGTGGCGGGCTCGCCCCGGTCGAGGGCGATGGTGGCGAGCAGCGAGTGGATGTACGGAGTGGCGTCGCCGACCCGGTAGCGGTCCGCCTCCGTGGCGGCCTCGGTCAGGGACTTCTCGGCGGAGTCCAAGTCCCCGCTGCGGTAGGCGAGTTCGGCGACCCGGGCGATGAGGAACGGCGCCTCGTGGTGGGCGCCCACCTCGCGGGCCAGTTCCAGTGCCTCCTCGTAGGCGGGCCGGGCCTGTTCGGGGCGGCCGCGCATCATCGCGGCCTCGGCGGCGGCGCTGGCCACCTGGGCGCGCATCCAGCGGTCGCCCACGCGGCGGCCGAGCTCGCGCAGCTCGGCGAGGTCGTCGTCGATGCCCGCGAAGCCGCCGGGCGTGTCGATGGCCATGTGCGTACGGAACATCAGGGCCACTCCGGTCGCCCATGCGTCGCCGTGGAGGCGGCAGTTGGCGACGACCGCGTCGATCGACTCGCGCACGAGGCCCGGGGTGTCGGTGAAGAACGTGGTGAACGGCCAGAGCAGCCCGGGGAAGCGGGCCGACTCGGGCCCGCCGGCCTCGAAGGCCTTCCGGAGCTGGACGAGGCGGTCCTGCACGACCGGGCTGTCGAGGCCCTCGCGGGGATTGGCGTCGGAGAGCAGGAAGAACCGGAGCAGATCGAGGTGCAGCCGTGGCCAGTAGCGGGGATCGGACTCGTCGGCGGGCGCGGGAGAGAGCTCGGCGGCGGCGAGGCCCCAGGCGGCACCCTCGGTCCGGTAGTTGCGCAGCCACCAGAACCAGCCCATGGCGAGGGCCAGTTCGGTGGCGGCCACCTCGTCGGCGGTGGGCGGGGTCGTCGTGCGGCGCAGTACGGCCCGGATGTTGTCGAGCTCGGTCTCCAGGCGGGCGATCCAGGGGAGCTGCTCGCGTGAGCGGACCCTGGGTTCGGCGCGGCGGGCGAGCTCGCGGTAGTGCGCGGTGTGGGCGTCGGCGGCCTCGCGCAGCGCCTCGGGGGTCTCGGCGGCGCGCTCGGCGGCGTACTCGTGGATGGTCTCCAGCATGCGGTAGCGCATGCCGGTGCCGTCGGGCGCGGGGACGGCGATGACCAGGGACTTGTCGACGAGGGCGGCCAGGTCGTCGGTGGCGCCGCACACCGCCTGGGCGGCGGCGAGGTCCCAGCCGCCGGCGAAGACGGAGGCGCGGCGCAGGACGGCGCGTTCGGGTTCGTCCAGGAGGTCCCAGGACCAGTCGACGACGGCCCGCAGGGTCTGCTGCCTCGGCAGTACGGTGCGGCTGCCGCTGGTGAGCAGGCGGAAGCGGTCGTCGAGCCGGTCCGCGATCTGACGGGGTGTCAGTACGCGGAGTCGCGCCGCGGCCAGTTCGATGGCCAGCGGGAGTCCGTCCAGGCGGCGGCAGATCTCGGCGACGGCCTCGGGGTCGGCGTCCGGGTCGAAGTCGGGGCGTACGGTGCGGGCGCGTTCGGCGAACAGGCGGTGGGCCGGGATCGGCGGCAGCGGCTCGACCGGGCGGACCGCCTCGCCGGGCACGCCGAGCGGTTCGCGGCTGGTGGCGAGGATACGGAGCCGGGGGCAGCGGGTGAGGAGCGTCTCGGCGAGATGGGCCGCGCCGTCGATGACGTGCTCGCAGTTGTCGAGGACGAGCAGCGTGTCCGGGCGGCGGGAGAGGTCCTCGACCAGGCGGGCCGTCGGGTCGTCGTGGCCGGGCGCCTGGCCGGCCTGCGGCAGCAGGATCGTCTCGCGCAGGCCGAGCGCGGAGACCACGGCGCCGGGGACGGCCTCGGGGTGGTCGAGCGGAGCGAGCTCGACGAGCCAGGCGGCCGCTTCCGACCCCGCCGCGGCCTGTTCCGCGAGCCGGGTCTTGCCGGTGCCGCCGGGTCCGGTGAGCGTGACGAGCCTCGATGCCCCCAAGTCGTCCCGGATCAGGGCGAGTTCTGGCTCACGGCCGACGAAGGAGGTCAGACGGGGGCGGAGGTTGCCGTCGGCGGGGCGGGGGGCTTCGGCCGGGCCGGGGGTGCCGGTGGCGGGGCGGGGGGCTTCGGCCGGGCGCGCAGGCGAGGCTGCCAGCAACTCCGCGTGCAGGGAGGCCAGTTCGGGGCCCGGGTCCGCGCCGAGCGACTCCGCCAGGGTGCGGCGGGCCCTCTCGTAGGCGGCCAGGGCGTCGGCCCGGCGGCCCTCGTCTCTCAGCGTACGGATCAGCTGGGCGTGCAGCGTCTCGTCGTAGGGGTGTGACGTGAGCAGCTCCGTCAGCTCGGGGAGCAGTGCGTTCGTGGCGCCTCGCCTCAGGTCGGCCTCGATGCGGTTGCGCTGTGCGGCCAGGCGCTGGGCTTCGGGGCGTACGGCCGCGTCGCGTTCGGGGAGGTCGTTCAGGGCGGGGCCGCGCCACAGGGCGAGGGCGGCGCGCAGGGTCCGGGCGGCGGACTCCGGGTCGCCCCCGGCCAGCTGGGCCGCGCCCTCGGCCGCGCGGTCCTCGAACTCGTACAGGTCGATCGCGTCGCGCGGGGCCGTCAGGCGGTATCCGGCGGGGCCGGACTCCACGGCTTGCCTGCCGAGAGTGCGGCGGAGCCGTCCCACCAGGGCCTGGAGGGCTGCGGGGGCGTCCTGCGGGGGATCGCCCGCCCATACGTCGTCGATCAGGGTGGCTACGGGTACGGGGCGGGGGGTGCGCAGCGCAAGGGCGGTCAGCAGGGTGCGCAGCCTGGGCCCGCCGAGGGGTATGGCGGTGCCGTTGTCGTCGTGCGCCTCGGTGACGCCCAGGATCAGGTACCGCACGGTTGCCATTGTGACGGGGATTGCCGGTGCAGGGGGAATCGTTTTCCCCGGCGGGGCGATTCCAGGCCCCCTCAAGACCGCAGCGTAGGCCGCCTCGGCGGAGTCACTCCCTGCGCCACCGCCCGCTGCCTCGGCGCTGCCGTGCCTGTCCAGCACGTTCCCCTTCGCGACAGCAGTCGCCTCAGCCACAGCTCCGTCGAGATCAGGTCCGCCAGGCCGTCCAGGGGGAGGGCTTCGCCTTCCGCCGCCGCTCTCAGCGCCTTGCGGACCGTCCGGGCTTCCACCAGGCCCGCGTCCGCGAGCAGGGGGGCCTCGAAGAGGGAGATCAGCGGGTCGGCCGACTGGCGCAGGCCCGCTCTTGCGGCGGCCGTCGAAGGGGCGTGGGACGGGGCGCCCCAGCCGGGGGGCAGGTCGCGGACCCCGGATGCCGAGAGCACCGTACGCAGGATCGTCGCGCGGGCGCCCGGCTGGACCCGCAGGGATTCCGGCAGGGCCCGGCACGCCCGTACCACCTGGTTGTCCAGGAACGGGGCGTGCAGGCGCTGGCTGCGGACCTCCGCGGCCTGTTCCAGGATGCGGTGGTCCGCCGCGTAACGGGCGAGCGCCGCCGACGCGCGGGCCTCGCCCGGGCGCTGCGACGGCGCCGGGCGCGTCGCCGAGGCCATCAGGCGAACCGATACTTCGGCGAGTGCTTCCCCGGTCAGCCAGCGCGCCGCCGGGCCGGGGCGCGTCCATGACAGTGCGGCGAGCGAGATCGACAGCGGGCTCGCCGCGTCGTCGGGGCGGGGCGCCCCCGTGCCGTCGGCCGCCGACGCCCGCAGCGCGTCCGCCGCCGATTCGATCCCGGTCCGGTAGGGGGTACGGGCCAGGCGTCGGGCCGCTCTGTAGACCGTCAGGGGGACGAACAACGAATGCGCCGACGGGCCTCCTGCTTTTGCCAGGGCTGTTGCCGGGCGGAGCAGGTGGCGGCGCTGACGATCCATCAGCAGATCGGCCAGGCGGGCCGGATGGGCGTCCAGGACCTGGCGGGCGCCGCTTCCCGTGAAGTGGTCCGCGCTGCCCGAGAGCAGGCGGCGGCGGTGGCGCGGGGCCGCGATCAGGGAGGGCCCGGGCTCGTCCGTCAGGGGGCCCTCCAGGTCCGCGTACGGCAGGCACTCCTCGCCCCCCGTCACCACCACGTGGTGCAGGCGGGGGTTGGCCGCCATCGCTCCGGCCCGCTCCAGCTCGGCCTGGCGGCCCGCGCCGGGGACCGTGAGGTCGTTGAAGGTGACGGCCAGGAGGCGTTCGCCCGCGCCCGTGCCATGGCCGAGCACCGTGCCCGGCACCCCGGGCAGCCCGGCCGCGAGCAGGGCGAGGGTCGCGGAGGCGGGGCCTCCGGACAGGTCGGCCCCTATGCCGGGGGCCGGGCCCCCGCGGGCGGCGCGCCGCTCGGCCGGACCCATGCCGGGGACCGGGCCGGGGTCGGGCGGCAGGGTCTCGGGCGCGTGCCGGGGTGCGGTGAGCCTGGCCCGTACCGCGGAGACCAGGGCGTCGCGGACACCCTCCACCGCTGCGGCGGGCGCCAGTTGGGGCGCGGCCACCGCGAGCGAGGCGACCGGCTCGTACCCGGTGATCTCGCGCGAGCCCTCGCGCAGGACGAGCGCGTGGCCGGGCGGGATGCGGCGCACGCCCGCGTACGGGGTGGAGTCGCCGAGCGCCTCGGGCACGTCGGGACAGGCCAGCAGGGCGGCGAGGTGGCCGATGTCGAGCTGGGCCTCGATGAGGTCGGCGAGCGGAAGTGCCGCCGTTCCGTAGGCCGTTCCGCCCGCCCAGGGTGTGTAGAAGACGGGCCGGGCGCCGGCCAGGTCGCCGACGACCGTGACGCGGCGGGCCACTTGGGCGACGGCCGTGTAGCTGCCGGGCCACGCGGAGAGGTGGCGCAGCGCTCCCCCGCGCGCGGCGAACAGGCCGACCCGGAGCTCCTCGTCGGTGGCGGCACAGCAGCCCAGTACGGCGAGGCGGGTGTCGGCGCCGACGCTGACGATGCGGATCTCGTCGGGGCGCCAGTCCCCCACCGCCCACAGCGGATCCGGGTCGCCCCACAGGAGCTGGGCGCCGACGGGGTGGACCGTGCGCCCCTCGTCGGGCTCGCCGACCGCACCGGCCGTGCCGTATCCGCCCGGACCGTAGCTGCCCGCGCGGAAGCTTGCGGCGACGCTGCTCCACCCCACCAACCACCGCATCGCGCCTCCACAGGCTGTGGACAACTCGTGGACAACCTCGGGCCGGCCTCGACATGACGAGCCGTCAGGTTGCTCGGCGCTGGGGCTCAGCACCGGGCTCGCGTACGGGCCGAAGGAGGCCGGGACCCCATGCTGCCACGACAACGGCGCCCCGGAGGGGCTACGGGTAGCGGGCGCAAAAAGTGAATGCGCCCCGGCGGGTGGCCGATTGGCGTCGCCCCCGGGACACGGGGTGCCCGCCATCGGTGATCGGCAACCGGCTCCGGGGGTCTCGACCCAGGGGCGATATCCAGCCATTCTCGGGGCTCGGGGGGCTCGTCACACCCGCCTCCGGAGGCCCTCAACACACAGTCCGGGAGGCGCTGTTCGCCTCCCGGACCGGTCCGCCGCCCGCGGGGATTGAGGCGGCGGTGTCCCCCAGCCCACTGGATCCATGCAGCGGGCCGACCCACGCACCACACATGGAAGCGCTCCCCTGGGCGACCGGCGAGAGCGCACGGCCGGGCGCACGGCCACACGGCGGGAGCGCGGCGGCGGCCGGTCCCGCCTCACCCCCGGCGCAGCGGCCCGGCGATCGCCGCGCGCCCGTGGGTGTCAGCAACTGTTCGTACGGAAAACAATCTCGCCATACGGAAGACCGCCTCTTAACGGTCGGGATGCGGCGAACTACGCTGTGTTTACTGCTGTTCCCCGCGAGCGGCATATTCCCGGGGGTTCGGCCACGTGCTTTTGCGGCCGACGATCCGGACACCACACCGCCCGGGGGGACGCCGTCTGTGTCGAGGGGTGGCGCATGTCCAGGGAGCAACGCGGGCCGAACGAGAAGCTCGGCACGGTTCTCGCCCTCGCGGGAATAAGCAATGCGGGCCTGGCGCGACGGGTCAACGACCTCGGCGCGCAGCGGGGCCTGACCCTTCGCTACGACAAGACCTCCGTGGCCCGGTGGGTCTCCAAGGGCATGGTGCCCCAGGGCGCCGCGCCCCATCTCATAGCGGCGGCGATCGGCGCCAAGCTGGGCCGGCCCGTCCCGCTGCACGAAATCGGCCTCGCGGACGCGGATCCGGCCCCCGAGGTCGGGCTCGCCTTCCCGCGCGACGTGTCGGAGGCCGTGCGCTCGGCGACCGATCTGTACCGGCTGGATCTGGCCGGGCGGCGGGCCGGCGGCGGCATCTGGCAGTCCCTCGCGGGCTCGTTCGCGGTCAGCGCGTACGCCACGCCCGCGTCCCGCTGGCTCATAACGCCCGCCGACTCCTCGGTCGCCCGCAGCATCGACCTGACCGACCTGCCACCGCTGAAGGTGGGCCACAGCGATGTCGCCAAGCTGCGCGAGGCGGCCGAGGACGCGCGCCGGTGGGACTCCAAGTACGGCGGCGGCGACTGGCGTTCCTCGATGGTTCCCGAGTGCTTACGGGTCGACGCGGCCCCGCTGCTGCTCGGTTCGTACAGCGACGAGGTGGGCCGCGCGCTGTTCGGCGCGACCGCCGAACTGACCAGGCTCGCCGGGTGGATGGCCTTCGACACCGGCCAGCAGGAAGCCGCCCAGCGCTACTACATCCAGGCGCTGCGGCTCGCCCGCGCCGCGGCCGACGTGCCGCTCGGCGGCTACGTCCTCGCGTCCATGTCGCTCCAGGCCACCTACCGCGGCTTCGCCGACGAGGGCGTCGACCTCGCGCAGGCCGCCGTCGAGCGCAACCGCGGCCTCGCCACCGCCCGCACCATGTCCTTCTTCCGCCTCGTGGAGGCGCGCGCCCACGCCAAGGCCGGCGACGGGCACCCCGCCGAGGCCGCCCTGAAGGCCGCCGAGGCCTGGCTGGAGCGCTCGCGCGACGGCGACTGCGACCCGTCGTGGCTCGGCTTCTACTCCTACGACCGCTTCGCGGCGGACGCGGCGGAGTGCTACCGCGACCTGAAGGCGCCCCGGCAGGTGCGCCGCTTCACCGAGCAGGCGCTTTCACGGCCGACCGAGGAGTTCGTGCGCTCGCACGGGCTGCGGCTCGTGGTGAGCGCGGTGGCCGAGCTGGAGTCGGGGAACCTGGACGCGGCGTGCGCGGCGGGCACCCGCGCCGTCGAGGTCGCGGGCCGCATCTCCTCGGCCCGTACGACCGAGTACGTGCGCGATCTGCTGCACCGCCTGGAGCCGTACGGGGACGAGCCGAGGGTCGCCGAGCTGCGCGAGCGTGCGAGGCCGCTCCTGGTGACCCCGGCGTAGACCCCTCGACCGGACGTTTACCGGGATTGTCAGTGGGTCAGTGCAGTATGTGGTGAGGGGGTCCGGGGCCGTCCTCCGGGAAAGACGCGACCGGGGTGGGAGGTGTGTGGGTGACGACGTACGACTGCGATGTCCTGGTGGTCGGCGGCGGGATCGTGGGTCTGTCGACGGCGTACGCCCTCACGCGGGCCGCGCCGGGCACGCGCGTGGTGGTCCTGGAGAAGGAGAGCGGCCCCGCCCGGCACCAGACGGGGCGCAACAGCGGGGTCATCCACAGCGGCATCTACTACAAGCCGGGCTCGCTCAAGGCGCGCTTCGCAGTGCGGGGCGCGGCCGAGATGGTCGAGTTCTGCGCCCGGCACGGCATCGCGCACGAGGTCACCGGCAAGCTGATCGTGGCCACCGAGCGCGCCGAGCTGCCCCGGCTGCACGCCCTGGTCCAGCGCGGCCGGGAGAACGGCATCCCGGTGCGCGAGCTGGGCCCGGCCCAGATAGCCGCGTACGAGCCGGAGGTACGCGGGCTCGCGGCGATCCACGTCGGCACGACGGGGGTGTGCGACTACGCGGCGGTGGCGGCCCGCCTCGCCGAGCTGTCCGGCGCGCAGGTGCGGTACGGCGCGGAGGTCGTCCGCATCGACCGCCGCCCCTCGCTCGGCGTCGCCGTGCGCACGGCCGACGGTACGGTGCTGCGCGCCCGGGCCCTGGTGAACTGCGCGGGCCTGCACTGCGACCGGGTGGCCCGGCTCGCGGGCGACGATCCCGGGGTGCGGATCGTGCCGTTCCGCGGCGAGTACTACGAGCTGGCCCGGCCCGGCCTGGTCAAGGGCCTGGTCTACCCGGTGCCCGACCCCGCCTTCCCCTTCCTCGGCGTCCACCTCACCCGGGGTGTCGACGGCTCGGTCCACGTCGGCCCCAACGCGGTACCGGCCGCGGCCCGCGAGGGCTACGACTGGCGTACGGTCCGCCCCGCCGAGCTGGCCGGCACGCTGGGCTGGCCCGGCAGCTGGCGGATAGCCCGCCGTCACTGGCGCTACGGCGCGGGCGAACTGCACCGCTCGCTGTCGAAGCGGGCCTTCACGGAGGCGGTCCGCCGCCTGCTCCCCGGGGTGGAGGAAGCCGACCTCCGCACGGCCCCGGCAGGCGTCCGGGCCCAGGCCGTCCTGCGGGACGGCACCCTGGTGGACGACTTCCTGATCCGGGAGACCCCGAGGGTGGTGCACGTCCTGAACGCCCCGAGCCCGGCGGCGACGGCGTCGTTGCCGATCGGGAGGGAGGTCGCGGCAAGGGTGCTGGCATCCCTGCCGCGCCCCTGACCCGGCGCCCCGCTCGCGCGGGGCCGTGGGGCCGAGGCCCCGCTGGACGGCAGCACCCCCGCCGGCGCCGGGGTCGTAGAATTGGGCGCATTGTGTCTGAGCACCCCCACACCCCAGAAGCCCCGGCCGCGGCGGCCACCGAAAAGGTCCTGCCCAGGGACAAGGCGCCCCGGTTCCCCGGCGGCCCGGCGGCCGACCCCGCCGGATCGCACCACGAGCGCAGGATCCGCAGCTTCCAGCCCCGCCGCAGCCGCGTCACCACCGGCCAGGGCGAGTACCTGGAGCGGCTGTGGCCGGTGTGGGGCTTCGACATCGACGGGCTGCGCACGATCGACCTGGGCGAGATGTTCGACGGCCTTCCCGTCGTCCTGGAGATCGGCTTCGGCATGGGCGAGGCCACCGCGCAGATGGCCGCGGACGACCCCGCCACCGGCATCCTCGCCGTCGACGTGCACACCCCCGGCCAGGGCAACCTCCTCGGGCTCGCCGAACGCGGCGGCATGAGCAACATCCGCGTGGCCAACGGCGACGCGATCATCCTGCTGCGCGAAATGCTGGAGCCGGAGGTCCTGGACGGGCTCCGGGTGTACTTCCCGGACCCTTGGCCCAAGGCGCGCCACCACAAGCGCCGTCTGATCCAGCCCGAGTTCCTCTCGCTGGCCGCGACGCGGATGAAGCCCGGCGCCGTCCTGCACTGTGCGACGGACTGGGAGGACTACGCCGAGCAGATGCTCGAAGTGCTCGGCGCGCACCCCGACTTCGAGAACACGGTGGAGGGCGGCGGCTATGCGCCGCGGCCCGCGTTCCGGCCGCTGACGCGGTTCGAGGGGCAGGGTCTCGACAAGGGCCACGTGGTACACGACCTGCTGTTCCGACGGGTCGGGCACAGCGGGTAGTGCAGGCACCGTCGCGGATTGTCAGTGACCCTCGTTAGGGTCGTCTGGTGTCCTTCGAGTCGCTTCCGCATCGCCCGCATCCCGGGCAGGCGCCCCAGCAGGCCGGGTCGGCCCTTCCGGCCCAGCCGGTTCCGGCGTGCGCGGACGAGCCCCGGTTCGACGCGGTCCCTCCGGACCGGTCGAAGTGGCGCTACCGGCCACGCCGTGACTTCTGGCGTTCCAAGGCGGTCCGCGCGGGGGCGCTGATCACCCTGCTCGCCCTGTGCGGCCTGGTCATCCTCGCGCTCGTACGGGAACAGACTGGCACCGAGGGGTTCCTGGTCGGCCTGGGGCTCGCGGTGCTTCCGGTGCCCTTGCTCGGCGCCGCGTTCCGCTGGCTGGACCGGGTCGACCCGGGGCCGTGGCGCAACCTCCTGTTCGCCCTGGCGTGGGGCGCCTGCGCCGCCGCCCTGGTGGCGATCATCGCCAACTCGTTCGCGACGCGCTGGATAGCCACGGCCACCGCCGACCCCTCCTCTGCCGACCATCTGGGCGCCAGCGTCATAGCCCCGATAGTCGAGGAGAGCGCGAAGGCGGCGGCCGTCCTGCTGCTCTTCCTCTTCCGCAGACGCGACTTCAAGGGGATCGTCGACGGCGTGGTCTTCGCCGGTTTCACCGCGACCGGCTTCGCCTTCACCGAGAACATCCTCTACCTGGGCAACGCGTTCGGCGAGGACCAGGCAAGCCACAGCGCGGGCCTCGCCTCGACGACGGCGGCGACCTTCTTCGTACGGGTCGTCATGTCGCCGTTCGCGCACCCGCTGTTCACGGTGCTCACCGGCATCGGGTTCGGCGCGGCCGCGCTCGCCCCGCCCGGCAAGCGGCTGCGCCGCGTCGTGTTCCCGCTGGGCGGCCTGGTGTGCGCGATGGGCATGCACGCCCTGTGGAACAGCTCGACGCTGTTCGGGGTGTACGGCTTCTACATCGTGTACGGGGCGTTCATGGTGCCGGTGTTCGGGCTGCTCACCTGGCTCGCGATCTGGAGCCGGCAGCGCGAGCTGCGTACGGTCGCCGCCGAGCTGCCCGCCTACGCCGCGGCCGGCTGGCTCGGGCCCGCGGAACCGCTCGCGCTGTCCTCGATGGCGGCCCGCGCGGCGGCCCGCGACTTCGCGCACCGCACCTTCGGGGGGAAGCCGGCGGCGCGGGCGGTCGCCGAGTACGAGGCGTTCGCGACCGCGCTCGCCTTCCTGCGGCACCGCGCCTACCGCAGCGCGGGCGCGGTCGGCCCCGGTCCCGACTTCGCGGCCCGCGAGCAGGAGCTGCTCCACCATCTGTGGGAGCGCAAACCGGTCGCGGGCCCGGCGCTGCTGTACGCGGCGGGGGCCACGGGCCGGATCTGGCTGCCCCCGCAGCCGGGCCCGCCGCACCCCTACACCCAGCACGCGCAGTTCGCGCCGTATGTTCCCTACGTTCCGCAGGTTCCCTACGGGCAGCCGGGCCCGGCCGCGGGCCCCGCGCCGTACAACCCGTACCTACGCTGAGGCGGCCGTCAGCTCGGAGACCTGCGCGTCCGTCAGCTCCAGGTCGGCAACCGCGAGCAGCGCCGGGAGCTGCTCGACGGTACGGGCCGAGGCGATGGGCGCCGCGACGGTCGGCCGGGCGGCCAGCCAGGCCAGCGCCACCGTGGCGATCTCGGCGCCGGTCTCCTGGGCGACCTTGTCGAGCGCGGCGAGCACCTTGCGGCCCCGCTCGGTCCCCAGGTGCTCGCCCGCGCCCTCGGCCCGCCGGCTGTTCACCGACTGGCCCGGGCGGTACTTGCCGGTGAGGAAGCCCGAGGCGAGCGCGAAGTAGGGGACGGCGGCCAGGCCCGCGCGGGACGCGGTCTCCTGGAGGGCGCCCTCGTACGTGCCGCGCGAGACCAGGTTGTAGTGCGGCTGGAGCACCGCGTACTTGGCGAGGCCCTCGCGGTCGGCGAAGTCCAGGGACTCCTGGAGCCGCTCCGGGCTGATGTTGGAGGCGCCGAGCGCGCGGACCTTGCCGTCCCGCACCAGCTGGTCCAGGGCGGTGACGATCTCCTCGACGGGGACGGAGGGGTCGTCGAAGTGCGTGTAGTACAGGTCGATGAAGTCGGTGCCGAGGCGGCGCAGCGACTCCTCGACGGCGGCCTTGATGTTGGTCGGGGCCAGGCCCTTGTACCCGGGGTGCGCGCCCACCTTGGTGGCCACGACCACGTCGTCCCGGTTGCCGCGGGCGGCCAGCCACTTCCCGATGATCGTCTCGGACTCGCCACCGGAGTTTCCTTCGCCCCACGCGGAGTACAGGTCGGCGGTGTCGATGAAGTTGCCGCCGCCGTGGGTGTAGGCGTCCAGGACGGCGAAGGACTGGTCCTGGTCGGCCGTCCAGCCGAAGACGTTGCCGCCGAGGGAGAGGGGGAAGACGGAGAGGTCGGAGCTGCCGAGCGTACGGAGAGAGGTCATGGGTTGATCAACTCCCTTACGGGAGTGGGTATTCCGGACCACGCCCACCAGCACCCCCTGGGGCTCCGCCCCAGACCCCGGGATGCCCCACCCCGCCCCTCCCCGTGAAGATGCTTCTGGGGCTCCGCCCCAGACCCCGTTCGCGCCTGAAGGGCGCTCGTCCTCAAACGCCGGACAGGCCAGGAGTGGGCTGCTGTCCGAGATCGGCTGACAGGCTGAAGACGCTCGGCCTGCCAGCATCAACCCTGTTAGGGGCGGGGCTGTGACATGTGCGGCTCCGCCGCGATGGGGGTCCCCCCTGTTCGAGCGGAGCCGAGAACTTGGGGGAGCGATCAGCCACGTACGGCCCGCACCCGAACGCCATCCAGCCCCTCCGGCGTTTGAGGAGCGGGGGTGTGGGGGCAGCGCCCCCACCAGGGACCAGCCCGCCTCAGGGATTCAGCCCCTTCGACTGGAGCCAGGTCATCGGGTCGATGCCCGTGCCGGACGGGGTGTGGACCTCCAGGTGGAGGTGCGGGCCCGTCACGTTCCCGGTCGCGCCCACGCGGCCGATCACGTCACCCGTCGACACCTTCTGCCCCACACTCACCGCCAGCGACGACTGGTGGCAGTACCAGAGCTCACTGCCGTCATCCAGCGTGATCACCGTGCGGTAGCCGTACGCCCCGGCCCAGCCCGCCGACTTGATCGTCCCGGAGTGGATCGCCTTGAGCGGCGTGCCCGTGGGGGCGGCGAAGTCGAGGCCGGTGTGGTGGCCCGAGGACCACATCGAGCCGGCCTCGCCGAAGGTGGAGGTCAGCGTGTACGAGCCGACCGGCAGCGAGTAGCTCGCGGCCAGCTTGGCCAGCCGCTCCTCCTCCGCCTTCTTGGCCGCGGCCTCCTCGGCCGCCTTCTTCTCGGCGGCTGCCTTGGCGGCGGCCGCGTCCTGCTTGGCCTTGGCCTCGGCGGCCGCCTTCTCCGCCGCGGCCTTCTGCGCGGCCGCCTTGGCCTCGGCGATCGCACCGGCCTTCTGCTGCTCGGCCTGCTGGAGGATGCGCGCGCGCAGCGCCTCACCCGCGTCGGTGGCGCCCGCCTCGGCCTCGCCGGTGGACAGCCCCGTCATGGTCAGCGGCGAGGCGGCGATCTTCTGATCGGCCCTGGCGGCGGCGGTCTTCGGAGTGTCCGGGCTGTCGTGCGAGACCAGCTCGCCGACGCCGGGCAGCGACCCGAGGTCGGGCAGGTTCTCGGATATGGAGTCGGGCAGCGATATGGAGACCGGCGGCTTGGTCTGCGCGGTGGCCATGCCGCCCGCGCCGACCGCGGCGATGACGCCGACGCCCAGAACCGTGGAGCTGCGGGCGAGCCCGCCGCGCTGCTTGGCCACCCGGTGCCGGCCGCGTACCGGACGCACCGACTCCTCGGTCGGGTCCCACTCCTCCCAGCTCTCGGTCTCGCCGGGCACGTCCCCGTACAGCGAATGCGGAGGCAGGGGGGTGTCGAGGGCAGGCTCGTTGGACGCCACGAAGGCGTGCTCCTTTCCTTCCTTACCGCCTACCGGGTTAGCGGTGGGGGTCCCCCCTGGCCCTCAAGGCCTTGGGGGAGGGTTCGGAGCGGAAGGTCTCCTACGAGCGTCCCTGACGGACGTCCGATTCACCCCAAGTTGGTGGTTCCCCGGTTCCCTCGCGGGATTCGGCGCATGCGCACGGTGCCGCCTTTTCGGCGGCTGGGACGACCGCGCTGCGTTATCGAACGTTAATAGACAGCGGGGGCGGATTCCAAGCCGTTCCCACTGATCGTTAACGGTCCTGGCCAGGACTTAATACCCCATAGGCATGTCAAATCGGGCGAGTTGACGGCCCCTCAGGGCCCTTCCGCCTCACCCTCGCCACACCCAATTTCTGACGGTGTGTCAATTGTTATGCGGAGGGAGACCCTTCAGGCACACACCGTCACGCCCTCTACTTCACGATCTTGACCGTGCGGCGCCGCTGCGGCTGGCCCTCGGCCGGGCGGGCCACCGCGAGCAGTGCCATGTCGTCGTTGGAGCCGCCGCCCGTGTAGCGGCGCACGTCGTCGACGAGCGCGTCCAGGACCTCGTCCGGACCGGGGAAGATCGCGCCGCGCAGCCGGGTGCCGGGGTCGTAGAAGACACCGGAGCCGTCGCGCGCCTCGGACAGGCCGTCGGTGTAGAGCAGCAGCGTCGCCCCGGGCGGGAAGGGGCGCACGTCCGCCCGGTCCGGCCACACCCCGAGGTCCGCCATTCCGAGCGGCAGCGCGGGCTCGGACGGCACGAGCATGTCGAGCGAGCCGTCCGCCCCCAGCATGAACGGCTCGGGGTGCCCCCGGTTCACCAGGCGTACGGTGCCGTCGCCGCGCGGGATCTCGGCGAGCAGCGCGGTGGTGAACCCCTCGACCGCGTCGAGCCGGTCGCGCCGGGTGCCCTCGCGGGCCAGCGCCCGCTCCAGGCGCTGGGTGACCGCCTCCAGGGACGACTCCTGCTCGGCGGCCTCCCGGAACGCGCCGATCACCACGGCGACGGCCTCCACCGCCTGGAGCCCCTTGCCGCGTACGTCGCCGACGATGAGCCGGACCCCGTAGGGGGTGTCCTGCACGGCGAACAGGTCCCCGCCGATGAAGGCGTCCGCCTGCGCGGCCTCGTACCGCGCGGCGACATTGAGCCCGCCGATGCGGGCCGCCGGTGTGGGCAGCACGGCGCGCTGGGCGGTCTCCGCGATGACGCGCTGGGAGGCGAGCTGTTCGCCGCTGCGGCGCAGGATGCGGTTGATGACGAGGGCGAGGGCGCCCACCGTGAGCACGGTGAACAGCTCGCTGGACCCTTCGCCGAGGTTGGGCAGATCGTGTATGAACCAGAGCGCCACGACGGCGGCCACCGAGCCGAGGCCGATGAAGGCGGTGCCGCGGCCCGAGTAGAACGGGGCGGCGGCGACCGGCGCGCCCGCGAACAGCGCGGCGGCCGTCAGGTCGGGCGGGGTCGAGGCGTCGAAGACGAAGCCGACGACGACCAGCAGTACGGGTAGCGCCCGTACCAGGCGCCTGTCGCCCTCTGCTCGCTGCCGCACCCGTCCAGCCTGGCGCTTCCCGGCTCCTCCGGCGACTCGGCGCGCCCAACCGGGGCAGTCAATGGCGGCGGCAGCGGTGGGGCCCCGGGCGTCCCCGGGCGCAGCTCCCCCTGGTGTGGCGATGGTTGGCACCCTGATCGGGCACGCACGGCAGCTCGACCCAGCCGCCGCGATTCAGCCGGCAGCCGTGCGCGGGGCCCGCGGACCCGGCGGCCGGCACTCCCTTGACGGGGAGGGGCTCCCCCAGTTCCTCGCAGCCGCTCAGCAGGAACACACCCGCGGCGAGCAGCAACACGACAGGCACCTTCCGCCGTGTCCCCGCCCGTGTCCCGGTCCTCGTACGCTCACTCATGGCGCACGCGAGACTACTCCCCGCACGTGCTCCCGGTGTCCGGCCCGTCCGTGAGGTGCCGCTCGGCGTACACCGTCAGGCCGTCCCTCACGAAGGCCGCTGTGCCCTCGCCGTGCTGGTCGTAGTTGACGCCGAAGCGCGGGTCGTCGACGTACATCCGGCCGAGCCCGATGACGTACGACCTGCCGACGCCCGCCGTGGTGGACAGCCAGGCGACGTGGCGCCGCGCGATGTCCTGCGCCTCGGCGCCGTCGGCCGCGAGACCGGCCTTGTGCGCCCGCCCCCAGTCCCGGGCGATGTCCTCGTGCTCCTTCAGGAACCCCTTCTTCTGCTGCTCGGTGAGCGAGCGCCACCAGCGGTCGCCCTTCTCGTAGGCGTCCCGCCCCCAGCGCCGGCTCACCTCCTCCTCGTACTGGGTGTGCTCGAAGCCGTCGAACACTTCCTCCGCCATGAGCTCCTCTCCCTTCTCGGTCTTGTGCAGGGTGGTCCGCACGGACGCGATCTGCCGCGCGATGCGCTCGCGCTCCTGTTCGAGGAGGCGCAGATGGGTCCGCAGGGCGGCCGCCGGATCGCGCTCGCCCTCCAGGAGCTCGCCGATCACCGGCAGCGAGAGCCCCAGCTCCCGCAGGAGCAGGATCCGCTGGAGCCTGACCAGGGCGTTCTGGTCGTAATAGCGGTATCCGTTGCTTCCGATGCGGCTCGGGGCGAGCAGGCCGAGGTCTCCGTAGTGGCGCAGGGTGCGGCTCGTCGTCCCGGCCTTCTTGGCGATCTCCTGGATCGACCACTCCTTGCCGTTCACACCGACCACGCTAGATCTTGACGTTGCGTAAAGGTCAAGGCGCGTTTCGAGGGATCGGGGGAACGCGAAGAGGCCCGGCACTTGATGACAAGTGCCGGGCCTCTTCGTTCAGTAGCGGGGACAGGATTTGAACCTGCGACCTCTGGGTTATGAGCCCAGCGAGCTACCGAGCTGCTCCACCCCGCGTCGGTAAACACAACTGTACGCCATTCGGAGNGGGGCCGGGGGGCACTGCGCGACCGGCCACGACGGCTCGCGGCCGACGTGCACGCTTACCGGATTACCTGGACGAGGCGCTGCGACGGCGACGCGCGCCCAGCCAGGCAACCGCTCCGCCGAGCGCGACCAGAGCCGCGGCGACACCCGCGTACAGGCCGGTGTTGGAGTCGGCGCCGGTGTGGGCCAGGCTGCCCGTGGCGGACGTGGCGGTGGTGAGGTTGGCGTTGCCGGCCGCCGCTACCGGCGCCGCGGAGCCGGCGGCGGACGCGGCGGGCTTCGCGGAGGGCGTGCCGGTGGGCTTCGTGGACGGCTTGGTGGTGGGGGTGGTGGTGCCCTCGTCGATCGGGCCGAGGGAGAACTGCGCGGTGGCCCCGCCGAACGGGTAGGTGTTGCCCGAGGCCAGCGAGACGTCGGCCTCCGCGGTGATCGGGGTGACCTTCTTGATCTGGGTCTTGACGCCCAGGTTGATCCGCAGCGGCAGGGTCCGCACGCCGGAGGCCGAGCCGAAGCCCTTCGGGATGGTGGGCAGGGCGACGCTGCCGTATTCGACCTTCAGGTCCTGCCAGCGGCCGTCGATCAGCGCCTGCACGAAGAAGGCCGGGGTCTTCACCTGGGGGCCGGCGTACGAGAGCTGGAGCCGGGTGGTGAGCGCGCTGCTGAACACGCCGTCGCCGGTGGCCTGGTAGTGCAGGTCCAGGTACTGGCGGTCGTTCGGGTGGTCCATGGTCGAGCCGGGCTTCTTCTCGAACCAGGTCTTCAGCCGGCCGGCCTTGATCTGCGGGTCGGCCTTGAAGGTGTGCGAGGCCTGGTGGTTCTGGGCGACCTCGCCGTTGAGGCTGGTCGCCGTGAGCTTGAAGTCCCCGTCGTTGGTGGGGTAGCCGGCGCCGAGGCCGATGGTGACCTTCCAGGTCAGCTTGCCGTTCGCCGGGACGTCGAAGCCGGCGCTCAGGTCCTTGCCCGACGGGTAGAACATGCCCTGCCAGCCGCCGTCCTGGTGCCCGACGAAGGACTTGGTCGCGGGTGCGTCCACGGCCTCGACCTTGAAGGTGACGTCGTCGCTCTGCAGCGGGCTGGCGCCGACCGCGTCCCCGAGCATCCAGGGGTGGAAGGCCTGCGTCTTCGCCGTGGGGTTGCCCACCGTCAGCTCGAACGTCTCGGCGGCCCCGCCCCGGGTCAGCGGCCCGTTGGGCGCCGGGGTCCCCATCGTCATCACCAGCGGACGCTGGGCGTCGTCGGACGTGGCGGCCTGCGCCGACATCGGCAGCAGTACGGTGCCGGCGACGGCGGCGACGACAACGGCGGTGGCGGCAGGACGGAAGAGGCGGTGGGCGATGCGAGCGGACATGGTGGACTCCCCCCAAGGAGACACAAGGGCGTTCTGCGCAGCGGCAGTCGGCGAAGAAGACAGAGAGGTTCAGCGAAAGACCGGCCGGCTGCGGCAGAGCGCCGGAGCGACGGCACGATCTGGGTGGTGCGAAGAGTGATGCGAAGGTTTGTCGCCGCTTCGCGGGTCTTGCACTCCCCCCCGCTGCTGCGATGTGCTCATCTTCTGCCAGAACCTGACCCGGAACAATCTCCACTCTGTCACCGGTAGGCAACAGAGGTTCGGCCTCGTCAGCGGGGGTTCGAGGCCAGGGAACGCGCGAGGTCCAGCCAGCCGGTGAGGGTGCGTGCGGCCGCCCCGGAGTCGATCGAGTGCCGCGCCTCGCGCAGCCCGGCCTCGAAGGCATCGTCCAGACTCCGCTCCTCCAGCCCCCGGTACGCGGCGAGCGCCCCCGCGGCGTTGGCGAGCACCGCATCGCGGACCGGCCCGGTCTCGCCGTCCATGACGCGCCGGACGGCGAGCGCGTTGTAGGCGGCATCGCCCCCGCGCAGCGCGTCGGGCGCACACCGGGAAAGCCCGAACTCGGCGGTGTCCAGGCGCAGTTGACGCACCGACTTCCCGGCGGCGACCCACACCCGGGTGGGAGCGGCGGTGGTGATCTCGTCCAGTCCGTCGTCGCCGCGTACGACCAGCGCACTGGCCCCGCGGGCCGCGAGCACGTCCGCGAGGACGGGGGCCAGCGCCGTGTTGGAGCAGCCGACGACGGCGGTACGGGGCCGTGCAGGGTTGGTCAGCGGGGCGACGTAGTTGATGACGGTGGGCACGCCGAGGCTCTTGCGGACCGGTCCCGCGTGGCGCAGCCCGTGGTGGAAGCGGGGCGCGAAGGTGAAGCCGATGCCGGCGTCGTGGACGCAGCGGGCGACGGCGTCCGGGGTGAGGTCGAGCGGCAGCCCGAGCGCTTCCAGTACGTCGGCCGCCCCGGCCTTGCTGGAGACGGACCGCCCACCGTGCTTGACGACGGGCACCCCGGCCCCGGCGACGACGACGGCGGCCATGGTGGACACGTTGACGGTGTGCGCCCCGTCGCCCCCGGTCCCGACGATGTCGACGACGCCGGCCCCGTCCACGGCAAGGGGAACAACCCGCTCCATCAGCGCGTCGAGCAGCCCGTGGATCTCCTCGGCGCTCTCGCCCTTGGCACGCAGCGCCACCAGGAACCCGGCGACCTGGGCCGGCTCGGCGGCGTCGTCCATGACCTGCCGCATGGCCCAGCGGGCATCGTCCGCGCGGAGGTCCTCACCACGCAGCAGTACGGCCAGCAGGTGCCGCCAGGAGCGGTCGGTGTCGGTCACGGTTTCCCCTCGATGCGGGCACGGCGGGACCGCGCGGTGGTCCAGCCCACGTTATCGGCAGGCCCCGCCCGCACCTGGTGCCGGGCGAACCGATCGCCGCCGTCGCCACTACCGTGCAGCCGTGACCGCACCTGCACAGCGCCCGCTGCTCTTCCTCGACGTCGACGGACCGCTCATCCCGTTCGGGCGCCCGGGCGGGTATCCGACGTACGAGCCGGACCCCGAACCCGGGGGTGGCACCACCAACCCCCTCCTGACCAGGCTGAATCCAAAGTTCGGTCCTCGGCTGGCGGCGCTTTTCTGCGAGCTGGTGTGGGCCACGACATGGATGGCCGACGCGAACGAGTGCATCGCCCCACGACTGGGCCTGCCGGAGCTGCCGGTACTGAGTTGGCCGGATGCGTACGACGACGATCAGGACGGGCTGCACTGGAAGACCCGGGCCGTCGTCGACTACGCGGCCGGGCGGCCCTTCGCCTGGGTCGACGACGAGATCACCGCCGCCGACCGGGCGTGGGTGGCCGCGCACGCCCAAGGGCCGGTCCTGCTCCACCGCGTAGACCCGCGCCAGGGACTCACGGATGCCGACTTCACGGCGCTTGAGGGGTGGTCGCGGGCCGCGGGACAGGGATTTCCGCCCTGACACCCACCGGAGAAGGCAGCGCCGCCGCCCGTCCCCGAGGCCGGTCAGGGGAGCAGGCTGAAGCCGAGCAGTACGGCGGCCTCGACCCGCACCGTGCCGGGGGCGAACGCCCCGTCGGTCTCCGGGTCTCCGCCGAGGCGGCCGCCGTGGCTGCGCCGCCCCACGGTTTCCGGGTCGACGTCCTGGATGTGGATCACGGGGCCGAGTTTCACCCCGCACGTCTCCGCATACACCTCGGCCTTGCGCCGGGCCGCGGCCACCGCCCTGCGGCGGGCCTCGTCCCGCATCGCCGGCTTGTCGAGCACGTCGAAGTGGACCTCGTCGACCCGGTTCGCCCCGGCCTCGACAGCGTCCTCGATCAAGAGCTCCAGCCGGTCCAGGTCCTCGGTCTGCACGGTGTACTGCGCCACGCAGCGGTAGCCGCGAAACGTCCGCTCCCCGCCGTATCCGTCGAACTGCGACGTGAGGTCGAGGCGCGATCCGGACACCTCGGAATCGGGTATGCCGTGCTCGCGCAGCACGGTACGCAGCCTGGCGACCGCCGAACCGGCCTGCTCGAAGGCCTCCTTCGGCGAGGGCGCGAGCAGGTCGACCGCCAACTGCACTTGAGCGACCCTCGGTTCGGCCGACACATTGCCCGCACCCAGCACACTGAGCCCCCAGGGCTCTCTGATCTCTGCCATACGGGGATCCAACCACTGGGCACTCGCGCCAGGTGCCGAACGTGCCGGGAAACTCGTGGCGTTGGGGAAGGCGCCCTTCAGGTGCCGCTCAGCAGCAGATTGGCTTCGCCGTCCCGCTCAAGGAAGCCACATGACCGAATCCGTGGTTGAGGGTCGGCCTCAGCGTCCGACGAGAGCGATCAGCGCAACCAGGAGCGCCACGATTCCGGCCGGCTCGGCAGCCACCGTCAGCGTCGGGCGCCGCGGAGGGACACCGGGGGGCGGCACCGTGGGACGTCCCACGCAGAAGAGATCGTCATGCCTGAAGCCGCACCGCACCGGCCACCGGCTCCTTCGACGTCGTCCAACCTGCGGCATCCTGCCTCTCGCCGCGGCCCGGATCCCGGCCGCCCCACAACGACCGAGCGCCCCGGCCGGGATTCCCGGTCGGGGCGCTCGACTGCAGGTCAGAGGGGGTTAACCCCTCCCCCACCACAGGTAGGCCATGTCGGACTCGAACCGACAACCAACGGATTAAAAGTCCGCTGCTCTGCCAATTGAGCTAATGGCCCTTGGCGAGTCACCCCCGAGCATAGCCGGACGGCGCCCGGCAGCCGATCGGGTATCGGCTGCCGGGCCCGTCGCGGGTCGAACACCCCGCCCGCGGAACCCCTCCCGCCCGGGACAGAGCGGGTCGAATCACCCCGTACCCCTCATTCCCGCAACTCCCCCGCCTCGACCGGCCGCAGGAACCACCGGCGGGCCGAGACCAGCCACCACACCGTCGCGAAGCCCAGGACCGCCAGGACCGCTATCGGGGCGTAGTTGAAGGTTTCCCAGGTCACCGGGGAGACCTGGGGCAGCATGAACAGGACTGTGATGACCGCCACCCAGGCCACCGCCGCGACGCCGATCGGGCGCGACCAGCGGCCCAGGTGCCAGGGGCCCCTCGCGAAGGCGTCGCCGCGGAACAGGCGCAGCAGGGTCGGGATCACGTACGCGATGTACAGGCCGATCACCGCGATCGAGGTCACGGCCGCGTACGCCGTCACGTTGATGAGGTAGGGCAGGCCCAGGACGAGCGCCGCCCCGGCCGCCAGCCACACCGCCGCCACCGGCGTGCGCGTGCGCGGGCTCACCGTGTGCCACAGCCGTGAGAACGGCAGCGCGCCGTCGCGGGAAAAGGCGTAGATCATCCGGGAGTTGGCGGTCACCGAGGCCATTCCGCAGAAGAGCTGGGCGCCGATCACCACAAGCAGCAGGAGTTTGCCGCCGGTCGCTCCCAGGGAGTCCAGGAGGATCTGGGCCGGGGGCGCGCCCGTGTCCGAGTTCAGCTGGGTGTCGTACGAGCCGATCGCGTACGTGAAGCCGAGCAGGAGGACGAAGCCCGCTATCCAGGACGTCCAGATCGAGCGGACGATGCCGCGCGGGCCCGCCGTCGAGGCGTCGTGGGTCTCCTCCGTCATGTGCGCGGAGGCGTCGTACCCGGTGAAGGTGTACTGCGCCATCAGCAGGCCGATCAGGACCACGTACACGCTGTTCGTGAAGCCCGTCTCGTTCACGAAGTGGGTGAAGACGAAGGATGTGGACTGGTGGCGGTCCGGGACCAGTGCCAGCGCCGCCACGATCGCCGCCACGCCCAGGACGTGCCACCACACGCTCACGCTGTTCAGGATGGCGACGATGCGCACGCCGAATGTGTTCAGGAGGCCGTGCAGCAGCAGGATCGCCGCGAAGAGCAGGATCGTGCGGGCCGGGGTCACCTCGAAGCCGAACTGGAGGTTCAGGTACGCCCCGAGGAACGACGCCGCGCCGAAGTCGACGCCCGCCGTCACCGCGATCTGGCCCAGCACGTTGAACCAGCCCGTGAACCACGCCCACGCGGCGGCCTGGCGGGGCGGGGCCAGGCGGTGGGCCCAGAAATAGAGGCCGGCCGAGGTCGGGTAGGCCGAGCAGATCTCCGCCATCGCCAGGCCCACGACCAGCGTCATCAGACCCACCGCGACCCAGCTCCACGTGATGAGGGCCGGGCCGCCGGTCTTCATGCCGTACGCGTACATCGTCAGGCAGCCGGAGAGCACCGAGATGATCGTGAACGAGACGGCGTAGTTGGAGAAGGCCGACATGCGGCGGGCGAGGACCTGCTTGTAGCCCAGCTGCGCCAGGCGTTCCTCGTCCGACCCCGGAGTGCCCCCGGGCACTCCCTCGCTGGTGGTGCCGACGTCACTTGTCATGCCCCCGGTGATGCCCGCACCGGGGGCCCGACATGCCGTCGGTCAGGGACGGATTGACCGGATCCGGATGGCCGGCCGGTCAACCTGCCTGTTAATACAGCGACTTGTACATGTTCCAGCCACCGCCGAGCAGCTTCCGGTCGCCAAAGGCGCCGTTGCCCGCGCCCGGGTACAGCCAGAGCGTTCCGCTCTGCTCGCGGGCCAGCAGATCGGGCCTGCCGTCGCCGTCGAGGTCGCCCGCCCCCACCAGGGCGTCGAAGCCGCCCCAGCCGGCGCCGAGCCGGATCCGGTCGGCGAAGCCGCCCTTGCCGTCGCCGGGGTACGTCCACAGGACACCGGAGGCGTCCCGGGCAAGGAGGTCGCCCTTGCCGTCGCCGGTCAGGTCGCCCGCGCCGACGACCAGGAGTCCGCCCCACCCCCAGCCCGCCTTGACCGGCTCCTTGAAGCCGAGGGCGCCGTTGTCGGAGTAGACGTACAGGTCGCCGCCGGACGTGCGGGCCACCAGGTCCGCCCGGCCGTCGCCGTCCACGTCACCGGGCGAGACCAGGGTGTCGTACGCGTTCCAGCCACGCCCCAGGCTCTGGTACGCCGTCGACGGCGTCAGCGGGGCCCCGCAGGCGGGCGTGTACGCGCGCAGCTCGCCGCTCGCCATCCGCACCAGGACGTCGTTGCACCGGTCGCCGTTCACGTCCCGGTACGGGATCGCGGCGGTCAGCGCGTTCGCCCCGGTCCAGCCCTCGCCCTGGGCCTGCGCCTCGCCCGCGACGCCGGGTCCGGTGCGCAGGTCGAAGCGGCCGGACGGGGTGAGCGCGAGGAGGTCGGCGCGGCCGTCGGGGCCGCCCGCCCCGACGAAGTCCCGCGCGACGGGGGCGCCGCCGGTCAGGCCGACCGTCCCGGTCCGGGTGAGCGCCGCGCCCTGTCCGTCGGCCGGGGTCACCGTCAGCGTCCAGACGTAGGCGCCGTTGGCGGCGTACTGCCCGCCGTCCGTCTTCCCGTCCCAGGCGGGCTTCACGAGCCCGCGCGCCTCGCCGCCGGTGAGGGTACGGACGGTGGCGCCCGCGCTGTTCTTGAGCGTGAGCTGCCAGGAGGCCGCAGGCTTGTTGAGCCACCAACGAGCCGCCCAGGAGCCGGAGTTGGCGTTCACGCGGGCGGGCGCGTCCGTGTCGAGCACATTCAGGGCGGAGGTGGGGATGCCCGTCGGGACGACGTGGACGGCGTCCTCGGCGTCGGTGTACGCGACCGGTCCGCCGAAGCGGTCCACGGCCCAGCCCTTGCCCGGCTCACCCCGCCTGGGCGTGCCCAGCGCGCGCGTGCCGGAGGCTCCCCGCACATCGGTGACGCTCAGCACGCCGCCCTGCTGCCACGCCACGTACCCGTCGCCGAGCCGGGCACTCTGGTGCGCGGGCAGCGCGACGTTCCGCTTGGCGGCGGTGTCGTACACCCCGGAGGCCGAACTCCCGCACTCCCACAGGAGGTTGGTGCCGTTGGCCTGGAGGGAGGTGATGTCGCAGTCGCTCACCTTGGCGGTGGCGAGGGTCTTGCCGGTCCGCACGTCGACGGCTTCGGCGGAGCCGGTGCCGTTCTCCAGCCAGAGGGTGGAGCCGTTCAGGGCGTACGCCTGCTGGCCGACCTCCGTGTCGGGCTTGCCGGTGTAGACCGGCTGCCAGGTGTCGAGGTCGAACACCTCGACCCGCGAGGGCAGTCCCGTGACCCGGGCGACCCCGTACCTGCCGGACGCCTCGAACGGCGAGCCGGGCTGCTGGTAGGTGGCCACCGGGCTGCGTGTCGTACGGGGCAGCGACTCCCCCTCGGCGAGAGCGACGAGGCCGTCGCCGTTGATCCGCTGGAAGGCGAGCCTGCCGTCGCCCGTGGACTGTATGTCCGCGCACCACAGCGTGTCGCAGTCCCGGAAGAGGTCGGTGCCGGCACCCCGGTCCACCCGCTCGCCGGCCTTCGCCGGCCCACTGACCGTGAGGTCGATACCGCGCAGCTCCGTGTCGTTCCACGGCTTCTGCTCGACCGTGCTCAGCTTTCCCTGCGCGAGGGAGATCCCGGTGACCTTCGTACGGATCTGCGGAGCCGGGCCCGTCTTCGTCACGGTGAGCGCGCCGTCGGCGCCCTGCCGCACCGAGACCACCTCGACACCCGTGCCGTCGTCGGCGGCCCGCGTGATCAGCATGGCCCCGTCCGGCGTGAACAGGGTGTTGTAGCCCACCTTGTCGACCACGAGCTGCTCCGCGCCGCCGGTCAACGGCACCGCGAAGACGGCCTGGTTGCCCGCGACGAACCTGGCCAGGAGCAGCCTGTCCCCGACCACGCCGACCAGCCGCGCGCCCGGACGGTCGACCGCGACCTCGTTGGCCGGCTTGGACAGATCGGTGGTGCTCCACACCCGGACGCTGGGGCTCGAACCCCACCACGCGGCGAACCGGTCCCCGTTCACAGGAGTGTTGCTGGAGGACGGCACCGCGGTCGTCCGAGCCTGGCCGGAACGGTCGACCCAGAGCATGGTCCGCTTCTCACCGCTCGGCGCCGACGGGTCCGGCGCCGAGGTGTAGACGAGCACGCCGTTCTTGTTCTGCGCGCCCCCTGCCTTCCGGCTGTTGGTACCCGTGGGCACACCGGTCACGGCGCGGTCCTGGACCTGGCCGTCGTTCCAGGTCAGCACGTGCAGGCCTGCGGCACCCTCGTACGTCAGGACAGCATCGCCGAACGCGGCGGCGAACGACTGCCCCGCGCCGAGTGTGGCGGTCCGTTCCGAGCCGTCCTTCATGTTGCGCTGGACGATCTTGTTCGTACCGGGCCCCCAGAAGACCACAAAGTCCTCGCCCGTGGGCGCCGCAACCTGCAGCCCCTCCGGAACGGGCACCGGCCTGACCGAGCCGTCCGCGTACGAAGTCCAGTTGTAGCCGTCGCCCGCCTGCCCCCACAGGTAGCCCGTCGCGCCGCCGCCGACCAGCAGGCCGGCGTTCGGGTCGGGCTGGTGCTGCGCGGGAATCGTCAGCTCTCCGGGTACGGAGTCGGCGTAGGCCGCCCCCGCCGTCAGCGGCAGGAACCCCGTCGCGATCCCCACAGCCGCGGCCACCGCGACCGCGCTCCGTATCCGCACGTGCCGTCTCAATTCCGGTTCCTCCCCAGCGGCCCCGCAGGGCCCCACCCTCATCGGCGCACGGGTGCAGCGCGGTACGCCGACGCGTACCGCGCTCAAGGTGAAGCGGAAGCCCCCCGGCCCTGCCCCCGTGCGAAGTTCGCGCCGACTTTAACAGCAGGCCCACAGGAATCACCCCCGGAAAACAATCAGGGCCCGCACCACACCGCGAAGGTGTCGTACGGGCCCTGATGAGCCGTCAGGCAAGGGCGTCAGCCGTTGCGCTTCCAGCGGGGCTTGTCGTCGCGGCGGCCGCCGAAGGAACCGGTGTTGGAGCCGGAACCGCGGTGGTCGTCACGGCGGCCGTAGGGGCGCTCGTGGCCGCCGGAGCGGAAGCCGCCGCCGGCGGGACGGTCGTCACGACGGTCGCGGTTGAACGGACGGTCGCTGCCGCCGCGGTTGAAGCCGCCACGGTCGCCACCGCGGTCATCGCGGTTGAAGCCACCCGCGGGGCGGTCGTCACGACGGAAACCACCGGACGGGCGGTCGTCGCGACGGAAGCCGCCACGGTCACCACCGCGGTCGTCACGGTTGAAGCCACCCGCGGGGCGGTCGTCACGACGGAAACCACCGGACGGGCGGTCGTCGCGACGGAAGCCGCCACGGTCACCACCGCGGTCGTCACGGTTGAAGCCACCCGCGGGGCGGTCGTCACGACGGAAACCACCGGACGGGCGGTCGTCGCGACGGAAGCCGCCACGGTCACCACCGCGGTCGTCACGGTTGAAGCCACCCGCGGGGCGGTCGTCACGACGGAAACCACCCGAGGGACGGTCGTCACGACGGAAACCACCCGAGGGGCGGTCGTCACGGCGCTGGAAACCACCCGAGGGGCGGTCGTCGCGACGGAAGCCGCCGGACGGACGGTCGTCACGGCGGAAGCCGCCACGGTCACCACCGCGGTCGCCGCCACGGTTGTCACGGCGGTCGAAGTTGCCCCGGTCGTCACGGCGCTGGAAGCCACCGCGGTCCTCGCGGGACTCCTGCTGGACCGGCACGGCAGCGGCGGCGGCAGCAGCCGCGACCTCGGCCTCGGCTTCGGCCGCGACCTCGGCGACCGCGGCCTCCGGGTCCTCGCCGCGCTCGCGGGCGGCACGGGCGACCAGGCGGTCGGCCTCCTCGCGGAGCTCACCGGCCCGGCGCGTCAGGCGCTCCAGCTGCTTGGTGAGGTCGGCGACCTCGCGCTCGGCCTGCTTGGCCGAGTTGTTCGCGGAGTCGGCCTGGACCTCGGTCAGCGAACGGGCGCCGGTGATCTCGGCGACCTCCGGGTCGAACGCGCCGGCGCTCTGGATGATGTGGCGCGAGGCGTCGACGCCCGCGTCCTCCATCAGCCGGAAGATCTGGCGGCGCTGGTGCGGCAGCGACAGGGAGACGACGACACCGGACTTGCCGGCACGGGCGGTACGGCCCGAGCGGTGCAGGTAGTCCTTGTGGTCACCGGCCGGGTCCACGTTGAGGACCAGGTCGATGCCGTCGACGTGGATGCCGCGCGCGGCGACGTCGGTCGCGACGAGCGCGTTGACGTAGCCCTTCTTGAAGTCCTCAAGAACGCGGGTGCGCGCGCCCTGGGTCATGCCGCCGTGCAGCGCGTCGGCCTTCACGCCCGACTCGCAGAGCTGCTCGGCGATGCGGTCCGCGCCCAGCTGGGTGCGGACGAAGATGATCGTGCGGCCCTTGCGGGCGGCGATGGCGGCCGTGACCGGCGCCTTGTCCTTCGGCTTCACCACGAGGACGTGGTGGGTCATCGTCGAGACGTTGCCCTGCGCGCTGTCGACCTCGTGCGTGACGGGGTTCGTCAGGTAGCGCTTGACCAGGGTGGAGATCTCGTTCTCCATGGTGGCGGAGAAGAGCATGCGCTGGCCGCCGCCGGGGATCTGGTCGAGCAGCTCGGTGACCTCGGGCAGGAAGCCCAGGTCGGACATCTGGTCGGCCTCGTCGAGGACGGCGACCTGGACGTTGGCGAGCGAGCAGGCGCCGCGGTTGATGAGGTCGCGCAGACGGCCCGGGGTGGCGACGAGGACGTCGACGCCGCGCTCCAGGGCGTAGATCTGGTTGCTCATCGACGTACCGCCGCAGACGACCTTCATCTTCAGGCCGAGCACGTCGCCGTACGGCTGGAGGGCGTCCGCGACCTGCATCGCGAGCTCACGCGTCGGCGTGAGGATGATCGCGCGGGGCTTCTTCTTCTCGGTGTGCCCGCCGGCCAGGGCGGCCAGGGTGGGCAGACCGAAGGAGAGGGTCTTGCCGGAGCCGGTACGGCCACGGCCGAGGATGTCCTTGCCGGCCAGGGCGTCCGGGATGGTCGCGGCCTGGATCGGGAAGGGGGTGGTCACCCCGTTCTGGGCGAGCTTGCGCACGACGCCCTCGGGCAGACCGAGGTCCGCGAAGGTGACGGTGGGCTCGGTGTTCTCGTCCGCCTCGGACTCGACGATCTCCACGACCTCGATGACGTCGGTGGCCGCTACGGCCTCGACGACGTCGTCCTGGCGGGTCTCGATGGAGTCGTTGTTCTCGTTCTCGGGCAGGACGGAGTGATCAGTGCTGGAAATGGACATGCGAAATGCGAAACCTTCCGGAGTCTCGGCACGCGCCCGTCAACTCCGTGAATTCGCAATTCGACCGCCTCAATGCGGTCAGCCACGGCTAGGGAGAGTACGCGCCACACGGCGCTCTTCTGTGTCGGCGCCGGGCAATGGGATCAAACGATCTACTACCATACGCACCCTCACCCCCCTAAGGCAAACCGAGCCCCCCTAAACCGGTCCCACCTGCGGTGATGCGGTCGGCTCCTGCTGGAACGGAGCCTGCATGCCGCGCAGCGCGCTGGTGTGCGTGTCGGCCCCCGGAGTCGTCGACGGCGAGGCCGGCGGGGTCGGCGGCACCGGGGTCGGCGACGGCGAGGCGGGCGGCGTCGGCGGCGCCGGACGGCTCGGCGACGGAGAGGGCCGCGAGGGGCCGCCCTGCGGAGGCTTGGCCGGGCCCGGACCGCCGCCCGGCTTCGGAACGCCCGGCGAGGGCGTGGCCGCCGCTCCCGGCGCCCCGGCCGACCCGGACGACGACCCGCTCGGGCTCGGCGCCCCGGAAGGACCGCCCGGCGCCTTCGGGTCGTGCTTGCCGGTGCGGCCCCTGGCCGCGCCCTGCCCGCCCTTGCCCTCCTCGGTCCCGGCCGCGTCCCCGTGCCGCCCGGCGGACGCCGACGGCCTCGGCCCGCCCTGGTTGTCGCTCACACTCATGCAGCCGGCCGACGCCGTGAGCACCAGGACGGTCACCGCCAGCTCGGCCAGGCGGACAGGGGTGGTCAACTGGCGCACGGGGGCACCTCCGGAACACGGAGCGATGGGGACGTAGGTTCCAACTCCCGGCCCCCCGCCGGGGACACGCCCGGGCCGCACCCGGCTTGCGCCCGACATCCGTCCGAGCGTGCCGAGGGGGCCGGGCGGGCGCACAGCGCCCCACGGACTCACCCTCGCCCGAGCACGACCGGGTCCCCGCGTCTCACCCGTAGCCGAGGGCGTGCAGCCGCTCGTCGTCGATGCCGAAGTGATGGGCGATCTCATGAACCACCGTCACCTCCGTCTCGGCGACGACCTCCTCGCGCGTCGCGCACATCCGCAGCGTGGGGCCCCGGTAGATGGTGATCCGGTCCGGGAGCACCCCGGCGTACCACTCGCCGCGGTCGGTGAGCGGGGTCCCCTCGTAGAGGCCGAGCAGCTCGGGGTCGTCGGCGGCCGGCTCGTCCTCGACGAACACCGCGACGTTGTCCATCAGCCGCGTCAGCTCCGGCGGGATCCGGTCCAGCGCCTCGCCGACCAGTTCCTCGAACTCCTCGCGCGTCATCTCCAGCACCCGGCCATTGTCGGTCACGCATCGGCATACCGACCTGCCCGCGGGGGCATATGGCCCCAATGCGAGCCATGTCCGCGAGCCGTCAGGCCCTGGCACGGGCGGCGGGCCTGTGCTGCGTCGTGCTGATCGGCGCCTGGCTCGGGCTCCTCGTCGTCGGCAACGTACGCACTCCGGTGGGCCCCATGGACACCACCATGACCCTGCGGCCCTCCCTGACCGGCGGCACCAAGATCAACGTGTCGCCGCTCGGCGCCCTCGAACTGCGCTCGCACCTCGCGCCGCTCCGCCTGGACGTCGACGTCGACCGGCTCGACCCCGACCGCGCCCAGGCCCTGGTCAGCCACCCCGAGCGGATCTCCGGCCTCCAGCAGGAGATCGCCCGCGACGTCGGCCACGGCACCCGGGACGTGGCCCTTCGCTCGTGCGTCGCGGTCGTCTCCGGCGCGACGGCGCTCGGCCTCGCCGTGTACCGCCGCCCCCGTCGCGCCCTGGCCGCCGGCGGCCTCTCCCTCGCCCTGCTCGCCGCCTGCGGCCTGTCCGCGTACGCGACCTGGAACCCGGAGTCGGTGATGGAGCCGAAGTACTCGGGGCTGCTCACCTCCGCCCCGCAGGTCGTCGGCAACGCACGCTCGATCGTGACCGAATTCGGCGTCTACCAGCAGGAGTTGGCGAAGCTCGTCACCAACGTCACCAAGCTGTACGACGCCGCCTCCACCCTCCCCGCCTACCAGCCGGACCCGGCCACCCTGCGCGTCCTGCACGTCTCCGACATCCACCTCAACCCGGCCGCGTGGCACATCATCGGCTCGCTCGTCACCCAGTACCGGATCGACGTGATCATCGACTCCGGCGACACCATGGACCACGGCAGCACCGCCGAGAACCGCTTCCTGGACGCGATCCCCGACCTCGGCGCCCCCTACGTCTGGGTGCGCGGCAACCACGACTCGGCGGAGACCCAGCGCTATGTCGCCGGGCTGAAGAACGCGCACGTCCTGGACGACGGGCAGAGCGTCACCATCGCGGGCGTACGGATCGCGGGGATGGGCGACCCCGAGTTCACCCCGGACCGCTCGACGGCGGACACCGACCCCGACGGCGCCGAACGCACGGCCGGGGGCCGGCTCGCCGCCGCCCTGCGCGCCCAGGCCCGCGCGGGCACCCCGGCCGACATCGCCGTCACCCATGAGCCGGCCGCCGCACGCGAGACCGACGGCACGGTCCCGCTGGTCCTCGCCGGGCACCTCCACCGCCGCGAGACGGAGGTCATGAAGCTCGGCACCCGCCTGAAGGTCGAGGGCTCCACGGGCGGCGGCGGCCTGCGCGCGCTGCAGAACAAGGACCCGGAGCAGGTCCGCGCCTCGGTCCTCTACCTGGACAGCAACACCCACCACCTCCAGGCCTGGGACGAGGTGACCCTGGGCGGCCTGGGCCTGACCACGGCCGAGGTGAGCCGCCATCTGCCCACGCCCCGGTGACCTCCCGGGAAACCGTTTTGGCGATACCTCCCCGCATCCCATATGCTTCTCACGTCCCCGACGCGCTGCGAAGCGCCCAGGCGGGCCAATTAGCCCTCATCGTCTAGTGGCCCAGGACGCCGCCCTTTCAAGGCGGTAGCACGGGTTCGAATCCCGTTGGGGGCACGCACAATCCTGTGCGAGACTTGTTCTCGCGCAAGCTTGGTCCTGTGGAGCAGTTTGGAGTGCTCGCCACCCTGTCAAGGTGGAGGCCGCGGGTTCAAATCCCGTCAGGACCGCTGTAGTTCACTTCGGTGGACTACGTGGCTGGGTAGCTCAGTTGGTACGAGCGATCGCCTGAAAAGCGATAGGTCGCCGGTTCGACCCCGGCCCCAGCCACCACCCGAAAGCCCCGTTCACCGAACGGGGCTTTCGTCGTGTCCGGGGCGGGACCGCCCCGTGTCCGGGATGGGCCCGCCCCCCCCAGCGGGCCCCCTCCCCTCAGCTCTCCTCCGGCTCCCGGGAGCGCGCCCGCCAGCCCCGTACGCCCAGCACGACCGCCGCCAGTGCGGCCAGGGCTGTCAGCAGGGCCCAGTCCGGAACCGCGTCCGCGATCCCCTTCGTCCACTCCTCCACCGCGTACGAGTCGTCCACGTCCAGCAGACCGGGCAACGCCGTCGCCCCGTCGTACGCCAGGAAGAGCGCGCCCAGGGCGATGAAGAACAAGCCCGACAGCAAGGACGTCGTGTGGAGTTCGAAGCGGCCCACCTTCAGCACCCTGCCGCGCAGCCACTTGCGGCCGCCCAGTTCGAAGCGCTCCCAGAGCAGGGCCAGGAGGAAGAGCGGGACCGCCATGCCCAGGGCGTACACCGCCAGGAGCAGGCCGCCGTAGACCGGGCTGCCGCTCACCGCCGCCACCGTCAGGACACTCCCCAGGATCGGCCCCGCGCAGAACCCGGCGAGGCCGTAGACCGCGCCAAGGGCGTACACCGACAGCGCGGTCGTGGGGCGGATCTTCCCGGACAGTTCCGTCATGCGGCGGCTCGCGAAGCCCATGCCGACGATCTGGGCGACGCCGAGCGCGATGATCAGCCAGCCGCCGAAGAGCACCAGCTGGTCCCGGTGGCCGTAGAAGATCCGGCCCGCGTACGAGCCCGCCGCGCCCAGCGGGACGAGCGTGGTGGCCAGGCCCGCGTAGAAGATGCCGGTGCGGGCGAGCAGCTTGGTGCGGCTGGAGATCGAGTACGCGAAGAACGCGGGCAGGAGCAGCGCGCTGCACGGGCTGAGCAGCGCGAGCAGGCCGCCCAGGAACGCGGCGAGGTAACCGATGTTCGGGGTCACTTCTTCGCCTTCGCCGCCGCCTCGATGGCCTGCGCGAACGCGTCCATCGGCTGGGCGCCCGCGATCGGGGTGCCGTTGATGAGGAAGGAAGGGGTGGAGCTGGCGCCGAGGCCGTACGCCTCGTCCTGGTCCTTCTTCACGGCCGCCTTGGCCGCGTCGCTGTCCAGGTCGGTCGCGAAGCGCGCCGCGTCCGGCACGCCGGCCTCCTTGGCGAGCTCCTTCAGGCGGTCCGCGCCGAACCCCTTCTCCTTGGAGCCCTCCGCGTACGCCGCCGCGTGGAACTGCCAGAACTTCCCCTGCTGCCCGGCCGCCCAGGCCCCGCGCGCGGCGGCCTCCGACTCGGCGCCGAAGATCGGGAAGTTGCGCCACTCGATGCGCAGGGTGCCGTTGTCGACGTACTTCTTCACCAGCTCCGGCTCGGTGTCGCGGGCGAACTTGCCGCAGTACGAGCACTTGAAGTCGGCGTACTCGATCATCACGACCGGCGCGTCCGCGCGGCCCTGGGCGAGCGGGTCCTTGGCGTCGCGGCGGGCCAGCTTCTCCAGCTCGGGGTGGGCGCCCGCGGCCGGGTCGGCGGTGGACGCGGAGCCGTTGACGGTGGGCTTCGGGTCGGGGGAGGTCGCCTGGTAGGAGGCGATCCCGAGGACGGCTGCGGCGGCCACCGCGGCGATGCCGATCAGGACCGGCTTGCGGGACGCGGCGGCGGGCTTCGCGGCAGTCCTGCTCGGCTTGCTGTTCTTGCTGGACTTCGTGTTCTTGGGCATGCGGAACTCCGGTGCGTACGAAAAATGCGTACGGATAAGGGGACGGCGGTCGCGAGAAGGCGGGAGCGGCGTCTAGACCCTGAGCACCGAGAGTTCGACGGGGGTGGGCGCGCTGGGCGTGGGCCCGCGCACCGGCGGGTTGCGGTGGGCCGCGTACAGGCCGCACAGTGCGGCGGGGGCGACGCGGTCCTCCAGGACCGGGGCCTGGTCGTGGGCGGTGCGGGCCCGGACCGGCGCCGCCGGATCGGAATCCTGGTGCTGACCGCCCTGCTTGCAGCCGGGCGCGGCCGAGCCGTCCGTGAAGGCGGGCGCCGATGCCTTCTTCGCCAGTACGCCCGCGGGCGCGGCCGAAGCCGTCGGGGCCGGCCCGCACAGCGCCACCGCGAGCACCCCGAGCACCATGAGCAGCACCGCGGTGGGGCGGCGGCGCGGGGCACGGGAGCGGGGCATGCCCGAAATGGTACGGGGTGGGTCCCGGAGCGCGCCTAAATGCGTTCGCCACTCGTCCTCGGCGGGTGAGATCCTGAATCAGGTATGTCTACTTCCTTCGCCGATCTCCAGACGCTGCTCGACGGGGCCTCGCTGCGCGACGCCCACCGGCTCGGCCGCCGTCTCGAAGGCGCCCGCCGCATCCGTAAGCCCGAGGCCCGGCAGGCCGTGCTCGACGAGATCGCCGCCGAGGCCCAGAAGTCCGCCGACCGCATCGCCCGGCGGTCCGCCCGCATGCCCGAGGTCAGCTACCCCGAGCAGCTCCCGGTCAGCCAGAAGAAGGACGAGATCCTTGAGGCGATACGCGACCACCAGGTCGTGATCGTCGCGGGTGAGACCGGCTCGGGCAAGACCACCCAGATCCCCAAGATCTGCATGGAGCTGGGCCGGGGCCTGCGTGGCATGATCGGGCACACCCAGCCCCGCAGGATCGCGGCCCGCACGGTCGCGGACCGCATCGCGGAGGAACTGAAGGTCCCGCTGGGCGAGGCCGTCGGCTGGAAGGTCCGGTTCACCGACCAGGTCGACCAGGACGCCACCTTCGTGAAGCTGATGACCGACGGCATCCTGCTCGCCGAGATCCAGACGGACCGCGAGCTGCGCGGCTACGACACGATCATCATCGACGAGGCCCACGAGCGCTCCCTCAACATCGACTTCCTGCTCGGCTATCTGGCCCAGCTGCTGCCGAAGCGCCCCGATCTGAAGGTCGTCATCACCTCGGCGACCATCGACCCGGAGCGCTTCTCGCGGCACTTCGGGGACGCCCCGATCGTCGAGGTCAGCGGCCGTACGTACCCGGTCGAAGTGCGCTACCGCCCGCTCCTGGAGGAGGACTCGGAGGACTCCGACCGCGACCAGATCACCGCGATCTGCGACGCCGTGGACGAGCTCCAGGCCGAGGGCCCCGGCGACATCCTGGTCTTCCTCTCCGGCGAGCGCGAGATCCGCGACACGGCGGACGCGCTGATCAAGAAGAACCTCCGCTCGACCGAGGTGCTCCCCCTCTACGCGCGCCTCTCGCACGCCGAGCAGCACCGCGTCTTCCAGCAGCACAGCGGCCGCCGGATCGTGCTCGCGACCAATGTCGCCGAGACCTCGCTGACCGTCCCCGGCATCAAGTACGTCATCGACCCGGGCACCGCCCGCATCTCGCGCTACAGCCACCGCACCAAGGTGCAGCGCCTGCCGATCGAGCCGGTCAGCCAGGCCAGCGCCAACCAGCGCAAGGGCCGCTGCGGCCGTACGAGCGACGGCATCTGCATCCGGCTGTACAGCGAGGACGACTTCGTCACGCGGCCCGAGTTCACCGACGCGGAGATCCTCCGGACGAACCTCGCCTCCGTCATCCTCCAGATGACCGCGGCCGGCCTCGGCGACATCGAGAAGTTCCCGTTCATCGACCCGCCGGACCACCGCAACATCCGCGACGGCGTCCAACTCCTCCAGGAACTGGGGGCGTTGGACCCGACGGAGAAGGATCCGAAGAAGCGCCTCACCCAGCAGGGCCGCAAGCTGAGCCAGCTTCCCGTGGACCCGCGGCTCGCCCGCATGGTCCTGGAGGCCGACCGCAACGGCTGCGTACGCGAGGTCATGGTCATCGCCGCCGCGCTCTCCATCCAGGACCCGCGCGAGCGCCCGAGCGAGAAGCAGGCGCAGGCCGACCAGCAGCACGCCCGCTTCAAGGACGAGACGTCCGACTTCCTCGCCTTCCTCAACCTGTGGCGGTACGTCCGCGAGCAGCAGAAGGAGCGCGGCTCCAGCTCGTTCCGGCGGATGTGCAAGCAGGAGTACCTGAACTTCCTGCGGATCCGCGAGTGGCAGGACATCTACTCGCAGCTGCGTACGGTCGCGAAGACCATGGGCATCCACCTCAACGAGGAGGACGCGCCCGAGCAGTCCGTACACACCTCTCTCCTGGCCGGTCTGCTCTCGCACATCGGGCTCAAGGACACCGACAAGAACGAGTATCTGGGCGCCCGCAGCGCCAAGTTCGCGATCTTCCCGGGCTCGGCGCTGTTCAAGAAGCAGCCCAAGCTCGTGATGTCGGCGGAGCTGGTGGAGACGTCCCGGCTGTGGGCCCGCGTCAATGCGAAGATCGAGCCCGAGTGGATCGAGCCGCTCGCCCAGCACCTGGTCAAGCGCACCTACAGCGAGCCGCACTGGGAGAAGGACCAGGCGGCGGTCATGGCGTACGAGCGCGTGACGCTGTACGGCGTGCCGATCGTGGCCAACCGCAAGGTCAACTACGGCCGCATCGACCCCGAGGCCTCGCGCGAGCTGTTCATCCGCAACGCGCTGGTCGAGGGCGACTGGCGCACGCACCACAAGTTCTTCTCGGACAACCGCAAACTCCTCACCGAGGTCGAGGAGTTGGAGCACCGCGCCCGCCGCCGCGACATCCTCGTGGACGACGAGACGCTGTACGACTTCTACGACCAGCGGGTGCCCGAACACGTCGTGTCCGGCGCGCACTTCGACTCCTGGTGGAAGCACAAGCGGCGCGACGAGCCCGAACTCCTCGATTTCGAGCGCGAGATGCTCATCAACGAGAAGGCCGGGGCCGTCACCAAGGACGACTATCCGGACTCGTGGCGCCAGGGCCCGCTGAAATTCCGGGTGACCTACCAGTTCGAGCCGGGCGCGGACGCGGACGGCGTGACCGTGCACGTGCCGCTCCAGGTCCTCAACCAGGTCACCGACGAGGGCTTCGACTGGCAGATCCCGGGCCTGCGCGAAGAGGTCGTCACGGAGCTGATCCGCTCCCTGCCGAAGCCCATCCGCCGGCATTACGTACCGGCGCCGAACTACGCCGCGAAGTTCCTGGAGCGAGCGGTGCCACTGCAGGAGCCGCTGCCGGTCACCCTCGCCCGCGAGCTCCAGCGGATGGTAGGCGTGCCGGTCACGGCCGACGACTTCGACCTGACCCGGGTGCCGGACCACCTCAAGATCACGTTCCGGATCGTCGACGAGCGGCGCCGCAACCTCGCCGAGGACAAGGACCTGGAGGCGCTCAAGCTCAAACTGCGCCCGAAGGCCCGTCAGGCCCTCTCCAAGGCCGCCGCGGCCACCGCGGGCCCCTCGGGCGAGTCCATCGAGCGCTCGGGCCTCACGGACTGGACGATCGGCACGCTGACCAGGATCTTCGAGACGCGCAGGGCCGGCCAGCCGGTGAAGGCGTTCCCGGCGCTCGTGGACGCGGGCGAGAGCGTCTCCGTACGGCTCTTCGACACCGAGGCCGAGCAGCAGCAGGCGATGTGGCGGGGCACCCGGAAGCTGATCCTGCTGAACATTCCGGTGAACCCGGCCAAGTTCGCCTCGGACAAGCTGACCAACCAGCAGAAGCTCGCCCTTTCGCGCAATCCGCACGGCTCGATCCAGGCGCTCTTCGACGACTGCGCCATGGCGGCCGCGGACAAGCTGATCGCGGACCACGGCGGCCCCGCGTGGGACGAGGAATCGTTCCGCAAGCTGTACGACAAGGTGCGGGCGGACCTGGTGGACGCGACGGTGCGCACGGTCGGCCAGGTCCAGCAGATCCTGGCCGCCTGGCAGGCCTGTGAGCGCCGCCTGAAGGCCACGAACAGCCTGACCCTGGTCAACAACGTCACGGACGTACGGAACCAGCTGGCGGCCCTCGTACCGCCCGGCTTCGTCACGAAGACCGGCCTCAGGCGGCTGCCCGACCTGATGCGCTACCTGGTCGCGGTGGACCGCCGGCTCCAGCAGATGCCGACGGCCGTTCAGCGCGACACCACGCGCATGGAGAAGGTCCACGAGATGCAGGACGAGTACGCGTGGCTGCTCGAACAGCTGCCGCAGGGGCGGCCCGTTCCGCAGCAGGTCCTGGACATCCGCTGGATGATCGAGGAGCTCCGGGTGAGCTACTTCGCGCACGCGCTCGGCACGGCGTTCCCGGTCTCCGACAAGCGCATCGTGAAGGCGATCGACGCGGCGGCGCCGTAACGCGGGTATCGCTGTGAGTGAGTTCGACCTGACCCGCTGACCTGCTGTACAGTCTCATTCGCAGCCAAGCACCAACGGGCTGCGAAACAAGGTCCTGTGGAGCAGTTTGGAGTGCTCGCCACCCTGTCAAGGTGGAGGCCGCGGGTTCAAATCCCGTCAGGACCGCAGCAAATCGGAGCCCGCATCCCTCACCGGATGCGGGCTCCGGTGCTTGTGCCGGGTACAGCCCCCTCCCGGAGGCCGCGCCCCGCGGCGGAGCCGCGAAACAAACGCAGCAAATCCCGCCAGGACCGCCACCACTTCCCAACCCGCACCCCTCACCGGACACGGGCCCCGGTGCTTGTGCCGGGTGCTGCCTCACGCGGGGAGGGGCTTCGCCGCTCACCCCCGCGCCCCAGGACCGGATGCCCCCCCGATGCGGGCTCAGGCGTTCCTTGTGGCCCGGATCCCTCAGGATCCGGGCCTTCTCGCTGTCTTGACGGGGGCACCTGCCGCCGGTACCCCTGCAAGGGAGGGGAACGGGGCTCCCCGAGGAGGTGGTGCATGGCGGCGTCGTCGAGGCACGAGACGCGGGCGCTGCTGCGGGCCCATCTGTCGGCCGCTCTGGGCTACCGCCACCTCACCCGTCACTGCGCGGTCTGCCATCGGCTCCTGAGGCTCGCCATGGAGGTCGCCGAGCCCGCGCGCCCCGAGGACGAAAGTCCCCCCAACCGGTGACCTATGGCGGGCCGGTGGCCACCGCCGGGGTGGGAGGCTCTGACTGGAGGGCTCTTGAGGGTGTGACGGGAGTCACGGAATGAGTTTCCGGAACGACTGAACTTACGCACCCCATACAACGCCCCGATTTAATATGTGCAATTGCACCACCCTGAGTGGTGGTGCCACGGAGTCGGCGGAAGGCCCCCCTCCGGAGCGGTCGCGCGAGGCCCCGGGGAGCTGCCGGAAGTGCCGGACAAGGCCGGACATAAAAAGATCGCGCTGGACCCGGCGGAGTCCAGCGCGATCAATGACGCAGCCCGTTGGGGCGGGCTGGGCGTCATGTGGAGCTATAGGCGGACCGGGTCGGGGTGGGGGCCCCGGATGGTCCGGATTATTGGGGTGTTGTTCAGGCCTCGCTGCGCTGCTGCGGAATACCCGCCAGCAGTGCGCGGACCTCTGCCTCGCGGTACCGGCGATGCCCACCCAGCGTGCGGATGGACGTGAGCTTGCCGGCCTTGGCCCAGCGGGTCACCGTCTTCGGGTCCACGCGGAACATCGTGGCAACCTCAGCCGGGGTCAGCAGCGGCTCGGCATCAGGGGTGCGAGCGGTCATGAGCGGCCTCCTCGGGAGAACCGAACCTTCTCGGTTCTTTCCTCTAAATTCTGCACCTTGACCCGCGTTGCCCGAAATGGCGGACGCGAGCCGAGTCGGTTATAGGACGAACGGCTTGTCCTCGGCACTACAACTACACCATCCGTCCAGCCACGTCGGCCAAACCGATGGAATTGCCCTCCCAGGTGTTCATCAGCGACGGAAGCCGATGGACCATGCCATAGCGGACAGTCACGCCACAGTGACGATCAGTCACAGAGCGATCAGGAGTCGTCAGACCCCCCATAGCAAGCAATACCGAGCAATCCGCCCGTAGTTGGGCGGAAGGGATCCTCCCCGGACCCCTTGTCCTATTTTGGCACGACGGTGGGGTCTGGGCGCAAGGGTGAGATAAGTGCGGTCCGTCACCCTTAGGGCAAAGGCCCGGATCAGGACCTACGTCCTGCGGCGAACCCGCGAAGGCCCTCCGGAGGCCGCCCCAAGACCCCCCGAAGGCCGCACGAAGATCCCACGGATGGCCTCATGGAGACCCTCCACCGCCCGCCCCCCGACGGCCCCTCAGAACCAGCCGCGGGACCTCAGTTGGCCATCCGGCGTTCCTTGACGGCCCGCCAGCGCTCCGTGAAGCGGCCGTACGCCTCCTCCGCGCCGGTGTCGTCGCCCGCCCGCAGCGCGGCGATCCCCTCGGCCACGTCGGCCGCCGAGCGGTCCGCCTCCAGGCTGTCCTGCGAGAGCGCGTGCACGAGGCCGCCGTAGTCCAGTTCGACCAGCGAGCGCGGATGGAATTCCTCCAGCCAGCGCCCGACGTCGACCAGGCCCTCGGTCAGCGGCCCCTCGTCGATGCGGTCCCGCAGCGTCCGCAGCGCCCTCGCGAGACGACGGCGGGCCTGGACCATCGGGGTGCGGTAGCGCAGCACGGGCGCGGTCGCACCCTCACCCGGTGCATACTCGCGCTCTTCGTCCGAAAAGACTGTGAACCAGCTCACAGGGATGTGCCAGACACTCGTCAGGATCCACGGCCGGGCGTCCGGATTCCGCTCCCGCCAGTGCTCGTAGTCCGCCTCGGCCTGCCTGCGCACCACCGGAGGCAGCAGCGCGTCCAGGACCGGCTCGGGGAACTGGCCCGCGAGACCTTCCAGCGCCTGCCAGCCGCGCAGCCGGGTCCGCCAGGGGCACACGCACACCACCCCGTCGAGCTCGGCGACGAACGCGTCCCCGCTCTCGTGCACCGGCACCGGGACGGGCGGGGTGGGCACCAAGTCGGCCAGCGCGCGCCGGAGTTCGTCCTGGGCACCGGGGGTGCGCCCGCGCTCGGCGTAGCGCTGCCAGTGGCCGCGCTCGGGTTCGGGAAAGGCGGCAAGGGGCTCGTACACCCGCAGGTAGGACGCGTACGGAACGATCACCGAGGACACCACCGCCATGTCCCGCATCGTCCCACGGGCACGCCCCCCTGTGCTCCTGACGGGGGTGATCCTGAGCACTGCGCCTGATCTACGGGCGCGTAGGACTTAACCTGCTCCCGAACCAGGCCCGCCCCACCCGCAGGCGGGCCGACAACCGCCGCTTCGTACTTGGGAGTCACCACCGTGACCGATGTGACCGGAGCCGATGACGTACTGCACACCCTCTTCCGCTCCGACCAGGGCGGACACGAGCAGGTCGTGCTGTGCCAGGACCGAGCCACCGGGCTCAGGGCCGTCATCGCCATCCACTCCACCGCCCTGGGCCCCGCCCTGGGCGGTACGCGCTTCTACCCGTACGCGACCGAGGCGGAGGCCGTCGCCGACGCCCTCAACCTGTCGCGCGGAATGTCGTACAAGAACGCCATGGCCGGGTTGGACCACGGCGGCGGCAAGGCCGTGATCATCGGTGATCCCGAGACGATCAAGACCGAAGAACTCCTGCTCGCCTACGGGCGGTTCGTGGCCTCGCTCGGCGGGCGCTACGTGACGGCCTGCGACGTCGGCACCTACGTCGCCGACATGGACGTCGTGGCGCGCACCTGCCAGTGGACGACCGGCCGCTCCCCCGAGAACGGCGGCGCGGGCGACTCGTCCGTGCTGACCGCGTTCGGCGTGTTCCAGGGCATGCGGGCCTCGGCCCAGCACCTGTGGGGCGACCCGACGCTGCGCGGCCGCAAGGTCGGCATCGCGGGCGTCGGCAAGGTCGGCCGGCACCTCGTCGGGCACCTGCTCGCGGACGGCGCCGAGGTCGTGATCACGGACGTGCGCGAGGAGTCGGTACGCACCATCACCGACCTGCACCCCCAGGTCACCGTCGCCGCCGACACCGAGGCGCTGATCCGCACCGAGGGTCTCGACATCTACGCCCCGTGCGCGCTGGGCGGCGCCCTGAACGACGAGAGCGTGCCCGTGCTCACCGCGAAGGTGGTGTGCGGCGCGGCCAACAACCAGCTCGCGCACCCGGGTGTCGAGAAGGACCTCGCGGACCGCGCGATCCTGTACGCACCCGACTACGTCGTGAACGCGGGTGGCGTGATCCAGGTGGCCGACGAGCTCCACGGCTTCGACTTCGACCGCTGCAAGGCGAAGGCTTCGAAGATCTTCGACACCACGCTGGCCATATTCGCTCGTGCGAAGGAAGACGGCATTCCGCCGGCCGCCGCGGCCGACCGGATCGCCGAACAGCGCATGGCGGAGGCACGTCAACACTGAGCCTCCCGGGCGCCCGCCGACCGGGCTGAGAGACATGACTCACGCCGGTCGGCGGGTCGAGCGCCAAGAAGAGGTTAAAATCGCGGTTGACCAGCGAGGACAGGGCTCTTTGTTGGTTCTGCCAAGTGGCGCGTCATGCGGGCGGCGTACCGTATGGCCGCGGAAGCAGGTACCGTTGAAGCCCTACGGACGCGGTCTCTCCACGGAGAGTCCGTTCCGGATCATGAACGCGTGTCAAGACTCTGGGGCCGTCGAGCCCCGTCACCGAGGGGGTCGAGCCATGGGGCGCGGCCGGGCAAAGGCCAAGCAGACGAAGGTCGCCCGCCAGCTGAAGTACAGCAGCGGCGGGACTGACCTGTCGCGTCTGGCCAACGAGCTGGGCGCATCTACTCCGAACCCGACAGTGAGCCAACCGCCGAACGCGGAGCCACTGGAGGACGACGAGGACGACGACCCGTACGCCCGCTATGCGGATCTGTACGGGAATGACGACGAGGACGAGGACGAAGAGTCCGGTCCGTCGTCGCAGCGCCGCGGCGCTTGACTTCGCTGATCCCGCTTTCGCAGCAACGCATCTCTTCGCTGCTCTGAGCACACCGACCCGGTCCGGGGCCTTCGCCCCAGACCGGGTTTCGTGCTGCCTGTGAGGCCTTGCTCGGCGACGCTTCTAATGCGAATACGTGCCGGTCAGCGCGGCACCGTCGCGGTGATCCCCACGCTCCAGGATCTCTCCGGCGACCCAGGCGTCCACGCCCCGGTCCGCGAGGGTCTGGAGCGCGACGTCGACCGAGACCTCCGGGACGATCGCCATCATGCCGACGCCCATGTTGAGCGTCTTCTCCAGTTCGAGCCGCTCGACGTTGCCCGCCGTGCCGACGAGGTCGAAGACCGCGCCCGGCGTCCAGGTCGAGCGGTCGACCGTGGCGTGCAGGTGGTCGGGGATGACCCGGGCCAGGTTGTTGGCAAGACCGCCGCCGGTGATGTGGCTGAAACCGTGCACCTCGGCGGTGCGGGTCAGCGCCAGGCAGTCAAGGGAGTAGATCTTGGTCGGCTCCAGGAGCTCCTCGCCGAGCGTGCGGCCGAACTCCTCGACGTGCTGGTCCAAGGTCATCCTGGCCCGGTCGAACACCACGTGCCGGACGAGTGAGTACCCGTTCGAGTGAAGACCGGACGAGGCCATGGCGATGACGGCGTCGCCCTCGCGAATGCGGTCGGCGCCCAGGAGCTGGTCGTACTCGACGACACCGGTGCCGGCGCCCGCGACGTCGAAGTCGTCGGGGCCGAGCAGGCCCGGGTGCTCGGCGGTCTCGCCGCCGACCAGCGCGCAGCCCGCCAGGACACAGCCTTCGGCGATGCCCTTCACGATGGCCGCGACGCGCTCGGGGTGGACCTTGCCGACGCAGATGTAGTCGGTCATGAACAGCGGCTCGGCACCACACACGACCAGGTCGTCGACGACCATGCCGACGAGGTCGTGGCCGATGGTGTCGTACACGCCCATCTTGCGGGCGAGGTCGACCTTCGTGCCGACGCCGTCGGTGGCGGAGGCGAGCAGCGGGCGCTCGTAGCGCTTGAGGGCCGAGGCGTCGAAGAGGCCGGCGAATCCGCCGAGGCCGCCCAGGACCTCGGGGCGCTTCGTCTTCTTCACCCACTCCTTCATCAACTCGACGGCGCGGTCGCCCGCCTCGATGTCGACGCCCGCGGCTGCGTAGCTGGCACCAGTGGTCTCAGGCATGTGACTGGGAACTTTCGTGTCGTACTGCAGGGGTCTTACGGGCGGCGCAGGGCGTCGGCGGCCGCGGTCGCGGCGGGGCCGGAAGCCAGCTCGGACTCCAGGAGCTGCTTGCCGAGCAGCTCGGGGTCGGGGAGCTCCATCGGGTACACGCCGTCGAAGCAGGCGCGGCAGAGGTTGTCCTTGGGGATCGTCGTCGCTTCGATCATCGCGTCGGTCGAGATGTACGAGAGCGAGTCGGCGCCCAGGGACGTGCCGATCTCCTCGATGGTCATGCCGTTGGCGATCAGCTCCGCGCGGGTCGCGAAGTCGATGCCGAAGAAACAGGGCCACTTCACCGGCGGCGACGAGATCCGGATGTGGACCTCGGCGGCGCCCGCCTCGCGGAGCATCTTGACGAGCGCGCGCTGGGTGTTGCCGCGGACGATCGAGTCGTCCACGACCACCAGGCGCTTGCCCCGGATGACTTCCTTCAGCGGGTTCAGCTTGAGCCGGATACCGAGCTGGCGGATGGTCTGCGAGGGCTGGATGAACGTACGGCCGACGTAGGCGTTCTTCACCAGGCCCGAGCCGTACGGGATGCCGCTGGCCTCGGCGTATCCGATCGCGGCGGGGGTGCCGGACTCCGGAGTCGCTATGACCAGGTCGGCCTCGACCGGGGCTTCCTTGGCGAGTTTCCGGCCCATCTCCACTCGCGAGAGGTAGACGTTCCGGCCGGCGATGTCGGTGTCCGGGCGCGCCAGGTAGACGTACTCGAAGACACAGCCCTTGGGCTTCGCTTCTGCGAATCGCGAGGTGCGCAGGCCGTTCTCGTCGATGGCGACGAGCTCGCCCGGCTCGATCTCGCGGACGAAGCTGGCGCCGCAGATGTCGAGCGCGGCGCTCTCCGATGCGACGACCCAGCCGCGCTCCAGGCGGCCGAGCACCAGCGGGCGGATGCCCTGCGGGTCACGGGCGCAGTACAGCGTCTGCTCGTCCATGAAGACCAGCGAGAAGGCGCCCTGGACCTGGGGAAGGACCTTGGCGGCCGCTTCCTCGACGGTCAGCGGCTTGCCGTCGTCGTCCGTCTGGCCGGCGAGCAGCGCGGTGACCAGGTCGGTGTCGTTGGTGGCGGCGAGCTGGGTCGCCCGGCCGTTCTCCTTGGGCAGCTCGGCGACCATCTCCGCGAGCTGCGCGGTGTTCACCAGGTTGCCGTTGTGGCCGAGCGCGATCGAGCCGTGGGCGGTCGCCCTGAAGGTCGGCTGAGCGTTCTCCCACACGGAGGCACCGGTGGTCGAGTAGCGGGCGTGACCGACCGCGATATGACCCTGGAGGGAACCGAGCGAGGTCTCGTCGAAGACCTGGGAGACAAGTCCCATGTCCTTGAAGACGAGGATCTGGGAGCCGTTGCTGACCGCGATGCCCGCGGATTCCTGGCCCCGATGTTGGAGGGCGTAGAGCCCGAAGTAAGTGAGCTTCGCGACCTCTTCACCCGGAGCCCAGACACCGAAGACGCCGCAAGCGTCCTGGGGGCCCTTCTCACCGGGGAGCAGGTCGTGGTTGAGTCGTCCGTCACCACGTGGCACGCCACCGAGTGTAGGCGAGATCGACCACTGGTCCGAATTGGGGATACGGACAGGCGGGCACCCTGCCCCCTTTTGTAGCTTTCGCGCCTCGCCCCCTCGCAGGGTCCCCTTTTTGCCCTTCGGTCACGTCCCCGCAGGTGGGCCGGGGTACGCGCCTACGGCTCGGGGTGTTTGCGACTGCGTCGCAGACCCGTGCCGAGTGTGACGGAGTTCGCTTCGCGGGGCGGGATTGGGCCGGAGGCCGGGTGCGGGGGCGTGTGCGCTGCGTGAGGACACCCCCTGCTTGCGCAGTTTCCCGCGCCCCTAGCAGGGTCGCCCCCGGAAAGGGGCATACCCGGCCCGTCATGGGGGTCCCCCCTGGCCCTTAAAGCTTTGGGGACGTTTGCGGACGAGCACCCTTCAGGCGCGATACGGGTCTGGGGAGGAGCCCCGGGTGGCCGGGGTCGCCCACCCTCGGACTACGCCATCACCGGCAGTACCGCCGACAAGTCCGCCCGCTCCCCGCTCGCCGCGACCTTCGCCGAGTCCCGCGCCTCGGCCCACCCCGTACGCCCCGTCGCGAGCCGGATCCACGTGAGCGGATCCGTCTCGACCACGTTCGGCGGCGTGCCCCGCGTGTGCTTCGGGCCGGCCACGCACTGGACCACCGCGTACGGCGGGATCCGCACCTCGACCGAGCCGCCCGGAGCCTTCACGGCGAGCGCGTCGGCCAGCAGCCGGGTGCAGGCGGCGAGCGCCTGCCGGTCGTAGGGGACGCCGAGTTCGGGCAGCGCTTCGTTCAAGTCGTCGGTGTGGACGACGAGTTCGACGGTCCGGGTCACCAGGACGTCCGCGAAGGTCATCGCGCCGAACCGGGTCGGCATGAGCCGGGTGTCCGCGGTGGCTGCGAAGAGCTCCTCGGTGCGGGCCGCCCGCTGCTCGAAGAGTGCGTCGAGGTCGGCGGTCGTCGACGCCAACTCCCGTGTCTGGTCGGCCACTTGACCGCCCACCACCGCCGTGCGGAACGGCCAGTCGAGCAGCCCGACCTCCTGCTTGAGCGGCTCCTCCTCGGCGAGGTAGCGGTCCAGCATGCCGAGCGCCATCGTGTGGTGCACGGCGAGCTCGCGCACCGTCCAGTCGCCGAGCCGGGTGGGCCGGGCGAGCTGCTCGGGCGTGAGCGCGGCGACGGCCTGGCGTACGTGGCCGAACTGGGCGAGGACGGCGGCCCGGATCTTCACCGGGTCGTACTTGCGGGCGCGCTTCTTGGCCGGGGGCATGAAGCCGAGCCTACGCCGGGCCGGGGTAGCTCCCGAGACCGTTTTCGACCTGCGCGAACGCCCGCTCGGCGCGTTCCGCGGCATCGGTGGCGACCCATCGCGCGGACTCCCCGCCGAGGATGCGGCGGTGGTGCTCGTTGATCAGCGCGTTGCGGGCGCCGGTCAGCTGGGCGGCCGCGACCGCGGCGAGCATCGGGTCGCCGCCCTCCCCGGCGAGCAGCTCGGCCAGTTCCCGCTGCGCCTCACCGAACGCGAGGGAGGCGCGCTGGAGCAACACCGGGGTGTTCTGGATGAGCTGGCGGGCCTGGAGGGAGCGCGGGTCGTCGTTGAGGCCGACCGACGGATCGCGCAGCTCGATCATCTCCAGGAACTGCCGGCGCACCGCGGCCACCGCCGACTCGCCGGCCTCGCGCTCGCGCACGGCCCGTACGACATCGCCGACGTGGTTCATCATCGGCGCGGTGACCAGGTCTTCCTTCGTGCCGAAGTAGTTGAAGACGGTCATCTTCGAGACGTCTGCCGCGGCGGCGATCTCCGCCACCGAGACATGGTCAAAGCCGCGCTCGGTGAACAGGTCGAGCGCGGTGCGCCAGATCCGCATCGCGGTCTCCCGCTTCTTGCGCTCGCGCAGCCCCTCACCAGCAGTCATGCACATCACTGTACCAGGATGAAATTTAATCCAGGATGAAAGATTGACTTGGTATATCTTTCTGGTCCATGGTGGTGCCCATGACGAAGACCATGACGAGCACGAAGCCACTGAAGAGCACCGAGACCCGGGCCACGAACGCCGCCGAGCCCCTCATGACCAGGACCCAGACCCTGATCGCCATGGCCGTCTGCATCGCCACGATCCTGCTGGCCGTGCTCGACATGAACATCGTGTCGGCGGCCACCGTGCCCATCGCCCGCGATCTCGACCCGGCGCACGGAGTCGACAAGATCCCCTGGCTGATCAGCGCGTTCGCGCTCGCCTCGGCCGCGGCGCTGCCCCTGTACGGAAAGCTCTGCGACACCCTCGGCGCGAAGAAGGTCTTCGTCGGCGCCGTCGCCACCTTCCTGCTCGGCTCGGCGCTGTGCGGCGCCGCCCAGTCGATGGCCGAACTGATCGCGGCCCGCGCCCTCCAGGGCCTCGGCGGCGGCGGTCTGATGAGCGTCACCATGGTCGTACTCGCGCAGCTCCAGGGCCCGAACGGCAAGGGCGGCAACAAGGCGAGCGGCGTCGGCGGGATCGTCGGGGGCACCGGCATGGCGATCGGCCCCTGGATCGGCGGCACCCTCGCGGACCACGCCGACTGGCGCTGGATCTTCTACATCAACCTGCCGCTCGGCATCGCCGCCCTGATCGGCGCCGTCCTCGTACTGAGGCTCCCGGCCTCCCCGGTCCGACACCGCATCGACTACCTCGGCGCGACGCTCGCCGCCGCCTTCACCAGCAGCCTGCTCCTGGCGACCAGCTGGGGCGGCAAGCAGTACGCCTGGGGCTCGCCCGAGATCATCGGCCTGCTCGCGGCCTGCGTCCTGACCCTCGCGCTGTTCCTTCGCCGCCAGACCACCGCCGCGGAGCCGGTCCTGCCGCTCTCGATGTTCAAGGTGCCCCAACTGCGGTACGGCTTCGCCATCCAGGGGCTGCTCGGCGCCGCGATGATGGGCGCGCTGGTCTACGTCATGATCTACCTCCAGGCGGTGCGCGGCCTCGCCCCGGCGGCCTCCGGGCTCCACCTCGTCCCCCTGGCGCTCGGCATGACCGCCGTCGGCCTCGCGGCGGGCAGGCTCACCGACCGCGGCTGGCGCATGAAGACCTTCGTGCTGACCGGCACCGTCGCCTCCGCCCTCGCGCTCGCCGCGCTCGCCACCCTCGACGCCGGGACCTCGCTGTGGCAGCTCCGCGGCGCGCTCCTCCTCATGGGCTGCGGGTTCGGCCTGCTCATAGGCCAGCTCATCCCGTACGTCCAGAACGCCGCCCCCGCCCACCAGCTGGGCATCGCGACCACCAGCATCCGGTTCTTCCAGACACTGGGGAACGCGCTTGGCGCGGCCGTCTTCGGCACGCTGCTCAGCCGGGTGTACGAGGCGAAGGTGCCGGGCGGCTCGACCAGCACCATCGCCCACCTGACCGGCGCCGCCCGCGACACCGCGGTGCACGGCTTCGTCTCCGCGATGGACGTGGTCTTCCTGGTGGCGGCGGGGGTCATGGCGGTCGCCGCGGTCCTGGCCGCCCGCCTCCCCGCCGAGACGCGGCCCGTGCCCACCACCCCGGTCGAGACCGGGCACCTCGTCGACGCCTGAACGCACTTCGGCCCCGTACCTCATCAACTGAGGTACGGGGCCGAGGAGTTGGTGCGTACTAGGCCAGCAGGGCGGGAATGGTCGCCTCGTGGGCCGTGCGCAGTTCGGTCAGCTCCAGGGTGAACTCGCCCTGGACGTCGATGGAGGCGCCGTCCACGACACCGACCCGGGTCGCCGGAAGGCCGCGCGCCCCGCACATGTCGGTGAAGCGCAGCTCCTCGGAGCGGGGCACGGACACGATCGCCCGCCCGGCCGACTCGCTGAACAGGAACGTGAAGGCGTCGAGCCCGTCCGGCACGACCAGGCGTGCGCCGTTGCCGCCCTTCAGGCAGGACTCGGCCACGGCCTGGATCAGACCGCCGTCCGACAGGTCGTGCGCGGCGTCGATCATGCCGTCGCGCGAGCCCGAGATCAGGATCTCGCCGAGCAGCTTCTCGCGGTCCAGGTCGACCTTGGGCGGCAGTCCGCCCAGGTGGTCGTGGACGACCTGGGACCAGGCCGAGCCGCCGAACTCCTCACGGGTGTCACCGAGGAGGTAGAGCAGCTGCCCCTCCTCGGCGAACGCGATCGGGGTGCGCCGGTTCACGTCGTCGATCACGCCGAGCACCGCGACCACGGGGGTCGGGTGGATCGCCGTCTCGCCGGTCTGGTTGTAGAGCGAGACGTTTCCGCCGGTCACCGGGGTGCCCAGCTGGAGGCAGCCGTCCGCGAGACCACGGGTGGCCTCGGCGAACTGCCACATGACGTCCGGGTCCTCGGGGGAGCCGAAGTTCAGGCAGTCCGAGATGGCGAGCGGCTTCGCGCCGGAGGCCGCCACGTTGCGGTAGGCCTCGGCGAGCGCGAGCTGGGCGCCGGTGTACGGGTCGAGCTTGGCGTACCGGCCGTTGCCGTCGGTCGCCATGGCCACGCCCAGGTTCGACTCCTCGTCGATCCGGACCATGCCCGCGTCCTCGGGCATCGCGAGCACCGTGTTGCCCTGCACGAAACGGTCGTACTGGTCGGTGATCCAGGACTTGGAGGCCTGGTTCGGGGAGCTCACGAGCTTGAGGACCTGGTCCTTCAGCTCCGCGCCGGACTGCGGACGCGGCAGCTTGCCCGCGTCGTCGGCCTGGAGGGCGTCCTGCCAGGAGGGGCGGGCGAACGGCCGGTGGTAGACCGGGCCCTCGTGGGCGACGGTGCGCGGCGGTACGTCCACGATCTGCTCGCCGTGCCAGAAGATCTCCAGCTGGGAGCCCTCGGTCACCTCACCGATGACGGTGGCGATGACGTCCCACTTCTCGCAGATCTCCATGAAGCGGTCGACGTGCTGCGGCTCGACGACCGCGCACATGCGTTCCTGCGACTCGCTCATGAGGATTTCCTCGGGCGAGAGGGAGGAGTCACGCAGGTGGACGGTGTCCAGCTCGACGCGCATGCCGCCCGAACCGGCGCTCGCCAGCTCCGAGGTCGCGCAGGACAGGCCCGCGCCACCCAGGTCCTGGATGCCCGCGACGAGCTTCTCCTTGAAGATCTCCAGGGTGCACTCGATGAGGAGCTTCTCCTGGAACGGGTCGCCGACCTGGACGGCCGGGCGCTTGGCCGGGCCGGTCGACTCGAACGTCTCGCTCGCCAGGACCGAGACGCCGCCGATGCCGTCGCCGCCCGTGCGGGCGCCGTACAGGATGACCTTGTTGCCGGGGCCCGACGCCTTCGCGAGGTGGATGTCCTCGTGCTTCATCACGCCGATGCAGCCGGCGTTGACCAGCGGGTTGCCCTGGTAGCAGGCGTCGAAGACGACCTCGCCGCCGATGTTCGGCAGGCCCAGGCAGTTGCCGTAGCCGCCGATGCCCGCGACGACGCCGGGCAGCACGCGCTTGGTGTCGGGGTGGTCGGCCGCACCGAAGCGCAGCGGGTCGACGACCGCGACCGGGCGGGCGCCCATGGCGAGGATGTCGCGGACGATGCCGCCGACGCCGGTGGCCGCGCCCTGGTAGGGCTCGATGTAGCTGGGGTGGTTGTGCGACTCGACCTTGAAGGTGACCGCGTACCCCTGGCCGACGTCGACGACGCCCGCGTTCTCGCCGATGCCCACCAGCATGGCGTCGTTCTCGGGGACCTTGTCGCCGAACTGCTTCAGGTGGACCTTGCTGCTCTTGTACGAGCAGTGCTCGGACCACATGACCGAGTACATGGCGAGCTCGGCGCCGGTCGGGCGGCGGCCGAGGATCTCCCGGATGCGCGCGTACTCGTCCTCCTTGAGGCCGAGCTCCTTCCAGGGCTGCTCGACGTCGGGGGTCTGCTCTGCGTGCTTGACGGTGTCGAGAGTCATGAGGCGTTGACCAGCTTCTTCAGGATCGAGGTGAAGAATCCGAGGCCGTCGGTACGGCCCGTACCGATCAGCGGCTCCACGGCGTGCTCGGGGTGCGGCATCAGGCCGACGACGTTGCCGGCGGCGTTGGTGATGCCCGCGATGTCGCGCAGCGAGCCGTTGGGGTTCATGTCCAGGTAGCGGAACGCGACCCGGCCCTCGGCCTCCAGCTCGTCAAGAGTGCGCTCGTCGGCGACGTACCGGCCGTCCATGTTCTTGAGCGGAACCCGGATCTCCTGGCCGGCCTCGTAGTCGGCGGTCCAGGCGGTCTCCGCGTTCTCCACCCGCAGCTTCTGCTCGCGGCAGATGAAGTGCAGGTGGTTGTTGCGGAGCATGGCGCCCGGCAGCAGGTGCGACTCGGTGAGGATCTGGAACCCGTTGCAGATGCCGAGGACCGGAAGACCGGCCTTCGCCTGCTCGATGATCGTCTCCATCACCGGCGAGAACCGGGAGATGGCCCCGGCCCGCAGGTAGTCGCCGTAGCTGAACCCGCCGGCGAGGACGACCGCGTCGACCTGCTTGAGGTCCTTGTCGCGGTGCCAGAGCGAAACCGGCTCGGCGCCCGCGATGCGCACGGCCCGCAGACTGTCCCGGTCGTCAAGCGTGCCGGGGAAGGTGACAACGCCGATGCGTGCAGTCACTTGGACTGCTCCTCGACCTTGACGGTGAAGTCTTCGATGACGGTGTTGGCGAGGAAGGTCTCGGCCATCTCGTGGATGCGGGCGAGGGCGGCCTCGTCGACCGGCCCCTCGACCTCCAGCTCGAAACGCTTTCCCTGACGTACGTCGCCGATCCCCTCGAAGCCGAGACGGGGCAGTGCGCGCTGCACCGCCTGTCCCTGCGGGTCGAGGATTTCCGGCTTGAGCATGACGTCGACTACGACGCGTGCCACTGGCACTCCCGGTGTGGTGTGGTGCGAAGGCGGTTCCCTCAGAGTACCCGCCCAAAAAATCTACGCGGGTAGATATAGCTGACCCCCGATCACGTTCCGGTTTCGGCCGCGACAACACGTGGGAAAAATCCCGAGAAAAAGTCGCCGAAGTCATTGCGTCGAGACACGCTGATGCAATTGGCTGGGCTTCACATTGCAATGGGTGCCGCTGTACAAAGGAATCCCAGCGAAAGCAACATTGCTCCATAACAGCCGGAAGGCCGGTATCGCCGCACGTCAGGCACGTGGGAGTGGCGAGACCGTAGGAAGGAACCGATATCCGTGGCTCAGCGCGTAGTGGTCACACTCTCCGATGACATCGACGGCGGAGAAGCGGCGGAAACGGTCACGTTCGGCCTGGACGGAAAGGTCTACGAGATCGACCTCAATCCCGCCAATGCAAAGAAACTGCGCAAGGCGCTCGCGCCTTACGTGACGGCGGGCCGGAAGCACTCGAAGTCCGGGAAGACGTATCGGCACACCGCCGTCGCGCCCGACCCGGCGGCCGTCCGCGCCTGGGCGCGCTCCAACAAGATGGACGTGCCGGCCCGCGGCCGGATCCCGAAGAAGGTCTACGAGGCCTTCGCCGAGGCCGGCTGACCCCCCGCCCGGGTCCCGTCCGGGGCGGCCCTGCACCCGCCCCGGACACCGGAGTTGCAAACCCCCCCTGCTGATCAGCTAGAGTCTGGAGCACGCCGAGGGGCAAGGCCGAAAGGCCCGGTCCGCCGGAGCGTGCGGGTGTAGTTCAGTAGCAGAACATCCCCCTTCCAGGGGGAAGGCGCAGTGTGCAATTCCTGTCACCCGCTCTGCATTGCGTACCGATCCATCTTGTGGATCAGGTAGAGTAGTGCTCGCGCCGCCCAGTGGCCCCTCTTTTTGAGGAGCGTGTGGTCGGAGGCATGCGGACGTGGCTCAGTTGGTAGAGCATCACCTTGCCAAGGTGAGGGTCGCGAGTTCGAATCTCGTCGTCCGCTCAGGAAGCACTGAAGGCCCCGGTTCATCGAACCGGGGCCTTCAGTCATGTCCGGGTCCACTCCTGACATTTGTCATGGCCGGTGATGACACCGCGCACTGCCCGCGCCCCGTTTCCCGCGGAACGCTGAAGTCATGGCAGGCACAGCGAATGTGATCGAGGTCGAGGAGCTGCGGCGGACCTACGCCGGAGGCTTCGAGGCCGTTTCCGGAATCTCCTTCTCGGTGGCGCGGGGCGAACTCTTCGCGCTGCTCGGCACCAACGGCGCGGGCAAGACCTCCACCGTCGAACTCCTCGAAGGTCTCGCCCCGCCCAGCGGCGGCAGCGTCCGGGTGCTCGGGCACGACCCGTACACCGAACGGGCCGCCGTGCGCCCCCGTACCGGCGTGATGCTCCAGGAAGGCGGGTTCCCCGCCGAGCTCACCGTGGCCGAGACCGTACGGATGTGGGCGGGGTGCACCAGTGGGCGACTGGAAGGTACGCGGCGGAGCCGCTCCGTGAGGGGCGGTGGTCGGGTGACGGGCGGGCCGGTGGACGAGGCGCTGGAACTCGTCGACCTGGGGCGGCGCTCCGGCGTACGGGTCAAGCAGCTCTCGGGCGGCGAGAAGCGGCGGCTCGACCTGGCGCTCGCGCTGCTCTCGCAGCCCGAGGTGCTCTTCCTCGACGAGCCGACGACGGGCCTGGACGCCCAAGGGCGGCGCGACACCTGGGAGTTGGTGCGGGCGCTGCGCGACGGCGGCACCACCGTGCTCCTGACCACCCACTACCTGGAGGAGGCCGAGGCGCTCGCCGAGCGGCTGGCGATCCTCCACGAAGGGCGGATCGCGGCGAGCGGCCGGGTCGACGAAGTCGTCGCCGCCCAGCCCTCGCACATCGCCTTCGAGCTGCCCGACGGCTACCACCTCGGCGATCTGCCGCCGCTCGACCGGCTCGGCGTCAGCAGCCACGAGACGAGCGGCCGCACCGTACGGCTGAAGACGAACGCGCTCCAACAGGCCGCCACCGGGCTGCTGTTGTGGGCCAGGGACAGCGGGGTCGAGCTGCGGGGGCTCGATGTGCGCTCGGCCTCGCTCGAAGAGGCGTTCATGAAGATCGCGCAGGACCAGCGCCGGGAAGAGGAGACCGTCCGATGAGCACCCTGGATGCCGTACGGGCCCCGGTGCGGGCCTCCGAGCGGACCGCGAAAGGCGCCGCCGACCGCATGCGGGCGCTGGGGCGCGCCGAACTCACCCTGCTCGGCCGCAACAAGTCGGCGCTGTTCACGGTCGTCGCGCTGCCGAGCCTGTTCACCGTCGCGATGCACTCGGCCGTCGACAGCCTCGACCTGAAGCAGACCGGGCTCACCGTCGGCACGGTGCTGCTGCCCGGCGCGCTCGGCTATGTGCTGCTGTTCGCGGTGTACTCGACGCTGACCGGCGTCTACGTCGTACGCCGGGAGGAACTCGTCCTGAAGCGGCTGCGCACCGGGGAGTTGCGCGACCTGGAGATCCTGGCGGGGGCGGCGCTGCCCGCGGTGCTCATCGGGCTCGTGCAGGCCGTGCTGCTCGCGGTGGGCGGCTCGGCCGTGATGGACGTGGCGGTGCCGGGGACGATATGGCTCGCGGTCGTCGGGCTGCTGCTCGGCATGGTCGTGATGGGCGCGCTCGCCGCGGCGACCGCCGCCGTCACCAAGTCCGCGGAGGGCGCCCAGATCGCGGTCATGCCCATGATGATGCTGTCGATCGCCGGCTCGGGCATGGTCGTACCGCTGGACGTGCTGCCCGACAGGCTGGCCTCGTTCTGCGAACTGCTGCCGCTGAGCCCGGTGGTGGGCATGATCCGGGACGGCTGGACCGGCGCGGGCGCGGGCGAGGTGCTGCGGGAACTGCTCGTCATGGTTGTCTGGACGTTCATCGCGGTGCTGGTCGTGCGCAAGCGCTTCCGCTGGGAGCCGCGGCGCTGAGACAGTGCTGACACAGGGGGGACGGCAGGGTGGTGGGCCGGATACGGGCATGGCATCGACGGCACTGGCACGACCGCAGCAGGGTCGAGAAGGTCGAGGTCCAGAGCCGGCTCATCTGGCGGTGCTCGACCTGGTTCCTCTTCCTCAGCTGGGACGTGCCGTTCATCGGCCCGGGCCTGCGGCACGGACCGCTGCAGGCGGCCCTCGGCGTGGCGACCGTCGCGGTCGGCGCGGCGCAGGCCTTCCAGGGCAACAGGGCCCACCGGGCGGCCGTCGACCACTACCTGGGCCGCGCCGAGGCGCCGCGGCGCGGACTGCTCGTGTCCGGGGCGCTCTGCGCGCTCTCGCTCGCCCTGCTCGTGGGGCTCCGGGTGGCGCACGGGATCACGGATCCGACGCTCCTGCTCGTCGTGCTGTACATCGTGATGCCGTTCGGGATGACGTACTGCCTGTTCGTCCCGCCCCGCACGTTCCTGTGGCGGTTCGCGCTGCTCGGCATTCCGGTCGTGGCGGTGTTCGCGCCGGCCGGAGTGCCGGGCCCGCAGCTGCTCGGCCTGGCGATCGGGGTGGCTCTGTCCGGCCTGTACGCCCTGATGGTGTCGCGCTGCGGAGCCTGGACGCTGTCGGTGCTCTGGGAGTCGGACCGGGCCCGCGAGACCGAGGCCCGGCTGGCCGTCGCCGAGGAACGGCTGCGCTTCGGACGGGACATGCACGACGTGCTCGGCCGCAACCTCGCCGTCATCGCGCTGAAGGCCGAGCTCGCCGTCCAGCTCGCCCGGCGCGGCCGGCCCGAGGCGGTGGCACAGATGGTGGAGGTGCAGCGCATCGCCCAGGAATCGCAGAAGGAGGTACGGGAAGTGGTGCGCGGCTATCGCGAGGCGGACCTCGGCGTGGAGATCGAGGGCGCCCGGGGCGTCCTGGAGGCGGCCGGGATCGGCTGCGAATACAGCGGGCCCACCGAGGAGCTGACCGTCGAGGTGCAGTCGGCGCTCGGCTGGGTGGTGCGCGAGGCCACCACCAATGTGCTGCGGCACGGGGACGCCCGCAGCGTCGCGATCAGGCTCGCCGTCGGCGGGCGCACCGCGACCCTGGTCGTCGAGAACGACGGCGTACCGGAGCGGCCCAGCACCGCCCCGGGCTCCGGCCTCGCGGGCCTGCGCGAACGGCTGTCCGCGCTCGGCGGCACCCTGGAGGCGGGCCCGGCGGGCGAGGGTCTTTTCCGGCTCACCGCGGAGGTGCCCAGATGAGCCGCCTGCGCGTGCTGCTCGCGGACGACGAGCATCTGATCCGTGGCGCGCTCGCCGCCCTGCTCGGCCTGGAGGACGATCTGGAGGTGGTCGCGGAGGCCGCGTCCGGGCCCGAGGCGCTCGCGATGGCGCGGGCCCATCGGCCCGATGTGGCGGTCCTCGACCTGGAGATGCCGGGGGCGGATGGTGTGACAGTGGCCACAAAGCTGCGGGCCGAACTGCCGTCCTGCCGGACCATGATCGTGACCAGTCACGGGCGCCCCGGCCACCTCAAGCGGGCGCTCTCGGCGGGCGTGCGGGGCTTCGTGCCGAAGACCGTGAGCGCCCGGCGGCTCGCCGAGATCATCCGCTCCGTACATGCCGGAAACCGTTACGTGGACCCGGAGTTGGCGGCCGACGCGATCTCCGCGGGGGACTCCCCGCTGACCGTGCGCGAGGCCGAGGTGCTCGGGTTCGCGGCCGACGGGGCGCCCGTCGCGGAGATCGCCGAGCGGGCCGCGCTGTCGCAGGGGACGGTGCGGAACTACCTCTCCTCGGCCGCCGCCAAGCTGGGCGCGGAGAACCGTCACACGGCGGTGCGTCTCGCCCGCGAGCGCGGTTGGGTATAGTGGTCTCCGCGCCACGGCGCATGCGAACGTAGCTCAGCTGGTAGAGCACCACCTTGCCAAGGTGGATGTCGCGAGTTCGAACCTCGTCGTTCGCTCAGAAGAAGAAGCCCCCGGCCACACGGCCGGGGGCTTCTTTGCTTACGACCAGCTGTTGCCGGTGAGCTGCTCGTACGCCTCGATGTACTTGCCCCGGGTCGCGTCCACGACCTCCTGCGGCAGCGCGGGCGGCGGGCGCTCGCTCGTGCGGTCCCAGCCGGAAGCCGGCGAGGTCAGCCAGTCGCGGACGTACTGCTTGTCGTAACTGGGCTGGGCGCGGCCCGGCTCCCAGGTCGCGGCCGGCCAGAAGCGCGAGGAGTCCGGGGTGAGCACCTCGTCGGCGATGACGAGCTCCTCGCCCGCGAAGCCGAACTCGAACTTGGTGTCCGCGAGGATGATGCCCCGCTCGCGCGCGATGTCGCGGGCCCGGCCGTACACGGCGAGGGTGGCCTGGCGCAGCTGGGCTGCGGTCTCCGCGCCGATCTGGCGGGCCACCTCCTCGTAGCTCACGTTCTCGTCGTGGTCGCCGACGGCGGCCTTGGTGGCGGGCGTGAAGATCGGCGCGGGCAGCTCGGACCCGTTGGACAGGCCCTCGGGCAGCGCGAGGCCGCACACCGTACGGGACGCGTTGTACTCGACCAGGCCGGAGCCCGCGAGGTAGCCGCGGGCGACGCACTCCACCGGGACCATCGCGAGCGACCTGCACACCAGGGTGCGGCCCGCCCAGTCGGCGGGGGCGCCCTCGGGGAGCTCCTCGGAGATGACGTGGTTGGGCACCAGGTCGGCGAGCAGGTCGAACCACCACAGCGAGAGCTGGGTGAGCACCCGGCCCTTGTCGGGGATCTCGGTGGGCAGCACCCAGTCGTACGCGGACATCCGGTCGCTGGCGACCATCAGCAGGTCGCCGGCCTCGTTCTGATAGAGGTCACGCACCTTGCCCGTGTGGAGGTGGGTGAGGCCGGGAACCTGAAGCGGCTCGGGCTTTTCTACGAATCCGGACACGGTTCCTCCGCGTAGGTTGATCCAGGAGCGATTCCGATTCTCTCGCATGCGGCCGGGTACCCAGGTCGCGGGTGGTGTGCGAGGGCATTCTTCGGGGGTCAGTCCCGCTTGCAGATGCGGTCGAGGAGGTTGGCCGTGGCGCGCTGGATGCGGCTGTCCACATGGCCGGGCCGGTCCAGCGCCGGCGACCAGGCGAAAGTGCCCGACGCGAAGACGAGCGCGCCGGAGGGGGCCCGGTACAGCGACGTCTCCTGGTGGCGGGCGTGCTGCTCGCCGTCCCGGTACGGGGAGTGGGCGAGCAGGATGCGGTCCTGGTGCTCGGGGAGCGCGGTGCGCGGGTAGTAGCGGTCGGCCTCGCCCGCGACCAGGCCGTCGATCTCGTCGCCGTCACCGGCCCCGGTCGCCTCCCACAGCCAGTGGTCCGCGTTGCGTACGACCAGGGGGTACGGCTCGGGGACGCGGCCCGCGTACTGGATGCCCAGGAGCTGCTGCTCGGGCCGGGCGACCTCGCGCCACAGGGCGGGGCGGCCGGGACCGCGCCGCTTGCGGCAGGTGAGGAGGCGGTCGGGCACGCCGGACGGGGACGGGCCCAACTCCACTTGCCAATAAAGGGAGTTGGCGGACAGGAAGACGAGCGAGGTGCCGCCGTCGCGGGCGAGCTCCACGGTGCGGCGCATCGGGGCCGACCAGTACTCGTCGTGGCCGGGGAAGACGAGGCCCCGGTAGCGGGACGGGTCCACGCGGCCCGCGTGCAGGTCGCGGGCGTCGGCATAGGCGAGGTCGTAGCCGTAGCGCTCGGCCCAGCGGATGAAGTCGTAGGCGTGGCCGACGTGCAGGGGCAGGCCCGCGCCCGCGAACGGCCGGTCGAAGGAGACGGTGATCGCCGCGTCCACCTCGCCGAGCAGCCGGCCCTCCTCGTCCCAGGCGTGGTAGAGGCTGGCACCGGTGCGGCCGTCCTCCGGGAAGAGGTTGTACGCCTGCCAGGTGATGTCGGGCAGCAGCAGGAGCAGATCGGCGGGGTGGCTGTCGCGGACGGTGAACGGGATGTGCGAGCGGTAGCCGTCGGCGGTGGTCAGCACGGCGACGTGCGCGCCGATCGAGGCGTGCGAGGGCACCTGGTAGCGCCACGACTGCCACCAGTGGTGACAGGAGACCGTACGGTCGGCCGCCAGCGGGGGCGGCTGGACGATCCCGGAGAGCCGGGGGCTGGTGGCGATCTTCGCGGCCCCGTCGCCGCCGTAGTGCCCGATCCGGTAGACGTCCACGGTGAACTGCTGCGGGGGGTCCACGGTGATGTGGAAGTCGATGGCCTCGCCGGGCGCGACGGCCCCGTTGGAGGCGAACCCCTTGATCTGCTGGCGTACGTCGTCGGCGGTGCGCGGGCCGGTGACCCGGTCGGTGCCGCGCTGGGCCGGGACGTGGTCGACGTACCAGGGCACCACGTGCCCGGTGTCGTCGAAGTAGGTCTCGCTGCCGCGCAGCCAGGGCAGCGGGCCCTGCCCGAAGGGGTCCGAGACGGCGTGCGCGAGGGCACCCGACTCCCAGCGCCGGATGTGGTCCGACCGTTCCACCCCCATGTCACTCCCCTCCCTCGATCCCCCGAGACAACAGTTGATGCGACTGTGGTGCGTCGTCTGACAGCTACCGGTCCCCAGCACATCACATAACGCACGCACTCCGTCACCGTTCGTCGCGAATTGACGCTAAACGGAAGGGTTAATTCCGGATATGCTCCGGCTGCAGTGCGGATGTCGTGCGCGCACTCGGGGCCAACTCGGCGCAGTCAGGGGCCTGTTGGGGGCCCGGCGGGGTGCCGGTGCCGAGCGGGGGCGCACTCGGACCAGCCGTACCGGCGTCGGGCGGGGGGCTCCTCAGGCCAGCCGCACCGGCGTTTGAGCGGACCCTCAGACCAGCCGTACCGGCTTCTCCGGGCGGATGCCGACGGAGGACAGCCAGGCGCGCAGCGCATCCGCGTCGCCGTCCTCGACCAGGGTCAGCACGGGCGAGGCCAGGTCCGAGCGGCGTACGTCGTCGACGAGCAGCGAGGGGCCGTCCAGCCAGTCGAGCCCGGGCAGCGCGCCCGCCGTGTCGACCGCCGCGCAGCACACCATCGCCGTCACATGGTCGGCGAGCAGCTCGCGGCCGGTGCGGGGCGGCTGGAGCGGGAAGAGCGGCACCGCGTCCGCTCCCCAGGACTCCAAGCCCGGCGCGGGCGGCGCGGACGCGGCCTCCTCTCCGGCCACCTCCGCCGCGATCCCGGCGGCCAGGCGCTCCCCTGCCTCGCCGTCGGAGGCGGTGAGGTGGTCGATGACGCGGGCCAGCGTCGGGGCGGCGGGCTCCGTGTCGCGGCGCTCGCCCAGCGCGTCGAGGACCCGGTGCAGCCGCGCCGCCTCGGTGCGCCACTTGCGGTCGACGACTTCCTCCGGATACGCCGCCCAGTCGACCGGCGCCCAGTCGGGGCCGGGCTCGGCGGGGCCGCCGTGGAACAGCCGGGCGGCGAGCAGCGAGGTCGCCTCGTCGGCCGCGCCGGGCTCCTCCAGGAGGTCGCAGGCCGGCCGCTCGCCGAGCCGGGAGGCGAAGCCCTCGGCCAGCCGGTCGCGCCGGGACAGCTCGGTGAGCGCGGAGACCACTCCCGCGTCAAGCCGGGAGGGCCAGCGCCCCATCCGCCAGGCGGGCAGCGCGACCCGGGTAAGGAGCCGGTCCCAGCCCGCGTAGGCGAGCCCTACCTGCTCCTGGGCGACGATGCGCACCCCGTAGTCCACCGCCTGTGCGCGCTCGGAGGCGGCTGCGGCGACCCCGCGCTCCATTTCGGCGGCGTGCACCCGGCACCCACGCAGGAGCAGCCGGGCGATCGGTCCGACGAAGCCGAGCGGTATGCGCCGCAGCGGGCCGAGCCCGGGCCTGGCGGCCACGCCGACGGCCGCGTCGAGACCCCGTACGAACCGGCGGGCGGCGGCTATGTCCGGGTGCGCGGAGGGGCCCGTACCGGCGACGACGGGGGCGAGGATCGCGCGCAGCTCGCCGACGCGCATCCACCACATGAAGGGCGAGCCGATGACCAGGACCGGTGCGGCCGGCACCCGCCGGGCGCGACCGGAGCCCTCATCGGCGCCTCGTATGAAGCGAGTGGGCATCGCCCCCTGCCCGGTGGCCGCGTGCGCCGGATGCGTACGGTCCTCCAGCCAGCTGTCGCAGTCGGGCGTGAGGGCTATCGCGGAGGGCGGGGGCACATCGAGCCGCTCGGCCAGGTCCCTGACCAGGCGGTACAGGTCGGGGGCGGCCGATTCGGCGAGGTCCACCGTGGGGGACAGGGCCGGTCTGGCCCGTACGATCACCGCCGCCACGGCGGCCGCGAGCAGCAGCACGAGCAGCGCGGTGGCGATGACCGCCCAGCGCGCGCTGTCCCAGCCGGTGCCGTCGATGCGGCCCTGCGCGGCCGCGACGATCAGCACGACGGCGACGGCTGCCGGCAGCAGCGCCACGGCCAGCGCCCTGCTGCGGATGCGCAGCACGGCGAGAGCCCGCGAGCGCGCATGCTGCGCACCCGCCTCTCCACCCATTCCGGTACCGGACACGGCCGGACTTCACCCCCTCTGCGCTGCGACGGCGTTGCTCACTCCCCCACTGTGGCACCCGCCACTGACATCGCAATGCCGGTGGGCCAAGTGCCGGAACGCCTTCGCCGCACCCTAGTTGGGGCGTCGGCAGGAGTCATCCGGATGGGCCACTCGTCACCCGATGGAATGGCTTTGGGCAAAGGTGCGGTTGTTCCGGGCCGGGCCGCCACGGGACTTGGGCCGGGGTCTACAAGGCTGGTCCGGGCTGGTACGCAGCTCCTCCAGGGCTTCCTCGGGGCTGCCGCAGGGCTTGTACGGGGCTTCAACGAGGCTTCCGCGGGACGTCTGCGCGACTTCTACGGCGTAGGCCAAGCGCCCCGCCGCGCCCCGGGCGCCACAACAGCGGGGCCCCGGTGCGTACACCGGGGCCCCGTTGAATTCTGGCGAAGTTCAGCCCTCTGCCCCGGCCGCCTTGCGGGCGATGTCGGTGCGGTGCTGCGAGCCGTCGAGCCGGATCCGGCCCACCGCCGTGTACGCCCGCTCCCGGGCCTCGGCGAGGTCCTTGCCGGTCGCGGTGACCGAGAGGACCCGGCCGCCCGCGCTGACGACCGCGTCGCCGTCCCGCTTGGTCCCGGCGTGCAGGACGTACGCGGTGGGCTCGTCCTGGGCCGCGACGTCCGCCAGGCCCTCGATGGGGTCGCCGGTGCGGGGCGTCGCCGGGTAGTTGTGGGAGGCGATGACCACGGTCACGGCCGCGTCGTCGCGCCAGGTCAGCGGCGGTTCGGCGTCCAGCGTGCCGGTGGCCGAGTGGAACAGCACGCTCGCGAGCGGCGTCTTGAGGCGGGCGAGCACGACCTGCGTCTCGGGGTCGCCGAACCGGGCGTTGAACTCGATGACCCGCACCCCGCGCGAGGTGATCGCGAGGCCCGCGTACAGAAGGCCGGAAAACGGCGTTCCGCGGCGGCGCAGCTCGTCGACGGTCGGCTGGAGGACGCTCGCCATGACCTCGTCGACGAGCTTCGGGTCGGCCCACGGAAGCGGCGAATAGGCGCCCATGCCACCGGTGTTGGGGCCCTCGTCGCCGTCGAGCGCGCGCTTGAAGTCCTGCGCGGGCTGGAGCGGCAGGACGGTGACGCCGTCGGTGATCGCGAAGAGCGAGACCTCGGGGCCGTCGAGGAACTCCTCGATGACGACGCGTTCGCAGGCCAGCGCGTGCTCCCGGGCGGCGGCGAGGTCGGGCGTCACGACGACGCCCTTGCCGGCCGCGAGCCCGTCGTCCTTCACCACGTACGGAGCACCGAAGGCGTCGAGCGCCTCGTCGATCTCCTCGGGGGTGGTGCAGACGTAGGAGCGGGCGGTCGGCACGTTCGCCGCCGCCATCACGTCCTTGGCGAAGGCCTTGGAGCCCTCCAGTTGGGCGGCCGCCTTCGAGGGGCCGAAGCAGGGAATGCCCGCGGCCCGTACGGCGTCGGCGATCCCGGCGACGAGGGGCGCCTCGGGCCCGACGACGACCAGGTCGCTCTGCAGCTGGACGGCGAGGCGGGCGACCGCGTCCCCGTCCATCGGGTCCACGGGGTGGAGCTCGGCGACCTCCGCGATCCCGGCGTTGCCGGGGGCGCAGTACAGCGCCGTCACGTCGGGGTCGAGGGACAGGGAACGGCACAGGGCGTGCTCGCGGGCACCGCCGCCGATGACAAGGACCTTCACGGCAGCCAGCCTAGCCGCCGCGATGGCGTGATCTTTGTGCGGGCCACCAGGTGGACCCCTACCCCTCGTTCGTATATTCCTCCACCACGGTCGCCCCGAGCTCGCGCACGATCAGGTCGTGCCCGGACAGCGCGTTGTCCACGAGATCCGGGTCGTCGTCCTCCGGAGTGTCGTCCTCGAGGCGCACCGGCGGAGGCTCCTCGTGCCGTGCGTCGTGCCGTACGGGAGCGGCGGCCTGCGGCGGCTGCTGCGTGGGCTGCACGGGAGCGGGCGCGGCCGGGGTCGCGGGCCGGGCGGCCTGCGCGGAGGCCTGCGGCGCGTGCGGGGGCTGGTACTGCTGGGCGGGCTGGGACGGGGGACGGGACGGGCCGCCGCCGAAGTTGCCCGCGGCGGGCGGGGGCTGGGTGCCGCCCGACGGGTCGATGATCGCCTCGACCTTCCACTGCACCCCGAACCGCTCGGAGAGCACGCTGCGCAGCACGTCCTCACTGCCGCTGCTCGCGAAGTTGTCGCGGGCGCCGGCGTTGATGAAACCGAGCTGGACGGTGGTGCCGTCGAACCCGGCCACCTGCGCGTTCTGACTGAGCAGGATCCAGGTGAAGCGCCGCTTGTTCTTGACGGCCTCCAGAATGTCCGGCCACATGTTGCGCACCTGCATGGCGTTGCCCTGCGCGACGGGGGCGGGCGCCTGCTCGGCGGGAGCGGGGGCGGGGGCGGGGGCGGGGGAAGCCTGGGGAGCCGGGGCGGGCTCGGGAGCGGGCGCGGCCGAGGGCCAGGCTCCGGCGGAAGGCGCGGAGGCGGGAGCGGGGGCCGCTGCGCCGGGCCACGCCCCGGGACGGCCGCCCCCCTGCCCGGGCGCGGCAGCCGACGGCCAGGCCCCGGCGGGACTCTGCTCCGCGGGCTGCGCGGCCGGCGCCTGCTGAACGGGCTGCTGCTGCACAGGGGGTTGCTGCACGGGCGCCTGCTGCACCGGCGGAACGGGAGGCGCACCGGCCCCCGAGTGGGCGGGCCCGCCCATGGGCGCCGACCCCCCGGCCCCCGCACCCCGCACAGCAGCCCGAGCAGCCTCGGGCCCGCCGGGCCCGCCCTGCATCGGCGCATGCGCCTCGGGCCCGGGCACGTACCCCATGGCGGGCCCACCGGCGGGCGCCGCCTGGAAGTTGACCCCGCGCTCAAGGCGGTCGATACGGGCCTGGAGCGAGCGCTCGTCGTCGTACGCGGCAGGCAGCAGCACCCGGGCGCAGATCAATTCGAGCTGGAGCCGCGGCGAGGTGGCCCCGCGCATCTCGGTGAGCCCGGCGTTGACGAGATCGGCGGCCCGGCTCAGCTCGGCGGCCCCGAACACCGAGGCCTGCGCCTGCATCCGCTCGACGACATCGGCGGGGGCGTCGATGAGCCCCTTCTCCCCGGCGTCGGGAACGGCGGCGAGGATGACAAGATCGCGCAGCCGCTCAAGAAGATCGGCAACAAACCGCCGTGGGTCGTTCCCCCCCTCGACAACCCGGTCGACCACCTCGAAGGCGGCAGCACCGTCGCCCGCCGCGAAGGCGTCGATGACGGAATCGAGCAGAGACCCGTCGGTGTACCCGAGCAGGGCGGTGGCCATGGCGTACGTCACACCGTCCTCGGCGGCACCGGCGAGCAGCTGGTCCATGACGGACATGGAGTCACGCACGGACCCGGCCCCGGCCCGCACGACGAGCGGCAGCACGCCGTCCTCGACGGGAATGCCCTCGCGCCCGCAGACGTCCCCGAGGTACTCCCTCAGGGTGCCCGGCGGAACCAGCCGGAACGGATAGTGATGCGTACGCGACCGAATGGTCCCGATGACCTTCTCGGGCTCGGTGGTGGCGAAGATGAACTTGAGGTGCTCCGGCGGCTCCTCGACGACCTTCAGGAGGGCGTTGAAGCCGGCCGAGGTCACCATGTGCGCCTCGTCGATGATGTAGATCTTGTACCGGCTGGACGCGGGCCCGAAGAAGGCCTTCTCGCGCAGCTCACGGGCGTCGTCGACACCACCGTGCGAAGCGGCGTCGATCTCGATCACATCGATGGAACCCGGCCCGTTGCGCGCGAGGTCCCGGCAGGACTGGCACTCCCCGCAGGGCGTGGGCGTCGGGCCCTGCTCGCAGTTCAGGCATCTGGCAAGGATTCGGGCGCTGGTCGTCTTGCCACAGCCGCGCGGCCCGCTGAACAGGTACGCGTGATTGACCCGGTTGTTCCGCAGCGCCTGCTGCAGCGGGTCGGTGACATGCTCCTGCCCGATGACCTCGGCGAACGACTCGGGGCGGTAGCGGCGGTACAGCGCAAGGGACGACACACATACGAGGTTATCGGGGCCCACTGACAACCGGCCCCGCCGACGGCGGCCCGCCCGCCGTGCACCCGCCGAAACAGCGCCCCACGCAGGGGAAACGAAGCCCCCCGCCGCACAAAATCAAGCGCCCCCCACGCACCCGCCAGAGCCGACCTACCCTTGCTGCCTTCCGGCCCTGGGGGAGTTCAGTCAGATAGCGCCACGTGAGGGGCTCCGCACAGGGTACCCGATCCCTGACGTGGGAACGAGTTCGCGAGCACCCCTCAACGTCTTGTATTGTTTGCCGCGGAGGATTCGCCTAGTGGCCTAGGGCGCACGCTTGGAAAGCGTGTTGGGGGCAACCCCTCACGAGTTCGAATCTCGTATCCTCCGCCAGTGCCTCACCGGGCACGATGTTGAAGGGCCCCACCGTTCGCGGTGGGGCCCTTCTCCGTTCGCAGTCTCATCTACAGTCTCAACGCGCTTCGGCGGAGCCCTTAGGACCGTCCTCCTCGGCGGTCTTGGCCACCTCCCAGAGAAGACCGCCGACCTGTTGCGCGACGTCGGCCAGGATTCCGCCCGTCACGTGCTGGTAGCGGGCCGTCATGGCCGTGGACGACCAACCCATGATCTGCACGACCACGCGTTCCGGGACTCTGAGGATCAGCAGCACCGGGCGGCGGTGTGCCGGGCGTCGTGCAACCGGCCGTCGCGCACCTTCGCGTCCGTGAGCAACTGCTTCCACGCGCCGTAGTCGGTGCTCGGTACCAGCGACTGACCCACAGGTGAGGCGAAGACGAATCCCGTCTCCTGCCACAGCGCGATGGGCCAACGGGCACCAGTCCGGAGCCCGACCGCTTCGGCACTTGCCGCACACGTTTCCCAGGTACCGGCTAGCGACCTGGAACTCGCCCGCCCCACCTCGATGCCTGGTGCCGCCTGCCAAGTGGAAGCGCCTTCACTTTCTCCCGCATCCGCGGCGTGATGCCCGCGTAGACCTGGTGGGCAAGCCGGGGCGCCCGATGGCACTCCACAAGGCACCTCGCGAGATATACTCAAACCCACATTTGATATCAGGGAGGCGCACATGAGTCGGACAGTAATCGACCTGGACGACGATCTGGTCGCGGACGTGGCGAAAGCCCTTGGGACGAACACCAAGAAGGAGACCGTCAACACCGCTCTTCGCGAAGTGCTGGAGAGCCGGCGTCGCGCCCTGGCCCTCGCCCGGCTGCGGGCCGCCGCGGGCGACGGCGCATTCGATCTGGAGCTGTTCGAGAACAAGGAGAACTACCGCCGGTGAACGCGGCCCAGTTCCTGATCGATACCAGCGCGCTCGCGCGGTTCATGCACGGGGAAGCGGAGCAGTACGGCTGGGACCAGGCCGCCGCGGCTGGGCTCATCGCGACCTGCCCGATCACCGAGCTCGAGTTCTTCTACAGCGCCCGGTCGACTGCCGACCGGGCGCGCGGCATCGAGGACATCCGGCTGATCTTCAGCTGGGTTCCCGTCGACGACCGCGCCTACAACCGCGCCTGGCAGGTCCAGGAAGCCCTCACCAAGCAGGGGAAACACCGAAGCGCCGGAGCGGTCGACCTGGTCGTCGCCGCGACCGCTGAGCTGCAGGGGCTCACCCTGCTCCATCGCGATCACGACTTCGAGTCCATCGCTGCAGTGACCGGGCAAGCCCTCCAGTGGTACGGCCCGGATCACGGCAAGTAGGTCGGCGGTGGTTGCAGTTCTGGTTGCATTCACCGCCGTACAGCAGCGTCCAGACGCCCCATCCACACCAGCTCCACCACAGGTCAGAATGCTCCTGTACGCCCCGGACCCCCAGGTACGCAAGGTGGCCGCCCCACGCGCCTGGGTTCACCTGGCCCCTTCGGGGCGGGCAGCCCTCCTCGCGGACCCGGATGCCGAGGTGCGAACCGAAGCCTTGCTTCGGTACTACTGTTCCACCCCGCTCTCGGCGGCCGGCTTCGCCGAACTCGCCGACGACGGGAAGCGGGAACGCGCTGCCCGTACTTGTGTGCTCGGGACCTGGAGGACGACGAAGAGGCCATGCGCCGCTGCGCCACCTCCGCGCACGTGATGCTTCGCCGCAGCGCCGCGTGCGCGAAGAACCTGCCGGCCGACGTGGTCGACCTGCTGGCCCACGACGAGGACTGGGTCGTCCGGCTCTTCCTGGCCGAACACTGTGCCCAGGCCCCGGCCGACGTACTGCTGGAGATGGTGCAGAGCTGGGGCGGCTACTCAGCCGCACGGATGGTCGAGCACCCCAACTTCCCCCGGCAGGGGACCCTGCGCTTCGCGGACGATCCCAATCCTCGTACGCGCGGGCACGCTCTCCTCGATCCGAAGTCGACCGCCGAACTGGTGGAACGGTTCAGCCGGGACCAGGACTCGGGCGTCCGCCGGCGCGCCCTGCGGGACCAGCGCCTGTCCGCCGCATCCGTGATCCGCATGTTCGACGACCCCCACCACGGCATACGGGACGAGGCAGCCGCCGACCCGCGCCTGCCCACCCGTGTCCTGGCCACCCTCCTGCACGACGCCGCGACCGCAGCCCGCGCCGCCGCGAATCCCGCCATCCCCGAAACCGTCATGCACCACCTGCTGGACCGGTAGCCGGGACGCACTGTTGGTGCCCGCTCACGACTTCCGGGGCATCGCCGCAGCCACCGGGCCTCAGGGGCTGCCCGGCAGGGCGAGTTCCTGGTCGCCGTCCGTCAGGGGCGGCGGGAGCCGGTCGAGGACGGTGAAGGCGCAGTCGAGGCCGGTGAGCCGGAACAGCCGCATGACGCCGCGCCTCCCGCGGACCAGCCGCAGGGTGCCGCCTCGTGCGGCCACGCCGTCCTGAACCTCGTCGAGGAGCCGCAGGCCGCCCGCGTCCATGAACGTGACCGGCCGCAGATCGACCACCACTTCCGGCGCTTCCCGGTCGATCATTCGCTCCACCGCGGGGCCGAGGACGAGCCGCGCCTCGATGTCGATCTCCCCGAACAGCTCCAGGACGGTGGTCGCCGCCACCGCCCGGTCCCACAGGCCGAACCCGGTCACATCGGCACGCATGAGGAACCCCCAACGATCCCCTCAGGACAACGATCCCTTCGGGACGGACAGACAGCACACGGGCCGGCCGCCGAACCTCGGCGCCGGAGCAGAGCGGAGCCACCGGGGCCCGGGGCCGCACTGCTCGTGGCGTCCCTTCATCATGCCCGTTTGCCGCCCATCCGACCCGCTTACGACCGGAGTTGGCCGGACCTGCCCAGCCCCTTGGGCACCCGTACGTACCCGATTCATCACGCATCGCCTCACAGCGGCGGCTCCTCCGACTGGCGGGGGACGCGGATCGTTTCCGTGGGGCGTAACTGGCGGCGTCTGGCAGGAAGTTGAGCCGGTTCCGCGGGGTGGTTGCGAGGGCCGCGGGCGCGGGATGCGGGGCCGGCCAGGAGGGTGCTCGTGCGGTACAGGTACTGGACCTTGATGCGCAGGGCCCAGGGGTCGAGGGGCTTGATCAGATAGTCGGCCACACCCAAGTGCAGGGCCTGGGCCGCCATTTCGCTGTCCTGGCCCATGCCGGTCACCAGGATGACGGGGATCAGCTGGGTCTGGGTCAGGCGGCTCAGATAGCGGGCCACGTCCAGACCGCTCACGCCCGGCATCACGACATCGAGGACCGCGACCGCTATTCCCCCGTGCAGCGCGGCCTTGAGGGCGGCGTCCCCACTGGTCGCGAGCTCGAGCGGATATCCGAGCGGCGCGAGGATGCTCTCCATGGCGAACAGGTTGTCCTCATGGTCGTCGACCAGTAGCACCTTCATGTCCGCAGACATGGCCCCATCACCTTCACTCGGGAGCGCCGGATAGGCATATGCCCGTTCGCGGCCGCTCGTACGCAGTCGGGGAGCACCACTGTGGTGTGCATGTGGGGGATGCACATGTGGCATGCATGTGCCGGGTCCGTCCGCACATAGTCTTCGGCTGGCTTGTGTGGACCGAATTCTCGCACCGGGCGCCCCGGAACATCAGGGTGTCGACAATCCCGGTTCCGCCTCTCTTGGCGACACGGGGTGCCGACACGCACGTGCCACTGGCCCATGTCCCGCCTTGCTCACACCTATGGGTGAACCCCTGCGACTCGACTCCGGGGCCCGCCGGAGCTGCGAAAACCCCAAGATCCGCTTGCCGGGGACGCGGAACCTCTCCTTCCTGTGGTCTGAACCACCGTCCACCGTGCGGAACTTGATACCGATCAGCCTCCAGAATGACCGGATGATGATCCCGTCATCCCCTTTCGTACGGTACGCGGCCAGGAACGGCGAGCGATGAACACACCCGCCTCCCCCATGCTCTTCACTTCGTTCGAGCAGGGCGGACCCCCGTCGGACCGAGACCGCTCGGCCGCCCTCACCCCCGCGGTGATCGGCGCCGTACTCGTGCTCGTCGCCGGCTGGCTGCTCCTCGCCACCGTGCCCGGCACGCTCGACGAGGAGCGGGCGTTCGCGTCGGCGCCCGGCTGCCCGGTCGCCGAGGTGTCCACGGAGTGCAGACACACCGTCGCGGCCACGGTGACCTCCGCCGCGGCCGACCACAAACACCGCTCGACGTACTACTGGCTGGGCATCGGACACGTGCAGGACGGGCCGGGCGCGCTGCCGGGGCGCCTCAAGTCCGGCCCCCTCAGGGCCGCTTCGGCGGTGCGGCCCATCGCGGGGGTGCCGCGGCGCGTCAAGATGGAGGGACGTACGCCGGTGTTCTCGGCCGTGCGGCCCGGCGCCCCGCTCCAACTCACGTACTGGCACGGCGAGATCAGGTACATCGAGTTCCGGGGACTGCGCCAGTACACGGCGGCGGATCCGCGGGGCGGCTACCGGCTGCCGCTGGCCGCGGCGCTCGTGCTGCTCTGCGTGGGAGGGGCGTGCCTGCGCAGCGCGTACTGCTGGGTCCGGCGCGCCGAGCCGCCCGCGCACGAGCCCTGGCGGATCACCGTGCCGCTGACGTCGGTGCTGCTCATCTCGTGCTTCACCTTCGGTACGCCGTGGGTCACCGGCGGGGTGCCCACCGCCCTGCTGCTCACGGCGGTCGGGGCCGTGCCGGTGCTGGCCGGGGCCGTCTGGCTGGCACGCCGTCATCAGCGACGCACCACCGACACGATCAAGGTGACCCCCCTGATCCCGCTCGGCGAGCAGTGCTTCCCGGGCACCATCTTCGGCGAAGTCCCCTACGGCCACGAGGAGTTCGGCTACCTGGTGGCCGCCCCGGGGCTGCTCGCCGCCACTCCCGATCCGGCCGGCCGCATCGCCCGCCGCCCCGTGCCCCGCACCCTCACGGCCGTCCGCGTCCGCCCGCCGTACTGGACCGACCCGGGCCCCCGGCCCGCCCCCGGGGCGCAGGTGGTGGAGTGCCGGGACGGGGCGACTGCGGTGTATGTGGTGACCGAACAGCGTTACACCGCTTTGGTGTTGGGCGCACTCAGGCGTCCTGCGGAGGCACCGCTGCGGGCGAGCTGCACCGCTCTGTGGGCGTAGCACCCATAGGAGCCAGCCAGCCCACAGGGGGACAACCCATAGCGGGCCAGGCCTACACCCCGAACGGTGCCGGGTAGCTGATCACTCCCGTCGGCGCGGGCGGCCCGTCCGGCCGCAGCCGGAGCGCCATCATCGCCTCGTCCGGTACGTCGAAGGGGGCGCGGATACCGAGGCCGGAGGCCGGGGTGAAGCCGAAGCGGGGGTAGTAGTCCGGGTGGCCGAGCACCAGGACCAGGTCCTCGCCCAGCTCCCGCGCGGCATCGAGCGCGGCCCGGACCGCGGCGGAACCGGCGCCCGTGCGCTGGCACTCGGGCGCCACCGCGACCGGCGCGAGGGCCAGCGCCGGGGCGTCGCCGACCCGGCACCGGGTCAGCAGGGCGTGGCCCACGACCGTGCCGTCCGGTGCCTCGGCCACCATCGAAAGGCCGGGAATCCACGCGGGGTCGTCCCGCAGCGCGTCCACGAGGTCGGCCTCGTCCGCGGTGGGGAACGCGGCCAGGTTCACGGCTCGTACGGCCGCCCTGTCCGCCGCCTCGGCCATGCCTGCGGGCGCCTCGGCTCGCGTCCTCCAGGTGTTGCCGGAAGCCGCGCGCTGGCCGGAAGCCACATGCGGGGACGACGTGGCGCCGGAGACCGCGGCAGTCAGGTCCGCCGTGTCGGCGGGAGACGCGGGGTCGGAAGACATGGGGTCGGAAGACCTGTGGTCGGGAGACATATGTGGGGTATCCATATGCCGCCGATGGTTCCATTTGCCCCAGGTCCGGGCCAGCGAATTACCGCCGGGCACCCTACTCGTCCGGTACCTCCGCCGGGCAGCTCGTTCCCTCCGCCGGCACCGTGCCGTCCGTGAAGAAGGCGTCCACCTTGGTGCGGATGCACTGGGAGGCCGAGTACGCCCCGTGCCCCTCACCCTCGTATGTCATCAGCACACCGGAACCGAGCCGTTTCGCTGTGTCCTGGGCCCATGGGTACGGCGTCGCCGGGTCGCCCTTGCCGCCCACGACCAGGATCTTGGGCGCGCCGGGGTGGTCTATCCGGCGGATGTAGTCGGTGCCCGCCGGCCAGCCCGCGCAGGCGACGGCCCGACCGGCCGAACCGGGCCCGAAGTACGGGGATTCCTCGGCGAGTTGCTTCTGTACGGCGGCGAACTCCTTCGCCGGGTCGGCGGGCCGTACCGGGTCGTCCGCGCAGTTGATCGCGAGCATCGCCTCGTTGGAGTTGTCGGCCGGCGCGTAGTCCACGTCCTCGTTGAGCGAGGCGAGGACGGTGGGGTCGCCCTCCTGAAGGAGGGCGGCGATCCCCGCGGACAGTGTGGGCCAGGCGGCCTGGCTGTAGAGGGCGGCCTGGACCGCGCTCCGAAGGTTGTCGCCGGTGAAGTCCTGGTTGTCGGCGCCCGTCACCACGTTGCCGTCGGCGAGCTTGGCGACCGCCGTCTCGAAGGTCGCCCTGACCTCCGCCGGGCTGGTGCCGAGCTCGCAGTTCTGCTGGGCGCAGCCTGCGAAGAACGCGTCGAGCGCCTTCTGGAACCCCTTCGTCTGCACCAGCGCGTCCTGCTCGGCGGTGCCCTGCAGGGTGTCGACGGCGTCCAGGGCCATCCGCCCGGTCTTCTTCGGGAACTGGCTCGCATAGACCGCGCCGAGCCGCGTCCCGTACGAAATCCCCAGGTAGTTGAGCTTCTTGTCACCGAGCACCTGGCGCAGTATGTCCATGTCGCGGGAGGCGTTGACCGTGCCGACGTGGTCGATGACCGGGCCGGTCTTCTCATGGCACGCCTTCGCGATCCTCTCCGCCTCGGCGACGGCGGCGGCCCCCGTGTCCGGCGCGTCCTGGCGCTCGCCCTCCAGTTGCGCCGGCCCGTCCTCGCCGCCGCAGCGCACGGGGGAGCTGCGCGCGACGCCGCGCGGGTCGAAGCTCACCAGGTCGTAGTGCTTGCCGATCCCGGCGGCCACGGGCCGGAACGCGGCCAGGCCGTCGACCCCGGAGGCGCCGGGGCCGCCGAAGTTGAAGACGACGGAGCCCTTGCGGTCCTTACCGTGTGCCGCGGTCCTGAAACGGGCCAGCGCCAGCGATATGGCCCCCTTGCCGAGGTCCCCGTAGTCGACCGGCACGCTGAGGGTGCTGCACTCCATCTCCCGTACGGAATCGAGGAGTTCGCCCGTCTGGCCTTCGGTGGGCTTGCACGGTTCCCAGCCGATCTTCTGCTGGTAGAACCGGCTCAGATCCGGCTCCGGCCCGGCGGCGCGGGGTTCGGCCGCGGGGCCGATGAGCGCGAGGGCCGCCGCACCGGCTCCGGCTGCTATTGCACGTCTCGCGAGCATGGGCTCTCCCTTCCAGGAGGCCAAGTCCCTCGTTCAGGCTAGGCATCGCCGCCGGAACCCGCGCGCCGAGCCCGCGCTCACGCTACGTGGCCACCTGGCGACCGCTCCCCCAGCCACTCCGCGAAGCCCACGACCCCCCGGGCGTCGGGGTGGGTGGAGGCGAGGTGGCCGGCGCGCAGGGCCCGGCCCATGCGGCCGGGGATGGGGGCCGGCACCAGGGCGGCCCGGCGCGCCGTGGTGGCGCGCCAGGTCGCGGCCAGGGTGTGCAGGTCGGTCCGCTCGGGGCCCGCCGCCTCGATACGGCCGTGGCGCGGGTCGGCCTCGGCCGCGTCCGCGACGGCCCGGGCAGCCTCCACGGCCGCCATCGGCTGCATGATCACGTTCCTCGATGCGAGCAGGACGCGGGCCCGGACGGTCGCCGTGAACACTCCCGCGATCAGCTCATGGAACTGCGTGGCCCGCACAATCGTCCACGGCACCGGGCCTGCCATGACGGCGTTCTCCTGGGCCACCTTGACCTTGTAGTACGGCATCGGCACCCGGTCGCAGCCCACGATCGACACGCACACGTGATGGGCCACGCCGGCCGCGCGCTCCGCCGCGACCAGGTGTTTCGTGCCGTCCACGAGGGTGGCGCGCATGGTGCGCGGGGAGACGGAGTTCGCGGCGTCGACCACCACGTCGCAGCCCGCGAGCGCGGCCTCCAGGCCCTCGCCCGTGGACAGGTCGACCGGGTACTCGGCCGAACTCCGGCTCAGCACCCGGACGTTGTGCCCGCGCGCCCGCAGCTCGTCGACGACATGGCGGCCCAGCGTGCCGGTGCCTCCGGCGACGGCGATGCGCAGGGTGCTGGCGCCTCCGGCGTCATGGATGTCGTTCGCGTCTATGTGGTTGATCTCCATGTGGTCCATGCCCAGGGGACGGGACGGCCTCGCCATCTGTGACAACCCTCCGTCACCCACACCGCTGACGATCAGGTGTGGAGGGATTCCGCGGCTTCGCTGTGGCCTTCGGGTTCCAGCTGGAGCGTGGAGTGGGCCACGTCGAAGTGGTCCCCCACGCAGCTCTGGAGCCGGGTGAGCAGTGCCCCGTACCCACCGTCCAGGGCCGCCTCCTTCACCACCACATGTGCGGTGAGCACAGGCATCCCGGAGGTCACCGTCCAACCGTGCAGATCATGTACGGCGACCACACTCGGCTCGTCGAGGAGGTGGCGGCGCACCTCGGCGAGGTCGACGTCGTCCGGAGCCGCCTCCATCAGGACGTGCAGGGCGTCGCGCAGCAGTCCGTACGTCCTCGGCACGATCAGCAGCCCGATGACGATGGAGGCGATCGGGTCGGCGGCCTGCCAGCCGGTGAACAGGATGATCAGGCCGCCCACGATCACCGCGACCGAGCCCAGTGCGTCGCCGAGCACCTCCAGATAGGCGCCGCGCAGGTTGAGGCTCTTGTCCTTGGCGTCCTTGAGGAGCCACAGACCCACCAGGTTCGCGGCGAGCCCGCCCACCGCGACCGCGAACATCAGCCCGCCCTTGACCTCGACCGGCTCGCTGAAGCGGCGGATCGCCGACCACAGGACCCAGACGAAGATCGCGGCGAGGAGCAGCGCGTTCAGGACCGCCGAGAAGATCTCCACCCGGTAGAAGCCGAAGGTCCGGCGCGGTGTCGGGGCACGCTGGGCGAGCGTGATCGCGCCCAGCGCGAGGGAGACCCCGATCGCGTCGGTGAGGCTGTGCGCGGCGTCGGCGAGCAGCGCGAGGCTGCCGGAAAGCAGCGCGCCGACCACCTGGATGAGGGTGATCGACGCGCTGATGCCGATGGTCCACAGGAGCCGCTTGCGGTAGGTGCCGCTGAGCGTGCCGGATGCGGCCGAGGGAGCGCCGTGGTCGTGTCCCATGCGCGCCTCCTCGTGCGGGTGTGGCCCCCGCACATTAGAGGATCACGAGGTGTGGGCTCCCGCCACTGATGGCACGACGGCGGCTGACGACACAACGGCGGCTGACGGCACGACGGCCACTGACGGCACGACGGCGACCGATGCCACGACCGCCGCCCAGAGGCCGACGACCGCCGCTCAAGGCAGGACGACCGCCGTCGGCACCTCGGGCAGCCGTACCCGGTCCGCCGAGGTCCCCGTCCCGGTGGGCCGCATCCACCCCGGGGCCGCCCCCGTCTGAGCCGCGGTACGGGGGTGGCTGCCATGCGGCAGCGTGTCCGGCAGGTCCTCGTCCCTGTAGCGGCGTGTCGAGACGTGCCAGTTCAGGATGCCCGCGATCCAGTCCTGGAGCTCGGCCACATAGCTGTCGAGCGCCGCCCGCCCGTGCTCGTCCAGCTCGAAGTCCTCGTAAAGAACGGGCAGTTCGTTGTCGATGACGTGCTGGAACTGGCGCAGCCGCGAGCGCATCAGGTCGTCGATGATGCGCAGCCCCGTCGGGTAGTCGCAGTCGAAGAAGTTCTGCACGACGAGGATGCCGTTGTGCAGCTCGCCCTCGTACTCGATCTCCTTCTGGTACGAGAAGACGTCGTTGAGCAGACAGCAGTAGTCGGCCGCCGCGTTCTCCAGGCTGCGGATGGGGCCGCTCTCGTAGATCCCGGGCGGCAGTTGGCCCGCGTGGCGGATCCGCGCGAGGCTCATGGTGAGGTCGGACCCGAAGGTGTTCCGGCGCATCTCGATGTAGTCGACGGGGTCCGGGATGCGGTGCTGGGCCTGGTTGTGCAGCTCCCAGAGCCAGCTTTCCAGCATGATCTCGACGGACCGGCGGAAGGCGGCGCGGGCCTCGGGGGACATCGGTCCCGCGGTGCGCGCCCACAGGTCGGCGAGGCTGCGCTCCATGGGGGTCCGGGCCGACGCGAGCCCGGCCCCGGGCTCGTCGACCGGCATGCACGCGGAGAGCCGTTCGTTGTTCGCCCGGGCCCCGGCCAGGTTGCGCTGGCGCCCGTAGATCAGCGGGTAGTAGTCGTCGCCGTACGTGCCCCAGGTCAGCCACTGGGCGCTGAGTTCCAGCTCCTCCGGCGTCGCGTCGGGATCGAGGCCGGCGGAGCAGAGCGCGAAGTCGTAGCCCGCCACCTTCTCCCTGTCCCAGACGTCGTGGAGCAGCCCCATACGCTCCGCCCAGTCGAGGGACGCCACACGTGCGCGGGCCACATGTGGGCTGAGCGACAGTGGGTACGGCACATCGAACTCGGGCAGCAGCGACGGGCCGACCTTCTGCATCGGTACGTGCGTGAAGCTGCGCTGCCGGGCCGCGGCCGGGCGCCCGAACAGCGTGGTGACGTCGAGCGCCGAGGTGCCGAGCACGCCGCTGAAGAGGGAGGGGCCGGTGACGGCGTCCTCGTTCATGTAGCGGCTGGAGCGCATGTGCCACTCGTGGCCGCCGGACTGCCAGTCCTGGAGCCCCTTGACGTACGCGGCGAGGCTCGCGCACTGGTCCGGCGTGAGGCCCTTCTCCAGGCACAGGGCGGGGACTTCGGCGAGGGCGGTGTTCTCGAACTGCTGGAGCCGCGAGGTCAGCAGATCATTGACGGCCTCGGCGGCCTCCTGGGTCGTGCACCCGAGGAAGGTCTCAAGTACCAGTACGCCATTGCTGAGTTCACCCTCGTCCTCCACCTCCCGCTGGTAGGAGAAGAGATCGTTGCGCAGGTGGACGGCGTCGGCGAAGGCGTCGGTGAGGACCCTGAGCGGCCTCGCCCCGGCCACGCGGGCGGGGAGTTCGGCGTTCGCGGCGTACTCGATGAGACCGGCCGACCAGGGCGCGCCGCCCACCTTGCGGCGCATCTCGATGTACTCGACGGGGTTGGCGATCCGCCCCGCGTTGATGTTGGCGAGCTCCCACAGCGACTCGTTGAGCAGGTTGCGGGTGCTGATGGCGAAGCGCTCGCGCCACGCCTGCGTCATCGACGGGACGGTGCGCGCCCACAGGTCGGCCAGGCCCGCCTCGACCGGGTTGGTCGCCTCGGGGAACCCGTCGGCGAGGTCCATCGGCATGAACGCGGGCAGCCGGTCGAGGTACTCCTTGCCGCCCTTGCGGTCCAGGGTCCGTTTGAACATCTCCAGGAAGTGGTCGTCGAAGAAGAACACCCACACGTACCAGTCGGTGACCAGGGCGAGCTGCTCCGCGTCGCAGTCGGGGTGGGTGTACGAGCAGAGCAGCGCGTAGTCGTGCGCGTCGAGGTCCTCCGGCTCCCAGATCCCGGAGCCCTCCAGCATGCCCATCTGCCGGGCCCAGGTGCGGGAATGCGCTCTGGCGGACTCCAGATGGGGATTGAGCCGGGCCGGATACGGCAGATAGAAATCCGGCAGGACAAAAGGCTGGCTCACTGCGGTGGCCCCTCCTGGATACACACGTGCCCGAGATGCACATGGGTGGTCCGCACACGGCTGGCGCGCACGTGGCCGGTGCGCACATGGCGGGTGCGCACGTGCTGGGTACGCACGGATGGTCCGAGCGGAACTACCCGTCCGGGGCGCGGGCATTCGGGGGTCGTAGGCCTGTCATACGAAAGCGTGATGCGAAGGGGAAGGCGATTCGAACGGACCTCCCGGCGCCGGGCGGGGTGTCCGCGTCCGGCGGTGTCCGCGTGCGGCGGCGTTCCCGGCCGCCGATCATCTAGGCATGAACACAACCCTTCGGCTCGCCCAGCAGCCCGAGGCCGACGAGCTGCTCGGCCGCAGCCCGCTGGCCGCGCTGGTCGGCATGCTGCTCGACCAGCAGGTCCCCATGGAATGGGCGTTCTCCGGCCCGTACACGATCGCCCGGCGCATGGGGGCGGACGATCTCGACGCCGGGGCCATCGCGGCGTACGACCCCGAGGCCTTCGCGGAGCTCCTCAAGGAGAAGCCGGCCGTACACCGCTACCCGGGGTCCATGGCCAAGCGCATCCAGCAGCTCTGCCAGTTCCTCGTCGAGGAGTACGGGGGTGACGCGGCGGGGGTGTGGACGGGGGCCGGGACCGGCGCCGAGCTCCTGGCCCGCCTCAAGGCGCTGCCGGGGTTCGGCGAGCAGAAGGCGAAGATCTTCCTCGCGCTCCTGGGAAAGCAGCTCGGAGTCCGGCCCAAGGGGTGGCGGGAGGCGGCAGGGCCTTACGGCGAGGCGAATTGCTTCCGCTCGGTGGCCGACATCACCGGGCCGGAGTCGCTGACGAAGGTACGGGCGTACAAGCAGGAGGCGAAGGCGGCGGCGCGGGGTAAGTAAGCGGCCAGGGGGTTCCGGGTGCCCGTGGCACGCCGCCCAGACCCACCCTTCCGGGGCTCCCCCTTCCCCGGGCCCGTCGGCGGTTGAAGACCCCGGGGCTCCGCCCCAGACCCCGTTCGCGCCTCAAGGGCGCTCGTCCTCAGACCCCGGACGGGCTGGGGCAGATCCCAGCGCCCCGGCGTTCGGGGAGCGGCCGAGTCGGCCATCGGGCCGCGGCCGATCCCATCCCCCGGAGGGTCTGGGGAAGGGGCGGGGTGGGGCGATCTCAGCAGAACCTCCTGCCCCCTGCTCCTCCCCCTACCTCCTCCGCGTCCCGAACAGCGACCGCGTAATCTCCCGGCCCAGCTGCGTCCCCACCGACCTCGCGAGCGAGCGAAAGATCCCGCTCCCCACCACCTGCTCCGCCAGCGACGCATCCTGCTTCCTGGGAGGCGCCGAACTCTTTTCGGCAGGGGCGTCCAGTGCGGCCTGCACCGCTGCCGCCTCCCTCGCCCGTTCCGCCTCCGACAGCTTCTCGAAGGCCGATTCCCGGTCCACCGGCTCCGCGTAACGGGCGTACAGGAGGGAGGAGTTGACGGCCGCCTCCAGTGCGGACGCGTCGAGGGGGGCCATCAAGGACTGCGGGGCTCTCAGGCGCGTCGCCGCGACCGGGGTCGGCGCGCCGTTCTCGCTCAGTACGGTGATGACCGCCTCGCCCGTGCCGAGCCCGGTCAGGAGTTCCTCCAGGTCGTACGGGGAGTTCGGGAAGGTCCGCACCGTCGCCTTCAGGGCCTTCGCGTCGTCCGGGGTGAAGGCCCTGAGCGCGTGCTGGACGCGGTTGCCGAGCTGGGCCAGGACATCGCCGGGGACGTCTTTGGGGGTCTGGGTCACGAAGAAGATGCCCACCCCCTTGGAGCGGATCAGCCGTACCGTCTGCGTGATCGACTCCAGGAACGCCTTCGACGCGCCGCTGAAGAGCAGATGCGCCTCGTCGAAGAAGAAGACGAGCTTGGGCCGGTCCACGTCCCCGACCTCGGGCAGCTTCTGGAAGAGGTCGGCGAGCAGCCACATCAGGAAGGTGGAGAAGAGCTGGGGTTTGTCCTGGACGGCCGGCAGTTCCAGTACCGACACCAGGCCCCTCCCGTCCGGGGCCGACCGCAGCAGCTCGCTTGTGTCGAATTCCGGCTCTCCGAAGAACGATTCCGCCCCCTGCTGCTCGAACGCCGTGATCGAACGGAGGATCACCCCGGTGGTGGCGGATGACAGGCCGCCGATTCCTTTCAGTTCCGCCTTTCCCGTGTCCGATACCAGGAAGCCGGCCACCGCCTTCAGGTCTTTCAGGTCGTACAGCTCCAGGCCCTTGCTGTCCGCGTAATGGAAGATCAGGCCCAGTGACTGCTCCTGGGTCTGATTGAGCTGCAGCACTTTCGACAGGAGAACCGGGCCGAAACTCGTGACCGTCGCGCGCACCGGGATGCCGGGGCCGATGCCGCCGAGGCCGTAGAACTCGCAGGGGAAGCCGGCCGCCTCCCAGTCCTGGCCGACCTGGGCGGACCGTTCGGCCACCTTGTCGCCGGGCCTGCCGGGGGACGAGATGCCCGATACGTCGCCCTTCACGTCGGCGAGGAAGACCGGCACGCCGTTGGCGGAGAGCTGCTCGGCGATGAGCTGGAGGGTCTTGGTCTTGCCGGTGCCGGTGGCCCCGGCCACCAGGCCGTGCCGGTTGAGCATGGAGAGGGGGATGCGGATCGGCGCGTCCGGGAGGCACTGGCCGTCCCAGAGCAACGCGCCCAGCTCCATCGCGGGACCGGTGAAGGCGTATCCGGCGGCGATCCCGGCGGCGGGCGGCGGCAACGAGGAGGAGGCCGAAGGCTGCAAGGAGGAGGCCTGAGGGGGCGCGGACGGGTCGGCGGGCGCCGGGTTCCGATCCCGCGCCCCGGTTTCATCCGGGCCGCCGGCGTCCATGGGCTCGGGTGCGGCCGCCGTCCGGTCGCTGTCGGTCATGACGGCCCCCCGCGTCGGGTTGCATCGTATTTGCCGGGTCTTGCCCAGGATTGCACTCGTGCTCCATGGCTGCGCCCGGAGCCGCTCGCCCGGTAGGCTTTCCGTGTGATCTTCAAGCGCATCGGAAGCGGGCGGCCCTATCCCGACCACGGCCGGGAAAGCACCCGGCAGTGGGCGGACGTCGCGCCGCGCCCGGTCCGGCTCGATCAGCTCGTGACCACCAAGGGGCAGCTCGACCTGGAGACCCTCCTCGCGGAGGACTCCACGTTCTACGGCGACCTCTTCGCGCACGTCGTGAAGTGGCAGGGCGACCTCTACCTGGAGGACGGGCTTCACCGGGCGGTTCGGGCGGCGCTCCAGCAGCGCCAGGTTCTGCACGCCCGCGTACTCGAAATGGACTGAGTCCGACAGCCGGGTGAGCCTTTCGGACCCTTTGAGGCGCATACGGGCGCACACGCGCGCCAACCGTTGATCATTTAGTAGGCATCATCGCGGGTCGGCACTACCCTGCGCCTATGAGCATGCTCACTCCCCCCGGCATGGGCGGAAAGTACCGCATCAAGGGTGACACGTACCCGCGGATGCGACGTCCCCGAAAGCGCGGCCGGCTGATCCTCGCGCTGGTCGGCGCGATCGTGGCCCTCGGCCTGATCGGCTGGGGAACGCTCCAGCTCATCGACGTGTTCGGCGGCGGCGGGAAGTCGCATGCTGCCGCGGACCACAAGAAGGACTGCCCGTCGCCCGGCACCTCGGGCGCCCCTCAGGCGCTGCCGAAGCCCGCTCAGATCACCGTCAACGTCTACAACGCGACCCCGCGCGCGGGCCTGGCCAAGTCGGTCGCCGACGAGCTGAAGAAGCGAGGCTTCGCGATCGGCAAGGTCGGCAACGCGCCCGAGGAGTACGACAAGAAGGTCCCGGGCAACGGAATACTGCTCGGCGCCCCCGCGGCCGCCCGCGGCCCCTTCTCCGTACTCGGCACCCAGCTCAAGGGCGCCGCGCAGAAGACCGACACGCGCGACACGCCGGACGTCGATCTGATTCTGGGGACGACGTTTGCCGACCTGAACACGCCGAAGGACGCGGACACGGCCCTGGCCGCCCTGGCCAAGCCCGCACCCGCGCCCTCGGGAAAGTGCTGAGAACGCTGCGAGAACCCTTCGAAGGGACCTAGTCGGCGGTGCCGTACATGCGGTCGCCCGCGTCGCCCAGGCCCGGCACGATGTAGCCGTGCTCGTTCAGGCGCTCGTCGACCGAGGCGGTCACCACGGTCACCGGAGTGCCCGCCAGCTCGCGCTCCATGACCTCGACGCCCTCGGGCGCGGCGAGCAGCACCACGGCGGTGACGTCGTCGGCGCCCCGCTTGATCAGCTCGCGGATGGCCGCCACCAGCGTGCCGCCGGTCGCCAGCATCGGGTCCAGGACGTACACCTGGCGGCCGGAGAGGTCCTCGGGCATGCGGGTCGCGTACGTGGAGGCCTCCAGGGTCTCCTCGTTGCGGATCATGCCGAGGAAGCCCACCTCGGCGGTCGGCAGCAGGCGCACCATGCCGTCGAGCATGCCGAGGCCGGCCCGCAGGATCGGGACCACCAGGGGACGCGGGTACGAGAGCTTCACGCCCGTCGTCGGCGTCACCGGGGTCTCGATGTCCACCTGCTCGGTGCGCACGTCCCGGGTCGCCTCGTAGGCGAGCAGGGTGACCAGCTCGTCGGCGAGCCGCCGGAAGGTCGGGGAGTCGGTGCGCTTGTCGCGCAGCGTGGTGAGCTTGTGCGCCACGAGAGGGTGGTCGACAACATGGATCCGCATGACGTCCACAGTAACCGGGGCGTAGCGGCCCCGCGTCCCACCTGCTGCTCTTCGGCGCTGGCGTCAAGCACCCGAACGGGGGGAAGGTGGGAGTCAGGAGACGACCCGGGGCGGTGTGAGCCAATGCCGGACGAGCCCGACGACGAGCGGCAACCGGAGAGCGACGCGGATCGCCGGCGGCGGCGCGCCCAGTTCCTGCGCGAACTGCACGAGGCGAAAGCGCTGCGCGACCGGGTCCAGCCCCGGCGCGCCCGCGCCGCCCGGATGCGCCAGGCCATGCGCATGCGGACCTTCCGCTGGTGACGCCCCGAACGGCGCCCCGGGCCCGTGATCGCGGCGATCGGGACGCCTTGGCCGTGGCGGCCCGGAACCCGTGATCCCGGCGCGTCGCGCCTCGTGATCACGGTGCGTCAGACCCCGTGATCACGAGGGGTCGAACCCCGCGTTCGCGACGACCGGAAAAACGCAACCGCGGAAGAACTCTCGCAACGGCGGTGTTTTCTGCCACGATTCCGAATGAAGCCACAGCCGGGGGGACCCCCAACCGGCACGCCTATGACCAGTGGGAGAGTCACGGTGTACTTCGCCGCACTGCTCGCGCGCACCGAAGACGGGTGGGAAGCGAGCGACACAGAGCTCGACGATGTGGAGACGCTGTCCGATCTGGCCGACCTGGCCCGGGAAGCAGCAGCCGACGGGGCCGACGACACGGTGCTCGTCTTCATCGAGCAGGAGGACGCCTGGTTCGGCGTCGTCCGCGTCGACGGCGAGGAGGACCCGCGCGTCTTCGTCTCGAACGCCGCCGTCGCCGCCCGCTCCTCGTACGGGGCCATGCTCACCGACGAACTGCTCGGCCACGACCAGGACGACGAGGAGGACGAGCTGGACACCCTTGACCTCGACGGCACGGAGGACGGCTACGAGGACGAAGCGGCCGGGGCCGCGGACGAGGCGGACGGCGACGACCCGTCGGACGGCGCCGCACCGGCCGGGCCGCTCGGCGAGAGCGCGATCCTCGCCGACCTCGGAGTGAGCGAGCGCCGCCTCCTGGCGCTCGACGGCGACGCCCTCGTGACGATCGCGGACGCGCTGGGCGCGGCCGAGGTCCTGGAGGCCGTCCGCTAGTGCTCCGCCCGCACGATCCCGTACGCGAACGGTGGGCGGAGCCGATGCGCTCCGCCCTGGCCGGGGCCGCACAGGCCGAGTCGGCCGGCGATGTGCCGGTCGGCGCGGTCCTGCTGGCCCCGGACGGCGCCTTCCTCGCGGCCGGGCACAACGAACGCGAGGCGACCGGCGATCCGACCGCGCACGCGGAAGTCCTCGCGATCCGGCGCGCGGCGCGGAAGACGGGCGAGTGGCGGCTGACCGGCTGCACGCTCGTCGTCACCCTGGAGCCGTGCGTGATGTGCGCGGGCGCCATCGTGCAGTCCCGGATCGAGAGGGTCGTCTACGGGGCCCGCGACGAGAAGGCGGGCGCAGCCGGTTCGCTGTGGGACCTCATACGCGACCAGCGCCTCAACCACCGCCCCGAGGTGATCGCGGGCGTCCTCGAAGAGGAGTGCTCGGCGCAGCTGACGGCCTTCTTCCGGCAGCGGTGACCCAGGTCTCGCAGAACCGATTTCAAACCACGGCCCACCTTGGGCTAAGCTCTCTCTCGGTAGCGTGTCCGAGCGGCCGAAGGAGCTCGCCTCGAAAGCGAGTGTGGGGAAACTCACCGAGGGTTCAAATCCCTCCGCTACCGCTTCCGAAGGGCCCCGACAGTGTCGGGGCCCTTCTTGCATGCCCGTTCCGCGGGACCGTACGAACGCAGCCGGGGTGCGAAGAAGCCCCGGTCGGGGAAGTGACCGGGGCTTCGACGTCGGGACGGGGGAAGCGGCATCGGGGGGACAAGCCGCTCCCCCCGACGAGAACAGAACCTGCAAGTCCTGCGCCGCAGTCAGGGGGAAGCGCGCGGCGCGGACCCCGCAGTGAGGTCCTGTTCCTCGCCCGCCGCATTCCTGCCAGATGTGACGGGCTCAAGAACCATCCTGCTCTCCCGTCACGTCCTTACCGTCGGGCAAAGGGCCCCGATCGCCAGGCCCTTGGTCCTTAAAGGCCGGGTGAGTACCGGCCAGGTGGCGGTTAGACTCACCCGACCGAACAGGGGTACGCCGTCGCCGGGGAGGGGCAAGGCACAGTGGACGTCAAGAAGGTCCTGCTCTACATCGCCGTGGTGTTCGTGCTGTACACGATCATCACGTCGCCGGTGCAGGCCGCCGGGATGGTCCAGACCGGGTTCGAGGGCATATCCAGCGCGGCCAAGGGCGTCGGAGAGTTCATGACCAACCTGGTCCGTTGAGCCCGTCCACCCCGTCGCAACAGACGCAGCCGTAGGAGAACTCATGATCCGCCACCTGGTCCTGTTCAAGCTCAACGAGGGCGTCGCGCGCGACGACGAGCGTGTGGTCGCCGGCGTGAAGGCGTTCCAGGAGCTCGACGGGATCGTGCCCGAGATCGAGTTCTGGGAGTGCGCCTGGAACATCACCGACCGGCCGATCGCGTACGACTTCGCCATCAACTCCGCCGTGGCGGACGCGGACGCGCTGAAGCGGTACCTGGAACACCCCGCCCACCAGGCCGCGGCCGGCCTGTGGCGCGAATTCGCCACCTGGGTGATCGCCGACTACCCGTTCTGAGCGGCCACCCGGTCCCCTGACGGACCCGGTACGCAGCCCGGCCCCGCATCTGAGAGGTGCGGGGCTTTTTCGTGCCCGCGTCACCCTCAGACGGGGGCCATCTGCCCCAACTTGCCCTCAACACGTGGTTATACGGTGCTTGCACACAGTGGACATGTCTTGTGATGCTATGACCGCTTTTGACGGATGAGTTGACCGAGGACTAAGGGGTGGCGTGACCGTGCCGGCCAGTACTACGCCTCAAGTGCCGCCCCAGAACGAGCCCCAGGACGCCCCCGAAGTGCCCGCCCAGGACTCCTCGGAGGGCCCCAGAGGCCCCGCCAGAACGTCCACCAGGGGCGCCGACACCCGCGCCCTCACCCAGGTGCTCTTCGGCCAGCTCAAGGAGCTCACGCCGGGCACCGAGGAGCACGGCCGGGTGCGCGGGGCACTGATCGAGGCCAACCTGCCGCTGGTGCGGTACGCGGCCTCCCGCTTCCGCTCCCGCAACGAACCCATGGAGGACGTCGTCCAGGTCGGCACGATCGGGCTGATCAACGCGATCGACCGGTTCGACCCGGACCGCGGCGTCCAGTTCCCCACCTTCGCGATGCCCACCGTCGTCGGCGAGATCAAGCGGTACTTCCGCGACAACGTCCGCACCGTGCACGTCCCGCGCCGCCTGCACGAGCTCTGGGTGCAGGTGAACGGCGCCACGGAGGACCTCACGACCCTGCACGGGCGCTCCCCCACCACCGCCGAGATCGCCGAGCGGCTCAGGATCGGCGAGGACGAGGTGCTCGCCTGCATCGAGGCGGGCCGCTCGTACCACGCGACCTCACTGGAGGCCGCCCAGGAGGGCGACGGGCTGCCCGGTCTGCTCGACCGGCTCGGTTACGAGGACCCCGCGCTCGCCGGTGTCGAACACCGCGATCTGGTCCGCCACCTTCTCGTACAACTGCCCGAACGCGAACAGCGGATCCTGATGCTCCGCTATTACAGCAATCTGACGCAGTCCCAGATCAGTCAGGAATTGGGAGTGTCGCAGATGCATGTGTCAAGGCTCCTCGCCAGGAGCTTCGCCCGACTTCGATCCGCAAATCGAATCGAGGCATAACCGGTTCGAGTGAGCCGGGTTCCCGTCTCGGGCCGGCAAAAATTTCCGGCCGAAAAACCCCACACCCCCTGTTTCCTGCACGTACTCCGGCCCACCTTGTCGACATGTCACTACAGCGTGTTGCCGACATGTGACATTCTGCGGAAACCGCGTTTGCCGCAGCCCCGCCTCCGGTATTCAGGTGGAGGCTGCTTCCTCCGATGGTCGTGGCCCGACGCGACCGTCCGCGACCTCAAGGGGGTGGCATGTCCGCAGAACAGGGCAGCTCGAAGGTGCTCACGCTCACCAAGAGCGCACCCGCACCGACCGTGCGCCGACACGCCGCAAACACCGCAGCCATCGACACCCGCACGCTGTCCCGCTCCCTGTTCCTGCGCCTCGCCACGCTGGACACCGACAGCCCGGAGCGTACGTATGTACGCGACACACTCATCGAGCTCAACCTGCCGCTCGTGCGGTACGCGGCGGCTCGTTTCCGCAGCCGCAACGAGCCGATGGAGGACATCGTCCAGGTCGGCACGATCGGTCTGATCAAGGCGATCGACCGTTTCGACTGCGAACGCGGCGTGGAATTCCCGACGTTCGCGATGCCCACGGTCGTCGGCGAGATCAAGCGGTTCTTCCGCGACACCTCGTGGTCGGTACGGGTGCCGCGCCGCCTCCAGGAGCTGCGGCTCGCCCTCACCAAGGCCAGCGACGAACTCGCCCAGAAGCTCGACCGCTCGCCAACTGTCCCCGAACTGGCGGCCGTTCTCGGCGTGTCCGAGGAGGACGTGGTCGACGGGCTCGCGGTCGGCAACGCCTACACCGCCTCCTCGCTCGACTCGCCCGCCACCGAGGACGACGGCGGCGAGGGCTCGCTCGCGGACCGGCTCGGCTACGAGGACACGGCGCTCGAAGGCGTCGAGTACCGGGAGTCGCTCAAGCCCCTGCTCGCCAAACTCCCGCCCAGGGAGCGGCAGATCATCATGCTCCGCTTCTTCGCGAACATGACGCAGTCGCAGATCGGCGAGGAGGTCGGCATCTCGCAGATGCACGTCTCGCGCCTGCTCACCCGCACGCTGGCCCAGCTCCGCGAAGGCCTCATCTCCGACTGACCCTCCTCGACTCCCGTTCCCCTCTGGTTTATTGACGCTCCGTCAGACACACTGGCGCGATGCGACGACGCGCTGCGCTGATCGGTGTCTCGGCGGTGGTGGTACTGGGCCTGGGCGGCACCCTCGCCGCCTGCGCCGGCGGCGGGGAGCGGTCCGGGTACGTGGCGGTCGGGGCCGCGGGTCCCGGCCCCTCGGCACCGGATCACGCGGTGCCGCCGCGGGACGGGATCGAGCTGGTCCCGCTGGACGGTTCGGCCGCGCCGGGACCGTCCGGGGCCGCGGGTACGGGTCCTGGCCCAAGTACGGGTCCCGGTACCGACCCCGGCACTGGTACGCCTTCGATGCCGCCGGGGCCGGGCGCCTCGGCGGGGCGGACACCCGCCACGCCGGTGGTTCCGGGGAACCCTTCGAAGTCCCCTGCCGCACCCGGGCGTTCGGGATCGGGCGGCTCTTCGGGCGCGCCCGAAGCCCCGGGCGCTCCCGCCTCCCCGTCCGGTACGCCCTCCGGCTCCGCCAAACCCGCCGGGCCCGCGGTGCTCGGCCTCGGGGCGCCCAGCCGTTCGGCGGGGGATCACCGGTGGTGCGAGAAGGTCACCGTCCAGTTCCGCAACAGCGGGGGTACGGCGGTGAAGTCGGGCAGCGTCGTGTTCGCGACGCACATTGTCGGGATGCTCGGGGTGGACTGGGCGACCATTACCTCCAGCCAGGCTCTGCCGCTGCCGATCCCGGCGGGTGGGGCGGTCTCACATACGTACGGGGTGTGTGTCGAGGCGTGGCGGGTGCCGCTGGGGATGCATGTGGAGACGCGGTCGGTCACGGCCAGTTGGGGGTAGGGGCTGCGGATTCCCCGCCCCGCCCCTTCCCGCCGCCCGCATCGGCCGAGTCGCCGCAAGGGGCCGGCTTTGTCTAGCCCAGGGCCAGCCAGGCCACCGCCGCGAGGACGACGATCACCGCGACCACTCCGACGATCAGACCGACCCGTGGGCCCGCCGGAGCCGCTGCCGGGGTTGCCGCCTGGCGGCCCTGCGGGGCACCCTCGTCGACGAAGGCGCGGAACATCTGCGTGGAGCCCGCCGGGTCGTAGTTGCCCTCGGGACCCTGGGGCGCGTGGGGGTTGTGTGCCATGGGGCAGGACCCTAGCGAAGATGGGGGTCCGGCCCAACCCCCGCCCCCCGCACGAACCCTCCGGGGGCCGGGAGGGGAGAGGAAGCCGGGTGCCCCGGGGCTCCGCCCCGGACCCCGGGAGGCCACCCCGCCCCGCTGTAACACTCTGCGGCTCCGCCGCGTGGCCGCCGGGGGGTTGGAAGTCGGCTGAAGCCGGTTCTCCCGGGGCTCCGCCACCGACCCCGTTCGCGCCTCAAGGGCGCTCGTCCTCAACCTCCCCCAAGGCATCAAGGGCCAGGGGGGACCCATGACGGGCTGAAGATGCTCCGGTGCGGGCCGGCAATAACGCTGCTGGGGGCGCGGGGCTGTGACATTGTGCGGCTCCGCCGCGATGGGGGTCCCCCCTGTTCGAGCGGAGCCGAGAACTTGGGGGAGCGAGCAACCACGCACGGCCCGCAGCCGAAAGACGTCCCCCCGGCGCTCACGCGGCGGAGCCGCAGAGTGTTGCAGCGGGAAGGGGCGGGGTGAGGTCCCACCGGGTCTGGGGCGCAGCCCCCCGCACCACCCCCCACCTGCACCTTAACTTCCCGCATGCAAAGGCTTTGCTCACCCTTTACCGCCACAGAGGGGATTTCGTTTGCCTTCGGCAACCAACAATCTTATGGTTGCCCGAAGCAACAAGATGTCGGGAGGTGTCGTTCATGGCCGCACAGAGTCTCTACGAGGAGCTGGCCCGGCAGCTCAGCGCCATCGGGGCCGTCAAGCGCGGGCTCGCGCGGATCCTGCCGCCCGAGTGCCCGGGCGGGTCCGCCGCCGTGCTCACCCTCCTGGAGCGGCACGGCGAGATGCGGATCAGCAGGCTCGCCGAACTCCTCGCCGTAGACATGTCGGTGACGAGCCGTCACGTCGCGCACGTCGCGCAACGCGGCTGGATCGAGCGGTCCGCCGACCCCGCCGACAAGCGCTCGCGGATCCTGCGGCTCACCCCCGCCGGCCAGGTCATGATCGACGATCTCGGGCTGCGCACCACGGAGATGTTCGCGCACACCCTCAAGGACTGGACCGACGACGAGGTCGGTCAGCTCAACACGATGCTGGCCCGCCTGCGCGACTCCTTCGGAGACTGCCGGGCGCCCCACGTCCGGGCCCCCGAGACCACCCGTACACCCGCTTAGCACCACCAGAACCACCAGCACCACACCCGTACACCTGCCCAACAGACGTACAAGACAAGGAATTTCATGGCTACGACCACACCAGCCGGTGTGCGGGGCGGCCACGCCAGGCATGGCGGGCACGCGCCCGCCGGTGACGGCGCGCCGATGACTCACCGGCAGATCATGGAGGCGCTGTCCGGGCTGCTGCTCGGCATGTTCGTCGCCATCCTGTCCTCGACGATCGTCTCCAACGCCCTGCCGCACATCATCAGCGACCTGGGCGGCGGCCAGTCCGCGTACACCTGGGTCGTGACGGCCTCGCTGCTGGCGATGACCGCGACCACCCCGCTGTGGGGCAAGCTCTCGGACCTGTTCAGCAAGAAGCTGCTGGTCCAGATAGCCCTGGTCATATACGTCTCCGGCTCGATCGTGGCCGGTCTGTCCCAGAGCTCGGGCATGCTCATCGCCTGCCGGGTCGTCCAGGGCATCGGCGTCGGCGGGCTGTCCGCACTCGCCCAGATCATCATGGCCGCCATGATCTCGCCGCGGGAGCGCGGCCGTTACAGCGGCTACCTCGGCGCCACGTTCGCGGTTGCGACGGTTGGCGGACCGCTGCTCGGCGGCCTGATCACCGACACCGACTGGCTCGGCTGGCGCTGGTGCTTCTACGTCGGTGTGCCGTTCGCGATCATCGCGCTCATCGTCCTGCAGAAGACCCTGAAGCTCCCCGTCGTGAAGCGGGACGTCAAGGTCGACTGGACCGGCGCCTTCCTGATCAGCGCCGCGGTCTCGCTGCTCCTGGTCTGGGTGACCTTCGCGGGCAACAAGTACGACTGGATCTCGTGGCAGACGTACGCGATGGTCGGCGGCTCGATCGTGCTCGGCGCGCTGTTCGTGTTCGCCGAGTCGAAGGCCAGCGAGCCGATCATCCCGCTGCGCCTCTTCCGCAACCGCACCATCACCCTCGCCTCGCTCGCCTCGCTCTTCGTGGGTGTCGCGATGTTCGCCGGTACGGTCTTCTTCTCCCAGTACTTCCAGCTGGCGCGCGGCAAGACGCCGACGATGTCCGGCGTCATGACGATCCCGATGATCGGCGGACTGTTCATCGCGTCCACCGTGTCCGGGCAGGTCATCACCAAGACCGGCAAGTGGAAGGCCTGGCTGGTCAGCGGCGGTGTGCTGGTGACGGCGGGCCTCGGTCTGCTCGGCACGATGCGCTACGACACCCCGTACTGGCACCTCGCGATCTACATGGCGCTGATGGGCCTCGGCATCGGCATGATGATGCAGAACCTGGTGCTCTGCACGCAGAACCAGGTCTCCCCCGCCGACCTCGGCTCGGCCTCCTCCGTCGTCGTCTTCTTCCGCTCCCTCGGTGGTGCGGTCGGCGTCTCGGCGCTCGGCGCGGTCATGGCCAACCGGGTCACCCACTACGTCACCGACGGACTCACCGCGCTCGGCCCGCAGGGCGCCGCGGCGGCCAAGAGCGGCGGCGGCTCCGGCACCATCCCGGACCTGGCCACGCTGCCCGCACCGATCCGCACCGTCATCGAGAGCGCGTACGGGCACGGGGTCGGCGATGTGTTCCTGTACGCGGCACCGTGCGCGCTGCTCGCGTTCCTGATCACCCTGTTCATCAAGGAGATTCCGCTGCGTACGAACGCGGTCGGCGCGGCCAAGTCCGAGGCCGAGTCCGAGGCCGGGCAGGTGGCCGCCGCCGCTCCGGCTCCGGCATCAATCCCCGCTCAGGCGACGGCGGTTGAGGCTCCGGTCGCTGAAAGCACGCTCGACGGCATTCCGGTGCGCGGTACGGTCCGTGCGGCCGAGGGGGCGCCCGTCGCCTCCGCCGCCGTCACGCTGATCTCGCTCGGCGGCAGCCAGCTCGGCCGCGCGGTGGCGGGGCCCGACGGCGGGTACCTGCTCGCCGCGCCGGGCGCCGGTTCGTACGTCCTGATCGCGGCCGCCGACGGCTTCCAGCCGCAGGCCTCGACCGTGGTCGTGGGCACCGAGGCGCTCGCGTACGACATCCTCCTGTCCGGCACGAGTGGCCTCACGGGCGCGGTGAAGGCGGCCGAGACCGGGGCGCCCGTCGAGGGCGCGATGGTGATCGTGACCGATGTGCGCGGGGATCTCCTCGCGACGGGCAAGTCGGGCGCGGCGGGCGAGTTCACCTTCGGTGAGCTGGTTCCGGGCCAGGTCACGGTGGCGGTCAACGCGGACGGGTTCCGCCCGCTGGCGCTGCCGGTGGAGATCGCGGGGTACGGCGTGACCCGTATCGAGGCCGCGCTCCAGGCCGGCGCGCTGGTCCAGGGCACGATCCGGGGCGGCGGCGACCGGCGTCCGCTGGCCGATGCGCGGGTCACGCTGCTCGACGCGGCGGGCAACGTGGTCGCGGGCACGACGACGGGCGACGACGGCGCGTACGCCTTCGCCGACCTGAACTCCGGCGAGTACACGCTGATCGCGACCGGCTACCCGCCGGTGGCCGGCTCGCTCACCGTGACCGGCCGTGGCGTGGACGGCCACGACATCGAACTCGCCCACCCGGGCGAGTAGTCGGGGGCACCCAGGTGCCCCCTCAGACCCCCGGGTGCGGCGCCGCTTCGAGCGGAGGCGGTCGTCGCACCCGGCGTGGAAATGGGCCCCGGGGAAGGGGCGGCGGGCAGGGGACGGCCGGCCGCCCCGCCCCCGGGGCCCGGCCTTTTGCACTTGGCCTTTTGCACTTGAGGAGAGAAAACGGGATGGGACTGCGGGCACAGGTACGGACGCGCGACGGCTGGGCGGTTTCGCACGCCGTGGTGACGATGACCGACATGACCGGCACGCAGGTGCTGCGCGCCTCGGCGGCGGAGGACGGCTCGGTCGCGGCGGACGTGGCGCTCGCGCCGGGCCCGTACACGGTGATCGTGACGGCCGTCGGGTACGCGCCCGCCGCCTCCACCGCGCTGGTCACGGCGAGCGGCCGGGCCGCGGTCGGCACGGTGGTGCTGGCCCGGCAGGGCGGTGTGGAGCTTCCGCCGCCGGGCCCCTGGACGATCGACCCGGCGCACTCGTCCGTCGGCGCGGTCGCCCAGCACCTGGGGATCTCCAGTGTGCACGGGCGGTTCGGGGAGTTCGGCGGGCGGATCGAGATCGCGGAGGACCTGGAGAAGTCGCGGGTCGAGGCGGTCATCGGGGCGGCGTCCATCGACACGGGGAACGCGATGCGCGACGGGCACCTGAAATCCCCCGACTTCCTGGACGTCGAGCGCTTCCCGGAGATCACCTACCGCAGCACGGACCTGGTCCCGGCGGGGCCGGACCGCTGGACAGTACGGGGTTCGCTGTCCCTGCACGGAGTGCTCCGCGAGGTCGACCTCGACCTCACATACCTCGGTACGGGACCGGACCCGTGGGGCGGGGTGCGGGCGGCGTACCGGGCGACGGCGGAGCTTCGGCGCGAGGATTTCGCGATGAACTACAACCAGGTTGTGCAGGCGGGGATCTCGGCGATCGGCACGACGCTGCGGGTCGAACTGGACATCCAGACCGTGCAGGGTGCGACCCTGCCCGGCGTCTGACCCTGCCGGGTCGGGGGGCGGCACTTTGCCTGCGCGCCGACGGGGGCCGAGTGCGCAGTTCCCCGCGCCCCTAAACCCGCCTTCGACCGCGGGCCGTGCGTGGCTGGGCGCGCAGTTCCCCGCGCCCCTTGGCGGGATGCGGTGCGGGCTTCCCCGGGCTGTGCCCCGAACCCCGACGGCCTTCGACCTGCGGACCGTGCGTGGTTGCTCGCGCCCACGCGGCGGAGCCGCACATGTCGCCGCCCCGCGCCCCTAACGGCACCGGGTACAGGCATACCCAGCCCGTCCGGCGATTGAGGACGAGCGCCCTTCAGGCGCGATACGGGGTCTGGGGCGGAGCCCCAGGAAACGCGGCTTCACCCCTCTCCAACCCCCGGAGGCCGCGCGGCGGAGCCGCAGAGTGTCACAGCGGGAAGGGGCGGGGTGGGGTCATCGGGGTCTGGGGCGGAAGCCCCAGGAGACTCGGCCTCACCCTTACTCCAACCCCCGGAGGCCGCGCGGCGGAGCCGCAGAGTGTCACAGCGGGAAGGGGGCGGGGTGGGGGAAAGCCCCGGTCAGGCACCCTGCGTGCTCAGCGCCTCGATACCCGCCACCAGGAGCGACAGCGCGAAGTCGAAGTCGCGCTGTCGCATCTCCTCCACCGTCACCCCACCCCGCGCAGCCATGAGCTCCTCCGCCTCCTCGAACTGCGCCCGGTACTCCGGCCGTTCCGTCAGCGCCCCCATCGCCTGGGCGAAGTACTCGTCCTGCGTGATCCCCGCATCCGCACACCGCCGCACGAACGTCCCCTCGATCGTGCCGAACCCGTACACGAACTGGAAGACCGCCGCGAGCCCGCCCATCTGGCCGTGCGGGGGAAGGCCCGTGCGGGCCAGGATGCGCAGGGCCGCGCGCGAGAAGGCCATCGCGTGCGGCCCGATGTTGAGGTAGCGGCCGATCAGCGCGGACGCCCAGGAGTGCCGGACGAAGACCGCGCGGTAGCCGACGGCGATCGCGCGGAGCTGGTCGCGCCAGTCGGCCGACTCGTCCTGCGTGTCGGGCAGCTCGACCTCCGAGAACACCGAGTCGAGGGCGAGTTCCAGGAGGTCGTCCTTGGTGTCGACGTACCAGTACAGGGACATCGCGGTGACCCCGAGCTCGCCCGCCAGGCGCCGCATGGAGAACTTCACGGCGCCCTCGGCGTCGAGCAGCCGTACGGCCTCGGCGGTGATCCGGTCCCGGTCGAGGGCGGGGTGACCGGCCTCGGGGTCCGCCCGCCGTGCCCGGTTCCCCGCCTTGCTCCCGAGCCACACGCTGGTACGCGCCGCATCCTTCGTACGGTCCGCCGCCGACACCATCGCCGCCCTCCTCGGGTCTTGGTCCTGCCGACCCCTGAGGGTCCTGGCCGTAAGGGCCACGCCCCTCAGGGGGGTATGTCCGGAATTCGGGGATCTCACCCCCCTCGATGCTATGCGGCGGGGGCCGCCGCGGCGGGAGCGGGAGCGGTTCGTTCCGCGCGGTGCAGCAGAACCGCCGCGAGCAGGCCGCCCGCGAGCACCGCGACGGCGCCGACCAGCTGGCTGGTCTCCAGGCCCGAGGCGAACGCGTCCGCGATCCGGCCCCGTTCGGCGTCGTCGCGGGCGGCGGCGAGCGCGGCGGGCAGCGAGGCCGCGGCCACCGGCACCAGAGCCGCGAACCGCGAGTTGAGCACCGCGCCGAGCACCGCCACCCCGAGCCCGTTGCCGAACTCGCCCAGGGTGCCGTTCACGCCCGCGCCCACGCCCGCCTTCTCCGGCGGGATCGCGCTCATGATCGCGTTGGCCATGGCCGGCATGGAGAGCGCGATGCCCGCGCCCATCACGACCAGGCCGAGCAGCGTGCCACCGTAGCTGTGCCCGCCGAGCAGCGCGATCGAGGCGAGCCCCGCCGCGTTCGCGGTCATGCCGATGGCTATGGCACGCGGGGTGCCGACCTTGGTGACCAGCTTCGCGCCGACCCCCGACATGTTGAGCACGACGACGCTGAGCGCGAGCGGCGCGGTGCGCACGCCCGCCTCCAACGGGCCGTATCCGAGCACGAACTGGAGGTGCTGGGTCAGCAGGAACAGCGAGCCGCCCATGCCGAACGCGACCAGGATCGAGCCCGCGACCGCGCCGATGAACTTCTGGTTCCGGAAGAAGTGCATGTCCAGCATGGGGTGCTCGATGGACAGCTCCCAGCGTACGAAGGCCGCGAGGAACACGAGGCCGACGGCCGCCGAGGCCAGCACCTGGCCGGAGAGCCAGCCGTGGCCCGGCCCGGAGATGATCGCGTACACGACACCGGTCATGCCGATCGTGGAGAGCAGCGCCCCGAGCAGGTCGGGCCGGTCACCCTGCGGGTTCTTCGACTCCGGTACGAGCGTGACGACGGCTGTCAGGCCGAGCACCGCGACCGGGATGTTGACCAGGAAGATCGCGCCCCACCAGAAGTGGTCGAGCATGACCCCGCCGATCAGCGGCCCGGCGGCGAAACCTAGCGAGTTGACGGTGGCCCAGATGCCGATGGCCTTGACCCGGGACTCGTTGTCGAAGATCTGGACGACGACGGCGAGGGTGGTGGTCATGAGCAGCGCCCCGCCGACGCCCATGCCCGCGCGGGCGGCGATGAGCTGTCCGGAGTTCTGCGCGAGGCCGGCGGCCAGCGAGCCGATGCCGAAGAGGGCGAGGCCCGCCGCGAGCATCTTCTTGCGCCCGTAGCGGTCGGACGCGCTGCCCGCGGTGAGCAGCAGGCCCGACTGGACCAGCGAGTACGCGTTGATCATCCACTGGATGTCGGCGGTGGACGCGCCGAGTGAGGTGGTGAGCGAGGGGATGGCGACGTTGAGGACGGTGTTGTCCAGCAGCACCGTCAGCTGGGCCACGCAGATGACGCCGAGGATCAGCCAGCGCTGCGGGTGCCCGGTGGGGGTGGTCGGATTCTCGGCTGTCGTTGCCGTCATTGCGGCTCCCTGACTCCTTATACGGTGTAAGTGGGTGAGCGATGTACACCGTAAGGGAGACTCTTATACGCTGTAAAGCGATTTATGGGCGACGCGGATCGGGGTGGGCGTCCGAGTGAGGGGACCGCCGCGCCAAGGCGTGCCGTTCCAAACCCTCGAACGCGTCAACTGCCTCCCGCAACAGGCTCGCTGAAGCCTGCGCTCGCGCCCGCAGCGCATGCGACCCCGGCCCACCGGGAGCCCCCCAGGGTGCGCTGGGGCTCCACCCCAGACCCCAGAGGCCGCCCCACCCCATCCCTCCCCGCAACCCGCCGGGGGTTGGAGTAAAGGTGAAGCCGGTTGAGTTTCCTGGGGCTCCGCCCCAGACCCCGTTCGCGCCTGAAGGGCGCTCGTCCTCAATCGCCGGACAGGCTAGAGGTGCCGGAGCTGGTCGGATCAACCCCGCCAGGGGCGCGGGGAACTGCGCGACCAGCCACGCACGGTCCGCAGACCGAAGGTCGCCGGGGCCCGGGTCACAGCCCGGGGGCCGCACAGGACCCTGCCAGGGGCGCGGGGAACTGCGCGAGCAACCACGCACGACCCGCGGCCGAAGGCGGGGCTAGGGGCGCGGGGAACTGCGCGACCAGCCCCCACCGGCCCGCGGATAAAGCACCCCGCCCCGCCGAGCGCCTAGCTCACCCTCACCGTCAGGTCGTAGAACGCCGCCGTCCCCACCGCCACCTTCTTGAAGGTCGACTCGACCCAGCTGCTGATCGCACTGCCCCCGCCGCCCATCATTCCCCCGCCACTGGCGATGAAGTAGTGGACCTTCCCTTCGGTCACGTACTTCTTGAACTGCTCCAGCGTCGGCGACGGGTCGCTGCCGTTGAAGCCCCCGATCGCCATCACCGGCTTCCCCGTGGCGAGTTGGTAGCTCGCGGCGTTCTGCGAGCCGATCGCGGCCGCGGCCCAGGTGTACCGGTCCGCGTTCTTCGCCACGAGCGCCTCCGCCTCCGCGCTCACCTTCGCGCCGTCGAGCAGACCGCCCATGCCGGCACCCATGCCGGCGCCCACGCCGCCACGCTGCTCCGGCGCACCGCCGGGCCGGCCCATCGCGCCGCCCGGCATGCCCTGGCCCGGCCGAGCGCCGTTCTGCCAACCAGCCTGCCCCGCACCGGCACCCGCACCGGGCCCCGCACCCCCGCCGAACCGCATCCGCCCGCCGCCACCCCCGGGCCCGCCCATGCTCGCCCCCGCGGGACCCGCCGTCACGATCGAGCCGGTGTGCCCGGCACCAAGCGTGCTCACCGAGTACGCCGCCGGGCCGGCCAGCGCGGCCACGAGACCGAGCCCGGCCACCCCCAGCGCCACTCGCCGGTTCAGCCGGCCCGCGAGCGCGAGGCCCAGCGCCGCCGCGAGGCCGCCGATCAGTACCGCCCAGCGCAGCCACGGCAGATAGTCCGGGGTGCGCCCGAGCAGTACGTACGCCCAGACGGCCGTGACCGCCACCGTCACCCCGAGCGCGAGCGCCGCCCAGACGCGGGAGCGCTCTTCCCACAGGACCGTGACGCCCATGCCGACGAGCGCCGCGATGTAGGGGGCCAGGGCCACCGTGTAGTACTGGTGGAAGATCCCCGCCATGAAGCTGAAGATCACGGCGGTCATGAGCAGCGCCCCGCCCCAGGCGAGGAACGCGGCGCGCGCGGTGTCGGTGCGCCTGGCCTTCCAGGTGACGACGAGGCCCGCGATCAGCAGGAGCAGGGCCGCGGGAAGCAGCCACGAGACCTGGCCGCCGACCTCGGAGTTGAACATCCGGCCGATACCGGTCTGACCCCAGCCACCCCCTCCCCCCTGACGCATGCCGCCCGGGAACTCCATGCCGCCCGCCCGCGCGCCCCCGCCGCCCACGCTGCCGGTCTCGTCACCGCTGAGACGGCCGAGCCCGTTGTAGCCGAAGGTGAGTTCGAGGAAGGAGTTGTGCTGCGAGCCGCCGATGTACGGGCGCGACGACTTGGGCCACAGCTCCACGGCTGCCACCCACCAGCCGCCCGACACCACCAGCACACCGGTGGACAGGGCGAGTTGGCCGAGGCGGCGGCGCACGGAGGTGGGCGCGCACACCGCGTACAGGACGGCGAGCGGCGGCAGGATCAGGAAGGCCTGCAGGGTCTTGGTCAGGAACGCGAAGCCGATCGCGACCCCGGCCCACACCAGCCACTTCGTACGGGCGTCCTCCAGGGCGCGCAGCACGCAGTACACCGTGACCGTCATCAGGAGCGCGAGCAGCGCGTCCGGGTTGTTGAAGCGGAACATCAGCGCCGCGACCGGGGTCAGGGACAGTACCGCGCCCGAGATGAGACCCGCCGCCGGGCTGAACCTGCGCCGCACCGCCGCGTACAGGACGGCGACCGTGCCCACGCCCATCAGCACCTCGGGCAGCAGGATCTGCCAGGAGCCGAGGCCGAAGAGGCGTACGGACAGGGCCATCGGCCACAGCGAGGCCGGGGGCTTGTCGACGGTGATCGCGTTCGCCGCGTCCAGCGAGCCGAAGAAGAAGGCCTTCCAGCTCTGGCTGCCGGCCTGGACGGCCGCCGAGTAGAAGGAATTCGCGTACCCGGAGGCGCTGAGGTTGCACAGGTACGCGGCGAAGGCGGCGGCGAGCAGCGCGAGGAGCGCGGGCCGCACCCAGGCGGGGTCGTCGGGGCGGCCGCGCCACAGCCGGCTCCGGGCGGACCGGTGCCCGGCCGCCGCGACCCCCTCGCGCGGATCGGCCTGGCAGGAGGTCGTGGTCATCGTGCGTCGCCCTTCGGGTCATCGGGAGAAGTAGCGCGGTCCGGGAAGACCCAGGCGCGGAACAGCAGGAAGCGGAGGATGGTCGCCGCGAGGTTCGCGGCCAGCAGGACGGCCACCTCCGTGGAGTGCGCGGCGTCCGGGCTGGCCGCGTCGAGCGCCGCGAGCGAACCGCTGGTGAGCGCGAGGCCGATGGCGAACACCGCCAGGCCCTGCGCCTGGTGGCGCACCGCCCGGTCCCGGCCGCGCACCCCGAAGGTGAGCCTCCGGTTGGCCGAGGTGTTCGCGACCGCCGACACCAACAGGGCCGAGGCATTGGCGAGTTGGGGGCCCATCGCGGTGCGCGAGAGCGAGTACAGGAGGAGGTAGAAGAGCGTGGACAGCGCGCCGACCACGCAGAACCCGACAAGCTGACGGGCGAGTCCGCCCGGCACCCCGCTGAGCTGCCGGTCCCTCGGATCGTCGCCGAACGGCCGCGCGAGCCGGTCGAGCGGCAGCGCCCCGACGGCGAGCGCCCGCCCCACGCGCCACACCCCCTTGAGGTCGTCCCGCGCGGTACTGACGATGTGCACGGTGCTGGCCGGGTCGTCGACCCAGTCCACCGGCACCTCGTGGATCCTGAGCCCGGCCCGCTCGGCGAGCACCAGCATCTCGGTGTCGAAGAACCACCCGGTGTCCTCGACCATCGGCAACAGCCGCTGCGCCACATCGCGCCGGATCGCCTTGAACCCGCACTGCGCGTCGGAGAACCGCGCCGCGAGCGAGCCGCGCAGGATCAGGTTGTACGTACGCGAGATGAACTCCCGCTTGGCGCCGCGCACCACCCGCGAGGAACGGGCGAGCCGCGAGCCGATGGCGAGGTCCGAATGCCCGGAGATCAGCGGCGCGACCAGCGGAAGCAGCGCGTTGAGATCGGTGGACAGGTCCACGTCCATGTACGCGAGCACGGGCGCGTCCGAGGCCGACCACACCGCGCGCAGCGCCCGCCCGCGCCCCTTCTCCTCCAGGCGGAAGGCCCGCACCTCGGGAATCTCGCGCTCAAGTCCCGCCGAAATCAAGGGAGTCGAGTCGGTGCTCGCATTGTCGGCGACCGTGATCCGGAAGCCGTACGGGAAGGTCCGCGCGAGGTGTTCGTGCAGCCGCCGCACACACCGCTCCAGGTCCTGCTCCTCGTTGTAGACGGGGATCGTCACGTCGAGTACGGGGGTGCCGGCCGGCTGCACGGGCAGATGCCGGCGGGCCGGAAGGGCCACCGGGTCCGCCGGGTTCACCGCGTGCGGCGCGGGCGTGGCGCCCGGAGAGCACACGGCACGGGCCGTACCGGCGGCGCTCGTGGCAGAGGGTTCGGTTCGCATACCGCGACCCTCGCGAGGGCCGCTGTCACACCTGTGTGGTCGGGCTGTCGCCAGGCTGTGAGAGGCGGGATTCGGCCTTCGCGGGGTGGACCGGCGGGCTTCCGGCATCGGGCACGCCCGGCAGCTCGACCCCGAACACCGTCCGCCCGGAACCGCTTCGCACCGTGACGCGCCCCCCGTGCGCGGCGACGACGGCCTGCACGATGGCGAGCCCGAGGCCGGTGGATCCGGCGTTGCGGGAGCGGGACGCGTCGCCGCGGGCGAACCGCTCGAAGACGTGCGGGAGCAGCTCGGGCGGGATGCCGGGCCCGGTGTCCTCGATCTCGACGACGACCCGGGGCCCGCGCACCTCGACCCGGGCGGTGACGGTGGTGCCGGGCGGGGTGTGCGTACGGGCGTTGGCGAGCAGATTGACCAGGACCTGCTGCAACCGCTCCCGGTCCCCGCGTACGGCGACGGGCTCGTCGGGCAGTTCGAGCAGCCACTGGTGGCTCTGACCCGCGGCATGCGCGTCCCCGACCACGTCGACGACAAGGGCGGAGAGATCCGCGCTCTCGTACGAGAGCGGGCGTCCGGCATCGAGGCGGGCGAGCAGCAGCAGGTCCTCGACGAGCCCGGTCATCCGGGCCGCCTCCGACTCGATGCGGCCGAGCGAGTGCCTGGTGTCGGGCCCTACGTCCTCGCGGCCGCGCCGGGTGAGCTCGGCGTAGCCGCGGATGGAGGCGAGCGGGGTCCGCAGCTCGTGGCTGGCGTCCGCGACGAACTGCCGTACCCGCGTCTCGCTCTCCTGCCGCGCGCTGAGCGCCTCGTGGACGTGGTCGAGCATCCGGTTGAGCGCGGCGCCCACCTGCCCGACCTCGGTGCGGGCATCCGCCTCGGCCCCCGGCACGCGTTCGTGCAGCGCCACCTCCCCGCTGTGCAGGGGGAGTTCGGACACCCGGGTCGCGGTGGCGGCGACCCGCCGCAGCGGCCGCAGGGCCACCCCGACGATGGCCGCGCCCGCGATCCCGGCGGCGACGAGCCCGGCGGCGGTCACGCAAATGACCACCAGGACAAGGGTGTTGACGGTGGCGTCGAGCCGGTCGGTGGGGAAGCCGAGCACGAAGGCGCGGTCCGGATCCCACAGGGCGCGGTAGTCACCGAGGCCGGGGATCGTGACGGAGTGCACGTGGCCGTCCTTGGGGACGGCGGCCAGGGCCCGGATCTGCGCGTCGGACAGCGGCCGGGTGCGGCTCTCGCCCTCGTGTTCCGGCTGGGTGCTCTGCAGGCCCGAGAGCAGCGTCCCGCCGGGCAGCACGCCCGCACCGACCGTGTGCAGCGGCTGCCCCGGCCTGGACACGATGAAGTCGAGCCGGTCACCCTCGGGCTGGACCTGCCCCAGGCCGCCGTGCCCGAGCCCCCGCATGGGCAGCCCGGCCCGCAGCTGGTCGTCGAGCTGGCGCTGGAGGTTGGCGCCCATGGCGAGCACGGTCACCGTGCCGATGACGGCGCCGACCACCGCGAGCAGCGCCACCGCCGACACGACGAGCCGGGTCCGGAGCGACCACGGCCGCCCGAACCTGCCCCGGATCCTGCCCACGCGCCGCTACTCGCCGGGCTTGATCAGATACCCCGCGCCGCGCCGCGTGTGGATCATCGGGGAGCGCCCGGCGTCGATCTTCCGCCGCAGGTACGAGATGTACAGCTCGACGACATTGGCCTGGCCGCCGAAGTCGTACGACCAGACCCGGTCGAGGATCTGCGCCTTGCTGAGCACCCGGCGCGGGTTGCGCATGAGGAAGCGGAGCAGCTCGAACTCGGTCGCGGTGAGGTGGATGTTGACCCCGCCCCGGGTCACGTCGTGGCTGTCCTCGTCGAGCGTGAGGTCGCCGACGGCCAGCACGGACTCGCTGCGCAGGGCTGCCGTGCCCGAGCGGCGGATGAGTCCGCGGAGCCGGGCCACGACCTCCTCCAGGCTGAACGGCTTGGTCACGTAGTCGTCGCCGCCCGCCGTGAGCCCGGCGATCCGGTCCTCCACGGAGTCCTTGGCGGTGAGGAAGAGCACCGGCACGTCGGGGAGCTCGCGGCGCAGCCGCCCGAGGACGGCGAGGCCGTCCATGTCGGGCAGCATGATGTCGAGGACCACGGCGTCGGGCCGGAATTCCCGGGCGTCGCGCACCGCCCCGGCCCCGTCGCCGGCGCTGCGCACTTCCCAGCCCTCGTAGCGCAGGGCCATGGAGAGCAGCTCGCTGAGCGGCGCCTCGTCGTCCACGACGAGCACCCGGACGGGGCTGCCGTCCGGCCGCAGCATTTCGGTCCGCCCCTGGGGCGAGGAGGTAACGGTCATGGCCCCACCCTGTGAGCGGGCGGTGAGAACATCCTTGCCCGATCCTGTGATTTGCCTGAGAAAGTGGGTGGGGCCTTGCGGCCGGCTCCTTGCGGCCGGCTCAGCCGGGCAGCGGGCCCGGGCCCGGCAGGGTGCGGCCCGGCAGCCCGAAGAGGCGCGCGCCATTCCCGTAACAGACGGCCCGAAGCCACTCGTCCCCCAGCCCGAGCCGCTCAAGCGCCTCCAGCTGATGGAGATACGGGTACGGAATGTTGGGGAAGTCGGACCCGAAGAGGATCCGCTCCCCCAGATCCAGCAGCCGCCCCCGCTCGCTCACGGGGAAGGGCGCGGTGCGCTCGCTGAAGTCGGTGAAGGCCATGGTCGTGTCGAGCATGACCGAGCCGTACGTGCCGGCGAGGTCGAGGAAGTCGGCGTACTCCGGCATCCCCATGTGCGCGAAGATCAGCCGCAGCCGGGGATGCCGCGCGAGGACCCGCCCGACCGGGCCGGGACCGGTGTACTTCCCGGCCGCGGGCCCGGACCCGCAATGAATGACGACCGGCACACCGGCCTCGGCGAGCAGCCCCCAGACGGGATCGAGCAACGGATCCCCGGGATCGTAACTCCCCACCTGCACATGGGACTTGAAGACGCGAGCGCCGGAGTCGAGGGCGTCCCGTACGTAGGCGGCGGCCCCGGGCTCGGCAAAAAAGGTGGAGGTATGAAGACAGCCGGGAGTCCGGCCGGCGAACCCGGCACTCCACCCGTTGAGCCACTCCGCCATGTGAGCCTTGTGGGGATAGATCATCGAGGTGAAGGCGAGCACCCCGAACTCCTCCCGGAGCAGCCGCACCCGCTCGGCCTCCTCCTCCCGGTAGGTGATGGGCCACTCGACCCCGCCGACCAGCTCCCCGGCGGAGTCGAAGTACTCCCACACCTTGTTGAGCACGCGCTCGGGCATGAAATGGGTGTGTACGTCGACAAGCCCCGGCAGCCCGAGCCGCCCCCAGAAGGCCCGCACGGCAGCCCCGCTACTGCTTCCGCTCAAATCCATAACTCCGCTCGACCTTGGCGACATGGACGCTGTAGCCCTCGTACCACTCGGCCCGCCCGCGGCGCTGCGCCTGCTGGTGCTCCAGGCGCCCCCGCCAGGCGGCGACGGCCTCCTCGTCCCGGAAGTACCCGACGGTGATCCCGATCCCTCCGGGATTCCGCGCGGTCTCGTACCCGAGATACCCGGGTATCTCGGCGACGAGCTCCCGCATCAGGACGGCGGTCTCCCCGTACCCGCCGTCGGATCCGTCGGCGCCCTCCCTCCGGATGGAGGTGAACACCACGGCGTAGTAAGGAGGTTCAATCCCGGAAACCAACCCGCGCACTTGCCCTTGATCACTCATGCCCCCACCCTCGGCCGCGCCCACGGACCGTGTCCAGATCCCTTACCGGAAGGGATCCAAAGGGGATCCAGCTCTTGACCATCGCCCACGGCACGCGTCGCCCCCTTCGCGCCCCCACACCCCGAACCCCGGACACCAGCCCTCCATCCCCCAGTCCCCTCAGAACAACTGATCCTGCACCCCCTCCTCCTTGGGCACCTCCCGCACCGGCACGCCGACGCCACCGCCCTCGCCCGCACCGACTGCGGCAAGATTCCACCCGCTCATGAGCCGCGTATCCAGCACGAGAACGGCGCCCCCCGCCTCCAGATGGAGATCGGGCCCGGCGGCAGCGACGAGCCGCCCGCCCACGACCCCGCCGTCCACCAGCTCGGTGATCACCCCGGAGGCCGGCGCGAGCCCGGCGAGCCCGAACTCCCGCGCATGGTCGATCACTTGGCACTCGATCCGCTCCAGCGACTCGGGCCAGCCGGCGAGCGCGAGGGCCCGCGCGTGCAACTGGGCGACCTCGACGGCCCGCTCGCCCACCCCGGGAAGCCGGGCCCGTACGGCCCGCTTCTCGGCATACGGGATCCGGTCCGGCACCCCGAGCGCGGCCCTGAGCAGCTCCTCGCAGCGCCGGGCCGCCATCAGGGGCCCCCGCCCGAGCCAGCCGAAGGCCACCGCCCCCTGTTCGAGCAGCCGGGCCGAACCGCGCTCCTCCGCGGTGATCCCGACCTTGACCATGCCGCTCCCGAACCAGGCGAGGTAGACGCGATAGGTCCGGGGATCGTCGAGGTACGTATCGGCGGCGACGGAGTGCGCCCGGTCGAGCCGCGCGCACTCGCCGCACCGCGCCTGCGTACTCCGCCCCGGCACGCCCGCCGCCACCGGACACCGATTCCCCCGAGCCCCCACACAGCTCCGCTCCCCCACCACCCGAAACGCCAGGTCCCGCCCGTACCCGAGCGGGCTGCTCCGCCCCTCCTCCCAAAGCAGCCGAGGCTCCCCTCCGCCCCACCGGACCCCGACACACCGCCACAACCCAGCCACGCTTCGAAGCTACCTCCCGGCACTGACAACGGGGCCGGCCGCTCACGGGGATGCGGTCCTCGCCCGGCGGGCTGATGCCTTCTCAGTCCGCCGGACGAGGGGCCCAATTGGGCCTCGGGAACCCATATGGCAGCCTCGGTGAGCGGTGCGGGAGATATCGGATTAGCCTCCCAAATGAGCGCAAAGTGGATCTTTTTGATGGTGCGCTCCACTGACCCCAGGAGGAAAAATGCGCAAGCTTCACAAGGCCGCTGTCGCGGCCGCCATGCTGGGGACCCTGAGCCTCATAGCCACCGGCACGGCCACCGCTCAGGACGCGGATGGCGGGCGTGGGCGCGGTGGGCATGGCCACTGGTGCAAGACCCATGACCTGAACATCGACATCCTTGGCCAGGTCGGGATTCTCAACGGCCTGTTGGGCAACGCGCTCAACGGCGAGGGCAATCCCGGCGCACAGTTCGACGGCGTCGGCTCCAGCTGCTGACACCGCCGTTACTGGGCACCAGGGAATCGCGTCACGCAATTCACCGAAATGGGGCTCGGCGCCCGGGACACAAGCCCCGGCGCCGGGCCCCTGCCCTGTCCGGGCCATGATCGGCCACGGCCGGCCGGCCTGACGTAGCCATGCCGGGCGGGCGGACCTGATTCCGTTGGCCGCGGAAGGCCGCGGGCGCCGATCCGCTTCGGCGCCGTACACCCAACGCAAGAGGCCCCGGACTTTCGTCCGGGGCCTCTCACCTATGTGCACTCGGCAGGATTCGAACCTGCAACCTTCTGATCCGTAGTCAGATGCTCTATCCGTTAAGCTACGAGTGCTTGTGCTTCCGGGGTTTTTTCTGCCCCGTCGGCGTTGCGAGAACAACATTACATGACCTGCGCCGTGACGCGAAATCCATTAGCCACACCGCCTCTGACCTGCGGAAATGTCTCTACGTGAGCAACCACGGGGCCGTCGGGCGGGGTCGGGCGCGGGGTGAGGACGGCCCCGGAACGCGTCACGGGCGGCGCAGAAACGGCCCGGCGAAGGCCGGCGAAGACTCGGCGCGGGCTCGGCGAAGGCGCAGGGAACGGCCCGGGGAACAGCCGAAGCCCCGGCCGTGGGGCCGGGGCTTCGGGTCTTGCTGGCGGAGGCGGAGGGATTTGAACCCTCGATGGGCTTTAAGACCCAAACCGCATTAGCAGTGCGGCGCCATAGACCGGACTAGGCGACGCCTCCAGCACACCGTCGCGTGCGCGAGTGGTGCGTGCAGATGATGACACAGCCTTGCGGGCCGTCACCAATCGCACCCCACGGTACTAGGCAGGTGGCCACCAGAGCAAAGCCGTTCTGCGGCGCAACGCCGGGCGTTGACGCGCGTTAGACCGCTGGAGCCTTCAGGGCGCCTCAGGAGACCCCGGGGGCCCGCACCGTCCGCAGAAAGTCCGCCCGTACGACTGGAGATACGAGACCCATGATGCGCCGCCTCGCCGTCACCGCCGCCGCTTCCCTCACCGCGCTCGCCGCCGCGCCCGCCGCCTCCGCGGGCCCCCTGCCCGTCCCGCTGTCCCTGCTCGGCGAGGGCCACACCGAGGACCGCCTCACCGTCACCGTCGAGCACAACCCGGGTGTCGAGGGGAAGTACACGCTGGAGTGCCACCCGGCGGGCGGCAGTCATCCGCGCAGCCAGCAGGCCTGCGACAAACTCGACTCCGTGACGACCTGGGGCAAGGACCCCTTCGCCCCCGTGCCCAAGGACCGGATCTGCACGATGATCTACGGCGGCCCCGCCACCGCCCACATCACCGGCAGCTGGGCCGGGCGGCCCGTCGACGCTACGTACAGCCGTGCCAATGGGTGCGAGGTTTCGCGATGGGACGACCTGGTGCCGGTGCTGCCGAGCGCCAGGTAGGGGACCCCGTACGCCCACCGCGCGTACCCCTCGGTCACACAACCTTGGTGAGAGCTCCCCCTCATCCGCCGTCGCTCGCGCATCCCCAGCCTTTAGACTCCCTCCCAGTGACAGGCCGCAAGGTGCAGTGGTTCAGGGAGGAAGCGTCGTCGTGAGCAGCAGGCCATCCCGAGGCGCTGCTCGCCTCGCAGCCATACTTGACGCCCTTCCGGACGGGCTCCTGCTCGTCAACTGCAACGGCACGGTCGTCAACGCCAACACCGTCGCGCTGGAAATGCTGGAAGCGCCCGGTACGGGGCTCGTGGGGCGGGGAGTTCTCGACCTGCTGCCCACCTTCGACTCCAAGCTCATCCCCGGCTCCATGCGCCGGCCCGAGAGCGAGGACGACCAGGGCCGCACCAAGCCCACCCGGATGATCGCGCGCCGCACCGACGGCACCGAGTTCCCGGTCGAGGTGACCAGCGCCAACCTGGAGGACGGTCGGGACGCGTACGCCTCCTACGGAAGCGGCGGCGGGCCCGGCTCGTACTCGGGCGACGAGCTCCTCATGCTCGTCGTACGCGACCTCTCCGGCACTGTCGACACCGAGGCGGAGCTCGCCCGTTCGCAGCGGCAGACCGAGATGATCCTGCGCGCCGCGGCCGAGGGCGTGGTCGGCACCGACACCGACGGGCGGGTCGTCCTGGTCAACCCCGCGGCCGCGCAGATCCTCGGCTACCGGGCCAGCGACCTCGGCGGCCAGGAGCTCCACCCGCTGGTGCTGCACTCGCGCGAGGACGGCGAGCCGTTCCCGTACGAGGGGAGCCCGCTCGCCGACACCCTCAAGTCCGGGCGCAAGCACCGGGTGCGCGGGCAGGTCATCTGGACCAAGAGCGGCGTCCAGGTGCCGGTCGATCTCACCACCGCGCCGGTGCGCGACGGCGACCTGCTCGTCGGCGCCGTCATGACCTTCACCGACCGGCGCCCGTTCGAGGAGCAGGCCGCCAAGCACGCCGAGGTCCTGGAGCGGGAGACCGCGCGCTACGACGCGCTCGCCGCCCGGCACCAGCAGCTGCTCTCGGTGCTCGCGGGCTCCCTGCGCGGGCCGCTCGACGAACTGCGCGCCGAACTCTCCGCCCTCGCCGCCGACGACGCCGGCCAGCTGTGGCCCGAGGCCAACCAGGTCCTGCACCACCTCGCCGCGGGCTACTCCCGCATCACCACGCTCGTCGACAACGTCCTCGGCTACCAGCGGCTCGACGCGGGCAGCGAGGAGCTCAAGAAGGCGAAGGTGCTTGTCGCTTCGGTGGTCGGCACCGGTGTCGACGGCGCCGTCGAGCTGATCGGGCCGGGGCGCGCCCAGTTCGCCGTGCACACCCCGCCCATCGAGGCCGAGGTCGACGCGCCCCGCCTGGCGACCGCCCTCGCCCACCTGATCGCGGACGTCGCCGGGGTGGACGCGACCGGCAAGGCCCCGGTCGCCGCCGGCGGCTACATGGACTCGACCGTGGTCGTCGCGGCCGCGGTGCGCGGCGAGGTCGTACGCATCGAGGTGCGCGGACCCTACGCGGGCGGCGACCCGGTGCACGGGCCCATCGTGCGCGGCATCGTGAAGGCGCACGGCGGCGTCCTGCAGACCGTGGACGTGCCGGGCATGAGCGGTTCGGCGTATGTGCTCGAAGTGCCGCTCGGCGCGGGAGCGGGGACCGTCGAGGCGCCCCCCGCGGCACCGCAGCCCGACGAGGCGCTGCTGCCCGCCCAGCAGGACGGCGGCGGACGTCGGCGGGCCCGGCGGGCGTCCACGGACGCGTTCCTGGAGAGCCCGGTCAGCGAGGAGAAGTCCCCGACCGGTCGTCGGCGTGCCCGGACCGAGGGCGGGGCCGGGGACGCACCTGGGAACGGGTCCGGGACTGGGCCGGGGGCTGGTTCCGGGGCTGGTGACGGCTCCGGTTCCGGTGGTGTCGGTTCCGGTGGTGTCGGTTCTCCTGTCGGTTCTGGTTCGGGGTCCGGTTCCGGGTTGCCTTCCGCTCCCGGTTCCGGTGGTGCCGGGGAGGGCGACGGCCCCGGCGGGGAACTGGCCCGGATTCCGGGTCGGCAGAACATCGAGGGCGCGGGCGGACGTGAGGGAGCCTCGGGTTCCGGGGACGCTTCCGGGGCCCCGTCCGGGTCCGGGCGGCGGCGCGGGCGGCCCAGCCCTGCCGAGCAGGCCGTCGGGCGCGCCACTGGTCAGGCCTTGGGGCAGGCCGCCGAGGGTTCCGTCGTCACCGGCGCGGAGAGCGCCCGCGAGTCGTCCGGCATGGGCCGGGCCGCACTGGGCGAGACCGTGCCGCCGCAGGGAGTGCCGACCGAGGCCACCGGCCGCCGGGCTCGGCGCGCGCTGCCCGCGCCTTCCTCCGCCGAGACACCGGCTGCCTCCTCCGGCTCCCCCGAGAACGCTGCCGAGCCGACCGGGCGCCGGGCCCGCCGTGCGCTGGGTGCCGCGCCGGCCGGGGGCAACGCCGCGAGCGGCTCTGCGAGTGGTTCTGCGAATGGTTCTGCGAGCGGGCAGGAGGGCTCGGTGCGGACCGCGTTCGCGCTGCCGCCCGCCGATGCCGACCGGGCCCCGCATCCGGCTCCCGTGCCGCCGACCCCGACTCCGGCTCCGACCCCGGGTGGTGCGGCCGGCGCTGCCGCGCCGGGGCGTCATGGCTCCGTACGTTCGGCCGGTTCGGCCGGTTCGGCCGGTTCCGCACGTTCTGCGGAGGAGGCTGGGCAGGTTGGTGCGGGACAGGTAGGTGCCGGGCACGTGGGTGCAGGGCACATGGGTGCTGCTGAGCATGTGGGTGCTGGGGCTGTGGGCGCGGAAGCCATGGGTGGCCGGGCCATGGGTGCCGGGCCTGTAGGCGCTGGGGCCATGGGTGTTGAGCCCACGGGGGCTCGGCCTGTGGGGGTCGGCCATGTGGATGGTGCCGACTCCATGGGTGCCGGCCCTATGGGTGCCGGTCCTACGGGTGGCGGCCCTATGGGTACTGAGCCCACCGGTGCCGGGCACATGGGGGCCAGCCCCACTGCCCCCGCCGGACCTGCGGAAGCCAACCCCACCCCTGCCGGGCCGGGCCCGAACGTCCCTGCCCGGAACAACCCCGCCCCCGGCGGCCCCGTGGCCGATCACACCCCGCCTCAGCCGCACCCCGCCGAGCAGCCCGAGTGGGCGGCCCGCGCGGTTCCGGCGCCGGGTGCGGCCGGTCCCGTACCGCCGCAGAACCAGGACCAGGCTCAACTCGGCCAGGCTCAGGGCAACCAGCCCCAGCCCGTACCCCAGCCCTCCCCCGCCCAGCCCGCTCGGCAGCCGCTGCCCGCCGAGACTCCGCCCGGAGGCATCCCGGTCGTCGGCGGGGACACACAGGGACGGGCGTTCAGTGTGCGGGCGCTCGGGCAGAACGCGCCGTTCACCCAGGCGCAGGCCCAGGCATCGGCCCAGACCTCCGGCGGCTCGCTCGGCTCCGGGCGCCGTCGCAAGCTCGGCACGCCCCCCGAGGGCGTAGAGCGCCCCGCCGAACCGGCTGCCCGGCCGCACCCCGTACTCCCCTCGCCTCCCTCGGAGGGCCGGGGCCGCGCGTACGCCATCGGGGCGCCCGACGAGGGTGCCGAGGGTCCCGAGCCGCTGGACGGGCCCGGCGGCGCCGTCGAGGTGGCCAACCGGCCGCAGCCGCAGCCCATCGACGACGAGCTGCCCCCCGAGCCGCTCGACAACCCGCGCCGGCTGCTCGTGTGGCCCGCGCCCGACGTCTCCACCCAGCAGGCGCTGAGCGAGCGCGGCTACCGGCCCGTGGTCGTGCACTCCCGCGAGGAGGTCGACGCGCAGATCGCCGCGTTCCCCGCCGCGCTGTTCGTCGACCCGCTGACCGGCCCGATCACCCGTACCGCGCTCCAGTCCCTGCGGCAGGCGGCTGTCGCGGCCGAGGTTCCCGTCCTGGTCACGGCGGGGCTGGGGCAGGCGACGCGGGAGGCCGCGTACGGCGCCGATCCCGCCGTACTGCTCAAGGCCCTCGCGCCGCGCGACAGCGAGCAGCACCCGTCGCGCGTCCTGCTGATCGAGGAGCACGAGGAGATCGCGCTCGCGCTCACCGCGACCCTTGAGCGGCGCGGCATGCAGGTCGCCCGGGCCGGCACCGACTCCGAGGCCGTCACCCTGGCCGCCCAGATGCGGCCGAACCTCGTCGTGATGGACCTCATGCAGGTACGCCGCCGACGTGCCGGAATCGTCGACTGGCTGCGCGCCAACGGCCAGTTGAACCACACCCCGCTGGTCGTCTACACCTCGGCCGGCATCAACCAGGCGGAACTCCCGAAGCTCTCCTCCGGCGAGACGGTCCTGTTCCTGGCAGAACGCTCCACGAGCAGCGAGGTCCAGGGCCGCATCGTGGACCTACTGGCAAAGATCGGCACGAACTAGCCGTCGCGGCTTGGGGCCGGCTCCGAGACCGGACAGCCGCCTGCGGGCCGTCGAGGACCGGTCGCGCAGTTCCCGCGCCCGCAGTTCTCCGCGCCCCCAGGGGGTTTCGCCTGCCCCCGTCAACCGCTCAGCCAGTGGTTCACGCTCAGCATGCCGACGTACGCCAGGTGCCCTTCAGGGGCGCGCAGGGAACTGGGCGAGCACCCATGCACAGCCCGTCGGCTGCCAGGCGCAGGGGAGGGCTCGGGGCGCAGCCCAGGAGAGACCGCGCTCACCCTGCCACGGGCGCGGGGAACTGCGCAGAACCACAGGCGGCCCGCACCCGATCGTCGCGCGCCGCCTAGCGGAGCAGGGTCACATCCAGCTCCCCATCCGCGTACTGCCGCCGAATCACCTTCTTGTCGAACTTGCCCACACTCGTCTTCGGCACCGCCTCGATCAGCGCCCAGCGCTCAGGGAGCTGCCACTTGGCGATCTTTTCGGCGAGGAAGGCCTTCAGGACTGCGTAGTCCGCGGTGGCCCCCGGCTTCAACACGACCGTGGCGAGCGGACGTTCGCCCCATTTGTCGTCGGGGACGGCGACAACCGCCGCCTCGGCGACCTCGGGGTGCGCCATCAGCGCGTTCTCCAGCTCCTGGCTGGAGATCCATTCGCCGCCGGACTTGATGACGTCCTTGGCGCGGTCGGTCAGGGTCAGGTAGCCGTCCGGGCTGATCACGCCGACGTCCCCGGTCCGCAGCCAGCCGTCCGGGCTGAACTTGTCGTCCGGGCGGAAGTCCTCGCCGCCCACACCGCCGAAGTACGCGCCCGCGATCCAGGGGCCGCGCACTTCCAGTTCGCCGGCCGACTCCCCGTCCCAGGGCAGGAATTCGCCGCCGGGCCCGGCGAGGCGCGCCTCGACCCCGGCGGGGAAGCGGCCCTGCGTGATGCGGTACGGCCACTGCTCCTCGGCGCTCAGCCCGGCCGGCGGGTTGGACATCGTGCCGAGCGGCGAGGTCTCGGTCATGCCCCAGGCGTGGCAGAGCCTTACGCCGATCTTGTCGTACGCCTCCATCAGCGACGGCGGACAGGCCGCGCCGCCGATCGTGACCCGCCGCATCGAGGTGAGGTCGCGCGGACGGGCGGTGACCTCGGCGAGCAGGCCCTGCCAGATGGTGGGCACGGCGGCCGCGTGCGTCGGCTTCTCGCGCTCGATCATGTCGGCGAGCGGCGCGGGCTGCAGGAAGCGGTCGGGCATGAGCATGCTCACGCCGGCCATGAAGGTGGCGTGCGGCAGGCCCCAGGCATTCACATGGAACTGCGGCACCACGACCAGCGTCGTGTCGGCGTCGGTGAGCCCCATCGACTCGGCCATGTTGACCTGCATGGAGTGCAGGTAGATCGAACGGTGGGAGTAGACCACGCCCTTGGGGTCGCCGGTCGTGCCGGACGTGTAGCACATGGCGGCGGCACTGCGCTCGTCCAGCTGCGGCCAGTCGTACGTCGTCGGCCGGCCGGCGAGCAGCTCCTCGTACTCGTGCACCTGCGGGCCCGCGCCGTCGATGTCGTCGAGCAGCGAACGGTCCCCGGGGCCGGACACGACGAGATGCTCCAGCGTCGGCAGATGCGGGAGCAGCGGGGCGAGCAGCGGCAGCAGCGAACCGTTGACGATCACCACGCGGTCGGCGGCGTGGTTGACGATCCAGATCAACTGCTCGGCGGGCAGCCGCAGGTTGAGCGTGTGCAGCACGGCGCCCATGGACGGGATCGCCAGGTACGCCTCGACGTGCTCCGCGTTGTTCCACATCAGCGTGCCGACCGCCTGGCCGTCCTCGACGCCGAGCTCGCGCAGGGCGTGGGCGAGCTGAGCGGCCCGGGCACCGATCTCGGCGAAGCTGCGGCGGTGCGGCTCGGGCTCGCCGGTCCAGGTCGTGACCTGGGACGTGCCGTGGATCGTCGACCCGTGGGTCAGGATCCGCGAGATCAGCAGCGGTACGTCCTGCATGGTGCTCAGCACGGCGTCCTCCCGGTGAGCGCTACGGTGCGCTCTGCGGCGATAGGGGTGTGCCGAATTCTGCTCACGTACCGCGCGGTATGTCACTACCCGGGAGTAGTTTCAGCCGCGGATCCGTGAAGTTACCTGCAGAAACCTTGGCCGGGTGCCCGTTCCGTGGCCAAGCCCGTCACACCGCGTCACCGTGGACGCGTCCCGCCCACACCGGGCGGGCGTCAGCGTATGGGCTCCAGCTCCGGGTCCTCGCGGAGCTTGCCAAGCGCGCGCGACACCGCACTCTTGACCGTGCCGACCGAGACCCCGAGCACCTCGGCGGTCTGCGCCTCGCTCAGGTCCTCGTAATACCTGAGGACGACCATCGCCCGCTGACGGTCGGGGAGCTTCATGACCGCCCGCCACATCGCGTCGTGCAGCACCTGCTGGTCGGCCGGGTCCGGACCGGGCACGGCCTCCGGCTCGGGCAGCTCGTCGCAGCAGAACTCGTCGACCTTGCGCTTGCGCCACTGCGAGGTGCGGGTGTTGAGCAGCGCGCGGCGCACATAGCCGTCGAGCGCCCGGTGGTCCTCGATCCGGTCCCAGGCGACGTACGTCTTGGTGAGCGCCGTCTGCAGCAGGTCCTCCGCATCGCTCGGGTTCGCGGTCAGCGAGCGCGCGGTGCGCAGCAGCACGGGACCCCTGGCGCGGACGTACGACGAGAACGACGAGTACGCGTGGTAGGGCGTCGCCGCTCGGGAGGCGCTGGTGCAGACGGGCGTTGTCATGTCTCCACGCTATGAGCGCCGAGCCCCGCCGGGATCGGCCCCAGGTCCCGAAGCGGTGTCCGCCTCAGGTTGTAGGGGTGGGGGTGGCCACACCTCCTGAAGGTGGAGGACGCATCCCCGGCCCTCAGGGTTCACCCTCCCGGTCCGACACCGCGCCGGCCCGCGCGCCAGCGGCCGGAACGCCCCTCCGGCGCAGCCGGTGCGGCGGGCTCCCGGCCACCGGTTCAGCCGGGGCAACCGGTCCAGCCGAGGTGGGGTGCAGGCCTCCCGGCCCCCTGTCCAGCCGGGGCAGCCGGGGCGACCGGTCCAGCCGGGGCAGCCGGGGCGACCGGTCCAGCCGGGGCAGCCGGGGCGGAGAGCACCCGGCCTCCCTCGGCCCATCCGGTCAGCCATTCCGGGCGACTCAGCCGATCCGGGCGACCGGCGCGTCGACCTGGTTGCGGTCCACCACCAGCCGGTATCCGCCGTGCGACTCCGCGGCATCCCCCGCGTACTGGTGGATCCGCATGTGCTGCCAGGCGTTCTTGTGCAACGACGCCTCCTGGTAGACCGCGGGGCTGGTGTGCCAGCGGGCGAACCAGATCGCCGCCGGAAGGTCCTTCACCCCCGCCATCCTCGCCTGCTCCATCTGCCGGACGCCGGAACCCGCGCTGCTGTAGAACCCCGGCAGGTAGCCCCGTGCGCGCACCTCCCGGTTCCAGGCCCGCACGAAGTCGAGCGTGGTCCGGGCGCACGAGGCGTTGCCCACGTTGTACGCCTCCAGGTCGAGGTACAGCGGGCTGCCGGTCAGGATGCCGAGCGCCCGCGCCGCCTGGACGGCCTGGCCTCCCTCGGACCTGCCCTGCTTCACCGGCTGGTTGCCGATCCGCACTCCCTTCTTGTTCTGCGCGTACACACAGGGGGACTGCGAGCCCACGAACACGGGCAGCACCTGCCACCCCATCCGGTGCGCCTGGGTCACCCAGCTCTTGTTCAGGTTCCGCTGCACCGGGCAGTGCCGGCCGCGGCCCGCGTAATAGACACCGACGGCGCGGTACGGCGAACTCCGCCAGGCCCGCATCGCGGCCAGCGAGGGCGTGTTGCAGATGTCGAAGGCGGCGCCCTTGAAGGGCGGGGCGGCCACCGCCGCCGCCTGCTCCTCCTGCCCTTCGTCCTGCCACTCGTCCGCGACCGCGGAGGGGGCCAGCACAGTGGCGAGGGTGAGCAGCGTGGTGGCGAAGGTGGCGAGGATCAGTTTGAGACGGCGCATGGCCCGAGTGAACGGCCGCCCGCCCCGACCGGCCACCGCTCGGCCCACCGCCTCCGCCGTCCGAGCACAGGATCAGTCGGCCGGGCCAGTTCCGGCCCGCTGACCGGGCGCCCGTTCCGGGCCAACCAGCCCGTTGCCATACGCCCCTGATGCCCTCTCAGTCACTGCTGATCACCCACCTGACGGATCCTCAGTCACCTCTCCCCAGAATGAGCCCCGACGTCGGGACGCCCGTACCGGCCGTGACCAGAACGTGGGCCGCGTCGGATATCTGGTTCACGGATGTGCCCCGGAGCTGGCGGACCGCCTCCGCTATGCCGTTCATCCCGTGCAGGTACGCCTCCCCCAGCTGCCCCCCGTGCGTGTTGAGCGGGACCCCGTCCGCCGCCACGAAGTCGGCCGCCTCACCCGGTGTGCAGAAACCGAACTCCTCCAGCTGCATCAGCACGAATGGCGTGAAGTGGTCGTACAGGATCGCCACGTCCATCTCGGCGGGGGTGAGCCCGGACGTCCGCCACAACTGGCGCGCGACCACCCCCATCTCCGGCAGCCCGGCCAGCTCGTCCCGGTAGAAGGTGGTCATCGCCTCCTGCCGGCGGCCGGCTCCCTGCGCGGCCGCGGTGATCACGGCGGGCCGCTGCCGCAGGTCCCTGGCCCGCTCCGCGGTGGTGACGACGAGCGCCTGGCCGCCGTCGGTCTCCTGACAGCAGTCCAGGAGCCGCAGCGGCTCGACGATCCAGCGCGATGCCGCATGGTCGGCCAGGGTGATCGGCTTGCCGTGGAAGTAGGCCGCCGGGTTGTTCGCGGCATGGCGGCGGTCGGTGACCGCGACGTGGCCGAACGCCTCGGGCGTCAGGTTGTAGGTGTGCAGATAGCGCTGGGCGGCCATGGCCACCCAGGAAGCGGGTGTGAGCAGCCCGAACGGCAGCGACCAGCCGAGCGCCGCCCCCTCCGCCGACGGCTCACGCTGCTGCACCCCCGAACCGAAGCGCCGGCCCGAACGTTCGTTGAACGCCCGGTAGCAGACGACCACTTCGGCCACCCCGGCCGCGACCGCGAGGGCCGCCTGCTGCACGGTCGCGCAGGCCGCGCCGCCCCCGTAGTGGATCCGCGAGAAGAACGACAGCTCGCCCATGCCCGCCGCCTGCGCGACAGTGATCTCCGGGCTGGTGTCCATGGTGAACGTGACCAGGCCGTCCACGTCCGAGGGCGCAAGCCCCGCGTCGTCGAGGGCCGCGTGCACCGCCTCGACCGCCAGCTTCAGCTCACTGCGCCCCGAGTCCTTGGAGAACTCGGTCGCCCCGATCCCGGCGATCGCCGCCCGCCCGCCGAGCGAGTCGGCCCTGCGCACGCTCATGACTCACCCCCGGCGCGCCCGGGGACAGCCACCCGCACCGTGCCCGTGACGTGATGGCCCAGCCCGTTCGCCCCCGTCACCCGCACCTCCGCGACCTCCCCCTCCACGGCCGTCACCGTGCCGGTCAACGTCATCGTGTCCCCCGGGTAGTTGGGCGCGCCGAGCCGTATCCGCACGGACCGCAGCCGGGCCGTCGGACCGAAGTGGTCCGTGATGTACCGGCCGACCAGACCGTTGGTGGTCAGGATGTTCATGAAGATGTCCGGAGACCCCTTCTCGCGCGCGATCTCCGCGTCGTGGTGCACGTCCTGGTAGTCGCGGGAGGCCACCGCCCCGGCCACGATCAGCGTCCGGGTGATCGGGATCTCCAGCGGCGCCAGCTCGTCTCCGGCCTTCACGCCCCCACCCCCTCTCCCCTGTCGGCCCTCTCTGCCGGAGGCCGCCCCTCGGCCTTCTCCGCAAGCTTCTCCGCCGCTATCAACTCCCCCAATTCCGCGAGGAGTTCGCCCCCGCATCCCAGATGTGCGTCGAGCTGCCGCCCCCACAGGAAGTGCCGGTGGACGGGGTGTTCCAGGTCCGCGCCGAGGCCGCCGTGCAGATGCTGGCCCGCGTGCACGACGCGGGTGCCCGCCTCGGACGCCCACCACGCCGCCGTCAGCGCGTGCGTCCCGTACGGCAGCCCCTCGTCCCGCCGCCAGGCCGCCTCGTAGGAGGTGACCCGTATCGCCTCGGTGTCCATGTACGCGTCGGCCGCGCGCAGCAGCACGCCCTGATTGGTGGAGAGCGGCCGGCCGAACTGCTCCCGGGTCGTGGTGTGCTGGACCGCCCTGGCCAGCGAGCCCGCACACACCCCGGCCTGGAGCCCCGCGAACGCCGTCCGGGCGGTCGCCAGCACGTCCTCGTACGCCTCCGCCCCGCCCACCCGCTCGGCCCGGGTGCCGTCGAGCGTGAGCCGCCCGGCCGACCAGGGCGCGGTCGTCTCCACCGCCTCGGCCTCCGCATCGGCGACCCGCACCAGCCACAGGCGGCGCTCCTCGTCCGGGACCAGCACATGCGTGGCGTCCCGCAGCCACGGCACGAGCGGCACGACCCCGGTCACCTCGCCCTCCGCCGTCGCCCGTACGCGCCCTCCGGACGCGGGGAAGGCCCCGGTCGCCACGGCGCCGCCCTCGCGCAGGGCGGGCAGCAGCCGTTCGCGCTGTTCGGCCGTGCCGTGTGCCGTGAGCGCGAGCACCCCGTAGACGCAGCTCGCCGCGAACGGGACCTGGGCCGTGGTCCTGCCCTGCTCCTCCAGGGCGAGGACCAGTCCGAGCAGGCCGACCTCCTCGACGGCCGCCACGAGGCCGGCCCCGCACAGCGCCTTCCACAGCTCGGCGTCGGTCCCCGTACCGGCCGCGGCCAGCCGCTCGTGCGTCGAGAGGTCGCCGAAGATCTGCCCGGCGAGCTCGCGGACGGCCGACTGCTCCTCGGTGGGTGTGAAGTCCATCAGGCCACCTCCGCCCGGAACACGGGAAGCTCCAACTCGTCGTCCACCCGCTGGAATTCGAGCCGTACCGGCATCCCGATCCGTACCTCGTCCGCTGCCACCCCGACCACATTGCTGATGATCCGCGCACCCTCCGCGAGCTCGATCAGGCCCACCGCATAGGGCGGGTCGAAGGCGGGGAACGGGGGGTGGTGCATCACGACGTACGAGAAGACCGTGCCGTTGCCGCTTGCCTCGACCGTGTCCCACCGCCCCGAACCGCAGGCATTGCACCCCGGCAGCCAGGGGAAACGCAGCTCGGCGCACTCCTCGCAGCGCTGGATCAGCAGCCGGTGCTCGGCGACGCCCGCCCAGAACCCCGCGTTGTCCCGGTTGATGACGGGCCTCGGCCGCACAGCTCGCGGAGGCGCCTGTTCCGCCTCCCTCCCTCCGGTCCGGGTGAGTCCCTTCCCCGGCGAACTGCGTTGCGCTGGCGCGTACTTGAGGATGCGGAAGCGGTGCGTGCCCGCGAGCTCGCCGTCCGCCGAGACATCCATCCGTGTGGTGACGAAGTGCCCGGTCCCCAGCTTGGTGGTCTTGCGCTCCGACACCGTCTCGATCACCGCGTCGTACGTGACGCGGTCGCCCGGCCGCAGGTCACGGACGTACTCCTGCTCGCAGTCCGTCGCCACCACCGAGGTGAACCCGGCGCCGTCGAGCAGCTCGAACAACTCGTCGTAGCCGGAGGTGCGGCCCGTGCCGTCGCCGTGTCTGGAGAGGCCGCCCATCGTCCACGCCTGGAGCATCGTCGGCGGCGCTATGGCGTGCGGCCCCGTATACGCGGGATGCGTGTCGCCCATCGCCTCGCACCAGTGCCTGATCATCGGCTCGTTGACGAGGTCCTTGCCGACCCCCGCGGTCGCCGCCTGCTGCCCCTCGAACTTCTTCAGCCGGCCCAGGAATTCCGCCTCGTTCACCCCGCTCACCTCTTCCCCCGTTTCATCCCGAGCCGCATCGTCGCGACGATCTCCCGCTGCACCTCGCTCACCCCGCCCCCGAACGTGTTGATCTGTGCCGCCCTGTTCATCCGCTCCAGCTCCCCGTCCCCGAAGGCGCCGGGCGAACCGCCCCTGATCAGGCCCGCGTCCCCCACGATTTCCCGACACATTCGATACGTTTCGACCGCGGACTCCGTTCCCGAGAACTTCACGCCGCTGGCGTCTCCGGGCGCGAGACTCCCGGCCCCCACATCGCCCACCAAACGCCAGCTGAGCAGGCGATTCACCGCCAGCCGGGCATGCGTGGCGGCTACCTTCGCCCTCACCCATTCGTGGTCAATCGGGCGCCTCGAAGTCACCGGATCGGGCGTACACGCATACGCGAGAGCCGCCTCGTAGAAATCCTCGGCCTGCATGCCGATCGCGGCGAGCGCGACCCTCTCGTGGTTGAGCTGGTTGGTGATGAGCCCCCAGCCCGCGTTCTCCTCGCCGACCAGGTTTCCCAGCGGCACCCGGATGCCGTCGTAATACGTCGCCGTGGTGGTCAGGCCACCGACCGTCTCGATCGGGGTCCAGGAGAACCCGGGCGCGCCCGTCGGCACCAGGATGATCGAAATCCCCTTGTGCTTGGGCGCGTCGGGGTCGGTGCGGCAGGCGAGCCAGATCCAGTCGGCGTTCTGGGCGTTGGAGGTGAAGATCTTCTGGCCGTCCACCACCCAGGACTCCTCGTCCCGTACCGCCTTGGTACGCAGCGAGGCGAGGTCGGTGCCGGCCTCCGGTTCGCTGTAGCCGATGGCGAACACGAGGTCGCCGCTCAGGATCCTGGGCAGGAAGTACGCCTTCTGCTCGGCGGTCCCGTACTTCATCAGGGTCGGGCCGACCGTGTTCAGGGTGACCATCGAGACGGGTGCGCCCGCCCGGTAGGCCTCGTCGAAGAAGACGAACTGCTCGTCGGGGCCGCGCCCCTGGCCGCCGTACTCGACGGGCCAGCCGAGCCCGAGCAGCCCGTCGGCGCCGATCCGGCGCAGCAGCGCCCGCTGCTCGTCCGGGCCCGCCCCGAGCGGGGGCCCGTCGGGCAGCAGGCGTGCGAAGTACGTGCGGAGTTCGGCGCGCAGCCGCTCCTGTCGCTCGGTCGGGGCGAGATGCACGACGGCGGCCTTTCCGTGCGTACGGCAACTCCACAGGTCCGTCCGTGCACGGCATCGGGCAGATCTATGGATCAGGGTTTCTGACTGTCCGTCAGATCCGGCCCCACTGTCAATGCCCGGGGCAGCGGACGACATCGCCGCCCCCATGCGAGCGGCCCGGGTGACGGTGCCGAAGCACTGTCACCCGGGCCGCCGATCACCCCATGGACCGGACCCCGCGACGGGGGAGGAGGCTCACCACAGGCGGGAGAAGTTCACGGCGACGTTCCCGTTGCCCTGGTTGATCGACGTGAAGGCCGAGCCGTTCACCTGGGCCGTGTTGCTCTGGTTGGTGGCACCGGCTCCGACGGCCTGCTGCTGCGTGGTGGACGAGTTGCCACGGTTGTTGTGGCCGACCCCGCTGCCGCTGACGGTGGCTACCGCAGCGTTCGATCCGTGGCCCGCGATGGCCCCGTTGTCGGCGGTGGCCACACCCGAGAAGAGGGCAGCGGCGAGAGGCAGCGCGGCAACGGCGGCGAGGACGCGGGCGGTACGGATGCTTGCCATGTCAATTCCTCCAGGAACCAGAAGTACGGGTGGTTCAGCTCGTTCCAGGTCGCACCTACTGGCTGTAAGTAAGGCCTGCTCCAAGGCAGTTGGCCGACCGCCCCGGACGCTGTGACGACGTCGCGAGATCAGAGTTGCCCACCGAATCCCCGGCGAACCAGTCATCGCGGCATCTTTCGCCCGCAAGCGTGAGGACATGTCGATAAACCCTCAATGCGCTCCCAAAGCTCTGGCCACGACTCGATCGCGGGCGCCGGAGCCGCCCCCGCGCAAGCGAAGAACCGTTTCAGCTCGGATTCGGCCAATCTTCGATCGCCATCGAAAACCCGCCCGGAGGACACCGATACGGCACCCGATCGTCGCGCAGGCCCCCAGACACCCCCCGGAATCAGGTCGGTCACCCCTGAAGGGGATTCCCTTTCTCGAACATTCGTACGAACATGGAGCCATGGCCACCATCGACCGGCAGGCCGCCACCCTGGCCCTCGCCCACGCCCTGTCCGCCGCCGAGCGCGGCCTGCCCGTCATCCCGCTCTCCCGCACCAAGCTGCCCGCACTGCCCTCGCCGCACCGGGAGGAGCCCCGGCCGGTGCTCTGCCGGGGCGAGTGCGGGCTCACGGGGCACGGGGTGCACGACGCCACCACCGACCCGGCCGCGGTGCGCGCGCTGTTCGCGGCCGCCCCCTGGGCCACCGGCTACGGCATCGCCTGCGGGCGGCCGCCGCACCACCTCATAGGCATCGATCTCGACACCAAACCCCCGGCGGCCGATGCGACGGCCGCGCTCCAACACCTGGCGCTGCGGCACCTGTTCACCATCCCCGAAACCGTGGTCGTGATCACTCCGAGCGGGGGCCGGCACATCTGGCTGACCGGCCCGTCCGGCGCGGTCGTGCCGAACTCCGCGAGCCGCCTCGCACCCGGCATCGACATCCGGGGCGCCGGCGGCTATCTGGTCGGCCCCGGCTCGCTGAGCACCCGGGGCGTCTACCGCCTCGCACCCGGCACCGCCCACCTCGGCCCGGCCCCCTGCCCCGGCGCGCTCCTGGACCTGCTCACGCCCGCCGCGCGCCCTCACCATCCGCAGCAGCATGGTGATCACCAGGGCCAGGGCCTGGTCCAGTTCGTGCTGGCCGCCCACGAGGGCCAGCGCAACACCCGGCTGTTCTGGGCGGCCTGCCGCGCGTACGAGAACGGCATCGGCGAGGAGCTGACCGGTGCGCTGGTATCGGCCGCGACACGTACGGGCCTCACCGAACGCGAGGCCCTCGCCACGATCGCGTCGGCGGCCCGGATGACCACGGCCCGGTGACGGGCCGGCCCCGGCGCGGGGAGGGCCGGGCATGCGAAAGGGGCGCCCCGGACATCCGGAACGCCCCTTCTCCGCAGGCCCTCGGGCCTGCACACGCGGTGGGTGTGGGATTTGAACCCACGGTGACATCGCTGCCACGACGGTTTTCAAGACCGTTCCCTTAGGCCGCTCGGGCAACCCACCCACGCCCCGCCGACCAGCGGCGGAAGCGGCTACAGCCTACCGGCAACGGGTCAGTTGCTGTCGCCCTTGCGTTCGCCGAGGGTGATCGTGACCGTGGTCTCCTTGCCGTTCCGCTTGTACGTGAGGGGGACCTGGTCGCCCGGCTTGTGCGTCCAGATCTCGCTGATCAGCGTCGGACCGCTGTCGATGGGCATGTCGCCGAACTTGGTGATGACGTCGCCGGGCTTCAGACCCGCCTTGTCCGCCGGGCCGCCCGGGGTGATCGGCTGCTGGCTCGCATTGCCCTGCGGGGAGATCTGGGCGCCGTCCGCCCCGCCGCCCGGGGCCGCGCCGTTGCCCTGCTGGATGCCGACCGAGGCGCCGATCACCGGGTAGACCGGCTGGCCGGTCTTGATGAGCTGCTCCGCGACGTTCTTCGCCTGGTTGATCGGGATGGCGAAGCCGAGACCGATCGAGCCCGCCTGGGACTGGCCCATGCCACCGGTGCCCGCCGACTGGATCGCCGAGTTGATGCCGATGACCGCGCCGGCCGAATTGATCAGCGGGCCGCCCGAGTTGCCCGGGTTGATGGAGGCATCGGTCTGCAGGGCGCTCATGTAAGAGGCCTTGGAGTTCTGGCCGTCGCTGGAGGCCACCGGGCGGTTCTTGGCGCTGATGATGCCGGTCGTGACGGTGTTGGAGAGACCGAAGGGGGCGCCGATCGCGATCGTCGAGTCGCCGACGGCCACCTTGTCGGAGTCGCCCAGGGCCAGCGGCTTCAGATCCCCCGGGGCGTTCTTCAGCTTCACCACGGCCACGTCGTAGCCCTGCGCGCGGCCCACCACTTCGGCGTCGTACTTCTTGCCGTTGGAGAAGGTCGCGGTCAGCTTGCCGCCGCCGCTCGCCGCGGAGGCCACCACGTGGTTGTTGGTGAGGATGTGGCCTTCCTTGTCGTAGATGAAGCCGGTGCCCGTGCCGCCCTCACCGTCGGTGCCCTGGGCGTCTATCGTCACCACGCTGGGCAGCGACCTGGCGGCCACGCCCGCGACCGTGCCCGGGTCGCGCTTGAAGTCCTTGGGGGTGTCCGAGGACGCGACCGTGGTGGAGCCCGAGCCGTTGCCGTCCCGGTCCGCGGCGAAGTAGCCGATGGCTCCGCCGATGCCGCCGGCCACCAGGGCGGCCGCGACCACCGCCGCGATCAGCCCGCCGCCGCGCCTGCGCGGGGCCGGGGGCTGCGGGGCGCCCCAGGGCTCGCCTCCCTGGCCCCCGCCGCCTCCGTAGGAGGGCAGCGTGGGCGGGGGCGGCGGCCAGCCCGCTCCACCGCTCTGCGGGGGCGCCGACTCGTGCGCCGCGTACGCCGGCTGGGCCGGAGCTCCCGGCGTCGCGGGCATCGGCTCGGTGACCGGGTCCGGACCCGGCCGCGGGGCCGGCGCGGACGCCTGCGGTACGGCCTCGTGGACCAGCGTGCTCTCCGCCTCGCCGACTACGGCATCCGAGGGAGCGGGGGCGGCGGGAGGTGCAGCAGGTGCAGACGACGGGGCAGGCGGGACGGCCGGGACCGCGGTGCCCTCGTTCTCGGTGCTCACAGCTTGCTCTCCTCGGTTTCCACTCGGCCCTGGGGACGGATCGGCGGGCTGGCTGATGTCGGTGGTGCGGGTCGTACTCGGTTGTGCGGGTGGTGCTCGGTGGTCGTGCCGGGCGCCGGCGTGGAGCCGCGGCGACAACCATGGTGCGCCAGGGGTCTGACATCGGATCCTGCATGGTGCAGATGACCGCGCTCAGCTTTTCCCACCGCACGTCAGGCCACTGTAAGCAGGAGCTGTGTATTCGTGCGCCAACCTGTGACCCGACGGTGGCACGATGACGCGGTGACCCATGCACGGCAGCACAGCCCGCACACCCCAGACCACGCCGGCGTCCAGGTGGTTGCCCATCGAGGAGCCTCCGAGGACGCCCCCGAGCACACTCTCGCCGCGTACATGAAGGCGATCGAGGACGGGGCCGACGCCCTGGAATGCGATGTCCGCCTCACGGCCGACGGGCATCTCGTCTGCGTCCACGACCGGCGGGTCAACCGCACCTCCAACGGCCGCGGCGCCGTGTCCGCCCTGGAGCTCTCCGAGCTCGCGGCGCTCGACTTCGGCTCCTGGAAGGACAGCGAGGAGAGCCCGGACTGGGGGGACCGCGAGTTCACCTCCGTACTGACCCTGGAGCGGCTGCTCGAACTCGTCGCGGACGCCGGGCGCCGGGTGGAGCTCGCCATCGAGACCAAGCACCCCACCCGCTGGGCCGGCCAGGTCGAGGAGCGTCTCCTCGACCTCCTCAAGAGGTTCGGCCTCACTGAGCCGCCGCCGGCCGGTGAAACCTCCCCGGTCCGCATCATGAGCTTCTCCGCGCGCTCCCTGCACCGGGTCGCGGCCGCGGCCCCCGACATCCCGACCGTCTACCTGATGCAGTTCCTCTCCCCCCGGCTGCGCGACGGGCGGCTCCCGGCCGGGGCGCGGATCGCGGGCCCCGGCATGCGGATCGTGCGCAACCACCCGGCGTACATCGAGCGGCTGCACCGCGCCGGGCACCGCGTGCACGTCTGGACGGTGAACGAGCCCGAGGACGTGGATCTGTGCGTAAGCCTCGGAGTGGAGGCAATCATTACCAACCGCCCGAAACAGGTCCTGTCCCAACTGGGCCGGATGTAACGCCCCTTACAGGGAGTGCACCGGCGCGTTCGCTCCGTATCCGATCGTGACGAATGCGTCGCCGGTCGTCGGTCGGCCGGTTTCCGGTCCAGTCCATTGGGGCATCCACACCGTGGCGTGGGGCGAAGGAGGTCTCGGGGGTGGCGTTGGTGGTGGCACAGGAGGTGCCCACGTCGTCGAGCATGGCCGTACCCCATGGCCCTGCGGGCGTGGGCAAGGCGAGACACCGGATGCGTGAGCAACTGCTCGGCAGCGGGGTGTCCGAGCCGGTCGTGGACGATGCCGTTCTGATCCTGTCCGAACTGCTCAGCAATGCCTGCCGGCACGGCAGGCCGCTGGGGCGGTCCGACATAGGCGACGGCGACATCGAGGCAGCTTGGCGAATCGACAAGACAGGGCGGCTGACGGTCGAGGTGACGGACGGGGGCGGCCCGACACGGCCCGTCCCGGCAACGCCGTCGGTGACCGCGCGCGGCGGCCGGGGGCTGAACATCATCAGCGCCCTCGCCCAGGACTGGGGCGTCCGGGACAGCGCGTCCGGCGAGGTCACCGTGTGGGTGATCCTCACCGCGGGGCACCGTCACGACGATTTCGCTACGCGCGTCGCAGGGCCGGGAGCGGCGGTGGCGGGCCTGGAGTTCGCGGACGCGTTCGACGACCTGGACTGAACGGACCCCGGGACAAGGGCCTGGCAGGCGCGCACGACCGGGGCGGCGCGCGTTACGACACCCGGAGGCACGCCGACCGCCTCCGGGCCAGGCCGGGCAACCGGCGCTGCCGCCCGTGGCCGTTCCCTACGGCTAGGCTCGCGCCCGACACAGCGACACCGCACCACCGCAGTCGGGAGAGAGCCACACCATGGCCAAGAAGCGCCCCCAGACGAAGGCCGTCAAGCCGCAGATCAGCGACGGGGAAATCCCGGTCGTCGGGGCTCGTGAGCCCTGCCCCTGCGGCTCCGGCCGCCGTTACAAGGCCTGTCACGGGCGGGCCGCCTCGCACGCCGTGACCGAGCTGGTCCAGCGCCCCTTCGAGGGCCTGGCCGGCGAGTGCGACTGGATCGCGCTGCGCGAACTGGTCCCGGCCGCGACCGTTCCGCTGACCCTCAAGGACGGGCTGCCCGAGGGCGTGCCGTCCGTGACGCTGGCGACCGTGCTGCCGATGGCGTGGCCCGCGCTGCGCCGCGAGGACGGGTCCGTGCTGATCGGCCTGCAGAACGAAACCCCCTCCGGCGACATCAGCCGCGACCTCGCCGACACGCTGGAGCGCGCGCTGGTCGCCGAGCCCGGCTCGCCGGTCGCCGCCCGGCGCGCCGAGTCCGACGGCGTACGCCTGCAGGACCTGCTCGACCCGGCCGCCGCGTTCGAGCCGGAGGTGCACACCGGCTTCGAGTTCTGGGTGCCGGACGCCGACAGCGCCGCGACCGAGGTGGCCGCCTCCCTGGAGCGCGCCAACGCCGCCGCGATCCCGACCGTACGGCTGAAGTCGGTCGACTCCTCGTACTGGTGCGAGACCCCCGAGAAGAACCACCTGCGGTGGGTCATGCCGTACCCCGAGGAGAAGCTCCTGGACGCGCTCGCGCGGCTGCACGCGGCGGGGACGTCCTCGCTCGGCGAGGGCACCCGGCTCGTCGGCTCCTTCCGGGCACACGGCCTGACCGTGCCGGTCTGGGACCTGCCGAGCGACATGGGCGCCGAGGAGTGCGAGAAGCCGGCCGCCGAGTTCGCCGAGCGGCTCGCCGGGGCGCTCGCCAACGAGGAGCCGCTCACCGCGGACGAGCGCCGGGCCCGGGGCGGGCTCACCAACCGCCAAGTGACCCTCAGCTGAGAGTGACGACGGGGACGGTTTCGGTCGACCGACAGGTGACTCCTGTCACAACTCACCGTACGCACAGGTAAATCGGTGTCCGAATTACCGAGATCGAATTTGCGAACGACAGATCTCTTGTTACCGTTCTAAGAGCCCGGTCGCTGGTGCATCCCCCGTCGCCAGCGATCGGGCCCTTCCATTTACCGGTTCGGTCAACGAGCCGTGGGTTCCGTGGAGTTGCTACCGGAACGCAGGAGCAGCGGTGAGTCCTCTCCCGCCCCGGAGAACTCCGACACCGCCGAATACGCCTCCGCTCCGGCGAACCGCCCGAGCTCGTTCTGGTGCGGGGTTTCACAGGAATCCGGCTGGTCGTCGGCCGCCACCTGGCAGTTCGTCTCGACGGTCCGGCCGCCCGGGCCCATCAGCGTGAGGACCGCGCGCAGCTCCTGGCCGGTGGCGTTGCGGTAGTAGGCGCGCGCCCAGATGTCGCGCCCCCGGTTCAGTACGCAGGTCTGCGCCTCGACCCCTTCGGGGGAGACCAGTTCGGGTCCGCAGTGCGCGGCCGCGTCCTCGGGGGCCGGCAGCAGTGGCTTGTTCACCCGCGCGAGGGCGTGGGTCAGGGGGCTTTTTGCGTCATCCGACGCGCCCCCGCTCTCGGGCCCTCCGGCGGGCCCGGCGGAGGCTGCCAGCGGGAGCAGCACGGTACCCACCACTACGGCCGTGAGCCCGGCCATGCGGAGGTGCTGGAGATTCATGGAGGGACCCACCTGCCCTGGAATTCCTGATGGTGGGCCGAAGGTATCCACGGAAACCGCGCGCCCCGTGGTGCGCTCCCCCAATTCCCGTACAACCAGGGCCTGCTCACACACGAAAGAGTGAAGGCGGCTCGGGAACCGAACCGCCTTCTCGCTCATTGGGCGTCCCGGCTCCCGCGTGCTTCCCGGGGCCGCCCGTTTCTCAGTACGCCAGCCGGCTCCCGCCGTCCGGTGCGCTGGTGCTCGCCTCGACCAGCGCGTCCACCACCGCCTCCACGTCCGGCAGCCAGGGCCCGGCCGCCCCCAGCGGGGGACGCTCCCAGCGGATCTGGCCCTTGCCGGTCTGCGACGGGGGCAGCACCAGATATCCGCCCTCGCTGTGGAAGCGGAGCGAACTGGGCACCGAGTCCTTGGAGTAGAGCAGCTCGCCCAGGCGCTCCATCGAGTACGGGGCGACCAGCAGCGACCACCGGGTGGGGGTCGCCACGACCGGCCCGAGCCGCACGCCCATGGAGTCGAGGGCGGCGAGCGCCCGGGCTCCGGCGACGGCGGGGAGGCTGATCGCGCAGGGCGCGCCGGCGCCGGTGGCGAGCAGGACCGGCGCGGCCGGCCGGTTCGTCCACCACCAGCGGATCATGCGCTCGTCGGTGGTCGCCGCGAGCAGTACGGGGTCGAAGGGGTGCGCCCCGGGCACCACACATTCGGCGTCGGGACAGGCACAGCCGCGCCCGCCCGCGGCCAGTCCCACACTGGGGAGCACGGGCCATTTCCATCGGGTCGCACAGGTCAGCGCGGCGCCGAGCTGAGCAGCCCTTTCACTGCGCCGGAACCGGAACCTGCGTCGCCTTCCGAGGATCTCGCGCATGGGCGCTCGTTCCTTTCCGTTGAACGCCGAGTCCACATCACACCATGTGTGCATCTCTTCACTGCGCGTGCTTGCTCTGTGAGCTTGAGCCTGCGGTACGGGGAACCCGCCAGGACCGATCATGGGCGGTCACCACTGGCTGCGACGGCCACTGCCCGTAACCATTTAAAGCATGGCGAAGGGTGGCGCGTACGTGGCGCTTGCCGTCCTGTGTGCAAAAACCCCGCCGCTCGGGGATGAGGCGTGGCCGGTCGGCTCTTAAGACGCTCAGGCCGGCCGCAAGGTTCCGAGGCATCCTCAACTGCCCCGGACCACACCGATTACGTACCCAACGCGGTTGAAACGACGCACAGTTGAACGGCTTCAGTCGACCCCAGGGCTGGGCCACCAGGGTCATTTTTTGGCCAAGTTCAACGCCCCACGGACACCAATAGTCCCGCTATGACAATGCTGGACATCCCCTCACTTGTGCGTGTACATGTGGATGCATTGATAGCGGCGCAGAATGACATGGGGGTTTGCGATGCTATTGAGCAGAATCAACCAGTCGGAAAGCCGGCTGCCATGAGCGCCCCTCACCTGCCGAAAGTGGCTGGAATCGATCCAGCCGTTCCGCCCCCCGCGCACACTCGTGCGCCTCTGCCCTCACCCGCCGCCCACACCCCGCCCGGTGCGGTACTCCAGGACCGCCTCGCCGGCTGGGTCTCCGACCTCACCACGCTGCACGAACTCACCGAGCGGCTCGCCCGCACCACCGCTCTCGACGACGCCCTCGACGAGCTCCTCAAGGCCGGTGCCGCGCTGGTCGGCGCCCGGCGCGGCCTGGTCGTCCTGGAGCCCTCCGACGGCCTGGGCCCGGCCGTCACCACCGGCCTCGGGCTCGCCCACGCCGACCTCGGCCACATCGAGACCGTGCCGCGCAGCGCCACCGCGTACGGCCGGATCCTGGACGGGCTGCCGGACGCCGACGGCGGCCCCGACCTCATGGCGGACCCGGACGGGATCGACCCGCGCCACCGCGAGGTGGCGGCCCGCCTCGGCTACGCCGCCAGCTACGCGCTCCCCCTCACCACCGATGCGGCCGGCCGGCTCGGCGCCGCCGTCTGGTTCTACGACGAGAGCGCGGAGCCCGTCGAGCGCCAGCAGCACCTGGTCGGGCTCTACATCCGGTACGCGGCCGAGCACCTGGCCCGGCTCGTCGAACTGGAGCGGGCCCGCGCCCATGTGGCGACCGTCGCCGAGGAACTGCTGCCCAGCCGACTGCCCCGGGTCGCCCACGTCCAGCTGGCCGCCCGCCACCGCACCGGGCCGCGCGGCGGCGGCGACTGGTACGACGCGCTGCCGCTGCCCGAGGGCGCGCTCGGGCTCGCGGTCGGCTCCGTGACCGGGTCCGGGCCGAGCGCGGTGGCCGCGATGGGGCGGCTGCGCGCGAGCCTGAGGGCGTACGCCGTCATGGAGGGCGAGGATCCCGTCGCCGTGCTCTCCGACCTCGAACTGCTGCTCCGGCTCACCGAACCCGCCCGCTCGGCGACCGCCCTTTTCGCCTACTGCGAGCCGGCCCGGCGCAAGATCGTGCTCGCCGGGGCCGGGCACGCCCCGCCGTTGCTCGTCGGGGACCGGCGCACCGAGTTCGTGGAGACCTCGCTCTCGGCGCCGCTCGGCATGCTGGCCTGCTGGGAGGCGCCCAGCATGGAGCTCTCGCCCGCCCCCGGCGAAACGGTGCTGCTGTACACGGACGGCCTGCTGCACCGCACCGGCGACCCCATGGACCGCGCCTTCGCCCGGCTGCACGCGGCCGCGGCCGGCGTCCCCAAGTCGGTGCGCGACGACCCGGACGCCGTGGTCGACCACGTCCTGCGCACCGTGCTGCCCGACGGTCTCGACGAGGCGGACAGCGCCGAGGACGTGGTGATTCTCGCGGCCCGCTTCGCCTAGCCGCGGTAAGAGGCACTTCGGCCCTGGACCCTTTTCCGCACGCCCGTACGATGGTGGGGGTCCCCTGTAGTCCCGCAGACCGGGGGAGTCGATGTCGTACTAAGTGTGGAGGCAGACCGTGGCTGACCAGCTCACTCCGGAGACCCCGGACGAAGCGGACGAGAAGCCGATCCAGCAGCGGAAGAACGGCCTGTACCCGGGCGTGTCCGACGAGCTGGCCGAGAACATGAAGTCCGGCTGGGCCGACACCGAGCTGCGTGGCCTGGAGCCGATCGCGCAGGCCGGCCACACCGCCGACCGCCGCGCCGCGCTCTCCAAGCGCTTCCCCGGCGAGCGTCTGGTGATCCCCGCGGGCAACCTGAAGACCCGCTCCAACGACACCGAGTACAGCTTCCGCGCGTCCACCGAGTACGCGTACCTGACCGGCGACCAGACCGAGGACGGCGTGCTCGTCCTGGAGCCCGAGGGCGACGGGCACGAGGCGACGCTCTACCTGCTTCCGCGGTCGAACCGGGAGAACGGGGAATTCTGGCTGTCCGGCACGGGCGAGCTGTGGGTCGGCCGCAGGCACTCCCTGGCCGAGGCCGAGCAGCTGCTCGGGCTGCCGGCCAAGGACGTCCGCGAGCTGGCCGCCGCCCTCGCCGAGGCGACCGGTCCAGTGCGGGCCGTGCGCGGCCACGACGCCGCCATCGAGGCCGCGCTGACCGACAAGGTCACCGCCGAGCGCGACGAAGAGCTGCGCGTGTACCTCTCCGAGGCGCGCCTGGTGAAGGACGCGTTTGAAATCGCGGAGCTGCAGAAGGCGTGCGACTCGACCGCCCGCGGCTTCGAGGACGTCGTCAAGGTGCTCGACAAGGCCGAGGCGACCAGCGAGCGCTACATCGAGGGCACGTTCTTCCTGCGCGCCCGCGTCGAGGGCAACGACATCGGCTACGGCTCGATCTGCGCCGCGGGGCCGCACGCGACCACCCTGCACTGGGTGCGCAACAACGGCGAGGTCCGCTCCGGCGACCTGCTGCTCCTGGACGCCGGCGTCGAGACCAACGAGCTCTACACCGCCGACATCACCCGCACCCTGCCGATCAACGGCACGTTCTCGCCGCTCCAGCGCAAGATCTACGACGCGGTGTACGAGGCCCAGGAGGCCGGCATCGCGGCGGTCAAGCCCGGTGCCCCCTACCGCGACTTCCACGACGCCGCCCAGCGCGTGCTCGCCGAGAAGCTCGTCGAGTGGGGCCTGCTCGGCGACCTGGACGTCGACAAGGTCCTGGAGCTCGGCCTGCAGCGCCGCTGGACCCTGCACGGCACCGGCCACATGCTCGGCATGGACGTCCACGACTGCGCCGCCGCGCGCACCGAGACGTACGTCGGCGGCGACCTGGAGCCGGGCATGTGCCTGACCGTCGAGCCCGGTCTGTACTTCCAGGCCGACGACCTGACGGTGCCCGAGGAGTACCGCGGCATCGGCGTCCGGATCGAGGACGACATCCTGGTCACCGAGGACGGCAACGAGAACCTGTCCGCCGCGCTGCCGCGCCGCGCGGACGAGGTCGAGGCGTGGATGGCCCAGGTCAAGCAGGCCTGATCCCGCACCGCTCACGCGCCCGGGGGCGCGCCGCTCAGGACACCTTGAGCAGCGCGCCCTCGCGCCATTTCAGGATCTTGTCGAAGCTGATCACCGCGCCCCGGCCGGGCCGGTTCCCGAAGTGCACGTGGTCCGCGAGCTGTTCGATCAGGCCGAGGCCCCTGCCGTGTTCGGCCAGGGCGCCGGTTCTGACCGGGACCGCGGCGCGTCGGCCGCGTCGTACGGGAAATCCCGGCCCCGAGTCCGCGACCTCGATGCGGCACTTCTCGCCGTCGAGGTAGGCGGTCACGCGGTAGGCCGCCGACGCGCTGCCCGATACGGCGTCCCCGCCGTGCTCGACCGCGTTCGCACAGGCCTCGCTCAGCGCGACCGACAGGTCGTAGGAGATGTCCGGGTCGACCCCGGCGGTCTCCATGGTGCCGAGCAGAAGACGACGGGCGAGCGGAACGCTCGCAGCCTCGCGCCGCAAGTGGAGAGACCACCAGATGCTCATGCTCCAGCCTCCTGGCTGCGGCTCGACAAGCCCTTCTCTCTACGGGCGCAGTATTGCCGCAAGTCCCGCTCCGTAAGCGCGCTCTTGACGTGATGGCGCCCATTCGGCGGATGCGCGCGACCCTCACGCCGGTGTAAAGCACCCCGGAACCTTCCCATCCGCTTCACCGGAACCCCCGCCCCGTATCCAAAGGCGACCTTCCGGACCTGCCGTATGGAGCGGGTAAGGGCAGTGCGATGATGGCCCCGCCATGTCTACCCCCCACGCCCCAGCAGGCGCCGGTCTCCGGCTGCTCCGGGCCGCGGTGTTCGCCGCGGTCTGCGTCGTGCTGTCCGCGATGGGGCACGTCATGGCGGCCTGTGCGACCGTCCCCTGGTGGACGCTGCTCGCCGGTTTCCTCGGGGTGTTCGCGGTCGTGGCGCCGCTCGCCGGACGCGAGCGCACGCTGCCGTCCATCGCGGGCGCCCTCGCGGCCGGACAGCTCGGCCTGCACACGCTCTTCGGCCTCGGCCAGCACACGGCGGCCGCCTCCGGCGACGGATCCACCGGGGACGTCCCGCTGGTCCGGTTCGCCGCGAAGCTGATCTGCGGCAGCGGCACCGCCCCGCTCACCGCGGCCGACGCCCAGCGGATCGTGACCGACGCGGGCATCGACCCGTCCAGGGTCACCGGCACGGGCCACGCCTCCATGGCCGGCATGTCCGGGATGACCGACATGATGTCCGGCATGGCGGGCAGCGGCCCGGGCTCGGCTTCGCTGGCCGCATCGCTGCTGCCCACGCTCCCCATGCTGCTCTGCCACCTCCTCGCGGCGCTCGCCACCGGATGGCTGCTGCGGCGCGGCGAGATCGCCCTGTTCCGCGTGGTGCGTCTGGCCGCCGAGTCCGTCACGGCAGCGGCCGAGGCCACGTCCGTACGCGCGCTGCGCCGCGCCCTGGCGTTCGTGGCGGCCCTGTGCGCCGGGCTCCTGACGGCCGCCGGCCCGAGCCTCCCCCGCGCGGACCGCCGCGCGACGCCTGTCCTGCCCGGGACGGCACTTCAGCACTCGGTGATCAGGCGCGGGCCGCCCGCGGCGTACGCCCTCGCAGCCTGAACGCGGCCCACTCCCCACACGTACCGCAGGGGTGGTGTCGCGGGTCCCCGCGCACCCGTGGCGCGGTGGACGTCCCCACCCTTCCTGCTCACTGGAGTGTCTCTGCCATGAACGCTGCCCGTTCGCGCACCCGTCTCGCCGTCGTCGGCTCGGTTGCCGCCGGATCCGTCCTGCTGCTCTCGGGTACGGCCTTCGCCCACGTCACCGTCCAGCCGGAGGGCTCGGCCGCCAAGGGCGGTTACGCCGTCGTCGACTTCAAGGTCCCCAACGAGCGCGACAACGCCAAGACGGTCAAGCTCGAGGTCAACTTCCCGACCGACCACCCGCTGGCGTCCGTCATGCCGCAGCCGGTGCCGGGCTGGAACGTCGAGGTCACCAAGTCCAAGCTGGACAAGCCGCTGACCGTGCACGGCAAGCAGATCAACGAGGCCGTCACCAAGGTCACCTGGAGCGGCGGGACGATCGAGGCGGGCCAGTTCCAGAAGTTCCCGCTGTCGATCGGCTCGCTGCCCTCCGACACCGACCAGCTCGTCTTCAAGGCGCTCCAGACGTACGACAACAACGAGGTCGTGCGCTGGATCCAGGAGCCGCAGAAGGGCCAGCCCGAGCCCGCGAACCCGGCGCCGACCCTCAAGCTGACCGCCGCCGCGGCCGGCGGGGACGACGATGACGCGGCGCCCGCCGCCAACGCGAGCGCGACCGGCAAGACGGCCGAGGCCGCGTCCCCGTCGGACACCGACACCACCGCGCGCGTCCTGGGCGTCGTGGGCATCGTCGTCGGCGCCGCCGGAGTGGCCTTCGGCGTGTTCGCCGGACGACGCCGCTCCGCGTAGCCCGCCTCCTGCACCCCTTCAACCGGAAAAGACCGGAAAATCACCCCATGCGCAACAAGACCGCGCTGGCTGCCGCCGCTCTGGCGGCGGCAGCGGCGCTCACCCTGACCGCGTGCGGAAGCAGCGGTGACAGCGGCTCCAAGAGCCCTGTCGCCGATGTCTCCGCCTCGGCGAAGACCCAGGCCGCGACGCTGCTCGACCGGCCGTTCACCAAGCCCGGCTTCGTCCTGACGGACACCAACGGCAAGAAGTTCGACTTCCGCGCCGAGACCAAGGGCAAGCCGACGCTCATCTACTTCGGCTACACCAACTGCCCGGACGTCTGCCCGCTGACCATGGGCAACATCGCCGTCGCCAAGAAGGCGCTGCCCAAGGCCGACCAGGACAAGCTCCAGGTCGTCTTCGTGACGACCGACCCCGAGCGCGACACCCCCGCCTCGCTCGGCAAGTGGCTCAAGGGCCAGGACCCGTCGTTCATCGGCCTGACCGGCGACTTCCCCACCATTCAGGCAGGCGCCCGCCAGCTGGGCATCGGCATCGACCCGGCCACCAAGGACAAGGACGGCAAGGTCGTCTCGATGCACGGGGCGCAGGTCATCGCCTTCTCCCCGAAGACGGACCAGGGCTACGTCCTCTATGGCGAGGACGCGACCGTGGCCGACTACACCAAGGACCTGCCGAAGATCATCAAGGGGGAGAACCCGTGAACCGCCGCACCACCCACGCCGTCCGCTCAACCGTCGCCACCCTCATAGCCCTGTCCGCGGGGCTCGCCCTCGCGGGCTGTTCCGACAGCGCCGACGCCAAGCCGAAGCTCCAGGTGAGCGACGCGTTCATGCCGGTGCCGACCAGTGACATGGCCGGCGGCTTCCTCACCGTCAAGAACGACAGCAAGACCGCCGACAAACTCACCAAGGTCACCAGCGACCTGTCGGACAACGTCACGATCCACGAGACGAAGAACCAGAAGATGCAGGAGGTGGCCTCCTTCGACATCCCCGCCAACGGCGAGCTGGACCTCGAACGCGGCGGCAACCACATCATGTTCATGGGTCTGAAGCAGAAGCCGAAGCAGGGCGGGAAGGTCACCATCGAGCTGCACTTCGAGAAGGCCGACCCCATCAAGGTCGACCTCCCGGTGAAGGAAGCCACCTACAACCCGAAGCACCACTGAGGTACCCAGAGGGACTTGAGGGACTGACATGACGGCCACCGCCCCACGCCTTCGAACCACGACGAGCCGAAGCCTGACCCGGCTGCTGCTCGTCACGGTGGCGCTGCTCGGCGCGCTCTTCGCGGGTGCCGTGCCCGCGTCCGCGCACGCCGCACTGACCGGCAGCGACCCGAAGGAGGGGGCGGTGGTCGCCACCGCCCCGGCCCAGGTCGCCCTCACCTTCTCCGAGGGCGTCGCGCTGGACGCCAACTCCATCCGGGTCCTGGACCCCACGGGCAAGCGCTCCGACACCGCCGAACTCGTCAACCTGTGCAGCGGCGACGTCGTCAAGTACGGCGTCCGGCTGCGCACCGGCATCCCCAACGGCACCTACACGGTGGCCTGGCAGGCGATCTCCGCGGACAGCCACCCCGTCTCCGGCGCCTTCACCTTCTCGATCGGCGCGCCCTCGGCGACCGCCGCGGTCGTGCCCACCCAGGCGGTCGGCGGCGGCCTCGTCGGCGCCCTCTACGGCATCGCGCGGTACGCGGCGTACGGCGGATTCGTGCTGCTCACCGGCGGCGCGGCGTTCGTGCTCGCATGCTGGCGGCGCGGGGCGACCGTGGGCCCGGTGCAGCGGGTCGTCGTCGGCGGCTGGCTCACCATGACCGCGGCAACGCTCGCAATGCTGCTGCTTCGTACGCCCTACACCGGCTCCGGGAAGCTCTCGGACGCCTTCGACCTGAACGGCCTGCGGGCGGTCCTGGAGACCAAGCCGGGCGCGGCGCTCATCTCCCGGCTGCTGCTGCTCGGCGCCGCCGCCCTGTTCGTGTCGGTCCTTTTCGGCGCGTACGCCAAGCGGGACGACGAGACCGAGAAGGACGAGAAGAAGGACCTCACCTTCGGCCTGGCCATCGGCGGGGCCGTGGTCGCCGCCGGTCTCGCCGCGACCTGGGCGCTCGCCGAGCACGCCTCGACCGGGCTCCAGCCCGGCATCGCCATGCCCGTCGACGTGCTGCACCTGCTGGCCGTGGCGGCCTGGCTCGGCGGGCTCGTCACCCTCCTCGTCGTCCTGTACCGCTCCCCCGGCATCGAGCGCGCGGCCGTCCTGCGGTTCTCGCGGATCGCGTTCTGGAGCGTGGCGGTGCTCGCCGCGACCGGCGTCTACCAGTCCTGGCGGCAGGTCGGCACGTGGTCGGCCCTGGTCGACACGGCCTATGGGCAGCTGCTGCTCGTCAAGGTCGGTCTGGTCGCGGTCCTTGTCGGGACCGCCTCGGTCTCGCGGCGCTGGACCGCGCGCCTGTCCGAGCACACCGCGCCGGAGGCCGACGCCGCCCTGGTCGTCGAGGAGCGCGCGAGCGAACCGGAGCCCGTCACCGTCCCCGACGACGGCACGGACGCCAAGCGGGCCGCTCAACTCGCCCGCCAGCAGGCCGCCCTGAGCACCGCCCGCGAGAAGCGGATCCGGGATGCCGACCCCGAGCGGACCGGGCTGCGCCGCACCGTCCTCGCCGAGGCCGGCATCGCCGTGGTGCTGCTCGCCGTGACGACCGTGCTGACCTCGACCGAGCCGGCCCGCACCCAGGAGGCGGTGGACAGGGCGAGGGCCGACTCGCAGGTCGCCGTCGCGGACCGGCCCGTCGACATCCGGCTGCCGTTCGACACCGGCGGCCAGAACGGCAAGGGCACCGTCGAGCTCACCCTCGACCCGGGCCGCACCGGCTCCAACGATCTGCGGGTCTCCCTGGAGGACCCGGCGGGCAGGCCGAAGGACGCCCCCGAGGTGAAGGTCTCCTTCACGCTGGCCGCCAAGTCGGTGGGACCGCTGCCCGTCGTGCCCGACCGTGTCGCCGCCGGGCAGTGGAAGGCGAGCGGCGTCCAGATCCCCATGGCGGGCGACTGGCAGATCTCGGTGACCGTACGCACCTCGGAGATCGACGAGACCACCGTGGACAAGAACGTCAAGATCGGCTGAGTAGAACTGACATGAGCGAGACCAAGAACTCCGATCGGGCTCCGGCCGCCACCACCGGGGCGACCCTCGACATCTCCCGCCGCAAGCTGCTCGGCACCGTCGGCGGGGTCGGCGTGGCGGGCCTGGCCCTTGGCGCGGCGGGCGGGGCCGGGGTGTACGCGGCCGTCGAATCCCCCGACGGCACAAGCCCGTTGACGTCGGTCGGTTCCACGGAGGTGATGTTTCACGGGAAACATCAAGCGGGGATCGCCACTCCGCTTCAGTCCACCGGCCATCTGGTCGCCTTCGACCTTGCCCCCGGCGCCGGGCGCAAGGAGGCGGCCGCGCTGATGCGGCGCTGGTCGGCGACGGCCAGGTCCCTGATGGCGGGCGAGCCCGCGAGCAGCGGCGACACCGGCGTGGCCCTGGACGCGGGCCCCTCTTCGCTGACCGTCACCTTCGGCTTCGGCGCCAGCTTCTTCGACCGTACGCAGTTGGCCGACCGGCGCCCCGCACAGCTGGACCCGCTGCCCGACTTCTCCTCCGATCAGCTCGACCCCAAGCGCTCGAACGGCGACCTGTGGGTGCAGATCGGCTCGGACGACGCCCTGGTCGCCTTCCACGCGCTGCGCGCCATCCAGCAGGACGCGGGCTCCGCCGCGAAGGTGCGCTGGCAGATGAACGGCTTCAACCGCACCCCGGGTGCCACCGAGAAGCCGATGACCGCCCGCAATCTGATGGGCCAGATCGACGGCACCGGCAACCCCAAGCCCTCCGACGCCGACTTCGACCAACGCATCTTCGTGCCGGACACCGCGCAGCCCGCGTGGATGGCGGGCGGCTCGTACGCGGTCGTGCGCCGGATCCGGATGCTCCTGGACACCTGGGAGAAGCTGCCGCTCACCGAGCAGGAGCAGGTGATCGGCCGAAAGAAGTCGAACGGCGCCCCTCTTTCGGGGGGTACGGAGACGACGAAGATGCAGCTCGACAAGTTCGGCCCGGACGGCAAGCTGGTCATCCCGGAGAACGCCCACGCCCGCATCGCCGCCCCCGAGCAGAACGGCGGCGCGGCCATGCTGCGGCGCGCGTTCTCGTACCACGACGGCATCGCGGCGGACGGGACCCCGGACGCGGGCCTGCTCTTCGTCGCCTGGCAGGCCGACCCGGTCAAGGGCTTCGTACCGGTGCAGCGCAAGCTCGACCGGGGGGACGCGCTGTCGCCGTTCCTGCGGCACGAGGCGAGCGGCCTGTTCGCGGTGCCGGGCGGGCCGCGGGCCGGCGAGTACGTGGGGCAGCGGCTGCTGGAGTCGTGAGCGCGGCCCGGCCGAGGTGGGCCGGCCCGCCCGGCGGAACGGTTCGCCGTGCGCGGGCCGCGGGGTGGGCCCGGTCGCCCTGAGCGGTGGGTGCCGGTGACTTCGGGCCATTAGTGTGACCTGCATGTCCGCCACGCGATACACCTATCTGGGTCCCGAGGGCACGTTCACCGAGGCCGCCCTGCGCACGCTCCCCGAGGCCGCGACCCGCGAACTGGTCCCGATGGTGTCCGTGCCGGCCGCCCTGGACGCGGTACGCAGCGGGGAGGCGGCCGCGGCCCTGGTCCCGATCGAGAACTCGGTGGAGGGCGGCATCACCACCACCCTCGACGAGCTGGTCTCGGGCGAGCCTCTGATGATCTACCGCGAGGTACTGCTCTCCATCAAGTTCGCGCTGCTCGTGCGCCCGGGGACCACGCTGGCGGACATCAAGACGGTGACCGCCCACCCGGCCGCCCAGCCCCAGGTCCGCAACTGGCTGAAGGCCAATCTGCCGGAGGCGCTCTGGGAGTCGTCCGCCTCCAACGCGGACGGCGCCCGCCTCGTCCAGGAGGGCCGCTACGACGCGGCGTTCGCGGGCGAGTTCGCGGCGGCGACGTACGGTCTGGAGCCGCTGATCACCGACATCCACGACGCGGTCAACGCGCAGACCCGCTTCGTGCTCGTCGGCCGCCCGGCCCGCCCGGCGGCGCCGACCGGCGCGGACAAGACCTCGGTGGTCCTGTGGCAGCGCGAGGACCACCCGGGCGCTCTGCTCGAACTGCTCCAGGAGTTCTCGGTGCGCGGGGTCAACCTGATGCTGCTCCAGTCCCGGCCGACCGGTCAGGGCATCGGCAACTACTGCTTCGCCATCGACGCCGAGGGCCACATCTCGGAGCGCCGGGTGGGGGAGGCGCTGATGGGCCTGCGGCGGATCTGCCCCGAGGTGCGCTTCCTCGGCTCGTACCCGCGCGCCGAGGTGACGCTCGACGACGTACGGGCGCTGCGGGCGGGTACTTCGGACGCGGAGTTCGTCGAGGCGGCGGAGTGGCTGGCCCGCTGCCAGGACGGCCGCGCGTAGGTCCAGAGCCGCGAGGGGGTCTGCGCGGGCGTTGTCCCCAGCCCCTCATCCGGCCCGGCGGCCGGTCCTACCTGCTGATTTTCGTTGTCCACAAAGTTATCCACAGGCCTGCTTCTCGACCTGTGGGTAAGTCGACAACACAACCGGACACAGTCGACAAATCCCTGTAGTGACGACACATCAGTCCACAGGCCGCCAGGACATCCTCTGTCACCTCAATTCCATTGATCAACTCTTTAGAGCGAGCAATTCCCACCCGAATGAGTGTGTGGAACGGGTTTGAGAGGGGAAAACTCGGTCCCGCATGCGGCTTTCGGAACGATCCCTTCCGTAGTCCACAGATCCACCGCACAGCCTGTGGATAAGTTTCCGGGGGTGTGCACTTCTGTGGACAACTCCTGTGCACTGCAAGGGAGTCGGTCAACGGCGGTCCGGAAAGCGCCTCTTTTCGGGGGATAGTGGCAATTTCATTGACAGCTGCCGGTGGCCCTCCGCGGAAAATCCCGGACCAGATTTCCCAATTCGGTCAATTGGGACAAAGTGGCGTACTGATGGCGGGCACGAGGGATATCCGGTGGGGCGCCGGGAGTCCGCACCGGTAGCCTGGAGGGGTGATTGACCTTCGCCTGCTCCGTGAGGACCCCGACCGTGTTCGCGCCTCCCAGCGCGCCCGTGGAGAGGACGTCGCCCTCGTCGACGCCCTGCTCTCCGCCGACGAGCTGCGCAGGTCCTCGGGCCTCCGCTTCGACGAGCTGCGCTCCGAGCAGAAGTCGCTCGGCAAGCTCATCCCCAAGGCCACGCCGGACGAGCGCGCCGAGCTCCTGAAGAAGGCCGAGCAGCTCAAGACCGACGTCAAGGCCGCGGAGGCCGCGCAGAACGAGGCCGACGAGCAGGCCAAGCAGCTGCTCCTCCAGCTCGGCAACATCGTCCACACGGACGTGCCGGTCGGCGGCGAGGAGGACTTCGTCGTCCTGGAGACGCACGGCACCATCCGCGACTTCGGCGCCGAGGGCTTCGAGCCCAAGGACCACCTGGAGCTCGGCGAGGCGCTGGGCGCCATCGACGTCGAGCGCGGCGCCAAGGTGTCGGGCTCACGCTTCTACTACCTGACCGGTGTCGGCGCGCTCCTGGAGCTCGCCCTGGTCAACGCGGCGATCGCGCAGGCCACCGAGGCCGGGTTCATCCCGATGCTGACGCCGGCCCTGGTCCGCCCGCGCGCCATGGAGGGCACCGGCTTCCTCGGCCAGGCCGCCGAGAACGTGTACCACCTGGAGAAGGACGACTACTACCTGGTCGGCACCTCCGAGGTCCCGCTCGCGGCGTACCACATGGACGAGATCATCGACGCGGACAAGCTGCCGCTGCGCTACGCCGGCTTCTCGCCGTGCTTCCGCCGCGAGGCCGGTACGTACGGCAAGGACACCCGGGGCATCTTCCGGGTGCACCAGTTCGACAAGGTCGAGATGTTCTCCTACGTCCACCCGGACGACGCCGAGAGCGAGCACCAGCGCCTCCTGGACTGGGAGAAGCAGTGGCTGACCAGCCTCGAACTGCCCTTCCAGGTGATCGACGTCGCCACCGGTGACCTCGGTGCCTCGGCCTCGCGCAAGTTCGACTGCGAGGCGTGGATCCCGACCCAGGGCAAGTACCGCGAGCTGACCTCGGCGTCCAACTGCGACGGCTTCCAGGCGCGGCGCCTGTCGGTCCGCATGCGCGACACCAGCGACGGCAAGAGCAAGGTCGCCCCGCTGTCCACCCTGAACGGCACGCTGTGCGCGGTCCCGCGCACCATCGTGGCGATCCTGGAGAACCACCAGCAGGCCGACGGCTCGGTGCGGGTCCCGGCCGTGCTCCGTCCCTACCTCGGCGGCCGAGAGGTCTTGGAGCCGATCTCCAAGTGAGCACCACCGCGGGGCGCCCGTTCCCGTACAAGCTGATCGCGACCGACCTGGACGGGACGCTGCTGCGCTCCGACGAGTCGGTCTCGCAGCGCACCCGTGACGCGCTGGCCGCGGCCACCGAAGCGGGCGCCGCGCACATCGTGGTGACCGGCCGGTCGGTGCCCTGGACCCGGCACATCCTCGACGACCTCGGCTACGAGGGCCTCGCGGTGTGCGGCCAGGGCGCGCAGGTCTACCACGCGGGTGAGCACCGGCTCCTCACGTCGGTGACACTCGACCGCCAGCTCGCCGGGCTCGCGCTGTCCAAGGTCGAGGCGGAGATCGGCCCGCTGGCGCTCGCCGCGAGCCGCGACGGCATCGACGGCGAGGTCCTGGTCGGCCCCGGCTACCAGGTCCAGGAGGGCCCGCTGCCGGTCCGGTCCTTCGAGGACCTCACCGAGCTGTGGTCGGCCCCGCTGAACAAGGTCTACATCCAGCACCCCGGGTACGACGACGACGCGCTGGCGAAGATCACGCGGCAGGTGGTCGGCAGCCTGGTCGACGTGGTCATGGCGGGCGCGGGCGTCGTGGAGCTGCTGCCGCTGGGGCTGAGCAAGGCGACCGGGCTCTCGCTGGCCGCACGCCGGCTCGGCTGCAAGGCCGCGGACACGATCGCGTTCGGCGACATGCCGAACGACATCCCGATGTTCGGCTGGGCGCAGCACGGCGTGGCGATGGCCAACGCCCACGACGAACTGAAGGCCGTGGCCCACGAGATCACCGCCTCGAACGAGGACGACGGCATCGCGGTCGTCCTGGAGCAGCTGCTTCAGCGCTGAGGGCTTGAGGTGTTGAGGCCGTGAGGTGTTGAGGTGTTCAGGCCGAGGCTGCGGAGCTTCGAGGATCTGAGGCCTTGAAGCCCGGCTCCGGGCCGACGCAGTGCATGCCCCCTGGAGCGCGAGTCGGGCATGGGTAAGGGGCGTCCGCCATTGCGGGCGCCCCTTACCCATGTGGGAGGGGCGGCCTCGCGCTGACGCGCGCTCGAAGCGGCCGCCCCGGCAGCCGCGCGCGGTCGGCCCGTCGGAGTCGTCGGTGCTGCTCCGATGCCTCGCACGGCCCTGCCGGGAGCGCGACGGACTCGTCCGTACGGTCCTCTTCGGACCTGTACGAACCGTCTTCGTGGCGCTCTTTCCCCCGTCCGGCGGGCCCGCGTCTGCCGCGTGCGGCTGCCTCAACCACTGTGCCCGGCACGGTCGTTGGCCGCCACTGGTTTTCGCGTGGGCACGCCCCGGGTCAGCGGATAGCAGGCGAAGCCGATGAGGAGCGCGGTCACATGGCCGAGGTCGGTGAACGTGCCGCCGGTGGCGAGCGGGATGCCGAAGAACGCGACCACCCCTACGAGGTACAGCCAGCGCCAGGGGTACGGCAGCCTGTAGACGAGGATGCCCGCCGACGCGGCCAGCCCGTAGCTGACCCCGATGTCCACCACGTGCGACATGGCGTGCGCGAGCCGCTTGGGCAGGTGCTGGTTCTGGATCGACCACAGCACGTACTCCTGGCTGATCAAGGTCGCCACCACATGCCCGACGACGACCGTGCACAGCCAGCGCAGCGTGCCGAGCCAGCGCTCCACCGTGCCGTGGACGACCTCGAAGAGCACCAGGTAGAGCAGGAGCGAGGACGGGTTCTCGATCCAGAACGCGCTGGTGAAGAGGGACTGCACGGGGTGCCGGGTCAGCTCGTGGATGTTGCTGCTGTTGCGGTGCAGCAGGAAGCGCTCCAGGCCCTGCGTGGAGAGCTGGATGACAAGGCTGGTGATGGCGATGATCAGCAGCCAGATGTGCGTCCCGGGTGTGGAGCGCAGCCAGGACCGGACCGGCCGCGAGCGCTCGGTGCCGCGGTGGAGCAGGGTCGTCATCCCTAGATGATGGCGCGAAACGCTGTGCGGCAAGTAAGAGGCAGTTGTAGGACGACTGCGGGTCGGTTCGTTGAAGGCAGTTGTAGGATGACTGGGCAACCGGGTGAATGGAGTGGGCGACATGGCCCTTCGTACGGCAGGGCGGCAGTCCCTGGTGGACACCGTCGTCGATCAGCTGAAGGCCCAGCTGACCAACGGCGAGTGGGCGGTCGACGACCGCATTCCGACCGAGCACGAGCTCGCCGAGCAGCTGGCCGTCGGCCGCAACACGGTCCGCGAGGCAGTACGCGTCCTGGTGCACGCCGGGCTGCTCGAATCACGCCAGGGCAACGGCACGTTCGTCCGCTCCACGGCCGACCCCTCCGCGGTCCTCCAGGGAATCCGGGCCGCCGACGCCCTTGACGTACTCGAACTCCGCGTCGCATTGGAGGCCGAGGCCGCCCGGCTCGCCGCCGAACGCCGTGACACCGCCGACATGGTGGCCCTGCGCGGCGCACTCCAGACCCTGCGCGAACACGGCGACCGCGCCGCCGACGCCGACATGGCGTTCCACATGGGCGTCGTACAGGCCACGCACAACACGGCGTTCATCGAGGTCTACCGGTTCTTCTCGGTGCAGGTGCACGAAAGCCTGATCACCTCGCTGCGCGACGAGGAGATGCCGCCGATCGACCTCGACACGCACGAGGCGCTGGTCGACGCGATCGAGAGCGGGGACCCCGCGGCGGCCGATCGGGCGGTACGCGAACTGCTGCGCAAGCCGCTGGAGGCGGTCCGGGCGGTGGCGGCCCGGCGGAGTGGGTGAGGTTCGTCCGGGCCGCGGGCCGACGCCCGGAATCTGAACCCGCCGCAATCTGAACTCCTCGGAATCTGGACCCGTTCAAGTCTGAACTCATTGAGAAAGGTGCTTGTTTTGTCACGCCCGGATGCTGATCGCCTGCTGTTGCCCGATGCCGAGGCCGACGTACGGCCGTCGCCGCAGGGCGCCGCCGCGCGACGGGCACTGCTCGCGCATCCGGTGGTGCTGCTGGTCGGGATCGTGCTGGCGTCGCTGAACATGCGGGCCGCGCTGGCCAGCGTGTCGCCGCTGGTGAGCGAGATCAGCCAGTCGTTCGGCCTGTCCTCGACGGCGAGCAGCCTGGTCACCTCGGTGCCGGTGCTCTTCCTGGGGCTCGGCGCGCTGGTGGCACCCTGGCTGGCCCGCCGCTTCGGGAGCGAGCCGGTGCTGCTGTTCGCCCTGCTGCTCCTGGCCGTCGGGATCCTGGTGCGCGTCGCCCCGTCGGCGGTGGCGCTGTACGGCGGAGGCGTCCTCGTCGGCACGGCGATAGCCCTGCTCAACGTGCTGATGCCGGGCCTGATCAAGCGGGACTTCCCGGACAGGGCGGCGTCCATGACGTCGGTCTACACCGGCGCGATGATCGCTGGTGCGACGGTGGTGGCGGCCTCGTCCGTGCCGCTGGAGAAGGCGTTCGGCGGCAGCTGGGAGGCCTCCTTGGCGGTGTGGTCGCTGCTCGCGGTCCTCGCGGCGGTGGCCTGGCTGCCGCAGGTCCTGATCGCCCGCGGCCGTACGGGCCACGAGGTACGGACGGCGACGCCCTCGGCTTCTTCCGCCGCCGGGAAGAGCGTGTGGCGCTCGCCCCTCGCCTGGCAGGTCACCCTCCTCATGGGGCTCCAGTCGCTCTGGTCGTACGTACTGATCGCCTGGATGCCGACGATCTTCACGGACCACGGGATGAGCCGCTCCACGGCGGGCGTGATCTTCGCGTTCAACAACCTGATCCAGGTGGCCGGCGCGTTCGGCGTGCCGCTCCTGGCCGGCCGGATGCGCAGCCAGCGGCCGCTGATCGTCCTGGTCACCTCGCTGGTCGCGGCCGGTTACGCGGGCCTGATGGTCGCCCCGGTGAGCGGCGCGTGGCTGTGGGCGGCGGTCCTCGGCATCGGACAGGGCGGCGCGGTGGGCCTGGCACTCACGCTGATCGTGCTGCGCTCGGGCGATGCGCGGACGGCGGCCCAGCTGTCCGGCATGGCCCAGACGATCGGCTACCTGCTGGCCGCCGTCGGCCCCATCGCCGCGGGCGCGGTCCACCAGGCGACGGGCGGCTGGACCGTACCGATCGCCCTGGTCCTCGGTGTGTGCGCGGCGGCGCTGGCGGTGGGGCTGTTCGCGGCGCGGGACCGGACGGTTTGAGACCGGGAACCCCCGGTCACTCCTCCCCGGCCAGCTTCAGGGTGCGCAGCTTCTGGCCCGCGTACCAGGTGGCTGCCGCGGTCACGCCCACCAGGAGGACTACCGCGAGCGGCAGGCCCACGTCGGAGGAGATCACGCCGTTCTCTCCGATCCTCTGGGCCAGGGCGAGCGACCACTGCTGGACGCTCAGGGTGCGCGCGCCCGGCACCAGGTTGCCGAACAGCGACTCCCAGACCAGCGCGTACACCAGGCCGAAGACCACGGCGTGCCGGGTGACGGTGCCGAGCAGCAGGAAGACCGCGGCGTACGCGATGGACGCGACCAGGGCGGCCACGGTGTAGGCGATCGCGATCTGCTGGCCGTTGCCGTTCAGGATGAACCCGGCGATCAGCGTGGGAATCGCGGAGAACGCCATCGTCACGGCGATCGCGACGATCAGCTTGGTGAAGATGATCGTCGAGCGTTTCACCGGCTTGGCCAGCAGGTAGACGATCGAGCCGTCGTCGATCTCGGGGCCGATGGCGCCGGTGCCGGCGATGACACCGATCAGCGGCACCATCGTGGCCAGCGCGAAACTGCCGAGGAGATCGGCGGTGACCTGGTCGTCGGCTCCGCTGAAGGACCGTACGGCCACCGAGATCACGATCAGCAGGGCGGGCAGGACGAAGAGAATGGCGGCCCGGCGGCGGCCGAGCAGGGCCCGGTAGGTGAGCCGGGCGACGGTCGGGTTGTACATGGGAACGTCACCGCTCCTTTCTGAAGGCGCTCAGGCCGCTACGAGGTAGGAGAAGACGGATTCGAGGGATTCGTCGGAGGGCGAAACCGTAAGGAGGCGGATGCCGTTCGCCTTGGCCACCTGCGGGAGCAGCGTGGTGAACCGGCCGAAGTCGACGGCCTGGATGCGCAGCGCGCCCTCCTTGAGGTCGACCTCGATCCCGGCGGTCGACGGGTCGGCGATCAGCGCCGCGGCCAGCGCGCGGTCGTCACTGGAGCGGATCAGATAGCGGTGCGGGCGGTCCGTCATGAGGCGGCGGATCTTGCGGAAGTCGCCGCTGGCCGCGTGCCGTCCGGCGACGATGACCTCGATGTGCGAGGCGAGCTGCTCGACCTCTTCGAGGATGTGCGAGGAGAACAGGACCGTGCGGCCCTCGGCTCCCATCCGGCGCAGCAGGTTCATCAGTTGCATGCGCTGGCGTGGGTCCATGCCGTTGAACGGCTCGTCGAGCAGCAGCACCGACGGGTTGTGGACGAGGGCGGAGGCCATCTTGACGCGCTGGCGCATGCCCTTGCTGTACGTCTGGATCTTGCGGTCCTGTGCGTACTCCATCTCGACCGTGGCGAGCGCCTGCCCGGCCTCGCGGGCTCCGAGGCCGTGCAATTCGGCGTTGGCGACGACGAATTCGCGGCCCGTGAGGAAGTCGTACATGGCCTCCCTCTCGGGGACGATGCCGATCTTCTTGTAGACGGACTCGTTGCGCCAGATCTGCTCGCCGTCGAGCGTCACCGTTCCCGTGGAGGGGGCGAGGAAACCGCCCATCATGTTGATGAGGGTGGACTTTCCGGCGCCGTTGGGGCCGAGCAGTCCGGTCACGCCGGGGCCGATCGTCATGGTGACGTCGTTGACCGCCACCACGTTGCCGAACCAGCGTGAGGTGTGGTCGATGTCGATGGTGGTCACAGCCCGACCTTCCGGTAGCGGCGCATCAGGACGGCGTACGAGCCGTAGATGAGCGCGAGGACGACGAGCAGGTAGACCGCTCCGGTTCCGGATCCCGGGCCGTGGCCACCGGGGAAGTTGGAGCTCGCTCCGAGGAACGCGGTCTGTACGCCGTCGATGAGCGTGATGGGGGAGAACAGGCCGAGCCACTGGACCGCCCCGGGGGAGCCCTGGTTGAAGGCGATGGCCTGGACGGCGGAGACGGCACCGTAGGAGACCGTCAGGACGGCGATGACGGCGGCCACTCCGAAGCCGCGGCGCGGCGTCAACGCGGCGATGACCAGGCCGAGTCCGGCGAACAGGAGGGAGAGCAGTGCCACGGAGACCAGCCCCTGGGCGAACCCCTTGGTCTGGTCCGCGAAGTCGAGTTTGGCGAGCAGGGAGCCGATGTACAGCACCACCAGCGGCGCGCCGGTGATGAGGAACAGGGCCGAGGCCATGGCCGCGAACTTGGCCAGGACGTAGTCGAGGCGCTCGATCGGCCGCGAGAAGTACAGCGGCACCGTCTTGAAGCGCAGGTCGCGCGAGACGGTCTGGGGTGCCTGGGCCGCGATGAACAGGCCGATGACGGCCTGGAGGAAGATCGCGTACCGCGTGTACTGCACCGGCAGGTCGTTGGCCTTGGTGGCGACGGCGACCGCGACCATGATGGCCGCCGGCACGCACATCACCGCGAACAGCAGCATCGGCAGCACCTTGGACTTGGCACTGCGGCCGAGACCGTACGCCCCGCGCAGGGACTGCGAGAAGAGCGAGCGGCGGGCGTAGGCCCGGCCCAGGCGCGGCCCGTCGTAGTTGCGGTAGCCGATGTTGTGGATCTGGGTCTGGGCGCTGTCAGTTGGCATCGCGGCCGGCTCCCTTCTGCTCGGCGCCGGCCGCGGTGGCTGCCCATGCGGCGGCGCGTTCGGAGACCGGCTCCTGCGCCGGGGTCTGGAACACCTCGGCGATGTGGTGACGGCGCTGTTCCATCCGTACGAGACCGAGGCCGAGGTGGGCCACGGTGTCGCGGACCGTGTCGTAGGTGTCCGCGCCGGTGGCCTCGATGAGGAGGATGTGGCCGGCGCCCGGCAGTCCGTCCTCGACGCCCGCGTGCAGCGTGAGCCCGGCCGCGGCGAGTGCCTTGCGGACCGCCTCCGTGCCGTCGGGGTGGGCGTCGGAGTCGGTGACCTCGACCGCGAGGGTGGTGGTGGTCTGGGTGAAGTCGCTGGTGGAGCTGGAGCGGAGCAACTGGCCGCCGTCGATGACCACGACGTGGTCGCAGGTGCGCTCCAGCTCGCCCAGGAGGTGCGAGGTGACCAGGACCGAGATGCCGAAGTCGGTGTGGATGCGGCGGATCAGGCCGAGCATCTCGTCGCGGCCGACCGGGTCCAGGCCGTTGGTCGGCTCGTCGAGGAGGACCAGCTGGGGGTCGTGGACGAGCGCCTGGGCGAGCTTGACCCGCTGCTTCATGCCGGTCGAGTAGCCGCCGATGGGCCGGTAGCGCTCCTCGTAGAGGCCCACGTGGCGCAGTGTGTCGGCGGTTCGCTCGCGGGCCGCGGTGGCCGGCAGGCCCGACATCCGCGCCATGTGCACGACGAACTCGGTGGCCGAGACATCGGGGGGCAGGCAGTCGTGCTCCGGCATGTAGCCCACCCGCTCCCGGATGGCGCTGCCGCTGGTGGCCACGTCCAGGCCGAGCACGGCGGCGGTGCCCTCCGTGGCGGGCGAGAGACCCAGAAGGATCTTGATCAACGTGGACTTGCCGGCTCCGTTGGCGCCCACCAGCCCGGTCACGCCGGGGCCGATGTCCAACGAGAGCCGGTCAAGCGCGGTCACCCGGGGGAACCGCTTGCTCAGGCTTTCGGTCGCGATCACAGTCACGTCATCGACGGTAGTGGCGCAGGCCACACGAATCGTCAGCCCAGACGGCTGGATCCATGTCCGACTCCAGAGGTACGGGCCCGTAGGGGAACCCGTACGTGAGGCTGATGGGTCGCTGCCATGAGGGACGGAGTTGTCCACAAGCGGCCCGTTGTCCACAGGCTTGTGCAGGACCCTTGACGCAGCCGCCGGGCATTGTCACATTCATCAGTGTCAAGTTACGCACGCGTAGGGCGACAGGGGTGGACGGATGCCATCGGCACTGAAGGCTGAACCCGACGCGCGGCTGCGCGGGTTCAGGGAGGTACAGAGCCTCGCGTACGAGTGTGCGGAGGCGGTGGCCGCGCAGCTCAAGCCGGGGGTGACCGAGCGGGAGGCCGCGCGGATGCAGCGGGACTGGCTGCGCGAGCGGGGTGTGCGGGACTGGTTCCACCTGCCGTTCGCCTGGTTCGGCGACCGCACGGCGTTCGTCGGCTTCCGTATTCCGCTGCAGTTCTTCCCCACCAACCGGCGCCTGGAGGCGGGGATGCCCTTCATCCTCGACATGGCTCCGGTCTACAAGGGCTTCACCGCGGACATCGGCTACTCGGGCTGCCTCGGGCTGAACCCGGTGCACGACCGGCTGCTCGCCGACCTGGAGGCGCACCGCGAGCTGATCCTGCGCGAGGTGCGCGAGAAACGGCCGCTGCGCGAGATCTACGAGGACGTGGACCGGCTCATGGTCCGCCAGGGCTATGCCAACCGGCACCGCGCCTATCCGTTCGGCGTGATCGCCCACAAGATCGACCGGGTGAAGGAGCGCCGCTGGTCGCCGAACGTGTTCGGGTTCGGCACCCAGGCGCTGAAGGGCCTGGCGAGCGACGCGGTGCACGGCCACCGGGACGGCTGGTCGCCGCTGTGGTCCCCGTACAAGTTCTCCGACCACCCGCCGCAGCCGGGGCTGTGGGCGGTCGAGCCGCACCTCGGCTTCCGGGGTACGGGCGCGAAGTTCGAGGAGATCCTGGTGGTCACCGACTCCAGGGACCCGGAGCAGAGCGCGTTCTGGCTGGACGACGACCTGCCGCATGTGCGGCGCTGGGCCGAGGAGAAGGCGGCGTGAGCGTGACGAGCGTGAACATCGAGGGAGCGCGCGAGCGCTGGGTGCGGACCGGCGGCGTGGAGCTGTGCGTGGCGGAACTGGGCGACGAATCCCGGCCGACCGTGCTCCTGGTGCACGGCTACCCGGACAGCAAGGAGGTGTGGTCCAAGGTCGCCGAGCGGCTGGCCGAGCGCTTCCACGTGGTGCTGTACGACGTCCGCGGGCACGGCCGCTCCACGGCGCCGGCCCCGCTGCGCGGCGGGTTCACGCTGGAGAAGCTGACGGACGACTTCCTGGCGGTCGCGGATGCGGTGAGCCCCGACCGGCCGGTCCATCTGGTCGGCCACGACTGGGGTTCGGTGCAGGGCTGGGAGTTCGCGACCGTCGAGCGCACCGAGGGCCGCATAGCGTCCTTCACCTCGATGTCCGGCCCCTCTCTCGACCACTTCGGGCACTGGATCAAGAACCGGATGAGCCGCCCGACCCCACGCAAGGTGGGCCAGCTGCTCGGCCAGGGCGCCAAGTCCTGGTACGTCTACATGCTGCACACCCCGGTCCTGCCCGAGTTGGCCTGGCGGGGGCCGCTCGGCAAGCGCTGGCCCAAGATGCTCCAGCGTCTGGAGAACGTGCCCGCCGACGGCTACCCCACGGCCTCCCTCGCGCAGGACGCGGCGCACGGCGCCTGGCTCTACCGGGACAACGTCCGCGCCCGGCTGCGCCGTCCGCGCCCCGACGCGTACGCCCATGTGCCCGTCCAGCTGATCACGCCGCTCGACGACGCGTTCCTGTCGCCGAAGCTGTATGCCGAACTGGAGCACTGGGCACCCCGGTTGATCCGCCGCACCCTCCCCGCCAAGCACTGGATCCCGCGCACCAGGCCGGACCAACTGGCCGCCTGGATCAGCGAGTTCGTCCGCGCCAACGAGGACGGCACGCCGGCCGGGGACACCGTCGCCACCGGCCCGTACGCCGACCGGTTCGGCGGCCAGCTGGTGCTGGTCACGGGCGCGGCGAGCGGCATCGGCCGGGCCACGGCCTTCGCGTTCGCCGAGGCCGGGGCGCGGATCGTCGCCGTGGACCGGGACGCCGAGGGGGCGACGCGGACCGCGGAGATGTCCCGGCTGATCGGCGCGCCCGAGGCCTGGGGCGAGACCGTCGACGTCAGCGACGAGCAGGCGATGGAGAAGCTCGCCGAGAAGGTCGCCACCGAGTACGGCGTCGTCGACGTCCTGGTCAACAACGCCGGGATCGGGCTCTCGGGCTCGTTCTTCGACACCACGGCCGAGGACTGGAAGAAGGTCCTCGACGTCAATCTGTGGGGCGTCATCCACGGCTGCCGCATCTTCGGCAAGCAGATGGCCGAGCGCGGCCAGGGCGGCCACATCGTCAACACCGCGTCAGCCGCCGCCTATCAGCCGTCCCGGGCGCTGCCCGCGTACAGCACGTCGAAGGCCGCGGTGCTGATGCTCAGCGAGTGCCTGCGTGCCGAACTGGCAGGTCAGGGCATCGGTGTCTCGGCGATCTGCCCCGGCCTTGTCAACACCAACATCACCTCGACGACGCACTTCGCGGGCACCGACGCCCAGGAGGAGAAGCGCCTCCAGAAGAAGACCTCGCGCCTGTACGGGCTGCGCAACTTCCCGCCGGAGAAGGTCGCTTCGGCGATCCTGCGCGCCGTGGTGAAGAACCAGGCCGTGGTGCCGGTGACGCCCGAGGCACGGGGCGCCCACCTCATGTCCCGCTTCACGCCGAGGACGCTGCGCGCGATCGCCCGATTGGAGCCGCCGCTGTGAGTACGGAGCGCCGAGACGGCACGAAGGGCGAGGAGCACTACCGGATAGCCCCGCGCCGGGTCTCGTTCGACTGGGACCGGACACCGCTGCACTGGATACCGGACGAACCCACCGCCACCCATGTCATCAATGTGCTGCACCTGCTGCTTCCGGCGGGCGAGCGCTGGTTCGTGAAGGTGTTCAAGGAGGCCCTGCCCCTGGTCGAGGACCCGGTGCTGCTCAAGGACGTCAAGGGGTTCATGGGCCAGGAGGCCACCCACAGCGTCCAGCACGCCTACGTCCTGGACCACTTGGCGCATCAGCGGCTCGACACCGGGGCCTACACCCGGCACGTCGACTTCCTCTTCGAGAAGCTGCTCGGCGAGGCGCCGCCGTTCGGGGCGCCGATACCGACCCAGGAGTGGCTGCGCTTCCGGCTCTCTCTGATCGCCGCGATCGAGCAGTTCACGGCGGTCCTCGGCGACTGGGTGCTGCACGCCGAGGGGCTGGACCGGGCCGGCTCGGACCCGGTCATGCTCGATCTGCTGCGCTGGCACGGCGCGGAGGAGGTCGAGCACCGGGCGGTGGCCTTCGACATGTACCAGCACTGCGGCGGCACGGGCCTGCCCCGCTACGCCCGCCGGGTCGAGGGCATGGCGGTCGTCGCCCCGGTGCTGCTGTGGCTGTGGGTGTGGGGCGCCTCCTATCTGATGCGGCACGACCCGCGGCTCGCGGGCCGGACGCGCTACTCGCTGCGGGAGCACAACCGGGCCGTACGCCGCGGTCTGCTGCCCACCTGGAACGAGCTGGGCTCGGCCATACCCCGCTACTTCCGCCGGTCGTACCATCCCTCGCAGGAGGGCTCCCTGCGCAAGGCCGTCGAATACCTCGCGACCTCGCCGGCGGCCCGAGCGGCGGCGGGCGCGGTGGGCCGCGCCGCCCTGGGGTAGAGGGAGTGGGTTTGTCCGGGCAGTCAGCACTTCAGCAGGTGGCGCCGGCGGCGGTGCCGGCCGAGTACCGGATCGAGGACCTGGCGCATGCCAGCGGCGCCACGGTCCGCACCATCCGCGCCTACCAGGACCGGGGCCTGCTCCCCCGGCCCGAGCGGCGCGGCCGGTCCAATGTGTACGGCGACACCCACCTGGCCCGGCTGCACCAGATCGCCGACCTCCTCGACCGCGGCTACACCCTGGCCTCCATCAAGGAACTCCTGGAGGCCTGGGACGCCGGGCGGGGGCTCGGCGGCGTGCTCGGCCTGGTCGCCGAGGTCAGCGGACCCTGGACGGACGAGGAGGCCGCCCGCATCTCCCGCGCCGATCTCGACGAGACGTTCGGCGGCAACCCCGACGACAAGGCCGTAGCCGAAGCGGTGGAGCTCGGCATTCTGGTGCGTATCCCGGACAACGACGCCGAGTTCCTCGTCCCCAGCCCCCAAGAGCTGGCCGTGGCGGCCGAGTTGCATGCGGCCGGGGTGCCGCTCGACGCCATCTCCGGGCATCTGCGCGAGCTGCGCGGACAGGTCGAGCACATCGCTGCCCGCTTCCTCGACTTCACCACGGAACACGTCTTCGCCCGCTACCTGGGCCACCACCCGCCGACCGACACCGAGGCCGCCGAGGCGGCCGATCTGGTGCGCCGCCTGCGGCCGCTGGCCCAGCAGACCGTGGATGCCGAACTGGCCCGTGCCATGCGCCTGTTCGCGACCCGCCACCTCCAGAAGCACCTGGGCGCCCCGGCCGCCGCTCCCGTCGCACCCGACCCCGGGCCGGTGTCTCTCCCCGCCGGGACAGTTCGGGCGGTTCAGGATTTGGTGGGTCCCGACAAGGTAGCCGCGTTCATCACGGCAGCCACCGAACGAGAGGTACAGGCCCGCACCTTGGATGCCCTGTCCCTCTCAACACGGCATAGGGACTGACCACTCACACCACCAAATGCCCCACAAGTGGACCACTTTGGCCAAAGCTCCCTTATCCGGCGCCAGTTGTCCACAGCGCTGTCAAATTGCCTGTGGATAACGCGACTTTGCTGTGGAACAAACCCAACTGGCGCTCCCAATAAGGTGATTGCTGTCACGCCCTGCTCGATTTCTGTCACCGCTCGCCGAGCCCGTTGCCGTGGAAGCCGCACGGCGGGCCGGCGAGGTGCGGGGCGGCGGGGTTGGTGCGGCGGCGGGCGTGGCGGTCATCGTCGGGCGCCCTTCTGGACGGCGGCGCGGCGGGCGCGCTCCGGGTACCGGGCGGTGATCACGGCCGGGACGGCGAAGCCGGCGACCTGCACGGCGATCGACGCGGTGCTGCCCAGCGACTCGGCGTCGATGACGGCGAGCGCGGCGGCGGTCAGGGTGAAGGCGAGGGCCCACACCGAGGTGAGCACCACGTTGATCCGGACGAACACCGGCTGGGTCCACACCTCGCGCGGCGCCTGGCGCTTGGCTATCCCGGTGGTGAAGGGCTTGCGGACGGCCAGCGTGGCCCAGGCCGTCAGGGCCAGCCAGCCGGTGGCCAGCGCGCCGCCGTAGTCACGCAGCCCGCTGTCGGGAGCGGCGAAGGCGATGACGCTCAGCACGGCGAAGAAGGCGATCGTGGACTGCTCCAGGATCAGGGAGTCGGCGGACACGCCGCGCTTGCGGTCCATCGAGAAGAGACAGGCGCCGACGGCGAGGGCGGCGAGCGCGCCCCATTGCCAGTGCGCGCTCCCGACGGCGGCGAAGACGATCCACGGGATGAATCCGCGCAGGTAGTTCATGGGAGTCCCCTCTGTTCCGAGCTCTGCGACTCGGCTCCACATTCCAACTTCGACATGTCGAATGTAGAGCTTCCATCCTTGACGTGTCAACAGTGGAAGGTAGAGTGGAACGCATGAGCCTCCGCCATGCAGTCCTGGGCCTCCTCACCAACCGTCCGGCCAGCGGTTACGACCTGATGAAGCTGTTCGAGACCTCGCTCGCCCACGTCTGGTCGGCGACCCAGAGCCAGGTCTACGGAGAGCTGGGCAAACTCGCCGACGGCGGTCTGGTCGAGGTGTCCGCCGAGGGGCCGCGCGGGCGCAAAGAGTACGCGATCACCGAGGCGGGAAGATCCGAACTGCACCGCTGGCTCACGGAGGTTGAGCCGGTCCGCACCCGCCGCAGCGACTCCCTGCTCCGCGTCTTCTTCCTCGGCGAGCTGACCCGCGTCGAGGCGAAGACGTACCTCCTTACCGAGGCCGAGCGTTCGGCCCAGCAGCTCGCGGGCCTCAAGGAGGCGGAGTCGGCCATCGACTGGGGCGACGACCCGATCTCGGTGCACGGCCGGCTCGCCCTGGAGTACGGCAAGCGGCTCAGCGCGATGCACGAGGAGTGGGCCCGGTGGGCGGCGGAGCAGCTGGCTCCCTGACTCCCCGTTCCCTGACGGGGCGCGCCGCCAAGGAAATGGAGATGCCGGGCCCCCGTCCGGCCCGGCACCCTGGCGCCATGACGGAAACCCCGCCGGAGCCGCCGCGCGACAGCGAGCGGCCGCTCCCCGACGACAGACGCACCGTCAAGGTGTCCAAATACCTGTCCAAGCACCTGCGCCATCAGCCCGAACGGATCGGTATCGCCCTCGACCCGAACGGCTGGGTGGAGATCGACGTGCTGCTGCGGGCCGCCGCCGCGCATCGCTTCCCCATCACCCGAGCCGAGCTGGACCATGTCGTCGCCACCAACGACAAGCGGCGTTTCGCCGTGGAGGGCGGCCGGATCCGGGCCAGCCAGGGCCACACCGTGGCCGTGGACCTCGGCCTGCCGCCCGCGTACCTCTACCACGGCACCGTGGCCCGCAACCTGGACGCGATCCGCGCCGAGGGCCTGCGCCCCATGGACCGGCAGCACGTGCACCTCTCGCCCGACCGCGAGACCGCCACCCGGGTCGGCGCCCGCCGCGGCCGCCCGGTGATCCTGAGCGTGGACGCCGGCGCCATGCACCGGGCCGGCCGTGTCTTCCACGTCAGCGCCAACGGCGTCTGGCTCACGGACTGCGTACCGCCGGAGTATCTGCGACTGCCGGGCTGAGCCGTACCGCCGGGCGCCTGGGGCTGCTCGGCCGAGTCGTGCTTGGCATGATCGGTCCCATGACCCATCCCCATCTGCCCACCACGGAGTCCGTGGTCGCCGCGATCCGCGCGATCGCCGACGAGCACCGGCTGGCGGTCGAGGTCACCGACGACATCGGCGCCGACCGCACCTCACGCCGCACCTCGTCCGGGGCGTTCGCGATCGTCGATCCGGACGGTTCGCTGCCGCACGAGGCATACGTCGAACTCGGCGGCTCGCCCGCCGTGTCCGTCCGGGTCCATCCCGAGGACGACGCCCGGGTCACCGTCGACGGCGTGGAGTTCGACGACGTGCCGCGCGACGCCGTGCCCGCCTTCCTGCGCTCCGTCTACGGCGGGCTCGCCCACGTCAAGGGGCGGTTCTTCCCGCCGGGATGGTGGCTGGTCGTGCCGCTGCCCGGTGACGAGACGTACAAGGAGCTGGTCCTCGTCGGGCTCAGCCCGTGGATGAGCAGCCGGGTCCGCTCCCGCGGGAAGTAGCCCGCACGCCGAGCGGAGGCGGCCCTTCCGGGGCAGCGCGTCCACCCCGCCCGCCCCGTGCAGCCGCCCCACCACTCCCCTTCCTCGCCTAGCGTCGCCGGTGGGAGCTCCTCCCCCTTGCCGTCCGGGGCCGCCTCGGGGGCCGGGAATGCCCGCACGGGCGCGCCCGGTGGACCGCGGGGGGTGTGGACGGCGGCCTCGACAGCCGCTCGACATCAGGGAGTACGGATGAGTTCGCTCGCTTCGCAGGGCGCCGCGCCGCAGGGGGACAGGCTGCGCGTCGACCTCCTCACCAAGGAGTTCCCGCCGGAGGTGTACGGCGGGGCCGGGGTGCACGCCGGGGAGCTCGCCAAGGCGCTGCGCCCCCTGGTGGATCTGCGGGTGCACTGCTTCGGGGAGCCGCGCGGCGAGGCCGGGGTGACGGCGTATCAGGAGCCCGAGCTCGCGGCGGGAGCCAACGCGGCGCTGCGCACGCTCGGCGTCAACGTGGAGATGGCGGCCCGCACCGCCGGAACGGACCTGGTGCACAGCCACACCTGGTACGCCAACGCCGCGGGCCGACTCGCTCAGCTGGTGCACGGCGTGCCGCACGTGGTGACCACGCACAGCCTGGAGCCGCTGCGGCCCTGGAAGGCCGAGCAGCTGGGCGGCGGCTACGCGCTGTCCTCGCAGGTGGAGCGGGACGCGGTGGAGAACGCCGACGCGGTGATCGCGGTGTCGCGCCAGATGCGCGAGGACGTCCTCTGCAGCTACCCCGGCGTGGACCCCGGCCGGGTGCACGTGGTGCACAACGGCATCGACACCACCGTCCAGCGCCCCGACCACGGGACGGCCGCCCTGGAGCGGCACGGCATCGACCCGGACCGCCCGATCGTCCTGTTCGTGGGCCGGGTCACCCGGCAGAAGGGACTGCCCCAACTGCTGCGCGCCGCCTTCGCGTTCGACCCGTCCGCCCAGCTCGTGCTGTGCTGCGGCCAGCCCGACACACCCCGGATCGCCGCCGAGACGGCGGCCCTGGTGGACGAGCTGAGCGCGGTGCGCGACGGCGTGTTCCGCATCGACGGCATGCTCGACCCGGTCTCGCTGCGCCAACTCCTCACCCATGCCCAGGTGTTCGTCTGCCCGTCGCTCTACGAGCCGATGGGCATCGTCAACCTGGAGGCGATGGCCTGCGGCACGGCCGTGGTGGCCACCGCGACCGGCGGTATCCCGGAGGTCGTCGCGGACGGCACGACCGGGCTGCTCGTTCCGATCGAGCAGGAGCGGGACGGGAGCGGCACCCCGCTGGACCCGGAGCGGTTCGCCGCCGACTTCGCGACGGCCGTCAACCGGCTGCTCGGCGACGCCTCGCTGGCCGCGAAGATGGGCGCGGCGGGCCGGACGCGGGCCGAGGAACGATTCGGCTGGGAGCAGGCGGCCCGCTCCACGCACGCCGTCTACCGTGCCGTCCTCGACCGCTGAGCCGGTGACGGCCGCCGCCTCCTTCGGCACGCTCGATCCCACCGCCCGGCTGCTCTTCGCGCTGGCCGCCCTGCTGCTGCTCTGCCGGGCGGCCGGGGCGCTCGCCCGCCGGATCGGCCAGCCGCCGGTCCTGGCCGAGCTCGCGATCGCCGTCCTGCTCGGCCCCGGACTGCTCGGCGCGCTGCTCCCGCAGGCGCACCAGGCGCTGTTCGGCCCGGGGACACGGCCCGTTCTGGACGGTTTCGGGCAGCTCGGCGCGATCCTGCTCGCCCTGCGCACCGGCCGGATGCTCGGCGTGGGTGGCCCGCACCGGGACGGGCGCGGTAGCCCGGCGGACCGCGCACACCCTCCGCACGCGGACCCGAGGGAAGGCCGGGCGGTCGCCGTCGTCGGTGCCGTCTCCTTCCTGCTGCCGCTCACGGCCGGGGTGCTGTGCGGGCTGCTCCTGGCGCCCCGACTGCCGCACGGCAGGGGGCCGTTGGCGCTCGCGTTGTTCCTGGGCTGTGCGCTCGGTGTCACCGCGGTCCCCGTCCTGGTGCGCCTCCTGGAGGAGACGGGGCTCAGCGGCACCCCGGCGGGCCGCATCGCGCTGGGGGCCGCGGCGGTGGGCGACGCGGCGGCCTGGCTGGTCCTCGCGGTGGCGCTGGCCGTGGGCGGGGCGCTCACGCCCGGCGGGCTGTGGCTGACCGGCGCCGGAGTGCTCGTCCTCGTACCGCTCCTGAAGTGGCGCCCGCCCGCCGGTGCAGGGCGTCCCGCGGACGTGTCGCTCCTGGTGGCCGGGTGTGCGCTGGCCGCCGGGGCGTCCGCCGCTCTGGGGCTGCACCAGCTCGTCGGGGCGCTCGTCCTCGGGGTCCTGTGGGGACGGCGGCGCCCCGATCCCGGACCGGGGGCCGCCGCGGTGGGCGTGCTCGCGGACAAGGTGCTGCTGCCGTGCTTCTTCCTCGGGTTCGGGCAGCGGATCGGCCTCGGGGCGCCGGCCTGGACGCCCGCCTTCGCGGGCCTGGTGCTCGGCCTGCTCGCGGTGGCGGTGGCGGCCAAGGTGGTCGCGGGCGCGGCCTGCGGGGCGCTGTGCGGGCTCGCCGCCCCGCAGTGGCTGCGGCTCGGGGTGCTGATGAACGCACGCGGCATCACCGAGATCGTGGTGCTGACCGTGGGATACGACGCCGGGCTCATCGACCGGACGCTGCTGACCGCGCTCACCCTGGTGGCGCTGGCCACCACCGCCATGGCCGGGCCCGCGCTGCGGCTGCTCGACCGGCTCCGGCCGCTGCCCGCGGCCGAGCTGCCCGCACTCCCCTGACCGTACGAAGGAGCGCGCGAAAGAGGCGGGGACCGGTCGGTCCCCGCCTCTTTCGCGCGCGCGCGGACCCGCCTACTGCGCGAGGTCCTGCTTGATGAAGTCGGCGACGCGCTCACCAATCATCACGGCGCTGGTGTGGGTGTGCGCCGAGACGATGGTCGGCATCACCGAGGTGTCCGCGACCCGCAGGCCCTGGACGCCGTGCACCCTCAACCTGGCGTCGACGACGGCGAGTTCGTCGATGCCCATCTTGCAGGTGCCCGAGTAGTGGTGGTACGAGCCGGTGTTGCGCGAGACCCAGGTCTCCAGCTCGGCGCGGGTCTTGACGTCCGGGCCCGGCGCGACCTCCTTGACGCCCCACTGGCTGGTGAACGCCTTGGAGCGGAACACCTCGCGGGCGATCTCGGTGCAGTCGGTGGCCCGCACCAGGTCGGCGCGCTCGCCGTAGAAGTTCGGATTGACCCGCGGGCGCACCGTCGGGTCGGCGCTCGCCAGCCTGATCCAGCCGCGCGACAGCGGACGCACCACGGCCGGCAGCATGATGACCAGGTGCGGGTCGACCTCGTCCTGCTCGTGCACCGAGGTCGCCGAGCCGGTGGTCTTCCACTGGACGAGCTTCTCGATGAGCTTCTCCCCCCACGGCGCGCGCGGCAGGAACCACAGCTCCAGGTCGGGCGCGAGCAGCCCCGGCTCCGAACCCCAGAACAGCACCGGCTCGTTGATGACGCCCTCGCTGGGGCCCGGCTTGTCCATGTAGCCGGTCGGGCCGATCACCAGCGGGTGGTTCTGGTAGTTCTCGCCGACGCCGGGCAGGTCCACCCGTACGTCGATGCCGAACTCGGCCAGCCGGCCGGGGTCGCCGATGCCGGAGAGCAGCAGCAGCTTGGGGGACTCGATGGCGCCGGAGCTGACGACGACCTCGCGGGCCGCCCGCACCTGCTTGAGCTCGCCGCCGTTGAGGTACTCCACGCCCACACAGCGGCTGCCCTCGAACAGGAGCCGGGTGGCGGTGGATTCGGCGCGTACGACCAGGTTGGTGCGGTCCTTGACCGGCTCGTAGTAGCCGGTGCGCACGCCGCCCCGCTTGCCGTCCTTGATGTCGAGGTGGTGCCAGCCGACGCCGAAGTAGTCGACGTTGACGTCGGCGACCTCGGGGTAGCCGAGCTCCACACAGGCGTCCACGAACGCCTGCGAGACGGGATTGCCCTCGTCGCCCGCGTTGACGACGTCGATCGGGCCGCCCTGTCCCGCGGTCGGGTTGGTGCCGTCCTGCTGGTTCTCGATCCGCTGGAGGTAGGGCAGCACGTCCTTGGCGGACCAGCCGGCGGCGCCGCCGTAGGCCCAGGAGTCGTAGTCGGCGTCCCGGCCCCGGTTGTGGATCATGTGGTAGATGTTCGAGCTGCCGCCGACGCCACGGCCCGCCGCCGAGTAGACGGTCTCGCCGCCCATGGCCTGCTGCGGCTCGGTGAGGTAGGCCCAGTCGAACTCGCTGAGGTTGGTCTGCGACCACAGCTCGGGCACTTCCAGGAGCGGGTCGTCCTTGGCGCTGCCCGCCTCCAGGACGAGCACCGTCGCCTCGGGCAGCTCGCTGAGCCGGGCGGCCGCCACCAGCCCCGCGGTGCCGCCGCCGACGACGACGAAGTCATAGGTCTCGGTCATGACGTCTCGTTTCTCCGGATGTCCGGGGCGCCCTGGGCACCCGTCGCGATGAGGTCGGCCGCCTTCTCGGCGATCATGATCGTGGCGGCGTTGGTGTTGCCCGCGGTGATGACCGGCATCACCGACGCGTCCGCGACGCGCAGCCCGGCCACCGAGTGCACCCGCAGCGCCCGGTCCACCACGGCCCCGGTGTCCTGCCCCATCCGGCAGGTGCCGACGGGGTGCCACACGGTCGACGCGGACTCCCGTACGTAGTCGGCGAGGTCGGCGGCGCTCGTCCGCTCAGGACCCGGCGCGAGCTCACGGCCGCGGAACGGGGTCAGGGCGGCGGTGTGCGCCAGTTCGCGGGCCAGCTCGATGCCGCGCACCAGGACCGCCACGTCCCGCTCGTCCGACAGATAGCGCGGGTCGATCACCGGCGGCGCCGACGGGTCGGCCGAGGCGAGGCCCACCCGGCCGCGGCTGTGCGGCTGGGCCAGGATCGGTGCGAAGGTGAAGCCGGGGGCCTCCGTCTTGTACCGGTCGTCCACGAACTGCACGGGGCCGAAGAAGAACTGGAGGTCGGGCGAGCCGTCCGTCGCTCCCGTGTACGTGAAAAGACCTGCCTCGGCGAGGAGTTGGGGGAAGGGGAGCTCCCGGGTGCTCTCGTACGCGACGCCGAACAGCAGGTGGTCCTGGAGGTTCTGGCCCACTCCGGGAAGGTCGGCGGCGACCTCGATGCCGTGCCGCATCAGCTCCTCGGGGTCGCCGATGCCGGACCGCATGAGCAGCGCGGGCGAGGCGAGCGCGCCCGCCGCGAGGATCACCTCGGCGTCGGCGCCGGCCGTGTGCGCCGCCCCGTCGGCCAGGTACTCCACACCCGTCGCGCGGCCCGCGTCCAGCAGCACGCGGGTGACGGTGGCGCCGGTGACGAGGGTGAGGCGGGGGTCGTCGAGGACCGGGGCGAGGTAGGCGACCGCGGTGCTGGAGCGCCGGTCGTCCTTGCTGCGCGTGGACTGGTAGTAGAAGGCCGCGTTCGCCTGTGCGGCCCCGTTGTAGTCCAACGGGCCCCCCTCGAAGCCGAGTTCGGCGGCGGCCTCGACGAAGGCACGGGAGACCGGCGACGGCCGGTCGTAGTGGACGACCTTGAGCGGTCCGCCCGCGCCCCGGTACTCGGACGCGCCGTCCTCGAAGTCCTCGGCCGCCCGGAAGTACGGCAGGACGTCCTCGTAACCCCAGCCGTCGTTGCCGAGCGCGCGCCAGCCGTCGAAGTCCCGGCGGTTTCCCCGGACGTACATCATCGCGTTGACGGAGCTGCCGCCGCCGAGCACCCTGCCCTGCGGCAGCCGCACCGGCCGCCCGCCGAGGCCGGGCTGCGGCGTGGTGGCATACGGCCAGCTCAGGCCGTCGGGGCCGCCCCACAGGGACACCATCGAGCCGATGTCCGTGCGGTGCACCCGGGGGTCGGTGTCGGCCGGGCCCGCTTCCAGGAGCAGCACCCGCCCGCCGGTCCTCTCCAGGAGGCGGCGGGCGAGTACGCATCCGGCCGACCCGGCACCGACCACGACGTAGTCGTAGTTCCGCTCGGGCCTCATATCAGCTTGGTCTCCTCGAAACTCGGGATCAGATCGATCACCAGGTATTCGAGGTAGTACTTGCCCCACATCGTCTGCCAGAGCGGGAACGTCCCGTCGAAGGCTTCGCCACGCCATTCGGCGAGCTTCCCCTCCAGGTCCCAGATGATGTCGTCGAACTCCTGGTTCGTAAACGGGAATCCGAAGGAGTCCGCGGCCTCGATGACCTCGTCCTTGCTGCGGGTCTTCAGGGAATCCAGGATGTCCGGGCGCCCCGCGATGTGCCGCAGGAACTCGACCGCATTGTTTCCGCTCATCGGACCTGCTCCTTCACGGGCTCGGCGTGCGGTGCGAGGGCCCGCAGCTCTTCGTCGGAGTAGCGGACGACCACCCGCTCGACCAGGTAGTCCAGGTGGGTCCTGCCCCACATCCGGCGCCACAGGCCGCTGTTGCCGTCGACCGGCTCGGCGTCCTTCTCGACGATGACGCCCATTTCCAGCTTGAAGACCACCTCCGCCATGTCGTCGGCCGTGAACTCGAACCCGTCGTTCTTGGCGTGGAACAGCAGCTGGCTGAGATTGCGGCTGCCGTAACGGGCGAGCAGTGCCGGATCGTCACGGCCCGCCACGAGGAATTCGATGAAGCTCTTCTGCGACATGCCCTCCCCTTTCCTTGCTCCCATGTCATTCCCTGGACAGTGCGGCGTTCTGGACGCCGGATCGAGAATGCGATGCGGGATGAAGTACGGGCAATGAAAGGGGAGTTACTTCCTGAGCTGAGGCAATTCCTCGGCGGATGCGTCCCGTTGACGGCGGCGCAGGAACGCCGGTACGTGCAGGAACAGCACCCGGCGGCCCGTCGTGATGATCCAGAACTCGAAGGCGTTGAGACCGGCGAGCACCAGCGCCACCAGCGCGGCCGTGGCCAGCTGCGGAAGCAGCGGGGCCAGCGGTGTCAGGGCCAGGCAGAGCAGCGCCGCGGTGAAGCGGCTCACGCCGGCCGCGCCGAACATCCGCCACCGCGAATAGCAGAACCCGAACAGATAGAGCGCCGCACCCGGTGCGAGCAGCAGCTGCGGCAGTCCGTGCGGCGCCGAGAGCGGGTCCAGACAGAGCTTCTTGAGGCCCACCGCCACGCAGATGATCGCGGCGAGATAGATGAAGTGGCCGTAGTTGAAGACGTCCCGCACGATGCGGACCTGCACCGGGTCGGTCTCCAGGCTGTGCCGCACCGCCGCCGCGCCGAAGTGGAAGTAGCTCCACCACAGGCCCACGATGACGACGAAGCTCACCGCGAGCGCGGCGGCGCCCAGCGTGCCGAGCCTGCTGCCCGAGACATTGGTGCCGACCGCCATCACGCTCTCGCCCAGCGCCATGATGATGACCAGGCCGAACCGTTCCGGCAGGTGCGAGGTCTCGAAGCGGAATCGGTCGAGGCGGTGCCCGAGCAGCACCGGCAGCGCGATCTCCAGGAGGGCCGCCGCTCCCCACAGCACCGTACGGGCTGCTCCCGGCACCAGGCCGCCCGCCAGGAACAGCGGGCTCACCAGGAGCAGGCTCATCCCGAACGGCTCGACCCTGAGGTCCCCGAAGAGCGGCAGCCTGCGCATGCCGGCCCACAGCAGCAGCCGCAGCGCGGTGTAGCAGAGCGCGAACAGGAAGCCGTACTGCCCGTACGCGTGGGGCACGGCCACCGTCATGCCGAGGCCGCAGCCGCCGAGCGCGAACAGCATCATCCGCCCGGCCGGCTTGTCCAGGGCATCGCCCGCCGAGTTGCCGAGCAGGGTGGCGCTGGTCCAGCCCCACCACAGCGGCACGAGCAGGATCAGCGTCTGGAGCAGCCCGCCCGCCCCCGCGGTGACCGCGAACCCGTTGGCGATCTGGGTGAGGGCGAACACCCAGATCAGGTCGAAGAACAACTCGGCCCAGGTGACGCGCTGTTCACTGCGCCCCCCGGCCTCGGGCGTGTCGGCGATGTCCACGTCGGCGTCGGTGACGACGCCCGTCTCGGTGCCGGGGTCGGCTGCGGTCATGGTCGGCCTCACTCCGCCTTGAGCTCCGGCGGGTACAGGAAGTAGTTGGCCGCCGATGCGGCCTGGGCGCCCTCGTGGACGGCGGCCGTCACCTGGTGCGAGTGCAGCGCGGTCAGGTCACCGGCCGCGTACACGCCCTCCACCGACGTCTTCTGCTCGGTGTCGACGCGTACGTAGCCGGAGTCCGCGAGCCGTACGCCGAGCCTGCGGGCCAGGGTGGTCTCGGGGGTGGCGCCCTGGATGCTGAAGAGCGCGTCGAGCTCCAGGCGCAGGCCGCCCCGGGTGACGATCGCGGTGAGCTGCCCGTCGTGCCCCTCGGCCTCCCCGATCCGGTCGTGGAGGACGGGGATGCCCGCCCGGTCCAGACGGCGCCGGAAGGTGTCGCTGATCTCGTCCGACCGGCTGTTGGTGAGCAGCTGGACCCGGTCGGTGAGGGAGTGCAGCTGCATCGCCTCGCCCGCGGCGGCATCGGTGTGGCCGGCCACCAGGATGCGCCGGCCCCGGTTCTCGTAGCCGTCGCAGGTGATGCACCAGAACATCGAACGGCCCACGTACGACTCCCAGCCGGGGAAGTGCGGGAAGTGGTCGAGGACGCCGGTCGCCAGGACCAGGGAGCGCGCCCGCCAGGCGTGGCCCTGCGAGCGGACCGTGAAGCCGCGCTCCGCGTCGCCCTCGGCGTCCGTGATCAGGTGGTGCACCACCTTGGCCCCGGAGTAGCGGGCGAGCTGCTCCTGGCCGAGTTTGCGCAGGTCGACGGTGGGGATGCCGTCCGGGAAGCCCAGGTAGTTGTGGTTGGTCTGGTGGTGGGTGGAGCGGCCGTGCCCGGTGTCGAAGACCAGCACCTGCCGGTTGTAGCGGGCCAGGTAGATCGCCGCGGACAGGCCGGCGGGTCCGCCCCCGACGACGATCGTGTCGACCAGCTCTCCTGGACCTGCTGCGGTGTGCGTGGCGGTCACCGGGCCCCTCCCTCACCTTGGTGGTGTCGTTTACGGCGGCCGAGGCTAACCAGCGGCCGCGCCGGGGCCCGCACCATTCGTCGCGACATTCTGAGGTCGGCGGGATTGCGCGGCGGACTTCAGGGAGCCGGACCGAATTTCTTGCCGCGGCACTAATGCGGCGGATTGGGTGGCGAGTTCACTCGTATCCCTTTTCCGGCAGGAGAGTTCATGCGCGCCAGCACCATCCACGGACACAAGGACATCCGGGTCGAGGACGTGCCGGACCCGGTGGTCCGCCGTCCCACCGACGCGGTGGTGCGGGTCACGCACGCCTGTATCTGCGGCAGCGACCTGCTCGGCTACCGCTCCACCGCGCCGCGCGGGAACAGCCAGCGCACCGGGCACGAGTTCATCGGCGTGGTCGAGGCGGTGGGCGCCGATGTGGTGGGAGTACGGCCCGGCGACCGGGTGGTGGCGCCGTTCTGCTGGTCGGACGGCAGCTGTCCGCACTGCGCGGCCGGGGTGCACACCTCGTGTCCGCGCGGCGGGTTCTTCGGCCAGCCCGGCTCCGACGGCGGGCACGGCGAGGCGGTACGGGTGCCGTTCGCGGACGGCACCCTGGTCGCGGTGCCGGACTCCGACGTGCCGGCGACCGCGCTGCTCGCCCTGTCCGACGTGATGGGCACCGGCCACCACGCGGCCCGCTGCGCCGGGGTGCGGCCGGGCGCCACCGTCGCGGTCATCGGTGACGGCGCGGTCGGCCTGTGCGGGGTGCTCGCCGCCCGCCGGCTGGGCGCCGAGCGGATCATCGTGGTGAGCCGGCACGCCGACCGGGCCGCCGTGGCCGTGAAGTTCGGGGCCACCGACGTGGTGACCGAGCGGGGCGGGCACGCCGTGGAGGCGGTGCACGAACTCACCCACGGGCTCGGCGCGGAGGCCGTGCTCGGGGCGGCCGGCACCGGCGAGGCGATGCACACCGCGCTGGCCGTGGCCCGCGACGGCGGGGCGATCGGCTTCGTCGGGGTGCCGCACGACGGCAACGAGGGCGTCGACTTCCGCCAGATGTTCCGCCGCAACGTGGCGCTGCGCGGCGGCATCGCGCCGGTGCGGGCCTACCTGCCCGAGCTCCTCGCGGACGTCCTTGCCGGGCGGCTCGACCCGTCTCCGGTGTTCGACCTGACGGTCTCCCTGGAGGACGTGGCCGAGGGGTACGCGGCGATGGACGAGCGGCGGGCGATCAAGACGCTGATCCGCTTCTGACACCCGGCACTTCATCCAGCGACGGCGCCGCCGCCACCCGAACGGGAGGTGGCGGCGGCGTCGTGTCCGGGGCGGACTCAGCGGAAGTCGGGGCCCACCGTGCGGGTCCGCTTGAGTTCGGTGAAGCCGGGCGTGCCCGCCACGAGCAGCACCCCGTCCCACAGCCGTCCGGCCGCCTCGCCGCGCGGGGTGGGGCTGACGACCGGGCCGAAGAACGCCGCCCGCTCGCCCGGCCCGGCGCCGTCGACGGCGATGACGGGGGTGCCGACGTCGTCGCCGACCTGGGTCACCGCCGCCTTGTGGGACTGGCGCAGGGCGCTCTCGTACGTGGTGGCGTCCAGCTCCTCGGCGAGGGAGGCCGGAAGACCCGCCTCGCGCAGGGCGTCCTCCACCAGCTCGCGGGTGGCGGGCAGGCCCCGGTTGTGCAGCCGGGTGCCGAGCGCGGTGTAGAGCGGGCCGAGCACCTCGTCGCCGTGCTCAAGACGGGCGGCGACGCAGACCCGTGCGGGCCCGCGGGCCTCCAGGAGCATCTGCTGGTAGGCGCGGGGCAGCCGGGGGTTCTCCTGGAGCAGCGCCAGGCTCATCACGTGCCACCGGACGGTGACCGGGCGGACCCGCTCCACCTCCAGGATCCAGCGGGACGTCATCCACGACCACGGGCAGACCGGGTCGAACCAGAAGTCGGCCGTGCGGGGCTCAGTCATCGCTCTGTCATCTCCGTGTTGTCCTTTTCGTACGGGCTCGGCGCGGTGGACGTGGCGGGGCGGCGGCCGTCGCCCGGTGGGTGACGGCCGCCGCGGGCGGCCCGGGGTTCAGGACTGCGCGGTCGGGGTGCGGCCGGGCAGCAGGACCAGGGCGCCGATGGTGGCGAGGAGGGCGAAGCCCGCCGAGCCGAGCAGCGCGGTGTGGTAGCCGTGGGTGAGGGCGGCCGGGAGGGCGTCGCCGTCGCCGACGGCCGACTTGGTGGCCGCGCCCGCGACGGTCGCCAGGATGGCGAGGCCGAGGGCGGCGCCCACCTGGTTGGCCGTGTTGAACAGGCCGGAGGCGAGGCCCGCCTCCTCCTCGGAGGCTTCCGCGGTGGCCGCGACGGTGGCGCAGACCCAGACGGTGCCGCCGCCGAGACCGGTCAGGACCTCGGGGCCGAACTGCTCCACGAAGAAGGCGCCCTGGTCGATCTGGGCGGCCCAGAGCGTGCCCGCGAGGACCAGGAGCGTGCCGAGCGCGGTGGTCCAGCGCAGGCCCAGGCGCGGAAGGACCCGGCCGACGTTGGTGGCGGAGAGGACGACGCAGAGCGCCAGCGGGACCAGCGCGAGGCCGGACTTGAGCGGCGAGAAGCCGCGCACCAGCTGGGTGTAGAGGGTCAGGAAGAAGATCGCCGGGATGACGGCCATCGGGATCAGACCGCCGACGAGGTTGGCGCCGCGCAGGGTCCGCTTGCGGAAGATGCCGAGCGGCACCAGCGGCTGCTTGATGCGCGACTCGACGAGCAGGAACGCGCCGAGCAGGGCCAGCGCGAGCGCGCCGAGGCCGAGCGTACGGGCCGAACCCCAGCCGACCTTCTCGGCCTCGACCAGGACGTACACGAGCAGCGCGAGGCCGCCGGTGCTCAGCAGGGCGCCGCCGAGGTCGAAGCCGCCCGAGGCGCGGCCGCCGCGGTCGGCGGGCAGCAGACCGGCCGAGAGCAGGACGGCGATCAGGGCGATCGGCACGTTGACGTAGAAGACGGCGGACCAGCCGAACCAGTCGGTGAGCAGACCGCCGAGGATCATCCCGGCGGCGCCGCCGGCACCGGAGACGGCGCCGTAGATGCCCATGGCCTTGTTGCGCTGGGTCTGCTCCTCGGCCGTGCCGTTGGGGAAGACCGTCATCAGGAGGGACAGCGCGGCCGGGGCGGCGAACGCGGAGGCCAGGCCCTGGAGCGAACGGGCCGCGATCATCATCGTCGGGGAGGCGGCGAGGGCGCCGAGCAGCGAGGCCGCGGCGAACACCACCAGGCTGATGGCGAACAGGCGGCGGCGTCCGACCAGGTCGGAGAGGCGGCCGCCGAGCATCAGGAACCCGCCGAAGAGCAGCAGGTAGGCGTTGGTGACCCAGGTCAGATTGGCCTGCGAGAAGCCGAGGTCCTCGCCGAGCGAGGGCATGGCGACGGCGACGATGGTGGAGTCCAGCACGAGCATGAACTGGACGGCCACGAGCAGCGCGAGTGCGGCGCCCTTGCGCTGCACCACGGGGCTCGGGCTGAGATTCTCTGTCTCAGTGACCGCTGGTGCGGACATGGGATAACCCCCAGAAGAGAAGTAGTGGATGCGGAATTCTGATTCCGGACCGACCTTGGAATTGGGCACGTACTCCGGTCAAAGGACCCGGGTCGACAACATGAGGTCGTGCGGCCATTTCCGCCCGATGAAGCCGAATGGAGCCGAATGAAGCCGGATCACCGGGAATTCGGGCGGTGCAGGACGGAGCCGTTCACAGATAGCGGCTCGCCCAGGCCGCGATGACCTCGGCCGCGTAGCGGGCGTCGGCCGGGTCGCCGAGGAAGTGGTCGGCGCCGTCGAGGGCGACGAACGACTTGGGGTGGGCGGCCGAGCGGAAGATCTCGGTGGCCTCGGCGATGGCGACCTGGCGGTCCTCGGGGGAGTGCAGGACGAGCAGGGCGCGGCCGAGTTCCCCGATGCGGCGGCGCTGCGGCTGGTCCGCGAGGGTGTCGAGGAACTCCTTGCCGAAGGTGAACGTCCGCCCGGCGAGCACCACCTGGCCCTCGCCGCGCTCCTCGATCTCCCGGGCCGCCCTGCCGAAGAGCCCCGTCACATGGGCGGGGTGGCTGGGCGCGGCGATGGTGGCCACGGCCCGCACCTCGGGCATCAGGGCGGCGGCGGCCAGGGTGGTGGCGCCGCCGAAGGAGTGCCCGACGAGCAGCGAGGGCGCCCGGTGCTCGGCGCGCAGGTGAGCGGCGGCGCTCAGCAGGTCGGCGACCGAGGTGTCGAAGTCTCCGTAGGGCCGCTCCCCCTCCGATTCGCCGAGCCCGGTGAAGTCGAGCCGGAGCACGGCGATGCCGCGTTCCGCGAGGGCGTGCGAGACGCGGGCCGCGGTGAAGAAGTCCTTGGAGCAGGTGAAGCAGTGGGCGAACACGGCGTGGGCGCGCACCTCGCCGGGCGGCAGGTCGAGCTTGCCGGCGAGCCGGTGCCCGCCGGTCCCGGCGAACCGCACCGCCTCGGTGGTGACGCCGGTCATGCCGGGCCGGGCAGGCCCTGTTCGGCCAGGCCCAGTTCGGCGTGGACGGCGCCGATGCACCGGTTCATCACCACGTCGAGTCCGCCCGCCTCGGCGATGCGCCGGGCCTCGTCGGAGACGATGCCGAGCTGGAGCCAGAGCGAGCGGGCACCGATGCGCACGGCCTGGCGGGCGATGCCGGGCGTCTCGGGGGCCGGCCGGAACACGTTCACGATGTCGACCGGCCGCTCCAGATCGTCGAGCGAGGCGAGGGCCGGCACCCCGAGGACGCGGCCGCCCCTGGGGTTCACCGGGATCACCTCGAAGCCCTGGGCCTGGAGGTAGGCGGGTATCTCATGGGCGGCCTTTCCGGGGACGTCGGAAGCCCCCACCACCGCGATGGTGCGGGCGGTGCCGAGTACGTGGACGTAGTCGTCCCAGTGCTGTTCGCGCACAGTGGTGTCCAGCCTTTCCTGTCCGGCAGCGTGGTGCCGGGTCGGGGGGTGGGGTGAAGGGGCAGCGCACCTGGTGTCCCCTCGGTCATACGGGGGCGAGCCAGACGGCGCCGAGCGGCGGAAGCACGATCGTGGCGCTCGCCGGGAGGCCTTGGTGCGGACCCGAAGTGGCGTGCACGGTACGGTCGTTGACCGCTCCGCCGCCGCCGTACCCGTACGCGTCGGTGTTGAGGACCTCGCGCCAGCGGCCCGCCCGCGGCAGCGCGATGCGGAAGCCCGGGTCGGCCTGGGGGCGGAAGTGGTAGACGCAGACCAGGGGCCGGCCCTCGGTGTCGTACCGGACGAAGGAGTACACGCATCGCTCGGCCGCGTCCGCGTCGATCCAGCGGAACCCTTCCGGGCGGGTGTCCCGGCTCCACAGGGCGGGCGTGTCCAGATAGCGCGCGTTCAGGTCGCGCACCAGGTCGCGGGCGGCCCGGTGCGAGCAGTGCGCGAGGACGGACCAGTCGGTCCCGCGCTCGTGCGACCACTCGCTGTCCTGCGCGAACTCCTGTCCCATGAAGAGGAGTTGCTTGCCGGGGAAGGCCCACATGAAGGCCAGGTAGGCGCGCAGCTGGGCGAACTGCTGCCGGCGGTCGCCGGGCATCCTGGTGAGCAGCGAGCCCTTGCCGTGCACGACCTCGTCGTGGCTGATGGGCAGCGTGTAGGTCTCGCTGTACGCGTACACGAGGGGGAACGTCAGCGCGTGGTGGTGGTACGGGCGGTGCACCGGGTCCTCGGCCATGTAGCCGAGCGAGTCGTGCATCCAGCCCATGTTCCACTTCATGCCGAAGCCGAGCCCGCCCCGGTCGGTGGGGCGGGTGACGCCCTCCCAGGCGGTGGACTCCTCGGCGATCGTGACGACCCCGGGGTGGCGCCGGCCGAGGGTGGCGTTGAGTTCCTGGAGGAATTCGACGGCCGCCAGGTTCTCGCGGCCGCCGAACGCGTTGGGCAGCCACTCGCCGTCGCGGCGCGAGTAGTCGAGGTAGAGCATGGAGGCGACCGCGTCCACGCGCAGCCCGTCCACGTGGAACTCCTCGCACCAGTACAGGGCGTTGGCCACCAGGAAGTTGCGGACCTCGGGGCGCGCGTAGTCGAAGATGAGGGTGCCCCAGTCGGGGTGCTCGCCGAGCCGCGGATCGGGGTGCTCGTACAGGGCCGTGCCGTCGAACCGGGCCAGCGCCCAGTCGTCGCGCGGGAAGTGCGCGGGCACCCAGTCCACGATGACCCCGATGCCCGCCCGGTGCAGGGCGTCCACGAGGTACCGGAAGTCGTCGGGGCTGCCGAGGTCCGCCATCGGCGCGTAGTACGAGGTGATCTGGTAGCCCCACGAGCCCTTGAAGGGGTGCTCGGCGACGGGCAGGAACTCGACGTGGGTGAAGCCCAGCGCCTTGACATAGCCGGGCAGTTCGCGGGCGAGGTCGCGGTAGGTGAGGCCGGGCCGCCAGGAGCCGAGGTGCAGTTCGTACACGCTCATGGGCGCCTCGGCGGCCGGCCGCGAGCCGCGCCCGGTCATCCAACTGCCGTCATTCCACTGGTAGGTGGAGGTGTGGATGACGGATGCGGTGCCGGGTGCGGACTCGGCGTACCGGGCCAGCGGGTCGGCCTTCTGGATCCAACGGCCCTCCCGGGTCAGGATCTCGAACTTGTACCGGCTGCCGTCGCCCGCGCCCGGCGCGAACAGCTCCCACACCCCGCTGGTGCCGTGCGGGCGCATCGCGTGGGCATCGCCCCGCCAGCCGTTGAAGTCCCCGACGACCCGCACGGCCCGCGCGCCGGGCGCCCACACCGCGAACGACGTGCCGGGCACCGGGCCGTCCGGGGTGTCGTGCACCCGCGGGTGGGCGCCGAGCACCCGCCACAGCCGCTCGTGCCGGCCCTCGCGGATCAGATGCAGATCGAGCTCGCCCAGGAGCGAGGGGGCGAGGGCGGCGCTGCTCAGGGTCTTCACGGCGCGGCGTTCCCGTTCGTGAGGACGTGCGCGACCTGGTGGCGCGGGTCGAGCCGTACGTAGTTGTCGCGGCCCCACTCGTAGACCTCGCCGGTCAGCGCGTCGCGGACGGCGAACGTCTCGTTGCGGTCCAGGCCCAGGTCGGTCAGGTCGAGGTGGACGGTGGTCTCGCGCACCCCGTGCGGGTCGAGGTTGAGGACGACCAGGACCCAGTCGTCGCCTTCGGGCGTCGCCACGTGCTTGGAGAAGCACACGACGGCGTCGCTGTCGGTGCGGTGGAAGCGCAGGTTGCGCAGTTGGCGCAGGGCCGGGTGGGCGCGCCGCAGCCCGTTCAGGGTCGCGATCAGCGGGGCGAGCGAGGTGCCCGCGGCCTCCTCGCCCTTCCAGTCGCGCGGCCGGTAGGCGTACTTCTCGGAGTTCAGGTACTCCTCGCTGCCCGGGCCCGCCGACACGTTCTCGCACAGCTCGAACCCGGCGTACATCCCCCAGGCGGGCCCGGCGAGCGCGGCGAGCACCGCCCGGATCTCGAAGGCGGGGCGGCCGCCGTACTGGAGGTAGGCGTTGAGGATGTCCGGGGTGTTCACGAACAGGTTGGGCCGCAGGTAGGCGGCGTCCACGCTGCCGTCGAGCCCGGCGAGCTCGGAGAGGTAACCCTCCACCTCCTCCTTGGAGTTGCGCCAGGTGAAGTACGTGTAGGACTGGTGGAAGCCGACCCGGGCGAGGGTGTGCAGCATCGCGGGGCGGGTGAACGCCTCGGCGAGGAAGAGGACGTCGGGGTCGGTGCGCCGCACCGACTCGATGAGCCGCTCCCAGAACGCCACCGGCTTGGTGTGCGGGTTGTCCACCCGGAAGATCCGCACCCCGTGCGCCATCCAGTGGCGCAGCACCCGCAGCGCCTCGTCGTGCAGCCCGTCGGGGTCGGTGTCGAAGTCGAGGGGGTAGATGTCCTGGTACTTCTTCGGCGGGTTCTCCGCGTACGCGATCGTGCCGTCGGCCCGGTGCCTGAACCACTCGGGGTGCTCGGTGACCCAGGGGTGGTCGGGCGAGCACTGGAGGGCGAAGTCGAGGGCGATCTCCAGGCCGAGTTCGCCGGCCCGGGCGACGAAGCGGTCGAAGTCGTCCAGGGTGCCGAGGTCGGGGTGGACGGCGTCGTGGCCGCCGGCCGCCGAGCCGATCGCCCACGGCGAGCCCGGCTCGTAGGCGCCCGCGGTCAGCGCGTTGCCGGCGCCCTTGCGGTGGGTGGTGCCGATGGGGTGGATCGGCGGCAGGTAGACCACGTCGAAGCCCATCGCCGCGATCGCGTCCAGGCGCTCGGCCGCGGTGAGGAAGGTGCCCGAGCGGGGCGGCACGACGGCGCCGTCGGCGTCGGTCCGGCCGGGGACGGCCCCCTCGGAGCGGGGGAAGAACTCGTACCAGGCGCCGTACAGGGCCCGCTCGCGGTCCACCCGCAGGGGCAGTTCCGGCGAGCGGGTGACCAGCTCGCGCAGCGGGGCGGTGGCGAGCAGCGCGGTGACCCGCGGGTCGAGGGCCGCGGCCAGGCGCTCCTCGGGTTCGCCCGCGGTGTCGCGCAGCGCGGCGGCGGCCGAGGCGAGCACATCGGAGTCCGGTGCGTCGAAACCGCCCTCGGTGCGGGCCCGCTCCAGAAGGGATGCCCCTTCGGCGAGGACGAGTTCGACGTCGATGCGGGCCGGGACCTTCACCTCGGCGGTGTGCCGCCAGGTGGCGAGCGGGTCGCCCCAGGCCTCCACCCGGTACGTCCAGTCGCCCTCACGGTCCGCGCCGACGGCGGCGACGTAGCGGTCGGTGCCGGGGGCGACGAGGCGCATCGGCGTCCAGGGTCCGGCAAGACCGTCGGGCCCGGTCAGGACGACGTTGGCGCCGACCGCGTCGTGGCCCTCGCGGAACACGGTCGCCGAGACCTCGAAGACCTCGCCGGGCACGGCCCTGGCCGGGCGCCCGTCCGCCACCGCCGGCCGCACGTCCACGATCGGGATGCGCCCGACGGTGGTGGCGGGGCGCCGCGGTCCGCCCTCGGCGGGGCGCGCGGGCGTGCGGGTCCTTGCTGTCATGGTCGTGCCTCCTGGCACCGGGGTGCGGTTGCGGAAACGGGTGGGGTGCGGCGCGTTCACCGGCGGATCCCGGTGGTGCCGTTGCTGACGGCCGCGATGATCCGGCGGTAGCCCGCGACCAGCGGGTGCTGCGGGTAGGCCGTGCTGAACAGGCGCTCGCCCGCCAGCGAGGCCATCTCCGGCGCGTACGGCAGGACCGCGGTGGGCGGCACGCCGTAGGCGGCCTCGAACTCGCCGCGCAGGCGCTCGTTCAGGACGCCGCCCGGCGCCATGTTCACGGCGAGGCTGAGCCGGTGGCCGCCGAGCCGGCCTGCCAGCGCCGTGGTCTCGCGGGCCCCGGCGAGGTCGAGGCGGTCGGCGCGGGTGACCACCACCAGGGAGTCGGAGCTGGCCATGGCGGTGACGGTCTCGTTGTTGAAGCCCGCGTGGGTGTCGAGCAGCAGCACGTCCAGGGCGAGCGAGTCGATCAGCCGGTCGAAGCCCTCGCGCAGCAGGCCCACGTCGTAGCCCCGGCCCATGATCTCGTTGACGCCCGCGGCCCGGCCGCGGGCCGGCACCAGGAAGAGGCCGTCGTGCCCGGCGTCGGGGTCGGCCGGGTAGGCGGCCTCCTCGATCTCGCAGCGGCCGATCAGGTAGTCGGTGAGCGAGCGCCGCACCGGCACCAGCGAGCCGCCGAAGATCACGTCGAGCGCGGGGGTGTGGATGTCGGTGTCCACCAGCGCCACTCGGCGCCCCGAGGAGGCGAGAAGCAGCGCGAGGTTGGCGGCCGTACTGGACTTCCCCGTACCCCCTCGGTACGAGTGCACGGTGATGATCTGGGACATGGTTCTCCGCCCGTGGGGGTCTGGGTCGTGCCGTGCGGGGGTCAGCGGGTGGGCTCGGCGGGCCGCCAGTGGACGGCCATCATCGTGATGTCGTCGGACTGGTCGGCGGCCCCGACGAACGCGCCGAGCGCGCCGTCCATGTGGTCGAGCAGCTCCTCGCCCCGCCCGGCGGCCTCGGTGAGCTGGTCGACCATCAGGTCCTCGCCGAAGAACTCACCCGAGGCCGATCGGGCCTCGGTGACCCCGTCGGTGTAGATGAACAGGGTGTCGCCGGGGCTGAGCTGGGCGTAGCCGAGCGAGAACGACACGTCGGGGATGACGCCGACGGCCGGTCCGGTGGGTTCGAGCAGCACCGGCTCAGCGCCCGAACCGCTCACCAGGACCGGCGGGTTGTGGCCGCCGTTGATGTAGACGAGGTTGCCGCTGAGCGGGTCGAGCACCCCGAAGAACATGGTGGCGAAGTAGCCCTGCCGGATGTGGTTGCGGGTCAGGTAGTTGTTGGTGCCGGCGACCGCGTTGAGCAGCGGGGTGGCGCCGACGACGGGGATGGCCCGGCTCTGCTCGGCCCACACGGTCTCCTCGCTGAGCAGGTCGGCCGCGATCAGGCTCTGCAGTCCGCTCTGCTCGGCTGTGTGCCGCAGGAGGCTGCGGATCAGCGCCATGAACAGGGCGGCGCCCACCCCCTTGTCGCAGACGTCGGCCACCACCAGGGCGAGGCGGCGCCGGTTGACCAGCTCGAACACGTCGTAGAAGTCGCCCGCCACGGTCCGGGCCGGCCGGAACCGTACGTTGATGTCCCAGTCGTCGGGGCTGGGCAGCGAGTCCGGCAGGAAGCCCAGCTGGATCTCCCTGCCGATCTCCAGCTCCCGTTCGTAGCTGAGGAGTTCGGCGTGTGCGGTGACGTCCTCCATGGTGCGGCTGAACTCGGCCCGCTCGTGGCAGTCGCGCAGCCGGGCCCGTACGAGTTCCGGGTAGAACGGCGGAACGAGGTAGTCGGCGCCGGCGTGGATGTGGCTGCCCAGCAGATGCAGATCGTGGTCGGCGAAGGCCACCACGGTGGGCTGCGGGCCCTCGTCGCCGAGCCGGCGGGCCACCGCGCGCACCGTCGCGGGGGAGAGCCCGGCGCCGGCCAGGAGCACGTCCGTCCCTTCGGCCTGGCCCGGGGCGGCGGTCAGCACCGCGCCGGGGGTGCGCACGCGCACCTCGGCCTCCAGCGAGTCGAGCGCTTCGAGGAGTTCGCCGGGCACCCGGTCGTGCTCCGCCAGGATCAACACCTTCGTCTGCGACATGTGCTCTCGTCTATTCATGGAGGCCACGCCTGAGGGCGAGGGTGCTGACGTTGCGCCCGTCGAGCAGTTCGTAGCTGAAGGAGTCCACGGCGGTCAGCGCGAGGAACACGCCGAGCCCGCCCACCTCGCGCTCGGCGAGCGGCACCGCGAGGTCCGGGGCGTGCATGCCCCGGCGGGGGTCGAAGGCGGGCGCCGCGTCCTCGAAGCGCACCCACACCCGGTCCGCGTCCACGCCCCCGGACACGGTGAGGTGCCCGGGGGCGCCCCGGTAGCCGTGCATCACGATGTTGGTGGCCAGCTCGTCGGCGGCCAGCCGCAGCCGGTACAGGGCGCCGCCGTCCAGGCCTCCCGCCCGGCCCACGCCGAGGACGAACTCCGCGACCCGGTCCAGGGATTCGAGGGCGGCCGGGACACACAGGGGGGCGGCGCACGGCGCCTCGGGGGCGAGGGCGAGGGGGCCGCAGGGGACGGACCGGGCCGCGGAGTCGGGTCTGGTGTCGGACGTCATCTCGGCCGCCCCCCTCAGGCGTCGATCAGTTCGATGCTGTGGTCGAACCCGGCGAGCCTGATCGTCCTGCTGACCGGCTCGGCCGCCCCCACCAGGGCGATCCGTACCTCGTCGCCCATCTTCTGGCGGGCGAAGACCAGGGAGCGCAGCCCGGCGCTGGAGAGGTAGCCGAGCTGCTCGGCGCGGATCTCCAGGCGTCCGGCGCCGGAGCCCGCGGCGTCGTCGATCAGGTCGTGGAAGCGGGGCGCGGTGGAGGCGTCGAGCTCCCCCGTGAGCACGATCGTCGCGATGTCGTCGGCGACGCTCAGCGTGGCGCTGAAGGACATGTCGGTTCCCTTCGGTGGCGGTGGTGGACTCAGTGGCCGTCGGCCGGGCGGCCGACGAGGATCACCACGGAGTGCGGGGCGAGGTGGTGGTGGCCGGGCCTGCGCAGCGGGGGTTCGGCGCCGGTGGGGTGCACGGACGGTGCGGCGGTGTCCGCGGCCAGGTGCCAGGTGTGCCCGTCGGGCAGCGCCGGGAGCTCCAGGTCGTGGGCCTCCCAGTGGGCGTTGATCCCGACGTAGATGTGGTCGTCGGTGACGCTGCCGCCCTTGGCGTGGCGCCCGCAGCGCAGCATGCCGAGCACCCGGCTGTGCGCCTCCCAGTCCGGCTGCCAGGCCCGTACCCCGTGCCAGCTCACCTCGGGAAGGCCGCTGCCGACCCGGTCGGTGCCGAGCGGGTGCTCGGCGCCGCGCAGGACCGGGTGGGCGTGCCGGAAGGCGATCAGGGCGCGGGTGAAGTCGAGCAGCTCGGCGTTGGCCTCCACAAGTCCCCAGTCGAACCAGGACAGTTCGTTGTCCTGGCAGTACGTGTTGTTGTTGCCGAGCTGGGTGCGGCCCACCTCGTCCCCGGCCAGGATCATCGGCACGCCCTGGCTGGTGAGGAGGATCGCCAGCATGTTCTTCATCTGGCGCAGCCGCAGCTCGCGCACGTGCGCGGAGGCGCTCGGCCCCTCCTCGCCGCAGTTCCAGCTGTGGTTGTCGTCGCCGCCGTCGTTGTTGCCCTCGCCGTTGGCCTCGTTGTGCTTGTGGTTGTACGAGACCAGGTCGTTCAGGGTGAATCCGTCGTGCGCGGTGACGAAGTTGACCGACGCGGTGGAGGTGCGGCCCCGGTACAGGTCGGGCGAGCCGGCGAGGCGGGTGGCGAGTTCCCCGATGAGTCCGGGCTCGCCCTTGATGAAGCGCCGTACCGTGTCGCGGTACTTGCCGTTCCACTCCGACCAGCGGCCGTAGTTGGGGAAGTGGCCGACCTGGTAGAGCCCGGCCGCGTCCCACGCCTCGGCCACCAGCTTGGTGTGCCGCAGCACCGGGTCGTGGGCGAGCGCTTCGAGCAGCGGCGGGTTGGGCAGCGGGGTGCCGTCGGGCGCCCGGTCGAGGATCGCCGCCAGGTCGAAGCGGAACCCGTCGATGTGGTACTCGGCGACCCAGTGCCGCAGGCACGAGAGCACGAAGTCGCGCACCACGGGGTGGTTGCAGTTGACCGTGTTCCCGGTGCCGCTGAAGTTGTAGTACTCGCCCTGCGGCGTGAGCATGTAGTACGTCGCGTTGTCGAGCCCGCGGAACGAGATCGTCGGCCCGTGCTCGTTGCCCTCGGCGGTGTGGTTGAAGACGACGTCGAGCATCACCTCGATGCCGGCCCGGTGCAGGTCCTTCACCAGCGTCTTGAACTCGTCGGCCTGCATCCCGAACCGCCCGGTCGCCGCGTAGCCGGCCTTCGGCGCGAAGAACGAGACGGTGTTGTAGCCCCAGTAGTTGTGCAGCCGCTCCCCGGTCACCGGGTTGCTGCGCGGGTTGTCGAGCTCGTCGAACTCGAAGACCGGAAGCAGCTCGACGCAGTTGACCCCGAGGTCCTTCAGATACGGGATCTTCTCGCGCAGTCCGGCGTACGTGCCCGGGGCCGCCACCCCCGAGGAGGGGTGGCGGGTGAAGCCGCGCAGATGGGTCTCGTAGATGACGAGGTCCTCGGTGGGGATGCGCAGCGGGATGTCGTCGCCCCAGTCGAAGTCGTCGTCCACCACCCGGGAGCGGTAGGGGTAGACGTCGTCCCAGTCCGGCTCGGCGCCCCACACGTCCCGGCCGGAGATCAGCCGCGCGTACGGGTCGCTGAGCACCCGGCGCCGGTCGAAGCGGTCGCCGGCCGCCGGGTCGAAGGGGCCGTCCGCGCGGAATCCGTACTCCAGGTCCTCCACGTCGAGCCCGAACACGGTCATCGCGTACACGCTGCCGATGCGGAACTCGGGCGGGAACGGCAGCTCGGCCACCGGGCGCTCGCCGCCCGCCGCGAAGAGCACCAGGCTCATCGCGGTGGCCCGGTCGGAATAGACCGAGAAGTTGACCCCGCCCGGCACCGGGACGGCGCCATACGGGAAGGGCCGGCCCGCCCGGACCCGGTGGTCGCCGATCAGTCGGGTGGGGAACGCGTCGACGCGTTCGCGGCTGTCCTGGGTCGTCATCCGCCGGCCCGCTCCAGTTCGGCGTCCAGGTCCTCGGCGATCTTGAAGAAGTCGAGGAACCCGGTGGCGCTCATCACGAAGCGCACCTCCTCCGAGAGCCCGGCGAGCACGATCCTCGCCTCGGCCTGCTGGGCGTGCCGGTGGACGATCAAGAGGGTGCGCAGGCCCGCGCTGGAGACGTAGCTGACGCCGGTCAGGTCGATGAGGACCTGGGAGTGGTCGCGTACATAGGGAAGGAGCTGGGCCTGGAGGCCGCCGGAGGTGGTCGAGTTGATCTCTCCGTCGAGCGTGACCACGGTGGTGTCGCCCACGGTCCGCGAGCCCACCTTCACCGTCATCGGGTCAGCTCCAGGGCAGTGGCGGCGGCCAGGCGCACCTTGACCTTGACCCGGCCCGAGGTCTCGGGCAGGCGCACGGTCAGGGCCTCGGCGTCGAAGTCGGTGTGCGGCTCGTCCTCGATCTCCACCGACTCGATGCGCACCGAGCCGGCCGGCAGCAGATCGGGGGCGACGCGCAGCACACGGTCGGTGACGAGCGCCGGGTCGGGCTTGAACCAGAAGTCCATCGCCTTCCCGTTGACCAGCAGGTTGTTGTAGACCGCGGCCAGGTAGCAGAGCTCGGCCGAGTGGTACATGGACATCGAGTGGCTGCCCTTGAGCCGCTCGACGCCGAGCAGGTACGGCATGCCGTCGGCGAGGGTGTTGAAGTAGACGGCGCCCTCGTCGTGGTCGAGGAAGAAGGCGTTGTAGAACGCCTGCGCCGAGCGCGCCTCGCCCCGGAAGGCCTCGCGGCCGGTGGTGCCGGCCAGGATCAGATAGGCGAGGATCGCCTGCTCCTGCTGCCACCAGGCCTTGCGGTCGTGCCAGGCGAAGCGGAACTGGTCCTCGCCGTCGGCCTTGAGCCGCTCCACCACGTCGTACCAGCCGCCGCGCTGCCGGTCGCCGCCGGCCTCCGGCATGGTCTCGCCGATCGCGGCGGCCGTCTGGAGGTAGCTGTCCTTGGCCCGCAGCGAGTGCATCCGCATCAGGTTCCAGGCGATCTTCAGGTTGTGCCCGACGACCGCGCGGTTCTGCTGCCAGCCGTGCGTGGTGTCGTGCGACCAGTCCTTGTGGAACCGCTCCTGCACGAACGGGCTGTTCTTCGGGTCGGGGAAGTGCTCGACGATGGTGTCGAAGGTGTACTCCAGCATGTCGGCGTACTTCTGGTCGCCGGTCGCCAGATACAGGTTGATCAGGTACGCCGGGGCGTGGTCGCCCACCGAGTTCCAGTTCTTGCGGGCCTTGTTGGGGCCGAGCGAGTCGTGCTCGGGGCTCAGCAGGATCGGGTCGATGTGCGAGAAGTAGCCGCCGTTCTCGGGGTCCAGGTAGAACCGGTCGAAGAGGCGGATGGTGGCGTCGGCGTCGGCCTTGATGCGCGGGTCGCCGGTGACGCGGTAGGTCTGCACCGGGCCGGCCAGCGCGTAGATCTGCTCGTACATCGGCAGCGCGTCGTAGTCGTCGGAGAACTCCGAGGTGAACAGCTTCTTCTCGGTGTCCCCGTCGACCTTGAGGCCGTGGTACCAGTACGTGACGTTCTCGTCGGTGTCGACGAAGCGCATGTGCTCGCGCAGGTACTCGGTGCCGCGCTCGGCTATCTCCAGGTACTCGTCCTCGCCGGTCATCAGGAACGCCGAGGCCATGCCGTACACCAGGCGGGAGATGGTGTCGGTCTCCTGGACGTGGCTTGCCGTCTTCTCACCGCCGAGCCGGATCTCCGTGCGGTAGTTCGAGAAGTCGACGGGCCCGTCGCCGAACTGGGCCTTGCGGTAGAAGCCGGCGATCTCCTCGATCTGCCGGACCCACCACTTCTCCTCCTCGAAGCGGTAGTCGTCGCCGCCGCGCCCCACGAACACCAGCCGCTTGGCCTCGAACCGGGCGCCCTCACCGTGCGGGTAGAACACGCCGTACGCGAAGACGAAGGTGCCCTCGGTGAGGAGCTCGTCGATGTGGCCCGAGGCGTCCTGGTACGGCTCGCCCAGGTTGTGCAGGAGTTCGGCGCTGGGGCCGCCGGTCAGGTCGACCGTGAAGAGGCGGCCGTCGGCGGTGGCCACGGTGAAGCGGCCGGCCTCGCGGTCGTGGCCGGTGACCCGGCCCGCGATGGTGTCGGAGAACGTGAAGTTCACCGGGTTGGACGTGGCGGACATGCCCTCACGCTCCTCGCAGCACTAGCTCGTCGATGATGGTTCTGGCAAACAGATGGCAGTGGTCGCCGGTGCGGGCGGTGACCAGGTCTCCGTCCACGACCACGTCCTGGTCGACGTAGGAGGCGCCCATGTTGCGCACGTCGCCGATCAGGTTGTTGTGGCAGACGACCTTGCGGCCGCGCACCGCGTACGGGATGGAGGCGGCCAGCCACATGCCGTGGCAGATGATCCCCTTGACCAGGCCCGACCGGGTGAACGCCCGCCTCAACAGGTCGGTGGCGGGCGCCAGTCGGTCGATGTCCTCGGTGTAGCGCAGCCGGTCGGCGACCATGCCGGACGGCACGATCAGCGCGCTGTACTCGCGCAGCCGCCGGTCGTCCAGGTCCTCAAGGCTGCGGCTGACCTCCAGCGGGGCCCGGTACTCGTGACCGCTGAAGGTGATCGACTTCTGGCCCCACAGCCGGGTCACGAAGTCGACGCGGGCGCCTTCCTCCGCGAACCTGCGCTGGTAGTACGCCATTTCGGGCTCGTAGAAGTCGCTCTCGGCCAGGATCGCGATCCGCTTGCCGGTCAGGACGCCCTCGCGGGCCGGTATGTCAGCCACGGCTCTCCTCCCCGCCGGTGCGCAGGTCGATCAGGAACGGCTTGTCGTCGGCGAGCATCCGCTTGACCGCCTCGGCCACCTGGTCGGGGCGCTCCACGCGCATCGCCTCCACGCCGTAGCCGCGGGCGATGTCGGTGAAGCCGAGCTCGGGGTGGGACAGGTCGAAGGGCTTCGGGTGCGCGTGCTCCTCGATGCCGCGCTCGCGCCAGTACTGCTCGATGTTGAGGTCGAGCAGCTTGTAGCTCCGGTTGTTGCAGACCACGAACTTGGCGCCGACGGTGTAGCGGACGGCCGTGTACAGCGCCTGGATGGTGTACATCGAGCCGCCGTCGCCGGTGAAGCCGATGACGGTCTTGTCCGGGTGGGCCAGCTTGATGCCGATCGCGCCGGGGATGCCGACGCCGAGCGAGCCGCCGCGGGTGGAGAACCAGTGGCCGGGGAAACGTCCGGGCAGGTGCTCGTTCAGCGGTCCCGCCGAGGTCAGCGCCTCGTCGAAGACCATCACGTCCTCGGGCACCCGGGCGGCCAGCTCGCGCAGGAAGTGGTGGAGCAGCCCGCCGTCGTCGGGCACCTCGGTGACCTGGGCCGCGCGGGCCGCGTCCAGGCGGGCCGCCGCCGCTGCCCGGTCCTCGTCGGTGAGGACCCGCTCCAGCCGCTCGCCGAGTGCTGCGAGCGTCTCCTTGGGGTCGGCGACCAGGCCGAGCGTCACGGGGTGGTTCTTCGCGATCTCGTACCCGTCGAGGTCGATGTGCACGATCTTCGCGTCCGGGTGGAAGGGGTTCTCCAGCTGGGGGAACACCTCCGGGAAGAGGTACGTGCCGACCACGAGCACCGCGTCGGCCTCGGCCACCCGCGCCGCGCTGACCTCGCCGAACATGTGCCCCAACTGCCCCTGGTACAACGGGTGCCGGGCGTCGAGGTTCACCTCGGAGTAGTCCACACCCCAGATGGGAGCGCCCAGCTGCTCGGCGACCCGCGTCAGTTCGGCCTGGCCGCCGGAGGCCGAGACGCCGTCGCCCACCAGGACGAGCGGGCGCTCGGCGCCGGCGAGGAGCCCGGCGGCCTGCTCCACCAGGCCCGGCACCGGCACGCTGGCGGTGCTGAGGAACGTGGAGGGGATCACCGGCTCGGAGTTCAGCTCGTCGAGGACGTCGAGCGGAAGGGAGACGAAGACCGGGCCGCGCGGCGGCGTCATCGCGATCTTCATCGCGCGGCGCAGCACGCGGAGCACCGAGTCCCGGTCGGTGACGCGGGTCGCGTACTTGGTGACGGGCTCGGCCATGGCGACCAGGTCGGCCGCCATCTGCGCGTCCATCGACTCGTACTTGACGCCCGCCTCGCCCGCGATGACCAGGATCGGCGAGTGGCCCCGCTTGGCCTGGTAGAGCATGCCGATCGCGTTGCCGAGACCGACCCCGCTGTGCAGCTGGAGCAGCGCGGGGCGGCCCGTCGCGCGGGCGTAGCCGTCCGCGATGCCGGCGGCCACCGTCTCCTGGAGCGTCAGGATGTACTGGAGGTCCTCGTAGTTCTCCAGCTCGTCCAGGAAGCCCTGCTCCACCGTGCCCGGATTTCCGAACATGTAGGGAATTCCGTCAGCGAGGAATTGCTCGATGATCGCCGCATTGCCCTGCCTGGCCATGTCTTCCTTCTCTCGGTACCGGTGATCCAGAATGGGGAGCCGGACATCGGCGATCCGGCCCCGGTTCGCGGCGTACTACCAGCCGTAGCGGCGCAGCCCGTCCTCCAGGACTTCCACGACCTTTTCACCGGTGAGATACGAATCCGGCGTGGAACGGCCCGTGATGAACGGGTAGTCCACGATCACCGAGGTCTCCTTGCCGAAATTCCCGATGTATGCGCCGTCGGGTCCGGTCGCGTCGCGCAGGATGTATTCCAGCGGGTACGGCGGCGGACCGATCACGAAGTCGGTGCCGAGGAATCCGGTGCCGTCCTTGTAGTCGTACTCCTTGCAGTGACCGGTGACGCGCTTGCCCCAGATGATCGACTTGCGGTCCTCCCAGTCGCGCGCGAACGCGAGGGGTGCCACCCCGTAGCACTCGGCGGCGATCGGCTTGCCGGCCCGCAGGAAGGCGAGGACCAGCTGGTGCACCCGCTCGTTGTTGGCGAGGTCCACGATCGGCCCGGAGCCGCCGACGATCAGCAGCGCGTCGTAGTCCTCCAGCTCCTGCTCGACGACGCCGACCGCGCGGTGGTAGGCCTCCAGCTTGCGCAGGTAGTCGTCGTCCGCGGTGTACGGGCGCTCGGGCACCCAGCGCGAGATGTCCAGCGGGTCGTCCAGGCGGTCCGACTCGTCCAGCGCCCTGGTCGCCTTCGCGACGCTCTCGGAGGTGACCGAGCGGCCCAGCGGCGGGTCGACGTAGCCCGGGTCCATGGACGGCGGCAGGGCGTGCGCCCGCCGGCCGGTCGGCGTCGCGAAGACGACGTCGTAGCCCCGCTGGTCGAAATGGTGCAGGGGGCCGACGAGCTCCTCGCCCCAGTAGCCGTACTCCGACAGGATCACGAGGATCTTCTTGGCGTTCCTTCTGGCCACGCCAGCTCCTTCGGGTTGGGGTTCAGGGTTGCCGGCCGCGCCCCGTGCCGCGAGGACACGGCCGCGCAGCCGCCGCACGAGCCGGATCAGCGGGCCTCGGGGCCGATGATCCAGTTCTCCTTCGTGGTGAGGGAGAAGACGTACTTGGGGTCGGCGATCTCGTCGCGGGCGCCCTGCACGATCTCCGCGAAGTAGGCAGAGCCCAGCGCCTCCTCGGCCGCCGCGACGTCGTCGAACCACAGCTGCTCGACGCTGTCGAAGGACGCCTCGCCGAAGACGTACGCGCCGTCCACGGTGTGCGCGTGCAGATAGCGGCGCAGGCCCGGGATGCCGCTGACGGCGGTGGCGTAGCCGTCCAGGGTCTGCTTGCGGTAGTCGTCGAGGGCCAGGCCTGCACGGCGCTTGAGCAGCACGGTCACCTTCACGCCGCCGATGTCGGGCCCGTCGCCGGGGACGACCTCGTGCGCGGTGGTGTCGATGACCAGGGTCTGCCAGAACGCGGCCCACTTCGGCTCGTCCAGGCGGGCGCCGAGCAGGAACTCGTCGGTCTGGATCGAGGCCAGCTGCTCCTCGCCGTTGGCCAGCCAGATCTCCGCGATGCCCTGGTGCGGCAGCCGCGGCTGCCCCTGGTCGGTGCCCGACTCCACCCGGGTGTCGATGAGGTACTTGCGGATCTGCGGAATCTTCACCGCGTAGTTCACCGCATGCACATTGACCCAGTAGTCCTGGAATTCCTGCGCGGTCATACCCGGCTTGGGCGCCGCGAGAATGAATTGGTGAATCACCGAATGCTCCTGTTCCGCCGCACGCCACGGACGTGCGGTCCGAAAGTGAACTCATTCATCATGTCCAGGCCGTCGGGGCCCGGGCAAAGGAAGTCCGCCGACTTCCTGAACTAACCTCGACCGAAAGGGATTTCACTCCTCATGCGAGGGGAAATGGCCGTGTCCCCGTACGGGATTTCAGACGGCGGCCCGCCGGGACGCGGCGAGCCTGCGGACCGCGGCCATCGGGATGGGCAGCCACGCGGGCCGGTTGCGGGCCTCGTACAGCGCCTCGTACACGGCCTTGTCCGCCTCGAAGGCGCGCAGCAGGACCGGGCGGCAGCGCGGGTCGCAGCCGCCGGCCGCGGTGTAGCCCTCGCTGAACGCCCGCCGGTTGTGCACCGCCCACGCCGAGGCGCGGCGCGCCTGCCGGGTGGCCCGTGGGTCGCCGGTCCTGCGCTCGCCCGGCGGCACGCCGAGCACCTCGGCCAGCGCGTGGTGCGCGGCGTAGTCGAAGGACCGCAGCATGGCCGCCACGTCGCGCAGCGGCGGCTGCGGCACCGCGCGCGCCGCCGCGCCGCCGCCCGGCTCGCCCTCGAAGTCGATGAGCACCCAGCCGTGCCCGGCGCGCAGCGCCTGGCCCAGGTGCAGATCGCCGTGGACGCGCTGGGCGAGCAGCGGGTTGCCGCGCCGGGCGACCTCCGCCACGTCCTGGTAGAGGGCGCCCAACTGCCGGGTGTACGGACGGAGTTCGGGCACCTGGGCAGCGGCGGTGGCGAGCCGTTCGGCGAGGCCGTCGACGAGGGCGGTCACCCCGGCGGCGGAGATCTCGGCCGTGGGGAGCTGCCCGGCGAGCGCCCGGTGGACCCCGGCGGTGGCGAGGCCGAGTGCCCGCGCCTCCTCGGTGAAGGCGCCGAGCGGGGCGACGGGCCCGTCAGCGTTCTCGACGTTCTTGACGCACGCGCGGGCGTCCGCGAGGGCCAGCGCCCAGCCGTCTCCCCGGGACGGCACGAACTCCTGGAGGATGCCGAGGACCAGCTCCTCCTGCCCGGCCGTGGTGCTCAGCCAGCCGAGCGGGGCGGCGCTCGCCACCCCTTCCGCGCGACCGAGCGCGGTGAGCATCTCCAGCTCGTGGGAGACGCCGGGCACCGGCCGGCGCAGCACCTTGAGCATCATGCCCTCGCCGTAGACGACGCCGGTGTTGCTCTGCTCGGCGCCGAGGGGGCGGGCGGGCAGGCCCCGGGGAATGCGGGCGCCGGGCACCCGGTGGAAGGCGATCCCGTCGCGCCGCCCGCCCTCGGCGATCAGCTCCGCGAGGCGGCCCATCAACACGGCGTCGCCGGTGGCCTCGTACAGGATCAGGGAGCCGGCCCGGCCGACCACGTCCTGGCCGGGCGGCGCGCTGGTGGCCGCGCCGAGCAGCAGCTGGTGCAGCTCGCCGGGGCCGGTGCGCACGAGGACCTGGAGCAGCGCCGGGTCGCCGGGCGACAGCACGCTCACCGGTCCCGGTTCCACCGGCGCGGGGGCGCGGCCCTTGCCCGCGAACCAGCGCCGGGTCGGCAGCCACGCGGGCAGCAGGCGCTTCAACTCCCCTGCCATTTCAGCCGTGTTGATGATCATCGGGGCCGTGGTCACGCCGCAAGCCCGGTGGTCCGCGACAGGCCGATCCCGACCGGCGCCGCGGCCGCCCGCTCCCCGGCCCGCGAGGTGCGGCCGAGCACGGTGAGCGCGTGGGCGAGCGAGACCATCGTCATGTGGTGGTGCCAGCCCCGGTAGGAGCGGCCCTCGAAGTCCCTGAGGCCCAGCGGGTCGGCCACCTCCGCGAGGTCCCGTTCGACCCGGCGGGTGAGCATCGCGGTGCGGTAGGCGGTGCCCAGCTGCGAGGGGGGCAGGTTGGTCACCCAGAACTCGCCGGGCTGCCGCTCCTTCGCGCCGGTCCAGGCGCCGAGCAGCGAGAGCCTGGGCGCCTCGGGGCGCTCCTGGCTTCCGCGCAGCCGCACCGGGACCGAGCCGACCTGGTTCGCCCGCACCTCGTCGGTTCGGTGGTCCAGCCACTCCACCGGCACGCTGCGCCGGCTGAGCGCGGCCACCAGAGAGTCGGGCCCCTGGGCGTCGGCCCGGGTGAGCGGGGCGAGCCCCATGTCCATCGCGGTGAACGGCCGCCACGGGTCGACCCGTACGACGAACGGCACCTGGAGGTCCACGAGCTGTGCGCAGACCGGGTAGGGGTCGGTCTCGCCGAGGTCCATCACCACCGGCCGCCCGGGCAGCCCCCAGCCGTCCGCGATGGCCGCGACCGAGCCGACCGCGCACTGCTCGGGCGGGCAGGCCCGTACCCCGTCCGGGATGGAGGCGCGCTTGCGGGCGAGCGGCTCGCGCACCCAGGCATCGGGCAGCGAGAGGCGCCAGTCCACCGGACAGGCCAGCTCGTCCGAGGCGAGCCACACCCCGATGCTGCGCTGGCAGTTGAGGACCCGGCCGGCGCTCGGCACGAACTGGCGCTGCACCCCCACCGAGTGGTCGCCGGCCTTGGCGACGTCCAGGGCGTGCACCACCCAGGCGCGGGGCGCCGCAGCCCGCTGCACCAGCCGGGCCAGCTCCTGGCGCACCGGGCGGGACTCCCAGGGGGACTTGCTGATGAACTGGTAGAGGCTCTGCTCGATCCCGCCGCCCGCGCGGTGGGCCAGCGCCCTCATGGTCTTCTTGCCGTCGACCTCCAGGAGGCCGCGTACGTACACCTCGCCCCAGCGGCGCTGGTCGCTGCGGGGAATGGACTTGAGCGTGGCGGACAGGAAATCGGTGACGGCCGTGTGGGACGCGCCGCCGGGCATGCCTCGCTGACGGTCCAGGGTCATGACCGGGCCCTCTCGGTAGAGAATTCTGGTGAACTCGGCGTGCGGAGCGAGGAGTCGACGCTCGAACGGCACGGCGGAGCATCGGGGCGGGCGGGGCCGGGCGCGGGGCAACGGCCCCGGCCCCGCCCGCTCCGGTGGAACCCGCCGGCAGCGGGGGATACGGCCGGCGGGCGTGGAAGCGAGGCGAGCGGTCGGGTGACTCGCCACGCTGTCTTGGGGGTTGAGCAGCCCCGGGTGTGCGCGCTACGCGCGGTCGATGACCCGGTCCGGGGCGAGCCGGGCGAACAGCGTGGGCCAGTCGGCGGAGGCCGCGCCGGGTTCGTTGTAGAGCTCGAAGGTGCGGCCCACGGCCGACGGCGCGCGCAGCGCGTGCACGCACGCCTCGGCGACGGCGTCCCGCGAGACCCAGCCGCTGCCGCGGTCGTCCTGTTCGAGGCGGACCCGTGCGCCGGCCGGCTCGTCGTCGGTGAGCCAGCTGGGCCGGATCACGGTGTAGGGCAGCGTCGAGGTGCGCACCGCGTCCTCGCCGCGCAGCCGCCAGTCGAGCAGCCTGCCGTACGCGTTCATCGGGTGGTGGCGCCGGGTCACGAAGATCTGGCTGACCAGCACGAAGTGGGGCCGCAGCCCGTATTCGCCGGCCGCGGCGAGCACGTTGCGCACGCCGTCGTACATGGTGGTCTCGGGGCTGTCGGGGCCGGAGTCGGCGGTGCCCGGCTCGACGCTGAACACGATGCCGGTGCAGTCGCGCAGCGCCTGCCCGAGCGTCGCCGCGTACCGCACGTCCGCGCGGTGCAGCTCGGCGCCGGGGGCGATCCGGTTCGCGTTGCGGGCCGGGTCGCGGCTCACGACGCGCACCTGTGCGCCCTGGTCGAGGAGGTGCCGGGTGACCCGTGAACCGAGCCTGCCCGCACCTCCGATCACTGCTATCGGGCCGTACAAGACACTCACCCTCCAAGGGGTCGGGTGGCCGTCACACCCAGCGCAGGATGTCCTCGGCACTCGTGAGTTCGGTCTCGGATGGCACCCCGGTCAGCGCGGGCACCCGCAGCCTCGGGTAGACGGTCACCCCGTAGAAGCGGGAGCCGGGCCAGAGCACCGCGCCGTCCCCGACGGCGGAGAAGCCCTCCAGGCGCAACGGACGCGCCCGGTCGGAGCCGGCCTCCACCATCGGGCCGACGTAGGAGTCAAAGACGTCGGCGTACGCGCCGATGAGCGCGGACTCGCCGACCGCGGAGCGGACCAGGGTGCTGCCCTCGCGGATCTCGGCCCCGTCGCCGATGTCCACGTTCTCCAGGCGCACGCCCGGCCCGATCTCCACGTCGCGTCCGATGCGCACCCCCGGCCCGACCACCACGCTGCCGCTCCGCAGCTTTTCGGCGAGCGTGGTGCCGGTGTCGTCGTCCTTGATGCGCAGACTGCTCTCATGGATCCAGCGCCGGGAAGCGGCGTCGTCGGGAGCGTCCATGAGCTCGTTCATCTGCCGGTACTCCCCGTTGAGCACCAGCCGTACGGTCTCCAGGTAGTCCGGCACGTTGCCCAGGTCCCCGAGGCGTCCGATGGCGTGCGTGGCCACCGGCATTCCCCGCGTCGCGAGCCAGGGCAGCAGGTCGCCGCCCCAGTCGAGGCGCTGGTGGGACTGGCGGAACAGTCCCGGCTCGCGCGCCAGGAGCCGGAGCCGGCCGCAGTCCACCAGGTACATTCCGGCGTTGGTCGGCAGCGTGCGCCGCGGATCGTCGGCCGTCGACGGAAACAACTCGGCGAGGCGCTCGGGGCCGGGCTTCTCCACGAAACCCTGGACCAGCCCGTCGGGGCCGGTCCGCATCACGCCGTACTTCCCGGTGATCTCGGCGGCGGTGCGCGCCACCGAGGCGACCGTCACCAGGGCGTCGTGCTCCCGGTGCGTGCGTTCCATGGCGGTGAGGTCGAAGTCGAAGAGGGAGTCGACGGGGAGCACCAGGGCCTGTCCCTGAAGGTCCCATTGCTCCAGATTGTGCAGCGTGGCCCCCGCGGAGCCGACGTTGTAGCGGTCGAACCGGGAGCGCGAGTAGGAAATCGAGACTCCGTAACGCTCTCCGTGGCCCAGCAGCAGCTTGATCTGGTTCCGGTTCTCCAGACCCTGCGTCACCACGTAGAAGCGCCGAATTCCTTGCTCTCTACACGCTTCAAGCACCCATTCGACGAGCCGGCGTCCAACAAATGGGATTAGCGCCTTGCTCCTGATGTAGTCCGTCGACTTCAAAGTGATGGGCTTGGCGCGCTCCCCACGCCCGCCGGCCAGGATGATCCCCACGGTCTCACTATGTGAACTCACCGCTCCCCCTAGGAGTTGTGCCCTCTGAATCGCTCGTCAGGCGTGGCGAAACCGGTCCTGAAGTCGGTCCCGCCGGTCGGGTCAGCCCCAGCCGTGGTCGTCGGGGCTGGCCGTGGGGGCCGGAACCCCGGGCGCCCCGGCCGTCGGCGCGTTCCGGCCAGTCTTTGCATTCGCGGACGCACCGGAAATCATCACGCTCTGTACACCGAAAGCGAGAACCACCGCGCTCGCGGCGAGAGCGATGCCGCGAAGACCTGCTCTGGAATTTCTCATGGTCCCTCCAAAATCAGCTGGATCTGTGCGTTGTGCTTTGCCTCGAGAATCTTCCCGTACTCCCCTGCGGAATTTGCCGCTCGGTATCATCGTGATCACGCAATGCTGAAACTTGAAGGGGGGGCAAATGTGCCGAGAATCGGACATTCGCTATCAAGATGAGTTGTACGAGCTATGTGATGTGGGGCTGTCCGTCTATCGCCAGGCCCTGGCCAATGGTCATGTTGATGGTGAAATGCCGGAATGCCTCTCCCGTCTGGGTCTGCTCCAGCCGTTGGCCGAAAACCCTTCGGTCTGCCGTCCCGTTCCCCCCGACGTGGCGGCGAGCGAGCTGTGTCTGCCTCTTGAACAGTCCGTGTTCGTCCAGCAGCAGGCCATCGCCACCCTCCGTGGCGCGATCGCGCCCGCCGAGGACATCTACCGCGAGGAGCTGCGCGAATCCGCCTCGTCCGTGCGGCTGCTGCACGGGGCCGAGGTCGTGGAGGGTGCCCTGCGCCGGGCCGCCGATGCCTGCGTCGCGGAGACCCTGACCGCCCAGCCCGGCGGCGGGCGGGACGTGGACCTCCTGGAGCGGGCCCTGCCGCGCGCCCTCGAACTCAACCGGCGCGGCGTCAAGCAGCGCACGCTCTACCAGCACACCGTGCGCAGCCACGGCCCGACGCTCTCCTACATAGAGCAGGTGGCCATGGTCGGCGCGGAGGTGCGCACGCTGGACGACCTCTTCGACCGGCTGATCATCTTCGACCGAACCACGGCCTTCATCCCGGACCCCCGCCACGAGTCACGGGCGGCGGCCCTGGTCATCGAGCACCCGGCGATCGTCCACTACCTGGCCCAGGTCTTCGACCACGCGTGGCGCAGGGCCGAGCCGGTCGCGATCACCGAGTACCAGGTCCGCCCCCCGCTGCTCACCGAGGAGACGCGCCACGCGGTGCTGCGCCTGATGGTCGCGGGCCACACCGACGCCGCGATCGCCAAGCGGCTCGGGATGAGCACCCGCACGGTCTCCACCCACATCAAGAAGTCCTCCGAGCTGTTCAACAGCCACAGCCGGGCCCAGCTCGCCTATCTGCTGGCCCAGTCGGGAACCCTGGAGGACATCCCCCTCTGACCGCCGACCCGGCCTCCCCCCACGCCGGGCCCGCCCCGAGCTCCCACGGCCGCGGCCGCACCCGCCCGCCGTAAGCTCTGAGGCATGAGTCTGCGCCTGAGCACCGTGATCCTGCCGGTACGCCGTTGGTCCGAAGGGGGCCGCGAGCAGTGGCATCACGCGGAGGCCCTGGGCTTCCACACCGCGTACACCTATGACCACCTGTCCTGGCGCACCTTCCGCGACGGCCCCTGGTTCGGCGCGGTCCCCACGCTGACCGCCGCTGCCGCCGCAACCGAGACACTGCGGCTCGGCACGCTCGTCACCTCCCCCAACTTCCGGCACCCGGTGACGCTGGCCAAGGACCTCATCTCGCTCGACGACGTCTCCGGCGGGCGCATCACCCTGGGCATCGGCGCCGGAGGCAACGGCTTCGACGCCTCGACGCTGCTCATGGGCGGCGAGGAGCCCTGGACGCCGCGCGAACGGGCGGACCGCTTCGGGGAGTTCGTGCCCCTGCTCGACCGCCTGCTCACCGAGGACTCGGTCACGCACGACGGAACGTTCTACTCCGCGAACGAGGCCCGGAACATCCCCGGCTGCGTACAGCGGCCGAGGCTGCCGTTCGCGGTGGCCGGCAACGGCCCGCGCGGCATGAAGCTGGCCGCCCGGTACGGGCAGGCCTGGGTGACCACGGGCGACCCCAAGATCTTCGAGACGGGTACGCCCGCCGAGTCGCGCGAGGCGATCCGGGGCCAGATCGAGAAGCTCGGCAAGGCGTGCGCGGAGCTCGGGCGCGACGTGGCCGGCCTGGACAAGATCCTCCTCACGGGCTTCACCCCGGACCGCAACCAGCCGCTGGACTCCCTCGACGCCTTCGTGGACTTCGCAGGCCGGCACGCGGAGCTGGGCATCACCGAGATCGTCATCCACGCCCCGATCCCCGACTCGGACTTCGCCACCGACCAGGCCGTCTTCGAGAAGATCGCCACCGAGGCACTCGCCCAGCTGCGCTGACCTCTCAAATGTGCGCCCTCTCGCACGCCCGTGCGCCTGTATACGGGACAATGGGCCGGTGACCTCTGCTACGGATCCCGCCCCGGCCGCCCGCCCCGTACCGACCGCGCCGCGGCTCATCGCGACCGACCTGGACGGCACCCTGCTGCGTGACGACAAGTCCGTCTCGGACCGGACGGTCGCGGCCCTGGCCGCCGCCGAGGAGGCGGGCATCGAGGTCTTCTTCGTCACCGGGCGCCCGGCCCGCTGGATGGACGTCGTCAGCGCCCATGTGCACGGCCACGGCCTGGCCATCTGCGGCAACGGCGCGGCCGTCGTCGATCTGCACGGCGACAGCGACGGCCACCGTTTCGTGAAGGTGCGGCCGCTGGAGCGGGCGGCCGCCCTCGACGTCGTCACCCTGCTGCGGGCGGCCGTGCCCGGCACGTCCTTCGCGGTCGAGCGCACCCGCGGCTTCCACCACGAACTCGCCTATCCGCCCATGCACTTCGACCCGGCGGCGAGCATCGCGCCCGCCGAGAAGCTACTGGCCGAGGACTCCGACGCGGCGGGCCAGCCAGTGCTCAAGGTGCTCGCGTTCCACCCCGAACTGGCCCCGGACGACTTCCTCGCGCTGGCCCGCACGGCGGTCGGGGCGCGCGCCGAGATCACCCGGTCCAGCCCGACCGCGCTCCTGGAGATCAGCGGCGCGGGCGTCTCGAAGGCCTCCACGCTGGCCCTGTGCTGCGCCGAGCGCGGCATCTCGCCCGCCGAGGTGGTGGCTTTCGGGGACATGCCGAACGACATGGAGATGCTGAGCTGGGCCGGCACGTCGTACGCCATGGGCAACGCCCACCCCGACGTCCTGGCCACCGCCTCCGGACGTACGGTCGCCAACAACGAGGACGGCGTGGCGGTCGTGATCGAGCAGATCCTCAAGACGCTCTGAGGGCTTTCGGGTACGGGCCGGACCGGCTTGGACGGTGTGGTTTCACGTGAAACACCCGCCGGCTGCGCGACGATCCGATCCGGCCCTGCCCCACCGGCCTGCCCCGGCTGATCAGAGCGGTGCTTCCCAGAAGACGGTCGTGCCGCCTCCGCCGTCGCCGAGCCCGGGGCCGTAGGAGCTCGATCCGCCCAGCGCCTCCGCACGCCGCTGAAGGTTGCGCAGTCCGCTGCGGCGGCCGCCCGGGGGGATCCCGACCCCGTTGTCCGCGACGGTCAGGCGCACACCCGCGCTGCCGTCCGGCAGTTGCGCCGTGGCGTCGACGACGACCTCGATCCGGGACGCCTCGGCGTGCCGGAAGGCGTTCGAGAGCGCCTCGCGCAGTGCCGCGATCAGGTTCTTGCCGGTCAGCTCGCCGACCAGGGTGTCGACGGCGCCGAGGAAGCGGTGGGCCGGCTTGAAGCCGAGCGGCACGGCGGCCATGTTGATCTCCCGCAGGACGCGCGTGCGGAGTCCGGAGGGCGCCTCGGCCGGGCCCTGCTGGAGCGCGAAGATCGCGGTGCGGATCTCCTGGATGGTGACGTCGAGTTCGTCGACCGCCTTGCCTATGCCGCCCTGCACCTCGGGCACGACGGACTTGCGCTGGGCTCCCTCCAGCATCATCCCGGTGGCGAAGAGGCGCTGGATGACCAGGTCGTGCAGGTCGCGGGCGATCCGGTCGCGGTCCTCGTACACCGCGAGCCGCTCCCGGTCCCGCTGTGCCTCGGCCATCATCAGAGCGAGCGCGGCCTGCGAGGCGAACTGGCTGGCCAGCGTCCGCTCCGCCTCGGTGAAGGCACGCCCGCCGCGCACCCGTGGCGTGGCGAGAGCGCCGAGGACCCGGCCGCCGCTCTGCAACGGAAGCAGCATGCTCGGCCCGTACAGCTCCGACAGCTTGGTGATCATGCGGGGGTCGGTGGCGGCGTCGTCCACGAAGACCGCCTCGCCCTCGAGGAGCGTCGAGACGACCGGGCTCTCCGGCGGGATCACCACGCCGAGCGCGACGCGCGGGTTGTCGGCGGACACCGCGACGATCTCCAGGCCGCCCTCATCGGCGGGCAGCAGCACGATGCCGGCGTCGGAGATGGCGAGATGGCGGGCCTGTTCGGCGACGACCTCCAGGGCGTCGTCCGCGTCGCCTCCCGAAAGAAGGGCCGTGGTGACGGCGACCGAGCCGTCGATCCAGCGTTCGCGCTGGCGCGCCGCCTCGTAGAGCCGCGCGTTGCCGATGGCGATCCCGGCCTCCGTGGCGAGGACCCGCACCATGTGCAGGTCGTAGTCGTTGAACTCGCCCCCGTTGTGCTTCTCGGTCAGATAGAGATTGCCGAAGATCTCGCCCTGGACGCGGATGGGGACGCCGAGGAAGGTGCGCATCGGCGGATGGTTCGGCGGGAGCCCGGCCGAGCGCGGATCGGCCGAGATCTCGGCGAGCCGCAGCGGCTCGGGGTGGTGGATCAGCCAGCCGAGCAGCCCGCGGTGGCCGTCCGGCCGGTGCCCGATCGCGCGGGCCACTTCGTCGCTGACGCCGTACGTCACGAAATCCGAGAGCCCCTGGCCCTCCTCGTTGACGACGCCGATCGCCGCGTACCGGGCGTCGGCGAGCTCGGCCGCCGTCTCGCAGATCCGGTCCAGCGTGGAGTGCAGCTCAAGGCCCGTCCCCACCGAACGCATCGCCTCCAGGAGCTGCGGCACCCGCGCGGTCAGCTCGGTGGACAGGCCCTGCAGGCTGCGCGTGGCCCGGGTCGCCGCTTCGAGCGGATCCTGGCCCTGGTGGTCCAGGTCCTTGACGTCCTGGTGACCCGTGGGTCTTTTCGGCACTGGCGGCACTGGCATGCCTTGAGACTAGTTAGTCCTATTTGGCGGGGAAAGTCGGGTACTGCGTGGCCTCGGTCTCGCGCTCCCTCTCCAGCATGCGCCGCAGGGGGCCGTCCACCAGCGCCAGATCTTCATATGCGCCGCGCTGCACGGTGCGCCCCTCGTCGAGGACCACCACTTCGTCGACGGCTTCGAGGCCTCGCAACCGGTGCGTGATCAGGACGGTCGTTCGGCCTTCGGTGGCATCGAGCAGGTCCGCGGTGAGCGCGTCGGCGGTCGCCAGGTCCAGGTGCTCGGCCGGTTCGTCCAGGACGAGGACCGGGAAGTCGGCGAGCAGGGCCCGGGCCAGCGCGAGCCGCTGGTGCTGCCCGCCGGACAGCCGGGCGCCGTGCTCACCCACGAGGGTGTCGAGGCCGTCGGGCAGCCCGTCGACCCAGTCCAGCAGCCGGGCCCGTTCCAGGGCGGAGCGCAGGTCGTCGTCGGTGGCGTCGGTGCGGGCGAGCCGCAGGTTCTCCCGTACGGAGCTGTCGAAGAGGTGCGCGTCCTGGGCACACAGGCCCACGAGCCTGCGCACGTCGTCGCCGCTGTGCCGGGTCGCATCGCTCCCGGCGATCTCGTACGCACCCTCCTTGGCGTCCAGGAACCGGAGCAGCACCTGCGCGAGGGTGGTCTTGCCGGATCCGGAGGCGCCGACGACGGCGACCCGCATGCCCTCGGTGAGGCGCAGCCCGAAGTCGTGCAACGCGTCCCGCTCCTGCCCGGCGTACCGGGCGCCGATCCCGCGCAGCTCCAGCGGGAACGGCGAGCCGGGCGCGGCGGCGGGCGCTTGTGGCTCCTGTACGGGGGCCGGCGCGTCGAGCACCTCGTAGACGCGCTCGGCGCTGCGCCGGACCCGCTGGCGGGACTGCACGGCGAGCGGCAGCCCGGTCACGGCCTCGAAGGCGGCGAGCGGAACCAGAACGACCACCGCGAGCTCGACCCCGTCGAGGCGCCCGGCGACAACCGCCTGCACCCCGACCCATGCGGCGGCGGCCACGGTGAGTCCGCAGATCAGCGCGGAGAGGCCGCCGCCGAGCGCGGTGGCGGCGGCGCCCCGCGAGGCGATCCGGGTCAGTACCGAGTCGGCGTCCTTCACGTCGCGGGTGCGGCGGCCGAGGGCTCCCGCCACGGTCAGCTCGCCTGTTCCGGTGAGCAGATCGGCCACCCGGGTGGCGAGCACCCCGCGGGCCGGGGCGAGCTGACGCTCGGCCCGCCGCGCCAGGGCCCCGCTGACGACCGGGACCACGACCCCGGCGACGAGGAGTCCGGCGGCGAGCACGGCACCCGCTTCGGGCAGCAGCCATGCGGTGAACCCGGCGCTCAGCACGGACACGACGACGGCGACCCCGGCCGGCAGAGCCCAGCGCAGCCAGTAGTCCTGGAGTTCGTCCACATCGGCGACGAGGCGGGACAACAGGTCGCCGCGCCGGGTCTCGCGCAGTCCTGCGGGAGCGATCCGCTCCAGCTGCCGGTATACGGCGACCCGCAGTTCGGCGAGCATCCGCAGCACGGCGTCGTGCGAGACGAGGCGCTCGGCGTAGCGGAACACGGCGCGGCCGATCCCGAAGGCGCGGGTCGCGGTGACGGCCACCATCAGATAGAGCACGGGCGGCTGTTGCGAGGCCCGCGAGATGAGCCAGCCGGAGGTGGCCATGAGGCCCACGGCCGAGCCGAGCGCCAGTGCGCCGAGCAGCAGCGCGAGCGCGATGCGGCCGCGCAGCCCACGGGCGGCGGCACGGACCCGGGCGAGCGGATTCCGGGCAGCGGCCGGGGCTCCTGGAGCGCCCGCCTCCAAGGCTTCAACAGGCGCCGCTGCCTTGCCCGTTGGGGAAGCCACAGACTCTCGTCGGACTGGGACGCGGGCCAGCGTCTCGGCGGGCCGCAGCTCCACCACCCGGTCCGCGACGGCGAGCAGCGCCGGGCGGTGCACGACGAGCAGGACCGTACGGCCCACCGCCAGTCTGCGCACCGCATCGACGATGCCGGCCTCGGTCTCGCCGTCGAGCGCGGCCGTCGGCTCGTCGAGCAGCAGCACCGGCCGGTCGGCCAGGAAGGCGCGGGCCAGCGCGAGGCGTTGGCGCTGTCCGGCCGAGAGGCCCGCGCCGCCCTCGCCCAGCACCGTGGCCATGCCGTTCGGCAGCGCGGACACGAAGTCGTGCGCGCCCGCATCACGCAGCGCGTCGAGCACGGCCGCGTCGTCGGCGTCCGGCCGGGCGAGACGGACGTTCTCCGCGATCGTTCCGGCGAAGAGGTGCGGCCGCTGCGGCACCCAGGCGATCCGCTCGCGCCAGTCGGCCGGGGACAGCGTGGCGAGATCGGCGCCGGAGACCAGGACCCGGCCGCCGTCCTGCGGATTCACGAAGCCGAGTACCGCGTTGAGGAGCGTGGACTTTCCGACGCCGCTCGGCCCGGTCAGCGCCACGGTCTCGCCCGGCTCCACCACCAGGGAGGTGGGCGCCAAGGAGGCCTCCGTGCGCCCGGGGTGGCGCACCGTCACGCCGTCGAGCTCGATACGGACCGGGCCCGCGGGCATCTTGCCCATGCCGTCCTCGGGCAGCGGGGTCTCCAGGACCTCGAAGATCTCCTCGGCGGCCGAGAGCCCCTCCGCCGCCGCGTGGTACTGGGCGCCGACCTGGCGCAACGGCAGATAGGCCTCGGGAGCAAGGATCAGGATGACCAGACCCGTGTAGAGACCGAGGTCGCCGTGTACCAGGCGCATGCCGATGCCGACCGCGACCAGCGCCACCGAGATCGTCGCGAGCAGTTCGAGGGCGAAGGACGAGATGAAGGCGATCCGCAGGGTCTTCAGCGTCGCCCTGCGGTAGTCCGAGGTGATCGTCCTGATCGCTTCGGCCTGCGCCTTGGCCCGGCCGAACACCTTCAGCGTCGGCAGCCCGGCGACCACGTCGAGGAAGTGCCCCGAGAGCCGGGACAGCAGCCGCCACTGACGGTCCATCTGCGACTGGGTGGCCCAGCCGATGAGCACCATGAACAGCGGGATGAGGGGCAGGGTGACGACGATGGTCGCCGCCGACACCCAGTCCTCGGTGACGATCCGCGCGAGCACCGCCACCGGCACCACGATGGCGAGACCGAGTTGCGGCAGATAACGCGCGAAGTAGTCGTCGAGGGCGTCGACCCCCCGGGTGGCGAGCGCGACGAGTGAACCCGTGCGCTGACCGCTCAGCCACTCGGGGCCGAGCCCGGCGGCCCGCTCCAGGAGCCGGCCCCGCAGCTCCGACTTGACCGCCGCGCTCGCCCTGTTGGCGGCGAGCTCGGTGAGCCAGGAGACCAGAGCCCGCCCGACCGCGACCGCCGCGAGGAACAGCAGCGGCGTCCGCAGTCCGGCCGCGTCGTGGCCGTGCTGGAACGCCCCTACGACGACGTCGGCGATGAGCATCGCCTGGGCGACGATCAGCCCCGCCCCGACCAGGCCGAGGGCCACCACGGCCGCCAGGAAGAAGCGGGTGGCGCGGGCGTACCGGAGTAGACGCGGGTCGATCGGTTTCACGTGAAACATCCCCCAACCGGAAGGATCAGAGCGGGGCCGGAGGGGTGTGTTTCACGTGAAACACACCCCCGTTGAGCCATGAGGGCCTCAGGGTCAGTGCGCGTCGGCGATGTTCTTGGTGCCGATCCGCTTGCGGAACACCCAGTAGGTCCAGCCCTGGTAGAGCATCACGATCGGGGTCGCGACCCCCGCACACCAGGTCATGATCTTCAGCGTGTACGGGCTGGACGAGGCGTTGGTGACCGTGAGGTTCCAGGCGTCGTTCAGCGAGGACGGCATGACGTTCGGGAAGAGCGCCAGGAAGAGCATCGCCACCGCGGCCGCGATCGTGATGCCCGACAGCGCGAACGACCAGCCCTCGCGCCCGATCTTGATGGCCACGATCGCCCCGACCAGCGCGAGTACGGCGACGGCCATCGCGACCAGGCTCTTCGTGTCACCGCGCGAGGCCTGGGTCCAGATCAGGAATCCGAGCGCGAGCACGGCCGTCGCCAGACCCAGCTTGAGCGCCAGCGCCCTCGACCGCTCGCGGATGTCGCCGAGCGTCTTGAGCGAGGCGAACACCGCGCCGTGGAAGGTGAAGAGGAAGAGCGTGACCAGGCCGCCCAGGATCGCGTACGGGTTGAGCAGGTCCCAGAAGGTGCCCACGTACTCCTTGTGCGCGTCGATCTTCACCCCGCGCACGATGTTGGCGAAGGCCACGCCCCAGAGGAACGCCGGAATGAGCGAGGTCCAGAAGATGGCCTGCTCCCAGTTGCGCTGCCACTTCTCCTCCGGCCGCTTCGCCCGGTATTCGAAGGCGACACCGCGGACGATCAGGCAGACCAGGATGATCAGCAGCGGCAGATAGAAGCCCGAGAAGAGCGTCGCGTACCACTCGGGGAAGGCGGCGAAGGTCGCGCCGCCGGCCGTGAGCAGCCACACCTCGTTGCCGTCCCAGACGGGTCCGATGGTGTTGATCAGGACGCGCTTCTCGGTGCGGTCCCTGGCCAGCAGCTTGGTCAGAATGCCGATCCCGAAGTCGAATCCCTCCAGGAAGAAGTAGCCGATCCACAGGACGGCGATGAGTACGAACCAGACGTCGTGGAGTTCCATGCCTCGATCTCCTCAGCCTCAGTACGAGAAGGCCATCGGCCGGTCGGGGTCGCGGTCGTCCCCGCCGATCTTGGTGGGCGGGTTGAGGTCGGCCTCGGTGAGCTCGGGCGGCCCGGCCTTGACGTACTTGACGAGCAGCTTGACCTCGACCACCGCGAGTACGGCATACAGCAGCGTGAAGACGATCATCGAGGTGAGGACCTCGCCCTGCGAGACGCTGGGGGAGACCGCGTCCTTGGTGCGCAGCACGCCGTACACGACCCAGGGCTGGCGGCCCATCTCGGTGAAGATCCAGCCCCACGAATTGGCGATCAGCGGGAAGCCGAGCGTCCAGACGGCGGCGAACCAGTACCACTTGGTCAGGCGGGTGCCGAGTGCCGTGTTCTTGAAGAGCACCAGGTTCGGCACTTCGTCCTCACCGGTCCGCATCGCCGGCGCCAGCATGAACTTCTTGCGGGTGAGCCAGAGTCCGGCCAGGCCGATGGCGAAGGACGTCATGCCGAAGCCGATCATCCAGCGGAAGCCCCAGAAGGTGACCGGGATGTTGGGCCGGTAGTCGCCGGGCCCGAACTTCTCCTGCTCCGCCTTGTTCACGTCGTTGATGCCGGGGACGTACGAGGAGAAGTTGCTGTCGGCGAGGAAGGACAGCACTCCGGGCACCGAGATCTCGACGTCGTTGTGGCCCTTGGCCACGTCGCCGACGGCGAAGATCGAGAACGGTGCGGAGTTCTGGCCGTCCCACAGGGCCTCGGCGGCGGCCATCTTCATCGGCTGCTGCTTGAACATGACCTTGCCGAGCGAGTCTCCGCTGACGGCCGTGAGCAGGCCTCCTATCACCAGCGTGACCAGGCCGAGCCGCAGCGACGTACGCATCACCGGGATGTGCTTCTTGCGCCGCAGGTGGATGGCGGCGACGCCGACCATGAACGCGCCACCGGTGAGGAAGGCCGCGGTGAGCGTGTGGAAGACGACGACGAGCGTGGTGTCCTGCGTCAGGACGTGCCAGAAGTCGGTGAGCTCGGCGCGCCCGGTGGCCTTGTTGAGCTTGTAGCCGACCGGGTGCTGCATCCAGGAGTTGGCCGCCAGGATGAAGTAGGCGGACAGCATGGTGCCGATGGAGACCATCCAGATGCAGGCGCAGTGGATCTTCTTCGGCAGCTTGTCCCAGCCGAAGATCCACAGCCCGATGAAGGTCGACTCGAAGAAGAAGGCGATGAGCGCTTCGAAGGCCAGCGGGGCACCGAAGACGTCGCCGACGAACCTTGAGTAGTCGGACCAGTTCATGCCGAACTGGAATTCCTGGACGATGCCCGTGACCACACCCATCGCGATGTTGATCAGGAAGAGCTTGCCCCAGAACTTGGTCGCCTTGAGGTACTTCTCCTTGCCCGTTCGCACCCAGGCGGTCTCCAGGCCCGCGACAAGCGCCGCGAGCGAGATCGTCAGGGGGACGAAAAGGAAGTGGTAGACGGTGGTGATACCGAACTGCCATCGCGCCAGGGTTTCCGGCGCCAGAGCCAGGTCCACGTCGGCACTCTCCTTACATCGCCGTGGTCACAGCCGCAGCCTGCCCGTTCAATCCCACCGATTCCGGGATGAACCGGCGAGCTTGTGAACGCGTTCACATTCACAAGCATTATGTCGCACGGACTGTCGACCCCCTCCAGGGGGGTCCCCTTTAAGGCGGGGTCGGGCTCCGGCGAGCGGACATGGACACCCTCTTCCCAAGACTTTCAACATATTGTTGAATTCGGCGCCATGGAGAACCAGCTGCGCATTCGTATCTCATGGCCCGCGGGCAGCCTCACCGCGACACTCGAAGAAACCCCCACGAGCAAGGCGCTCGCGGGGGCACTCCCGATCATCTCCACCGCCCACACCTGGGGCGAGGAGGTCTACTTCGACACCCCCGTCTCCCCCGCCCGGGAGGCGGATGCCCGCCAGGTGGTGGAGCCGGGGACGGTGGCGTTCTGGACCGACGGCGACGCGCTCGCGCTCCCCTACGGCCCCACACCGATCTCGCGCGGCGACGAATGCCGGCTCGCGAGCCCGTGCAACGTCCTCGGCCGGATCGACGGCGACCCCCGGCTGCTCGCCACGGTCCGCTCCGGCGACCCGATCCGGGTCGACGCCATCTAGACGCCATCCAGACGCTGTCCGGGACGCCCTTCGGGGTGCCTTCCCCGGCACCCCTCCGAGCCGTCTTCCCGGGTGACACCTCAGGCCTGCTTGCGGAAGCCCTCCGCGACCTTGAGGAACAGGTCGTTGGCCTCGCTCTCGCCGATCGTGACGCGCACGCCCTCGCCCGCGAACGGCCGGACCACCACACCCGCCACCTCGCACGCCGCCGCGAAGTCGACCGTGCGCTCCCCAAGACGCAGCCAGACGAAGTTCGCCTGCGTCTCCGGCACGGTCCAGCCCTGCTGCACCAGGCCCTCGTACACGCGCTCCCGCTCGCAGACCAACGATCCGACGCGGCCCATCAGTTCGTCCTCGGCGCGCAGCGAGGCGACCGCCGCGTCCTGGGCCAGCTGGCTGACGCCGAACGGCACGGCCGTCTTGCGCAGCGCCGCCGCGACCGGCTCATGGGCCACCGCGAAGCCGACCCGCAGCCCGGCGAGCCCGTACGCCTTGGAAAAGGTGCGCAGCACGGCCACGTTGGGCCGGTCACGGTAGATCTCGATGCCGTCCGGCACCTCGGTGTCGCGGATGAACTCCCGGTACGCCTCGTCGAGCACCACCAGGACATCGGAGGGCACCCGGTCCAGGAACCGCTCCAGCTCGGCCCGGCGCACCACGGTGCCGGTCGGGTTGTTCGGGTTGCAGACGAAGATCAGCCGGGTCCGGTCGGTGATCGCCTCGGCCATCGCGTCAAGGTCGTGCACGTCGCCGGGGGTCAGCGGCACCCGGACGGACGTGGCTCCACTGATCTGGGTGATGATCGGGTACGCCTCGAAGGAGCGCCAGGCGTACATGACCTCGTCACCGGGGCCGGAGGTCGACTGGATCAGCGACTGGGCCACGCCCACCGAGCCCGTGCCGGTGGCCAGGTGCGTCAGGGGAACCCCGAAACGCTCGGCCAGCTCGTTCATCAATCCGGTGCACGCCATGTCCGGATAGCGGTTGAAGTTCCCCGCGGCCGCCATCGCGCTCTCCATCACGCCGGGGAGCGGCGGGTACGGGTTCTCGTTCGAGGAGAGCTTGTAGGCGACCGGGCCGTCGGACGCCGCGGGCTTGCCGGGCTTGTAGGTGGGGATGCCGTCCAGCTCGGCGCGCAGCTTGGGGCTCGTCTCGCTCACCGCAGGTCCTCCTCGACCGTTCCGTGCCGGTGTGGTGCCCGCCGCGGCGGACAGCTCCGTACACATCCAATACTCCTCACCTTATGAGGATTCGGCTCCCCTGCGAATAGCGGACGGGGAGCGGTTCCCGGCGGGCGTACGGGAAGGGGGGAGCGCTCCCGTTCCGTCCGCGCGCCGGTGGCCCGCGCCGTGGCGCGCATCACCCGTGAAGGTGAGTTGAGACCTCTTCGAGACATCGGACAGTTGTCAGCCGCCCACGGGTCGACAAGCGCCACCACAACGCCCGATCGCCCAACTCCCTTGCATAGCAAGGCCACTGACGCTTTTCGATCATGCAGAAACGTGCCTGTCAACGCGTGCATATGCACCCGGGCCAACCGCCCGTCATCGCCCTACTATCGGCTCGCCATGACAGCAGCAGGGAAGCACCAGGTGAGCCGGTCGACCGGTCGCCGGCTGGGGCGGGCGGGCATTCGGGACGTGGCCGCCGCCGCCGGTGTCTCCATCACGACCGTCTCCGACGCGCTCAACGGCAAGGGCCGGCTCCCCGACGCCACCCGCCGCCACGTCCGCGAGGTCGCAGACCGGCTGGGCTACCGCCCATCCGCAGCGGCCCGCACGCTCCGTACCGGAAAGTCGGGCCTCATCGGCCTGACCGTGACGACCTACGGGGATGAACCTTTCACCTTCACCGAATTCGCGTACTTCGCCGAGATGGCCAGAGCCGCGACGTCGGCGGCGCTGGCCCGCGGCTACGCCCTCGTCATCCTGCCCGCCACCTCACGCCGCAGCCCGGCGGACGTCTGGTCGAACGTCGCCCTCGACGGCACCGTCGTCATCGACCCCTCCGACCAGGACCCCGTCGTCACCGAACTCGTACGCCAGGGCCTTCCGGTCGTCTCCGACGGCCGCCCGGCGGGCTCGCTGCCCGTCACGGCCTGGGTGGACAACGACCACGAGGCCGCCGTACTCAGCCTGCTCGACCATCTCGCCGCCGCCGGCGCCCGCCGGATCGGCCTGCTCACCGGAACCACCACCGACACCTACACCCGTCTGTCCACCGAGGCCTATCTGACCTGGTGCGAACGCGTCGGCCAGGACCCGGTGTACGAGTCCTACCCGGCACACGACCCGTGTGCGGGCGCCGTCGCGGCCGACCGGCTGCTCGCCCGCCCGGACCGGCCCGATGCCGTGTACGGACTCTTCGACCCCAATGGCACCGACCTGCTCGCGGCCGCGCGGCGCTACGGACTGCGGGTACCCGAGGACCTGCTCCTCGTGTGCTGCAGCGAGTCCACCGTGTACGCCACCACCGAGCCGCCCATCACCACCCTCTCGCTCAAACCGCGCCGCATCGGCACGGCCGTCGTCCAGCTCCTCATCGACGCGATCGAAGGAATCGACAACGGTCACCCGATCGAGCAGGTAATACCGACCGAACTGATCGTGCGGACCTCGTCCCAGCGGCGCCCGCCGCGCACCACGGTCAGCCCGCCCCGCTCGCCGGCCAAGGACCAGACCGGCCCCAACAAGGAGTGAACTCCCGGCCGGGCGAAGTCTCCCGGCCGGTTCACGTTGGACTCAAGATCGTCCGAGCGGCAGAATCAGCCTGCATCCGATCACCACATTGGGGACATAAACCCCCGCGAACACCGCTCACACCCGGATTGACCACCCCTGGTGCGTCACACAGCATGAGGCGCATTCCTATGATGGGCGCACGACACCACGGATCCCCGCCCGACCTGGCGGCTCCCACGGTGTACGGCGGTGCGACGGTGGTGGAGGGGTCGATGACTCAGGGGGCCGGTCAGGGACCCGTGCGGACGGAGACGTTGCGTGACTTCCGGGTGCCGCCGTACGCGCAACAGACCCCCGTGCCACCGCCCGAGGAACCTCCCGCGCGGCCGGAGCCGGTCGTGCACGTCTTCCGCCAGGAGCCGCCCGCCGGTCACCCGGAAGCACCCGCACGCTTCGCGGCCGCTCCGGAGCCCGGCGCGACCACCTATTCGGATGACGAGCCCCCCGAGGGCTACACGCCGACGGCACGCGACCTCCCGGTCATCCACCGGGGGGACACCGTGAAGCTGCCGACGGTCGAACCCGTCGCCCCCGAGGCCTCCGAGGGCCCCGGCCCGCTGTACGTCGTCGGCGACGTCCACGGCTACCTCGACGAACTGCTGGCCGCCCTGCGCGAGCAGCGCCTCATCGACGAGTCCGGCAACTGGGCCGCGGGCACCGCCCGCCTCTGGTTCCTCGGCGACTTCACCGACCGGGGCCCCGACGGCATCGGCGTCATCGACCTGGTCATGCGGCTCTCCGCCGAGGCCGCGGCCGCCGGCGGCTACTGCAAGGCGCTCATGGGCAACCACGAGCTGCTGCTCATCGGCGCCAAGCGGTTCGCGGACACCCCGGTCAACTCCGGCGCGGGCACCGCCACCTTCCAGGCCGCCTGGCTGCTCAACGGCGGCCAGAAGGCCGACATGGACCGGCTCCAGGACGTACACCTGCAGTGGATGTCCCGGCTCGACGCCATCGAGCACGAGGACGACCACCTCCTCATGCACTCCGACACAACCGCCTATCTGGATTACGGCGACTCGATCGAGGCGGTCAACGACACCGTCCACGCCATCCTCAACCGCAACGACGCCGACGAGTGCTGGGACCTGTTCCGCAAGTTCACCAAGCGCTTCGCCTTCCGCGACGAATCGGGCCCGCAGGCCGCCCGCGAGCTGCTCTCGGCGTACGGCGGGCAGCGGATCGTGCACGGCCACAGCCCGATTCCGTATCTGCTCGGCGAGGTCGGGACGGAGGACGGCGAGGAGGACTCGCGCCCGGTGGTCGAGGGTCCGCATGTGTATGCCGACGGTCTTGCCATCGCCATGGACGGCGGCGTGACCATGGCCGGAAAGCTGCTGGTCCAGCAGCTTCCGTTGCATGACTGACGGGTGACCGGGAAGGCGTTCTGCAAAGCGCCGGGTATGCCATTTCCGGAAACACCCTGTCACCCCGTGCCGTAGCGGCTCTACCATCGGGTTATCCGTAGCAGGCTCTCCTCCGTTTCCGCCCAAGTGCCCGTTCATCAGGCGGGCTTCCCGGCCCTACGGAGCATCGGGGGATGCACATGAACAGCGCTCCGCACCTGCTCGCCGAGGACCGCCCGGAGTTCGAGCGGATTCTCGACGAGGCACTGCGCACCGCGCATGAACGGCCCGAGCTGTCCGGTATCGGCGACCGCCTCAACGCCGTGCAACTGCGCACCATGGTGCTCGCCGCCGGTACGTTCGTCACCGAGCGAGCCGCCGCCGAGTACGAGAACTACGTCCAGGCGCGCGAAGAGCTGCGCTCGCCCTCCACAGCCGCCGCGCGTGATTCCGCCCTCACCGCCGCCGCCGAGGCCGTGAGCATGGAGCCCTCGGGCGCGGGCATCGGCGCGGTCGTGGCCGTGCTCGCCCCGGTGCTCGCGGGGACCGCCGCCGCGATCTTCCTCCTGGTCGGCTACATCCTGAAGATGCTCAACCCGGTGCCGGCCTTCGCCGACACCATGCTGACGGCGGGCTGGTTCTTCGGCGCGCTGACCGCCGCCGCGATACTCGCCGCGGCCGTCGGACTGCTCATCACCGCGGTACGCAACGGCGCCACACAGGTCGTGGCCATCGACGAGGACAGCGAGGCGGACGCCCCAGACGAGCGCACCCAGGAGTTCGCCCGGGCCCGCGAGGCCTGGCGCCACGCCCTGCTCGAACGCGGCATCTACCCGTTCCTGCGCGACGCCCTTGCCGACCCGAGCGTCGACCCCGGCGCCCCGGCACCGCGCCGCCCGATCGGCCGCATCCCCACCCTCGGCTACGACCGCCCGGGCTTCGACAGCCCCGACGAGGGCGGCTCCCCCACCAACCACCCCAGTTTCACCAGCCCGGACTTCACCAGCCCCGACTTCGGGGGGCCGGAGCACCAGCCGGACTGAACCGGCGGACGCGGCGCCGCACCCGGGAGTGGTCCGCTCCCGGGGCGGCGCGAGGACCGCATCGCCTCAGTCGGCGATCGGCAGATAGACCCGGTTGCCCGCGTCCGCGAACTCCTTGGACTTCTCCGCCATTCCGGCCTCGATCTCCTCGGACTTCAGGTCGCCGCCGTGTTCGCGGCGGATGTCCTGGGAGATCTTCATCGAGCAGAACTTCGGACCGCACATCGAGCAGAAGTGCGCGGTCTTGGCCGGCTCCGCGGGCAGCGTCTCGTCGTGGAACTCCCGGGCGGTGTCCGGGTCGAGGGCCAGGTTGAACTGGTCCTCCCAGCGGAACTCGAACCGGGCGTCCGAGAGCGCGTCGTCCCACTCCTGCGCGCCCGGGTGCCCCTTGGCCAGGTCCGCCGCGTGCGCGGCGATCTTGTACGTGATGACGCCGGTCTTCACGTCATCCCGGTTGGGCAGGCCGAGGTGCTCCTTGGGCGTGACGTAGCAGAGCATCGCGGTGCCCCACCAGGCGATCATCGCCGCGCCGATGCCGGAGGTGATGTGGTCGTAGGCGGGCGCCACATCGGTGGTCAGCGGCCCCAGGGTGTAGAACGGGGCCTCCTCGCAGATCTCCTGCTGGAGGTCGATGTTCTCCTTGATCTTGTGCATCGGGACGTGTCCCGGGCCCTCGATCATCGTCTGTACGTTGTGACGCTTGGCGATCGTGTTGAGTTCCCCGAGCGTGCGCAGCTCCGCGAACTGGGCCTCGTCATTGGCGTCCGCGATGGAGCCGGGCCGCAGGCCGTCGCCGAGCGAGTACGTCACGTCGTAGGCCGCGAGGATCTCGCAGAGCTCCTCGAAGTTCTCGTACAGGAACGATTCCTTGTGGTGCGCCAGGCACCAGGCGGCCATGATCGAGCCGCCGCGCGAGACGATGCCGGTCTTGCGGCGGGCGGTCAGCGGCACGTACCGCAGCAGCACGCCGGCGTGGACCGTCATGTAGTCGACGCCCTGCTCGGCCTGCTCGATGACCGTGTCCTTGTAGATGTCCCAGGTCAGTTCCTCGGCTCGGCCGTCGACCTTCTCCAGGGCCTGGTACAGCGGCACCGTGCCGATGGGGACGGGGGAGTTGCGCAGGACCCACTCGCGGGTGGTGTGGATGTTGCGGCCCGTGGAGAGGTCCATGACCGTGTCCGCGCCCCACTGGGTGGCCCACGTCATCTTGTCGACCTCCTCCTCGATGGAGGAGGTGACCGCGGAGTTCCCGATGTTGGCGTTGACCTTCACCAGGAACCGCTTGCCGATGATCATCGGCTCGATCTCGGGGTGGTTGATGTTGGCGGGGAGTACGGCGCGGCCCGCCGCGATCTCCTCGCGGACGACCTCGGGGGAGACGTTCTCGCGGATCGCGACGTACTCCATCTCCGGGGTGATCTCGCCGCGGCGCGCGTACGCGAGCTGGGTGACGGCCTGGCCGCCGCGGCCCCGGCGGGGCTGGCGCGGGCGGCCCGGGAAGACCGCGTCGAGGTTCTTGAGGCCCCCGCGCGGCGAGGTGTGCTTGATGCCGTCGTCCTCGGGGCGGACCGGCCGGCCCGCGTACTCCTCGGTGTCGCCGCGCCCGATGATCCAGTTCTCCCGGAGCGGGGCGAGGCCTCGGCGGACGTCGGTCTCGACGTTCGGGTCGGTGTACGGCCCCGACGTGTCGTACAGCGTCACGGCCTTGCCGTTGGTGAGGTGCACCTGGCGGACCGGCACCCGGAGGTCGGGGCGCGAACCCTCCACGTACCCCTTGTGCCAGCCGATGGACTTCCCGCTCTCCGCAGTGCTGGAGGCAGGCGTGCGTGCGTCCTGAATGGTCATGAGACCTACTCCCTACGCCGGCATTACCCGGTAACAGGTTCGGCGGTCGGCGCAGCCGCTCCCGTACGGTTCGTACGGATTTCAGCGCCCTCTCAGCCCGGTGCTCCGAGCTCCCGCGTGTGCAAAGGTGTCACCACGCTAGCGCCATCACTGGCGCGCTGAACAGAGGGCCCCCTCGGTTCTTGCGATGATCGGGCGGTGACCTCACCAGAACCGCACCTTCCGCGCCAGCACGGCGGACACGGCCACGGGCACGGCCACGCGCACAGCCACGGACCCGCGGCCCCCGTCTCCAAGCACCTGCGCAAAGTCATCGCCGCTGTGCTGATTCCTTTCTCCACAGCGGTACTTGTGGGCCTCGTGGTGCTCTGGCCGGGTGGCGCCCCGGCGCACCAGCGCACCGGCGTCGGCTTCGACCGCCAGACCCAGCAGGCCAAGGTCATCAAAGTGGACAAGGTGGACTGCAAGTCGGTCAATGCCGGTCAGACCCCGTCGAACGGCGACACCTCCACCGCCGAGGGCCAGCAGGCCAGAAACGCCCAGCGGGGTCTGTGCGGCAAGGCCACCGTCGAGGTCACCTCGGGCAAGGAGAAAGGCCGCACCTTCACCGAGATCGTCCAGCCCGACTCGCCCCGCCAGCTGCACACGGGGCAGGGCGTGATCGTCGCGTACGCCCCCGATGCACCCCATGACCTGCAGTATTCGGTGACGGATGTGAACCGCAGGCTCCCCATGGCGCTGCTCGCCGGGATCTTCGCGCTCGCCGTCGTGGTTGTCGGCCGGCTGCGCGGGGTCATGGCGCTGGTCGCCCTGGTGGTCTCGTTCGCCGTGCTGACGCTGTTCATCCTCCCGGCGGTGCTCCAGGGCTCCAATCCACTGCTCGTGGCGGTGGTCGGGGCGAGCGCCATCATGCTGATCGCGCTCTACATGTGCCACGGCCTGTCCGCACGCACCTCCGTCGCCGTCCTCGGCACCCTCGTCTCACTGATGCTGATCGGACTGCTCGGGTCGCTCTTCATCGGCTGGGCCTCGCTCACCGGCAACACCGACGACAACACGGGCCTGATCCACGGCCTCTACCCGAACATCGACATGTCCGGCCTGCTGCTCGCCGGCGTCATCATCGGCTCGCTCGGCGTCCTCGACGACGTGACGGTCACTCAGACCTCCGCGGTGTGGGAACTGCACGAGGCCAACCCGACGATGGGCCCGCGCGGCCTGTACCGGGCGGGCATCCGGATCGGCCGCGACCACATCGCCTCGGTGGTCAACACCCTGGTGCTCGCCTACGCGGGCGCGGCACTGCCCCTGCTGCTGCTGTTCTCGATCGCGCAGAGCAGCGTGGGCACGGTGGCCAACAGCGAGCTGGTCGCCGAGGAGATCGTCCGCACTCTGGTCGGGTCGATCGGCCTGGTCGCCTCGGTGCCGCTGACCACGGCGCTCGCCGCTCTGGTGGTCTCCGCCGACCGCCCGGCCGCCGATGCCGGCAGATCTCCGCGCCCGAGTCCGGTACGCAGCGGGGGCGGCCACCGCCGCAAGAAGTAGCCGCTCAGCCGGCGTTCTCCTCGGCAAGGATGCGCCCGAGCGCGTCCTCCAGGTGCTCGTCGAACTCGCCGAGCGTCCATTCCTGGCCCAGTGGCACGAGCTTGTCGGTGCGGTCCAGGAAGGCCACCAGGGGCGCCGCGCCGGCCCGGAAGAGGGCGTGGTCGCCGCCCACCTGGAGCCGGATGTGCACATCGGAAAGCTCCTCGGGCCCGCTGGGCTCGACCCGCACATCACCGTCCCCGGCAGGCCCGTTGATGCCGTCGAGCAGCAGCTCACGGCCGAATGCCCAGGTGACGGGCGCGTCGCCGGGAAGGTGGAAGGTCATGCGCACCGCGTAAGGATCCATCGCGTCGTACGTCAGCTCCACCGGGATCCGGAAGGAAAGCTCCTCGGAGACGAGGAAGCTCATCATGACTTCTGCCTGAACCGATTCACGCATCTCACGAACCCCGCTTTAGCTGAAACTGGCCAGGAATGATCCACCATGACCCTCTTGACGCAATCGTGCTGGAAGCGGTAGCAGATCACAAGGAGTGAGTTTTCAGATACTGATAGAGAATGCGAGCGAACCCAGGAGGCTTCCCACCTCGCCGCGCAGCCGCTCAATGGCCGGCAGCAAGCGTTCCTGCTGGTCAAGGGGTACGGAAATGGCCATGGTCGCGACGCTGGAGCCGGCCGTGACGGGGATGGCGGCGCAGACGGTGCCCAGCGCGTACTGCTGCCGTTCGACGACGGGTTGCATACGCTCCGTAGCCGCCAGCCGCTCGGACAGGGCCCGCCGGTCCCGCACGGTGTAGGGGGTGATCGCCTCGACCGGATGCCGGTCCAGGTAGTCCTCACGGGCGTGGTCGTCGAGCTGGCCGAGCAGGCACTGGCCGATCGCGTGGGCGTGCCCGGTCTCGCGGAAGTCGGCCCATTCCTCGACGGCGGGCGCGGAAGGGGTGTCGGCAACCCCGGCGATCTCAATCTCACCCTCGCGGTAGACAGCGAAGTAGACGGGCACCCCGATGGAGTCCCGCCAGCGGGCCAGCGAATTGGTGATCTTGCTGCGACGGCTCTGCCGGGCCCCGCCCGCCGCCAGCCGCTCGGCCGCCGGCCCGAAGACGAACACCCCGTTCTCGCGCTGCAGATAGCCCTCGTGGGTCAGGGTCCGCAGCAGGTGGTACGCCGTGGGCAGCGGCAGTCCGGCCTCACGCGCCAGCTGCTTGGCGGGGGCTCCGTCCAGGTGCGTGCCCACTGCTTCCAGCAGGCGCAGAGCCCGCTGGACCGAGCCGATCAGGGTAGGGACGGCGGCATTCGAAGCCGTGGCCACAGGTCACCCCCAGGCGTGCTGACGGGCAACACGCCCGCCCGCGGGGGCCGCCCCCGCGCGCCCGCCGTGATCCCGGGGGCGGCGAAACGGGCCGGTCGGACCGGTGTCGGATGCGGTCAGGACCCGTGATTCCCAAGGGGCGGCAGAGACTTGCCACTCTAATGGCCGACCTCACGGAGGAAGGGGGTTCGGCCAGGTCCGTTCCCCCGGCCGGGCTAATCCCCGGGTGCCCCGGACGCGGCCCGCCGAATCCGTCCGGGCCCCGGTCCGGCCCGGTGCGGGCTCCGGGCGGAGTTTCGTGGTCCGCCCGGGCCCGGCTACCAGTCGCCGTGCGACGAGGACGAGGAGGACATGAACCTGCGCACCAGGTAGATCACTCCGCCGACCAGGGCCACGAAGACCAGGACCTTGAAGAGCAGCCCGAACAGGAAGCCGACCACGCTCGCGATCAGGCCGCCGAACACGACCAGGGCGATGACGGGCACGGCGACCCACTTCACCCACCAGGGCATCCCCGCGAATATCTCCCGTGCCGCCATCGTCCCTACCTCTTTCTGTCGGTATTTCTGTCAGTTCACGAGTTCTGTGCTTTCGACACTCTCGATGCTAGGGGCGAGAGGGTACCGAACGGGGCCCTCGCAGCCCTTGAACTCCCCTGACCGAACCCCTAGGGAGAATCGGGGGCGGCCCTCAGCTCTCAGGCGGAGAGAAGACGACCAGAACCCTCAGGTCCTCGGTGATGTGGTGGAACTTGTGCGCCACCCCGGCCGGCACGTAGACCACGCTGCCCCGCGCGACCTGCGTCGTCTCCAGGCCCACGGTGATCGAGGCGCGGCCGCTGACCACGAAGTAGATCTCGTCCTGGGCGTGCGGGGACTGAGGGTCGTGCGCGCCCGCGTCGAGGGCGTAAAGGCCCGCCGACATGTTCCGCTCGCGCAGAAACTGCAGATACGCACCGTCGTTGGCGGCTCGCTCCGCCTCCAACTCGTCGAGCCGGAAATCTTTCATCGTCTCTGCCCCTGCGCTTGTGCCGATCGGGTCTGCCACGATCAGACCCATGAAGAATTTTGTAGTCAAGACGATCGCCAACGCGGCCGCCCTCGCGGTGGCCATCTGGCTCGTGAAGAACATCACCCTGACCGGCGACAACACCGGCAAGAAGGCGCTGACGCTGGTTCTGGTCGCGCTGGTCTTCGGCGTGGTGAATTTCGTCGTGAAGCCCGTCGTGAAGTTTCTGTCGTTCCCCCTCTTCATCCTCACGCTCGGCCTGATCACCTTGGTGATCAACGCGTTGATGCTGCTCCTCACCTCGTGGCTCGCCGACAAGCTGAACCTCAGCTTCCACGTCGAGGGCTTCTGGACCGCCGTGGTCGGCGCCCTGATCATCTCGATCGTGTCCTGGGCGATGCACGTCGTCCTGCCCGACGGCAAGGACTGAAGGTTGGCGACCCCCTGTTCCGCTGGTTCTCCCAGCTCGATCCTCACGACGGAAATGGAGCGTGTGGCATGACAGGTGACGGCACTCGATCCGTACGCGCCGGGCTTCCCGAGCCGGTGGCCTTCGAGCCCACCCTGCCCGGGCCGGTGTTCGCCGCCCACTTCCATCTGCCCGGCGAGGCGGCCGGACCGTACACCTACGGCCGCGACACCAACCCGACGTGGACCCATCTGGAGCGGGCGATAGCCGAGCTGGAGTCCCCCGACGAGAGCGCCGAGGCGGTCGTCTTCGCCTCCGGGATGGCGGCGATCTCGGCCGTGCTGCTCTCCCAGGCACGCTCCGGCGACACGGTGGTCCTGCCGGACGACGGCTATCAGGCCCTGCCGCTGGTCCGCGAGCAGTTGGAGGCGTACGGCATCGAGGTGCGCACCGCGCCGACCGCCGCCGATGCCCAACTGGCCCACCTGGACGGCGCGAAGCTGCTGTGGATCGAGACCCCCTCCAATCCGGGGCTCGATGTGTGCGACGTACGGCGCCTCGCCCGGGCCGCGCACGACGCGGGCGCGCTGGTGGCGGTCGACAACACGCTGGCCACGCCGCTCGGGCAGCGTCCCCTCGAACTCGGCGCGGACTTCACGGTCGCCAGCGGCACCAAGGGCCTGACCGGGCACGGCGACCTTCTCCTCGGCTATGTGGTGTGCCGCGATCCGGACCTCGCCGCACGGGTACGCAAGTGGCGCAAGGTCGTCGGGGCGATCCCGGGCCCGATGGAGGCATGGCTGGCCCACCGCTCCCTCGCGACGCTGCATCTGCGGGCCGACCGGCAGGCCGCGAACGCCCTGGCCCTGGCCGAGGCGCTGACCAAGCGCGCCGAGGTGACAGACCTGCGCTACCCGGGCCTGCCCTCGGACCCCTCCTACCGCCTGGCCTCGGCCCAGATGCGGCGCTTCGGCTGCGTGGTCTCCTTCGACCTGCCCGACCGCGCCTTCGCCGAACGGTTCCTGGAAGCGCTGAGCCTGGTCGACGACGCCACGAGCTTCGGCAGCGTGCGCTCCACCGCCGAACGACGCGGCCGCTGGGGCGGCGACGCGGTGTCGGAGGGCTTCATCCGCTTCTCGGTCGGCGCGGAGGACGCCACGGACCTGATCGCAGACGTGGAACGCGCACTGGACGAGGCGGGGGCGGCGGGCTGAGCAGGGGCGTCCGAGGCGTCCGCGTTCCTGCCCGCGGCGGTTCCCGAGGAGCTGCTCAAGCCAGAAGCCATACGTAAGACGGACGGTCCGAGCCTCCCCCCTCATGGCTCGGACCGTCCCGGTTCTCGCGCGCCAAGAACCGCCCGGACAAGGCTAGTTGACTCTGCGTCAGTGTCCAATCACAGTAGCGACAGAGACCTATCGACATATTTATAGTTGTGTCCGGCCGGGGACGTCGTGAGGCAGTTCAGGACGGGAGGGCACAGCATGGATCTTGCCCTGCTGCGTACGTTCGTCACCGTGCACCGGGCCGGCTCCTTCACCCGGGCCGCTGCGCTGCTCGGGCTCTCGCAGCCCGCGGTGACCAGCCAGATACGCACCCTGGAGCGGCAGTTGGGCCGGCCCCTCTTCCTGCGCCAGGCACGCGGGGTGACCCCGACGACCATCGGCGACGAACTGGCCCAGCGGGCCGCGCCGCACCTGGACGCGCTCGTCGAGATCGCCGAGGCCGGCCTCGGCGAGGAGCCGGGACTCCGGACCCTGCACCTGGCCGGCCCGCCGGAGTTCACCTCGCTGCGCGCCCTGCCCGCGCTCACCCGTCTCCTCCCGCACGGCCTCACGCTGCGGGCCTCCTTCGGCAATGCCGAGGAGACCCTGGAGGGCCTGGCCGCCGGACACCACGATCTGGCCATCGCCACCGCCCGTCCGCGCGGCCGACTGCTGTCCTCGACTCCGCTGTGCGACGAGGAACACGTGCTGGTCGCCGGGGTGCGCTGGGCGGCACGACTCGGTCCCGGCGTGCTGCGCCACGGCGGTCCCGAGGTCCTGGAGCCCATACCTGTGGTCGAGGTCCACGAGTCGCTGCCGCTGGTGACGCGCTACTGGGCGTCCGTGTTCGACGCCAAACCGGCCGCCGCGGGCGCGGTCGTCGCCCCCGATCTGCGGGCGGTCCTCGCCGCGGTGGCGGCCGGAGCGGGCCTGGCCGTGCTGCCGCGCTATCTGTGCGAGACGGCCCTGGAGGAGGGCCAGGTGGTGGCGCTGCTCGACCCTCCGGTGCCGCCGCTGCGCACCTATTTCCTGGCGGTGCGCACCGGCACACTCGGCCTCGCGCACATCGCGCGGGCGCAGGAATGGCTGCTGCGCGCTGCGGTCGACTGGGGCTGATGAGCTGCGGGGGAGGCCCCGGGAGTTTCGCAGGGGTCCCATCGGGCCACATTTCTCCCATGACCGTACGTCCAGTGGTCAAGCGCACCGCACGAGCCGTTCTGCTCGACGGCGACGACCTGATTCTGATCAAGCGCACCAAGCCCGGCATGGATCCGTACTGGCTCACCCCAGGCGGCGGCGTCGAACCCGAGGACTCCACCGTCGTCGAGGCCCTGCACCGCGAGGTGCACGAGGAACTCGGCGCGAAGATCACCGACGTGGTGCCCTGCTTCGTCGACACCGTCGAGCACATCGGGGCGGACGGCGGCGCGACCGGCGTGAAGGTGCAGCACTTCTTCGTCTGCCGCCTCGACTCCATGGACCCCTCGCTGCGGCACGGCCCCGAGATCGAGGAGCCCTGCGGGGAGTACGAGATCGTCCGCATCCCGTTCACCCGCGTCGGCATCGCCTCGGTGCACCTCGTCCCGCTGTCCCTCAGGCACTACCTGGACGGCAACATCGAGGGCGTGCGCGCCATGCACGCACCCGACCTGGGCTAGCCGGGCCGCTCACCCCGCGGCACGAACCAGCGCGTAGGCCTCACGCAGGTCGCCGCCCGTGTACGTGTGGGTGGCGAGGCCCGCGAGATGGTGGTCCGCGTTCACCGCGACCGACACGGGCACCGCGGCGAAGAGGTCCACGTCGGACATCGAGTCCCCGTACGCCACACAGCTCCGGGGACCGACACCGAACTCGGCACACAGGCGGTTCATGACGCTCACCTTGGCCGCCGGGCTGAGAATCCCGGCGGGGTCCACGGGCCGCGTGAAGGGCACGTCCGGGAAGACGGAGCCATGGGCGGCGTGGGCGCCCCAGGCGAGCAGCCGTTCCACGAAGAAGGACGGGGAGAGGGAGATCACGGCGCAGTAGTCGCCCCGCTCGCGGATCTCCCGCCAGACGTCCTGGATTCCGGTGAGCCAGGGAGCGGTCGCGAAAGCATTCGCCACATGCACCTCGGTGAGCCCGGACCACAGGGCGTGCACGCGCACCGCGTACTCGGGCGGCCCGATCCGGCCCGTGGACAGCTCGCGCTCCAGCTCGCCTATTTCGCTGAGCAGTCCGAGCTGCCGGGATATCTCTACGGGTGCGGCGGAGCCCCGCATGAGCGTTCCGTCGAGGTCGAAAAGGTGAAGTCTCGCCATGTACGCCGAGGCTAGTACGTGGGGTTACTCCCCCTGTCGGACGCCTCACCTGGGCTCTCGGCGGCACCCTGTTTCACGTGAAACATCCTTCTCGCCCCGCATCCGGTCGCACGAGCCGCACGCCGTTTCACGTGAAACATCTACGGCGGCCCGTCCGTCGCGGCTGGCTGGTGGCTCATGTCGCCGTCTCGGTGAGCTGGCTGGGGCTGACCATCGGGCTGCTCGCTCTCGGCATCACCGCCTACACGACGGACTCCGCCGCCATGACCGAGGCCGCGTACCGGGCCATGAAGGTCTTCGGTGACTGGCTGGTGGTGCCCATCGCCCTGGTGACGCTCGGCACCGGCGTTGTGCTCTCGCTGGGCACCCGGTGGGGGCTCGCCCGGCATCGCTGGGTCTGGATCAAGTTCTGGCTGACCCTGATCACACTCTGCCTGTCGGCCTTCCTGCTGCGGCCCGAGATCAACAGTGCTGTCGCGGCCGGAGTCCCGGACACCAGCCTGGTGGCTGCCCCGGTCGTCTCTTCCAGCGCGTACTTCTTCATGACGGCGATCTCCGTGCTCAAGCCGTGGGGGCTGACGAAGCGTGGCCGGAAGTACCGTGCCGAGAGCCGGAAAGTGGTGGACGCCGTGCCGGTGCGTCAGACAACCTGACCCTCATGCCCTCACCGCTCGCCGAGCTCCCCCTGCGCCGCCTGACCACCGAAGACCTGATCGCCTGTGCCGACCTCTCCGAGGACCGGGGCTGGCCGCGCGAGGAGCACAAGTGGGGACTCCTGCTCGCGGCGGGCACCGGGTACGGGATCGACGCCCCCGACGGCAAGGGCCTGGTCACCGCCTGCGTGGTCACCTCCTACGGTCCGGGTCTCGCGGCCATCGGCATGGTTCTGGTGGCCGAGCGCTTTGCCCGGCAGGGCGTCGGCCGCCGTCTGATGAAGCACGTACTGCGGGAGCTGGAGGGCACTCCGCTCACCCTGCACGCCACGCCGAACGGGCGACTGCTGTACGAGGAGCTGGGCTTCGAGACGACCGGTCGAGCCGAGATGGTCAGGGGCCACTTCCGGCCGTCGGGCCCGGCCCCGACGGTGGCGACCCGCCCCGCGACCGCCGACGACCTGCCCAGGATCCTGCGGCTCGACGCCGAGGTCTTCGGGCAGGACCGCACGCACATGATCACCCGCCTGCCGGCCTTCTGCGACCAGTTGCGGGTCGCGGAGGACTCGGCCGGGCTGACCGGATTCGCGGCCGCCTGGCCCAACATGAACACCCATGTCGTGGGCCCGCTGATCGCCCGCGACACGGAGACCGCGAAGGCTCTGGTCGCCTCGCTCGCGGGCGGCACGGACCGCCCGCTGCGCACGGATGTCGACGTACGCCATGAAGAGCTGCTGACCTGGCTGAAGGCCTCCGGCATGGAGACGGTCGCCTTCAACGCGGTGATGACCTATGGCATCCCGGCTCTGCCGGGGGACTGGACCCGCCGCTTCGCGCCGCTGACGGTGGCCGCGGGCTAGCCGCCCGTGCATACGAGTTCGCCCCCATATGCCGTGATTTCACGGGCACTTGAGGGCGGACACGCTCCGGTCAACGCCGGGCCAGGGCCTCCACGGCCGCGTTTGCGAACCCATGGTCCTGGTCGGGGGCGCCGCCGCCCACGCCGATCGCGCCGATCAGGCGGCCGTCACGGTGGACGGGGACACCGCCCGCGATGAACAGGAGCGGCCGGTCCAGGGCCGTCGGCAGGGTGTGGAACAGGCCGCCCGGCTGGACCGCGTCCACCAGGTCGGCGGTCGGGGCGTTCAGCTGAAGTGCCGTGTACGCCTTGCGGGTGCTGGTCTCTCCGGCGATCAGCACGGCTCGGTCGTCCCGGCGGAAGGCGAGCAGGTGGCCGCCCGCGTCGAGGACGGTGACCGCGACGGTGACTCCGGCTGCCTCCGCGGCCGAACGGGCCGCCTCGACGAGGGCTTCCGCGTCCTGGGTGGTGAGCGGGGCTACGGCGACGGTGGAGGTGCTCATGAGGGGGAACTCCTTGATGGAGCTGGGACGTTGATTCAGCGGTGCGCGGCGGAGGCCCGGGCCGGCTCGGGAACGGCGCCCGCGACGATCCGGCTTCCCGCGTTCGTACGCCGCTCCAGCGCACTGGAGACGATGGCGAGCACGACGGCGGAGGCGGCGAGTACGGCTCCGACCCAGTTGGGGGCGGTGTAGCCGAGGCCGGCCGCGATGACGATGCCGCCGAGCCAGGCGGAGAGCGCGTTGCCGAGGTTGAAGGCGCCGATGTTGACGGCGGACGCCATGGTGGGTGCACCCGCGGCCTGGTCGAGGACGCGCTTCTGCAGCGGGGGCACGGTCGCGAAGCCCAGCGCGCCGATGAGGAAGATCATGACGGCGGACGCGGCCTTGTCATGGGCGGCCACCGTGAACAGCGCCAGGACCAGGGCGAGCCCGGACAGGGACACATAGAGCAGCGGCATGAGCGTGCGGTCGGCGAACCGGCCGCCGACGAGGTTGCCGGTGACCATGCCGAGGCCGAAGAGGACGAGCAGCCAGGTGACGGAGGTGTCGGCGTAGCCGGCGACGTTCGTCATCATCGGGGTGATGTAGGTGATCGCGGCGAACACTCCGCCGAAGCCGAGCACGGTCATCGCCATGGCGAGCAGCACCTGGACGTTGCGGAACGCGGCGATCTCGTGCCGCAGCCGTACGCCCTCGGCCTTCGGCATGTCCGGTACGAGCTTGGCGACGCCGAGCAGGCCCAGCACCCCGAGTGCCGCGACGACGAAGAACGTCGCGCGCCAGCTGACCTGCTGACCGATGAGCGTGCCGATCGGCACGCCCACCACATTGGCGACGGTCAGGCCGGTGAACATCATCGCGATCGCCCCGGCCTTCTTCTCGGGGGCGACCAGATCGGCCGCGACGACCGAGCCGATTCCGAAGAACGCGCCGTGCGCGAGGGAGGCGACGACCCGCCCGGCCAGCATCAGCCCGAAGACGGGCGCGACCGCGGAGAGCACGTTGCCGACGATGAAGAGGCCCATCAGCAGCATCAGCATCCGCTTGCGACTGATCTTGGTTCCCAGGATGGTCATCAGCGGAGCGCCGAGCATCACACCGAGGGCATAGCCGCTGACGAGGTATCCGGCGGTGGGGATGGAGACATCGAAGGATCCGGCGACCTCGGGGAGCAGCCCCATGATCACAAATTCTGTGGTGCCGATACCGAACGCCCCGATGGCGAGGGCTAGGAGCGCGAGTGGCATGGGATGACCTTCCAGGAGATTGCGTGAGCCCCTTACGAGCGTCCACAATAATTGCAGACGCGCATTAATTGCAAGCGCGGGCTATTGCAGTCGTGGACTATCCTGAGGACAAGCCGCTCCGGACGGAGGACAGACGCATGACCGCGACGGACCCCGCACTCACCGCCCTCTCCCAGGGCTGGTGCGCGCTCTCCCTGCTGCACGGCAAGATCGACACCCACATCGAGCGCGCCCTGCAGTCGGGGCACGACCTCAGCGTGCGCGAGTACTCCCTGCTCGACGTCCTCAGCCGCCAGCACAGTGGCCCGGGCGGTCACCTCCAGATGAAGCAGGTCGCCGACGCCGTGGTCCTCAGCCAGTCGGCCACCACCCGCCTGGTCACCCGGCTCGAGGACCGCGGCCTGCTGACCCGGTACCTCTGCGACACCGACCGGCGCGGCATCTACACCGACGTCACCGAATCCGGTCTCTCCCTGCTCGCCGAAGCCCGCCCCACCAACGACAGGGCTCTGCGCGAGGCGCTGGACGAAGCGGCGAAGAACCCTGAACTGGCGCCCCTGGTCCGCACGGTCGAGGAGCTCCACGTCCCCGCGTAGGACACTCCACGTCCCCGCTCAGGGCAGCCGGGCGTACGCTCCGAGCCATGAGCGATCTTGAGATCAGGCCTGCCAAGCCCGAGGACATCCCGGCGATCGTGGCCATGCTTGCGGACGACCCGCTGGGCGCCCAGCGGGAGTCGCCGGACGACCTCGCTCCCTACCGCACGGCCTTCGACCGGCTCTCGGGTGACCCGAACCAGCATCTGATGGTCGCCGACCGCGGCGGCGAGGTTGTCGGCACCCTCCAGCTGACCGTCATCCCCGGACTCTCACGGCGCGGATCGACCCGCTCGATCATCGAGGGCGTACGCGTTCACAGCGCCGAGCGTGGCAGTGGGCTCGGCACCCGGCTCATCGAATGGGCCGTCGACGAATCGGCGCGCCAGGGCTGCCAGTTGGTCCAGCTGACATCGGACGCCACACGCACCGATGCTCACCGCTTCTATGAGCGGCTGGGGTTCGAGGCCTCACATGTGGGATTCAAGAAACCTCTGTAGGCCGTGTTTCACGTGAAACACGGCCTACGGCGACCCGCGCGGGCGCTGAGCGCGGGCCGTTTCACGTGAAACGTCAGATCCCGCGCCAGCCCTCGGGGTCCACACCACCCGGCACCGCCGTGGCCTCGGGTCCGTACGGCTCGCGTGTGAACACGAACGACCCGAGGTCGAGGTGGCTCACCGAGCCGTCCGGCCGCCGAACCGCACGGAGTGTCTCGCCCCTGTAATAGCCATCGAGGCCGACCCAGGTGCCATCGGCGGCGGCCTGGAACCGGGAAGCCCGGCCGATGCCGCGGAGCGGCTCCAGAGCCACCCCGCGCTCGGCGGTCAGGCGCAGTCCGTAGGCGGCCGTGCCCCAGTACCAAGGTCCGGTGAGTGCCAGAAGCTGCTCATCCACCTCGGGAAGCGGGCGCCAGGGCTCCGGGAAGCGCGGTTCGGCCTCCGCCACGATCCGTACGAGATCGGCCGCCAGGGTGCCGCACATCGGGCCTGAGGTCGCATTGGCGAGTGCGACGGCGGCCACCCCGTCCGCCACGCTCACCCACAGGCCCGCCACGAATCCGGGCAACGATCCAGTGTGCCCGGCGAGTTCACGATCGCCGGAGCGAGCGAGCTGCAGGCCGAGCCCGTACCCGCTGTCCCAGCCGCCGGCCTCCGGCGCCACGGCGGGGGTGCGCATCTCCGCCACCGATTCGGCGCTCAGCACCCGCTCGTCGCCCTCGGCGAGGAAGGCGGCGAAACGGCAGAGGTCCGCAGCGGTCGACCAGAGCTGCCCTGCGGGGGCCATCAGGCCGAGGTCCTCGGACGGTTCGGGCAGCAGCACATCGGCCCACGGGTGCACGGCCCAGCCCCCCGCATGGGGGTGGACCGGCTGTGTGGTTGTGCGGTCGAGTCCGAGCGGTTCGAGGATCTCGGTGCGCAACGCCTCCTCCCAGGGCACTCCGCGCACCGCCTCCACCAGGGAACCGAGCAGTGTGTAGCCCGGGTTGGAGTAGTGGTGCAGCCGGCCCGCTGGATGCAGCTGCGGCTGATCCCCCAGCACATCGGCGAGCTCAGGGCGCAGACCGCCAGGCGTCCGCTCCCACCACGGCGCGGGCGACTCGGCAGCCAACCCGGCGGTGTGGGAAAGGAGTTGGGCGACAGTCGCCCCGCCCGCCGCAGTGCCCGGGAGGTGCTTCTCCAGCGGGTCGCCGAGGTCGAGCAGCCCCTCGTCGCGCAGCCTCAGGACCAGTACGGCGGTGAAGGTCTTCGTGATGGAGCCGATGCGGTACTGGACGTCGGCATCCGGGCCGTGGCCGTCGACAGAGGTGCGCGATCCGGACCAGAGCATCCGGCCGTCCCGCACCACGGCGGCGACAAGCGAGGGCGCCCTCCTTTCCGACTGCTCGATCGCGATGCGGTGCAGCAGGGCGCGCCGCGTGGCGGGGAGCAGCTCTTCGAAAGGGGGCGGCGATGCGGGCGAACTCGATGAGGTCATGGGGCAAGGTCTAGCCGCGCGCCCGCGTCCAGTCGACCGCTTTTCGCGGGAGTCGGCCTCTCTGGCTCATCGCCTCCCCCGGCCCGGAACGCCAGGAGTCGGCGGCGTGGGCGAACTCGGTTGATTGCAGCCGCAGTTGACCATGCGGGCACCGGCGAACGAGTCCGTCTCCTACTGGCTGTCAGTCCGGCGACGCGCGAAGACAATTCCCCCGAGCGGGCTCTCGGCCGAGCTGAGCGTCATCTGCGCCTCGACCGTGAAGCCCGCGTCATCGAGCCAGGCGGACACTCGGGCCGGCTGACGACGATGGACGTGGACCTTCATCGCGTGACCTCCGTAGCCCCGCGTCTTCAGCCGCGACTCATCTCCCACATGAAAGCCGAGGAGCACCAGTCCACCGGGGCGCACCACCCGCCGGAAGTGGGCGAAGACCGGCCCCACCTCATCGTCGGGAACGTGGATCAGGGAGTACCAGGCCACCAGCCCCGACACCGAGGCATCCGCGAGGTCCAGGTCCGTCATGGAACCGACCTCGAACCGCAGGCCGGGGTGCTCGCGCCGGGCCGTCTCGACCATCGCGGGCGACAGATCGATCCCGAACGCGTCCAAGCCGAGGACTCGCAGATGGGCCGCGATCCTCCCCGGCCCGCACCCCACGTCCACGACAGGACCCCTGCCCGTGGCCTGCACAAGCTCGGCGAACAGCGCCAGGACGGAGCGCTCGTACGGCATTTCGTCCAGGAGGTCACGCACCTGGTCCGCGTAGCTGGTCGCGACCGTGTCGTAGGACGTACGGGTGTCGGCCAGCCAGCCTTCGGTACTCATGCCCGGAGACGGTAGTCCACCGGCCGAGGCGGGTGAACCCGCCCCCGACACCTACTTGCTGAGCGGTGTCGACCCCCGTCGCCGATGGAGTTCACGGTCACTCGCCGGTCGAGGTGGCCGTCGGCCGGGATCGCTTCACACGCCGGGCGCGGGCCACACTGCGATCCCATTCCGCTCGAGCAGCACCGCCGTCACCCCGTCTCCTGGCACCAACTCCCCGGCGAACGACCCGTCGTAGACCACACCCCGTCCGCACGACGGACTGCGCGGCATCAACAGCGCCTCCGTGCAGCCTCCGTGCCGCGCCGCCGCGAGTGCGCGCCGCGCTCCGTCCACGAACTCCGCCGTCACGTCACGCCCCGTGTCCTCGACGACCCGTGCCGTCCCGTCGAGCACGTCGTGCCCGTCACCACCCACCAGCTCCGCAGGCCGCCGCGGTGTCGCGAGCCCGCCGGCCACCTCCGGGCAAAAAGAGACGACTTCGCGACCCGCCACCGCGTCCTCGATGCCCGAAGACGCCTTGTGCTGCCCGTCGAACCGGCACGGCACCCCACGCAGACACGCGCTGACCAGGATTGCTTCCATGCCGCCAGGCTAGCCACAGCCGGCACGACGGACCGTCGCCCATGCTCACGACCATCCGGATTGGCGCGGACCGTGCTCATGATCCGCAGACAGTCCTCACACAATGGCCGAGCCCACACCCGGGATCAGGTCGCTGCCATGTCCACGAAGCGCGAGTAGTGGCCCTGGAAGGCCACGGTGATGGTCGCGGTCGGGCCGTTACGGTGCTTGGCCACGATCAGGTCCGCCTCGCCGGCGCGGGGCGACTCCTTCTCGTAGGCGTCCTCACGGTGCAGCAGGATGACCATGTCCGCGTCCTGCTCGATCGAGCCGGATTCACGCAGGTCGGACACCATCGGCTTCTTGTCGGTGCGCTGCTCGGGGCCACGGTTCAGCTGCGAGAGCGCGATCACCGGCAGCTGAAGCTCCTTGGCGAGGAGCTTCAGGTTTCGCGACATGTCCGAGACTTCCTGCTGACGGCTCTCGGCGCGCTTCGAGCCGCCGGACTGCATCAGCTGCAGGTAGTCGATGACGACGAGGCGGAGGTCGTTGCGCTGCTTCAGGCGGCGGCACTTGGCGCGGATTTCCATCATCGACAGGTTCGGCGAGTCGTCGATGTAGAGGGGCGCCTGCGAGACGTCGGGCATGCGGCGGGCCAGGCGCGTCCAGTCGTCGTCGGTCATGGTGCCGGAGCGCATGTGGTGCAGCGCTACCCGCGCCTCGGCCGACAGCAGACGCATCGCGATCTCGTTGCGCCCCATTTCGAGCGAGAAGATCACGCTGGGCAGGTTGTGCTTGATCGAGCAGGCTCGCGCGAAGTCCAGCGCCAGCGTGGACTTACCCATCGCGGGACGGGCGGCGATGACGATCATCTGGCCGGGGTGCAGCCCGTTGGTGAGCGAGTCGAAGTCGGTGAACCCGGTCGGCACTCCGGTCATCTCGCCGCTGCGCGAGCCGATCGCCTCGATCTCGTCGAGCGCGCCTTCCATGATGTCGCCGAGCGGCAGGTAGTCCTCGCTGGTGCGCTGCTCGGTGACCGCGTAGATCTCGGCCTGCGCGGAGTTGACGATGTCGTCGACGTCGCCGTCCGCCGCGTATCCCATCTGCGTGATCTTGGTGCCCGCCTCGACGAGCCTGCGGAGCACCGCCCGCTCGTGGACGATCTCCGCGTAGTACGAGGCGTTGGCCGCCGTCGGCACCGACTGGACCAGCGTGTGCAGATACGAGGCGCCGCCGACCCGGGTGATCTCGCCGCGCTTGACCAGCTCGGCGGCGACCGTGATGGGGTCGGCGGGCTCGCCCTTGGCGTAGAGGTCGAGGATCGCCGTGTAGACGGTCTCGTGGGCGGGCTTGTAGAAGTCGTGGCCCTTGATGATCTCCACGACATCCGCGATGGCGTCCTTGGAGAGCAACATGCCGCCGAGGACGGACTGCTCGGCGTCGATGTCCTGGGGGGGCACCCGCTCGAAGCCGGAGGACCCGCCGTCCCAGTCGTCCTGACCCCGGTCGTGCTGGTCGTCACGGCCCCTGCCGCGACCACGGCCTCGGCCCTCGCTGTCGCCGCGCTGGCGGGAAACAGGCAGACGGTCACTTGGACCGGCCTCGGCCCAGGGCTCGTCCAACGGCTCGGGAATGCTCACCGGGCCACCTCCTCCCGTCCGCTCCGCGGACCTAGCCGTGCCACTCTTTCTACGGCACGACACTGACAAAACGAGAAGCCCGACTCCGGTTCCGGCGCGTCGGGCGCCGGACCACGTTAGGCCCGCCGACGGCGTCAGCCAATCTGGTTATCCACAGGGCATGTGGACGAACGACCGGATGCTGTGGAGAAGTCTTCGGAACCTGTGCACGGACCGGGGGACAGCACTGTGGACAAAGTCATAGCCATTCATCGATGACCACTCTGACCTGCACTTTCTCCATCCACCGGCTGTGGGGGAGAAAAACTTTCCCGACTGGCTCAAGATCTCGGCCAACGGCGCCCACACGAAGCGGGCTGCACCTCCGAGGTAAGGATCACAGATGCATTGCGTCCATTACCTGTGGAAGATTAGATTGACCCCATGAAACAGGCCCCCGCGATACCGGAGAGCGACCGGCGCAGCTCCCGGCGCCGCCACGATCGCGAGATCGTGGCCCTCGCCGTTCCCGCCTTCGGAGCCCTCGTCGCCGAGCCGCTCTTCTTGATGGCCGACAGCGCGATCGTGGGCCACCTCGGCACCCCGCAACTGGCCGGTTTGGGTATTGCCTCCCCCTTGCTCACCACAGCCGTGAGCATCTTCGTCTTCCTCGCGTACGCCGCCACCGCAGCCGTCTCCCGCAGGGTCGGCGCCGACGATCTGCGGGCCGCTATCCGCCAGGGCATGGACGGCATCTGGCTCGCGCTGCTCCTGGGCGCCGCGGTCGTCGCCGCCGTACTGCCCACCGCCCCCTGGCTGGTCGGCCTCCTCGGCGCCTCGGACACCGCCGCCCCGTACGCCACGACCTATCTCCGCGTCTCCGCCCTCGGCATCCCTGCGATGCTCGTCGTGCTCGCCTCGACCGGTGTACTGCGCGGCCTCCAGAACACCAGGACGCCCCTGTACGTGGCCATGGGCGGCTTCGCGGCCAATGGCGTGCTGAACCTGGGCCTTGTGTACGGTGCGGGGCTCGGCATCGCCGGGTCGGCGTGGGGCACCGTCATAGCCCAGTTCGGTATGGCGGCCGTCTATCTCACCGTGGTGGTGCGCGGGGCCCGACGCCACGGCGCCTCTCTCCGGCCGGATATCTCCGGCATCAGGAACAGCGCCCAGGCCGGCGTACCGCTCCTGGTCCGGACGCTCTCGCTGCGTGCCGTCCTGATGATCGCCACCGCTGTCGCCGCTCGCCTGGGCGACGTCGACATCGCCGCCCACCAGATCATCCTGTCCCTGTGGAATCTGATGGCCTTCGCCCTCGACGCGATCGCCATCGCGGGGCAGGCGATCATCGGTCGCTATCTGGGCGCCGGCGACGCCAAGGGCGCCAAGCAGGCCTGCCGACGCATGGTGGAGTGGGGCGTCGCCTTCGGAGTGGTGCTCGGCGTGCTCGTGGTGGCAGCCCGCCCGCTCTTCATCCCGCTCTTCACCAGTGACGGGACCGTCCAGGACACCCTGCTGCCGGCTCTGCTCGTGGTTGCCCTCATCCAGCCGGTCGCCGGCGTCGTCTTCGTCCTCGACGGCGTACTCATGGGTGCGGGTGACGGCCCCTATCTGGCCCGGGCCATGCTGGTGACCCTGGTCGTCTTCGCCCCGGTCGCCCTGCTGGTGCCGGTCCTGGGCGGCGGGCTGACCACGCTCTGGTGGGCCATGGCCCTGATGATGACGGTCCGCATGCTGACCCTCGGCTGGCGTGCCCGCTCCGGACGCTGGCTGGTCACCGGCGCGACGCGCTGAGCGTCTGCGCCGCTCCCGTGAAACGTCCAGCACGACGTTTCACGTGAAACGAGTCCTCAGCTCTCGCCAGCTCGCTGTGTTTCACGTGAAACACAGCGGAAAGGGCCGCACCCCGAGGGGTACGGCCCTTTCTGCTGTGCAGTGCTTAGGCGGCGATGACCTCGACGCCAAGCTTCGCGACAACGTCGGCGTGCAGACGCACGGACACCTGGTGGGCACCCAGGGTCTTGATCGGCGCACCGAGCTCGACGCGGCGCTTGTCCACGTCCGGGCCACCGGCAGCCTTGATCGCCGCAGCGACGTCGGCCTGGGTGACGGAGCCGAAGAGACGGCCGGCGTCGCCGGAGCGAACAGCCAGACGCACCTTCACGCCCTCGAGCTGGGCCTTGACCTCGTTGGCCTGCTCGATGGTCGCGATCTCGTGGATCTTGCGCGCACGACGGATCTGCGCGACATCCTTCTCGCCACCCTTGGTCCAGCGGATCGCGAAACCACGCGGGACCAGGTAGTTGCGAGCGTAGCCGTCCTTGACGTCAACGACGTCGCCGGCAGTGCCGAGGCCAGAGACCTCGTGGGTGAGGATGATCTTCATTTTTCGGTCACCCTTCCCTTATCGCGCGGTGGACGTGTAGGGCAGCAGCGCCATCTCACGGCTGTTCTTGACGGCCGTGGCGACGTCACGCTGGTGCTGCGTGCAGTTGCCGGTCACGCGACGGGCACGGATCTTGCCGCGGTCGGAAATGAACTTCCGCAGCATGTTCGTGTCCTTGTAGTCCACGTAAGCGGTCTTGTCCTTGCAGAACGCGCAGACCTTCTTCTTAGGCTTGCGCACAGGCGGCTTCGCCATGGTGTTTCTCCTGTGTGATCAAGAAGTGGGAGTTACGAGCTGCCCTAGAAGGGCGGCTCGTCCGAGTAGCCGCCGCCGGAGCTTCCGCCCCAGCCGCCACCGCCGCCGCTGCCACCCTGCGGCTGTCCGCCGCCGGTCGGCGCGCTGGAGGCCCAGGGGTCGTCGGCGGGAGCACCGCCGCCGCCCTGCTGGCCACCGCTGGGGGCTCCGCCCCAGTTGCCGCCGCCCTGCTGCTGACCGCCGCCGCCGTACCCACCCTGGCCACCGCGACCGGTGGTCTTGGTGACCTTGGCCGTGGCGTTCTTGAGGCTGGGGCCGACTTCCTCGACGTCCAGCTCGTAGACCGTGCGCTTGATGCCCTCGCGGTCCTCGTAGGACCGCTGCTTCAGCCGGCCCTGCACGACGACGCGCATGCCTCGCTGGAGCGACTCGGCGACGTTCTCCGCCGCCTGACGCCAGACCGAGCAGGTCAGGAACAGGCCTTCGCCGTCCTTCCACTCATTGGTCTGACGGTCGAAGGTGCGGGGAGTCGACGCGACACGGAACTTCGCGACGGCCGCACCCGAGGGGGTGAAGCGCAGCTCGGGGTCGTCGACGAGATTGCCGACGACCGTGATGACGGTCTCGCCTGCCATGGATGAACCTCTCGGCGGGGATTGCTGCTGGCTGCTGTGTTGCTACTCGGACCCGATTACCTCTGAGCGGAAGCTCAGTGGGTCTCGGGACGGAGGACCTTGGTCCGGAGGACCGACTCGTTCAGGTTCATCTGACGGTCGAGCTCCTTGACGACCGCAGGCTCGGCCTGAAGGTCGATGACCGTGTAGATGCCCTCGGGCTTCTTCTTGATCTCGTAGGCGAGACGACGACGGCCCCAGGTGTCGACCTTCTCAACCTTTCCGTTGCCCTCGCGGACGACGGAGAGGAAGTTCTCGATCAGGGGAGAGACAGCGCGCTCCTCCAGATCGGGGTCGAGGATGACCATCACCTCGTAGTGACGCATGTGGAACCCACCTCCTTTGGACTCAGCGGCCACGGTCGTTCCGTGGCAGGAGGGTCGTGATGCGTAAGCAACGGTATCGGCCCCCACTGACAATCCCTCTCCGAGAGGAGCGGGACGGCGTGCGGGCACGGCTGACACCGGTGCAGACCGTCCAGAGTACCTGTTGACCCGCTTCCGGTTGAAATCCAGTGGGCAGGGGACGCAATCTGTACACATCGGGTGTGTGCGGCGTCACCCTTCGCCGCCTTCCGCCAGGAGGTGCCCCATGGCACAAGCAGTGCGACCGAACGCCGTCTCCCTCTTCGCCACCGACGGCAAGCCCCATCCGCTCCAGGACACGTTCGCGGCCGTCACGGTCGTCCTGGGCGTGCTGGCCTTCACCACGGCCTGGTTCTACAACCTCCACCTGGTCAGCTCGTGGGCCGGCCTCGTCGGCATCCTCACGGGCGCGTACGGCCAGTTCATCTCGGCGACGACGCGCGAACGATTCCTGTTGATCCTCGGCCTCGGCGCATCCGCTGTCGGCTTCTTCCTCGGCATGGCCCACGGCGGCCTCTTCGGCGGTGTCGTCGGCGGCTGACCGACCCGCGACACCCGCCACCAACGGATGGCCGTACAGCCCATCGCCGTACGGCCATCCGGGGCGCTCCTGTGGCCCAGTAGGCTTCGGCACGAGAGCCGGAGCCCCTGTACCCATGGGGACACACCTGCCGAGGAGCGCCCCGCATGAGCCTGACCCTGAGGACCATCAGCCGTGAGCAGCATCTGGCGTACATCCAGAGCCTGCCCGCGGCGAGCCACTGCCAGGTCCCGGCGTGGGCTGACGTCAAGACGGAATGGCGTTCGGAGAGCCTCGGCTGGTTCGACAAGAGCGGCGAGCTCGTAGGCGCCGGTCTGGTCCTCTACCGCCAGCTCCCCAAGGTCAAGCGCTACTTGGCGTACCTGCCCGAGGGCCCGGTCATCAACTGGTACGCGCCCAACCTGGACGAGTGGCTGAAGCCGATGCTCGCGCACCTCAAGCAGCAGGGCGCGTTCTCGGTGAAGATGGGCCCGCCGGTCGTCATCCGCCGCTGGGACTCGACGGCCATCAAGTCGGGCATCCAGGACCCCGATGTGAAGCGCCTGCGCGATGTCGAGGCCACCCACATCGAGCCGCGTGCCTTCGAAGTCGCCGACCGGCTGCGGAAGATGGGCTGGCAGCAGGGCGAGGACGGCGGCGCCGGGTTCGGCGACGTCCAGCCGCGCTACGTCTTCCAGGTTCCGCTGGCCAACCGCTCGCTCGACGACGTCCTCAAGGGCTTCAACCAGCTGTGGCGCCGCAACATCAAGAAGGCCGAGAAGGCCGGCGTCGAGGTCGTCCAGGGCGGCTACGAGGACCTCGCCGAGTGGCAGCGCCTGTACGAGATCACCGCGGTGCGCGACCACTTCCGGCCGCGTCCCCTGTCGTACTTCCAGCGCATGTGGACGGTCCTCAACTCCGAGGACCCCAACCGGATGCGGCTCTACTTCGCGCGCCACAACGGAGTGAACCTCTCGGCCGCGACGATGCTCGTCGTCGGTGGCCACGTCTGGTACTCCTACGGCGCCTCCGACAACATCGGCCGCGAGGTGCGGCCCTCCAACGCGATGCAGTGGAGGATGCTCCGCGACGCCTACGCGATGGGCGCGACGGTCTACGACCTGCGCGGCATCTCCGACTCCCTCGACGAGACCGACCACCTCTTCGGCCTCATCCAGTTCAAGGTGGGCACCGGCGGTGAGGCGGCCGAGTACCTCGGCGAGTGGGACTTCCCGCTCAACAAGCTGCTCCACAAGGCGCTGGACATGTATATGTCGCGCCGCTGACCGGTTGCGTAACCTCGTTCTTCGTAACTCCGACACATCGCAGCCATCAGAAAGGTCCGGACGGCCATGGCGCTCACCCTCTATGTCGACTCCGCTCGCTGGCGGGCGCACCAGAAGTCCGTGATCGACCAGTTCCCGGGCATCGTCCCGGTCTGCAAGGGCAACGGCTACGGCTTCGGCCACGAGCGGCTCGCGGACGAGGTGTCCCGCTTCGGCTCGGACATCCTGGCGGTCGGCACCACCTACGAAGCAGCCAGCATCAAGGACTGGTTCAGCGGCGATCTGCTCGTCCTGACACCGTTCCGGCGCGGCGAGGAGCCGGTGCCGCTGCCCGACCGCGTCATCCGCTCGGTCTCCTCGGTGGACGGTGTGCACGCCCTGGTGGGCGCCCGCGTGGTCATCGAGTGCATGAGCTCGATGAAGCGGCACGGCGTGAAGGAGGAGGAGCTCGGCATGCTCCGCTCCGCCATCGAGGACGTACGGCTCGAAGGTTTTGCGCTGCACCTTCCGCTGGACCGCACCGACGGCTCGGACGCCGTCGAGGAGGTCATCGCGTGGATGGACCGGCTGCGTGCGGCCCGTCTTCCACTGCACACCATGTTCGTCAGCCATCTGCGCGCCGAAGAGCAGGCCCGGCTGCAGCAGCAGTTCCCGCAGACCCGCTTCCGGGCCCGCATCGGTACGCGGCTGTGGCTCGGCGACCACGAGGCGACCGAGTACCGCGGCTCGGTCCTCGACGTCACCCGGGTCGCCAAGGGCGACCGGTTCGGCTACCGCCAGCAGAAGGTCGCCTCCGACGGCTGGCTGGTCGTGGTCGCCGGCGGTACCTCGCACGGTGTGGGCCTGGAGGCCCCCAAGGCTCTGCACGGCGTGATGCCGCGGGCCAAGGGCGTCGCCCGCGCGGGGCTCGCCACCGTCAACCGCAACCTGTCCCCGTTCGTCTGGGCGGGCAAGCAGCGCTGGTTCGCGGAGCCGCCGCACATGCAGGTGTCGATCCTCTTCGTGCCGTCCGATTCTCAGGAGCCGCACGTGGGCGACGAGTTGGTGGCCCACCTGCGCCACACCACCACGCAGTTCGACCGCCTGGTCGAGCGCTAGGCAGGACCGCCCGCAGGGCGCTCAAGACATCGGGCCCCCGGCCGACGACAGCCGCCGTCGACCAGGGGCCCGAGCCTTTTCCACGAGCTTTCAGGACGCGGGGGTTCTCGTGCCCCACTCGACCCGCGGTCCCTCTTCGAGCGTCGCCGCGTGCCGCGGGGGATGCGCCGCCTGTCCCAGCACGAACACGTCCTCGGCCCGGTCCAGGACCCCGCCCGACGGGTCGTCCGAGCCGTCCCTCCGTACGACGTCCCGCTCCGGCATCAGGATGTCGCGCACCACGACGACGCACAGGTACAGCGTGGTCAACAGATGTGCGGCGATGGCCAGTTGATAACCCTCGGGCGGCAGCCCCTGGTGCTTTTCGCCGCTCATCGTGTAGGCGAGATACAGCCAGATCCCCAGGAAGTAGACGACCTCGCCGGCCTGCCAGATCAGGAAGTCCCGCCAGCGCGGCCGGGCGAGCGCGGCCAGCGGGATCAGCCACAGGACGTACTGCGGCGAGTAGACCTTGTTGGTGATGACGAACGCGGCGACGACCAGGAAGGCGAGCTGCGCGAACCGCGGGCGGCGCGGCGCGGTGAGCGTGAGCACCGCGATTCCCGCGCAGGCGAGGACCATGAGGAGCGCGGCAAGGGTGTTCACCATGTCGGTGTCCAGGCCCTTGCCCGTACGCTGCGAAATGATCAGCCAGAACGAACCGAAGTCGACGGACCGCTCCTGGCTGAAGGTGTAGAACTTCTTCCACCCCTCGGGGGCGAGCATCATCACCGGCAGGTTCACGATCAGCCAGGATCCGGCCGCGCCCAGCATCGCAGCCCCGAATTCCCGCCATTTCCCGGCCCGCCAGCACAGCACGAGCAGCGGCCCGAGGATCAGTACGGGGTAGAGCTTCGCGGCCGTCGCCAGGCCGATCAGGATGCCGAAGGCGAGCGTCCGGCCGCGCGACCACATCAGCATGGCGGCAGCGGTCAGCGCGACGGCGAACAGGTCCCAGTTGATGGTGGCCGTGAGGGCGAAGGCGGGGGCCAGCGCGACCAGGAGGGCGTCCCAGGGGCGGCGGCGGTGCGTGCGTGTGACGCAGACGGCGATGACGGCCGTGCAGGCCATCAGCATCCCCGCGTTGACCATCCAGTACATCTGCTCGCGGTGCTGCATGTCGCCGCTGCCCGGCGTCAGCCAGGAGGCGGCCTCCATGAACAGTCCGGTCAGCACCGGGTACTCGAGGTAGTTCATGTCGCCGTTGAGGCGGTCGAAGTACGGCACCAGGTTGTCGGCGAAGCCTCGGAGCGAGTACAGGTGCGGGATGTCGGAGTAGCAGGCGTGCGTGTACTGCGAATTGGCGCCGCGGAACCAGGCCCAGTCGTAGCACGGCAGCTTCTGGGCCATGCCCAGGGCGAACATCCCGATCGCGACGAGCACCACGACTCTGATCGGAGTGAGCCAGTGGTAGCCGGGCCTGGCCCAGCGGCCGAGCGGGCCGCCGATCAGCTGGCTGCCGGCCGCGGCGACCTCGTCCTGTTCCGTGGGGCGCACGACGGGTTCCGCGGAGTCTCCGCGCCGGTCCTCGTACACACGGGGGCTCGTCTCGCTCGTCATGCCCGACATCCTGCCGTACACCGCTGTGGATACGGGGAGCGGTCGTGTTTCACGTGAAACGAAGACGCTGTTTCACGTGAAACGAGGGGTGGTGTTTCACGTGAAACACCACCCCTCGTCCTCAGTCGGCACGTTTAGCCGTTGGGCCCTGCGATCCAGCCGCCGGGACCGCCTCCGGGTTTCGACCTGCTGGGCGTCGGGCTGGGACTCATCCCGCCGTCTGCTCCACCTGTCGTCGGGCCCTGATTGGTACCACCCGTGTCGTTGCAGGTCCAGTCCCACTTGCTGCAGGAACTGCTGGGAGTGGGGGACGGGGACATCGATGGAGTGCTGGAGGGCTTACCGGACGGGGACTGAGAGGGCGAGGCGCTCGACGACGGGGGGGCACTGGGGGCGGGCGACATGCCGCCGCCGTAGACCTTGTCGCCGATCTTCTCGGGAGCCGGGAAGGACTCGGAGGGAGAGTCGCCGAGCGCCTGCTCCATGTAGTCGTGCCAGATGGTCGACGGGAACGACGCGCCGTGGATCTTCTCCTGGCCGCCCGTCCCGAACATCTTCAGGAACTCGCGCTTTTTACTGGTCTCGTTGTCGTCGAGGCGGTACATGCCGACGGCGGTCGAGTACTGCGGGGTATAGCCGACGAACCACGCCGACCGGTTGCCGTCGGTGGTGCCCGTCTTGCCGGCCACCTGACGCCCGCTGAGCTTGGCGTTCGTGCCGGTGCCCTTGTCGACCACGCCCTTCAGGACGTCCGTGACGTTGTTGGCCACAGCAGCGGGGAAGGCGCTCTTGGCCTGGTCCTCGTGCTTGTAGATCGTGTTGCCGTCCTTCTTCACCGACGTCACGGAGAACGGGTCGCGCTGAGTGCCGCTGGCGGCGAAGGTGGCGTACGCACCGGCCATCCGGATCGCGCTGGGCGACGACGTACCGATGGAGAACGAGGGCACGCTGGAGGAGGCCATGCTGGTCTTGCTGTCGCGCAGGCCCGCGGCCATGGCGGCCTGCTTCACCTTGTCGGTGCCGACGTCCATGCCGAGCTGGACGTAGGGAGTGTTCACCGACTCCTGCATGGCGTAGCGGAGGTCGATGGCGTAGCTCGGCGGGTTGTAGGACTCATCACCATCATTGGTCTGGAGCCACTCGCCGCCGTTCTGGTCCTTCCAGACGGTCCCGTCGTAGTTCTTGATCTTCAGCTTGTTCTTGCCGCTGTAGATGCTGTCCGGCGAGACGGGCGTCCGGGACGAGTCGCTCTGCGACGCCGGCTTGCTCGGGTCGCGCTTTCCGTACTCCATCCCGGCCGCGAGGACGAACGGCTTGAAGGTCGAGCCGACCTGGGCACCGGTTTCGTCGGCGTTGTTGGTGAAGTGCTTGGTGGCGTCGTCACCGCCGTAGATGGCCACGATGGCCCCGGTCTTCACATCCACCGAAGCGGCGCCGAACTGGACGAACGTGTCGTACTTGGGTCGCTTCTTCGGGTCGATGTTCTTGTCCCGGACCTTCTTGACCACGCTCTCCATCTCCTGGACCTTCTTCTTGTCGAAGGTCGTGTAGATCTGGTAGCCGCCCTTGGCCAAGTCGATGTCCGGGTTGTTGTTCTTCGCGGACGCCTGGGCGAGAGACACGAGGTAGCCGATCTGGCCGCCCAGATTCGCGTTCTTCTTCGGCTTGTCGGGCATCGGGAAGATCTTGTACTTCGCGCGCTCGGCCGCGTCCATGTGCTTGTCCTTGACCTCTTGGTCGAGGATCCAGCCCCAGCGCTCCGTGGCGTTCTTCGTGTTCTGCTCGGCGGTGGCCGCCGGGTCGATCTCCGGTGCGCCGGCCGGGTCGAAGTAGGTCGCGCCCTTGAGGAGGGAGGCGAGGAAGGCGCACTGGCTCGGGTCGAGGTCCTTGGCGTCCTTGCTGTAATACGTGCGGGCCGCGGCCTGCAGCCCGTATGCGCCGCGGCCGTAGTACGCGGTGTTCAGGTACCCGGCCATGATTTCGCTCTTCTGCTTGGTCGCGCCGACCTTGATGGAGATGAAGAGCTCTTTGAACTTACGGGTGATCGTCTGCGACTGGTCGTCGAGGCGGGCGTTTTTCACGTATTGCTGCGTGATGGTCGAGCCGCCCTGGGTCTGGCCGCCCTTGGCCATGTTCAGGAGGGCGCGGGCGATGCCCTGGGGGTCGACGCCGCTGTCGGTCTCGAACGTCTTGTTCTCGGCCGAGATGACGGCGTACCGCATCGCCGCCGGGATCTGCTCGTACGGGATGATCTGGCGGTTGACCTCGCCGCCGGTGGCGACCATCTGCGAGCCGTCGGCCCAGTAGTAGACGTTGTTCTGGGCCTGCGCCGCCCGGGCCACGTCCGGGACGGCCACCATGTAGTACGCCGCACCGATGAAGGCGACCAGCAGGCCGAAACAGCCCAGGCAGCAGGCGCTGACGAGCTTCCAGGACGGCACCCAGCGCCGCCAGCCCTGCTTGCCGTAGCGCGGGTAGTCGATGAACCGCTTCTTGGGCGGCCGGCCGCCGGCCGCACCGCCCCTGCCCGCCCGGCGCCCCGGTCCGCCCGGAGGCCCCGCGCCGTCGGGGCCGCGCCTGCGGCCGCCTCCGCGCTGGGCCCGGCGGGCCTCGGCCCGGCCGCCGTGGCCGGACTCCGCCTGCGGGTCCGACGGCGATCTGTACGACCCGGCCGGTGAGTGGGCCGCAGCGTCCGGGGGCCCGGCCGGCCGGGCCGCCCTGCGACCGGAGGGCTGTTGCGCGGCGCGCCGGGCCGCGGCACGTCCACCGCCCTGGGGCTGCGGCGGTTTGCGACGGTGCTCGCTCATCGAACGACTACTCCTCGGGCAGGCGAGAGCGCCTGGAAACGGCAGCTGAGTTCCTGTCCCCCCGGCGTGAGCGGCTACCCCGTGAAAGGCACGGCCACGCCACAGCCCATGTGCCGATGGCGCTGGACACGCCGACGCCCCCTGACGTCACTCGGCACACAGTGATCTGCATGGCGCACAGACTACGCACGCTCAAAACCGCCCTAGGGCCGAAGTTCACCCCAAATCAGGCATGTTGCTGGCTATGAATTGAGGATGTGACGCCGTTCACCATGGCCCCTCTTGTCGCGGCTGCGACACCGCTCTATCGTGCTGATGTATCGAGTCGATACATCAGCACGGCATAAAGGTCCCCGTAGGCCGAGGAGGCGAAGGATGAGCAGGCGCTCCGGCATCCTCGAATTCGCCGTACTCGGGCTGCTCCGCGAGGCTCCGATGCACGGTTATGAGCTGCGCAAGCGGCTCAACACCTCGCTGGGGATCTTCCGGGCCTTCAGTTACGGGACCCTCTACCCCTGCCTCAAGACGCTGGTCGCCAACGGCTGGTTGATCGAGGAGCCGGGCAGCGCCCCCGAGGACGCGCTCGCCGCTTCACTCGCAGGGCGCCGCGCCAAGATCGTCTACCGGTTGACGGCGGAAGGTAAGGAGCACTTCGAGGAGCTGCTCTCCCACACCGGCCCCGACACCTGGGAGGACGAGCACTTCGCCGCCCGTTTCGCCTTCTTCGGCCAGACGGAGCGAGAGGTGCGGATGCGCGTGCTGGAAGGTCGTCGCAGCCGGCTGGAGGAGCGCCTCGAAAAGATGCGCGCATCCCTGGCCCGTACGCGCGAGCGCCTGGACGACTACACGCTCGAGCTGCAGCGCCACGGCATGGAATCCGTGGAGCGCGAAGTGCGCTGGCTGAACGAGCTCATCGAGAGCGAGCGGGCGGGACGGGATCAGCGATCCGGCCCCGCCACCGGCTCCGCTCAGCAGGATCACACATCAGGAGAGACGGGCGGCCTGCCCCGGCACCGGGACAGCACCCGGCCGGATCCGTCCGAGGACACCGCCAACTGAAGGCTCTGCGCATGCAGGACTTCGAAAAGATCGAACAGGGAGCAACCGGAATGGGTTCGGTTCGTGTAGCCATCGTCGGCGTGGGCAACTGCGCCGCCTCGCTGGTGCAGGGCGTCGAGTACTACAAGGACGCCGACCCGGCCACCAAGGTCCCGGGTCTGATGCACGTCCAGTTCGGCGACTACCACGTCGGTGACGTGGACTTCGTTGCCGCGTTCGACGTCGACGCCAAGAAGGTCGGTCTCGACCTCTCGGACGCCATCGGTGCCAGCGAGAACAACACCATCAAGATCTGCGACGTCCCGAACAAGGGCGTCACGGTCCAGCGCGGCCACACCCTGGACGGTCTCGGCAAGTACTACCGCATGACCATCGAGGAGTCCGCCGAGGCTCCGGTCGACGTCGTCCAGGTCCTCAAGGACAAGCAGGTCGACGTTCTGGTCTGCTACCTGCCGGTCGGTTCCGAGGACGCCGCGAAGTTCTACGCGCAGTGCGCCATCGACGCCAAGGTCGCCTTCGTCAACGCTCTCCCGGTGTTCATCGCCGGCACCAAGGAGTGGGCGGACAAGTTCACCGAGGCGGGCGTCCCGATCGTCGGCGACGACATCAAGTCGCAGGTCGGCGCCACCATCACGCACCGCGTGATGGCCAAGCTGTTCGAGGACCGCGGTGTCCGTCTCGAGCGCACCATGCAGCTCAATGTGGGCGGCAACATGGACTTCAAGAACATGCTGGAGCGCGACCGCCTGGAGTCCAAGAAGATCTCCAAGACGCAGGCCGTCACCTCGCAGATCCCCGACCGCGACATGGGCGAGAAGAACGTCCACATCGGTCCGTCGGACTACGTGGCCTGGCTGGACGACCGCAAGTGGGCGTACGTGCGCCTCGAGGGCCGTGCCTTCGGTGACGTTCCGCTGAACCTGGAGTACAAGCTCGAGGTCTGGGACTCCCCGAACTCGGCGGGTGTCATCATCGACGCCCTGCGCGCCGCGAAGATCGCCAAGGACCGCGGCATCGGCGGCCCGATCCTGTCGGCATCGAGCTACTTCATGAAGTCCCCGCCGGTGCAGTACTTCGACGACGAGGCCTTCGCCAACGTCGAGAAGTTCATCAAGGGCGAGGTCGAGCGCTAGAGCTCGCACCCCTGAGGACTGCCGAAGGGTCCCTGTGCGCCATGTGCGCACGGGGACCCTTCGGGTATGTGACGCTTGCTCACATGCCCGTCGTACGTGATCTCCGCGTGCTCCTGCGCCTGAAGCACTTCCGGCATCTGCTGGCCGTACGACTGCTGTCCCAGGCCGCGGACGGCGTCTACCAGGTAGCCCTCGCCACGTACGTCGTCTTCTCCCCCGAAAAACAGGCCTCGCCCGGCGCGATCGCCTCCGCCATGGCCGTCCTGCTCCTCCCGTACTCGCTCGTCGGCCCTTTCGCGGGAGTCCTGCTCGACCGCTGGCGACGGCGCCAGGTCTTTCTGTACGGCAATCTCCTGCGGGCCGCACTGGCCGGCTGCACCGCGCTGCTCGTCCTCGGGTCCGCGCCGGACTGGCTCTTCTACGCCTCCGCGCTCGCCGTGACGGCCGTCAACCGTTTCGTCCTGGCCGGGCTCTCGGCCTCGTTGCCCCGGGTGGTGGACGCCGAGCGGCTCGTCATGGCCAACTCGCTCTCCCCGACCGCGGGGACGCTGGCCGCCACCGCCGGGGGCGGACTGGCCTTCGCGTTGCGTCTCGTGATCGACGCGGATGCCGCGACCGTCATTCTGGGTGCCGTCATCTATCTCTGCGCGTCCCTGGCCTCCCTGCGCCTGCCGCCCGGCCTGCTGGGGCCGGACCCCACGGCCGTCCAGCCCGGCCTCGCCGCGGTGATCCGCTCCACGGCACGCGGACTGGCCGACGGCGTACGGCACTTGAACCGGCGCCGGCCGGCCGCCCGGGTCCTCATCGCGATGACGCTCATGCGGTTCTGCTACGGCGCGCTGACCGTGATGCTCCTGATGCTCTGCCGGTACGCCTGGGCCGACGGGCCCGGAAACGACGCCGGGACCGATGGTCTCGCGCTGCTCGGGCTCGCCGTGGGCATCTCCGGAGCGGGTTTCTTCGCGGCGGCCGTCATGACCCCATGGGCCGTGGCGCGGCTCGGCCAGTACCGGTGGATCGTGGTGTGCTCGGGCACGGCCGCGGTCCTCGAACCGGCGCTCGGCCTGCCGTTCGCCCCCACTCCGATGCTGGTCGCCGCCTTCGTCCTCGGCCTCGTCACCCAGGGCGCGAAGATCACCACGGACACGGTGATCCAGTCCACGGTGGACGATTCGTTCCGGGGCCGGATCTTCTCCCTGTACGACGTCCTCTTCAACATGGCGTTCGTCGGCGCCGCCGCGGTCGCCGCTCTGATGCTCCCTCCGGACGGCCGCTCGCCCTCCCTCGTCATCACGGTGTCCCTCATCTATGCAGCGGTAGCAGCGTTTATGACCCGTTTTCCACGAGCGTGAGTGTCACATCGGGGCCACAGAGTGGGCCGCGGTATCGGCGTTGACCTGGGAGCCCGCTAACTTACGGGCGTCATACATCGCCATCTTTATAGGGGGATCCTCTCCGTGACCACGCCGCCCCAGGGCCAGAACCCGTACGCCCAGAACCCCAACGCACCGTACGGGCAGCCCGGACAGCCCGGCTTCCCGCCGCAGGGCGCGCCCTATCAGGGCGTTCCGATGGCCCCGCAGGGCACCCCGACCCGGGGTGGCGCCAAGAATGCGGTCAAGGCGATCGGCATCGTCGTCGCCCTGATCGTCATAGGTGGCTTCTGGTACTTCAACCACGACACCAACGAAGACGCCAAGCAACTGGCCGTCGGCGACTGCCTGTACAACAAGGGCACCGACAGCAGCCCCGACATCCAGCAGGTGAGCTGCACGGACAGCAAAGCGACCAACAAGGTGCTCAAGAAGAGCCCCGGCGCCAGCGTTCCTCAGCTGACCTGCCAGAACGTCACCGGAACCACGGCAGCCTTCACGTGGAAGGAAAGGGGCAACTCCTTCACGCTCTGCCTGGGCGACACCAAGTAGCACCCTGCACGCGGGGGCGGTGTTTCACGTGAAACACCGCCCCCGCGTCATGCCGCCCCCCGGTCATGTTTCACGTGAAACACGACCTCAGCCCTGCGCCGCCCACCATTCCTTCAGCGCCGCGACCGCCGCATCGTGCTCCATCGGCCCGTTCTCCAGGCGCAGTTCGAGCAGATGCTTGTACGCCTGACCGATCTCCGGGCCGGGACCGATACCCAGGATCTCCATGATCTGGTTGCCGTCCAGGTCGGGCCGGATCGAGTCCAGCTCCTCCTGCTGCTGAAGCTCCTCGATCCGCTCTTCGAGGCCGTCGTAGGCCCGTGACAGCGCGCTCGCCTTGCGCTTGTTGCGCGTGGTGCAGTCCGAGCGGGTCAGCTTGTGCAGCCGCTCAAGGAGCGGGCCCGCGTCGCGGACGTAGCGGCGCACCGCGGAGTCGGTCCATTCCCCGGTGCCGTAGCCGTGGAAGCGCAGATGCAGTTCCACGAGCTTCGAGACGTCCTTGACCATGTCGTTCGAGTACTTCAGCGCGGTCATCCGCTTCTTGGTCATCTTCGCGCCGACCACCTCGTGGTGGTGGAAGGAGACCCTGCCGTCCGACTCGAAACGCCGCGTCCTCGGCTTGCCGATGTCGTGCAGCAGCGCCGCGAGCCGCAGCACCAGGTCCGGCCCGTCCTGCTCCAGGTCGATCGCCTGGTCCAGCACCGTCAGCGAGTGCTCGTAGACGTCCTTGTGCCGGTGGTGTTCGTCACTCTCCAGCCGCAGGGCCGGCAGCTCCGGCAGGACGTGGTCGGCGAGCCCGGTGTCGACGAGGAGCCTCAGCCCCTTCTTCGGGTGGGCCGAGATCAGCAGCTTGTTCAGCTCGTCCCGCACGCGCTCCGCGGACACGATCTCGATGCGGCCCGACATTTCCGTCATGGCCGTGACGACCTCGGGGGCCACCTCGAAGTCCAGCTGGGCGGCGAAGCGCGCGGCCCGCATCATCCGCAGCGGGTCGTCGGAGAAGGACTCCTCGGGCGTCCCGGGCGTGCGGAGCACCCGCGCGGCCAGGTCCTCAAGACCTCCGTGCGGGTCGACGAACTCCTTCTGAGGCAGTGCCACCGCCATCGCGTTGACGGTGAAGTCGCGGCGGACGAGGTCTTCCTCGATGGAGTCGCCGTAGGACACCTCGGGCTTGCGCGACGTCCGGTCGTACGCCTCGGAGCGGTACGTCGTGACCTCGATCTGGTAGCCGTCCTTCTGACAGCCGACCGTCCCGAAGGCGATCCCGACCTCCCAGACCGCGTCCGCCCACGGCCGCACGATCTTCAGTACGTCCTCGGGCCGGGCATCGGTCGTGAAGTCCAGGTCGTTGCCGAGCCGCCCGAGCAGCGCGTCCCGGACCGAGCCGCCCACGAGGGCGAGCGAGAACCCGGCCTCCTCGAATCGGATGGCGAGGTCGTCCGCGACGGGGGACACCCGCAGCAATTCGGTCACCGCGCGGCGCTGCACCTGGCTCAGTGCACTGGGATTGTCTTCGTTGGCGTTCGGCACAACAGAAAAGGGTACGTGGCCCGGCCGACCGGGGCGTCACCGTTTATGACCGGCCCCGGTACGCACGTGCCGTCGCCGGTACGGCAATCTTCCGATCATGTGGAGCAGTCCGCGGCACTTCGCCACAGTCCGCCTCGTTACCATGCGTGGACGCAGCAACCGACAGCGACGACAGCGAGGGACGGGCGAGCGCGTGGCCGAGGCGGCAGATTCCCAGGGAATGACTCCCTCTCCTGCCCGCCGGTGGTTGCGCCGCACAGCGGCGCTGCTCGTCGGCGCCCCTTTGTTCGCGGGCCTGCTGTCCGCCACGGCCGCCACGGCGGCGCACGCGGCCGAGGACGCGGTGGGCGGCCAGAGCGTCCAGGTGTCCCTCGACTCGGTGGCCCCGAAGGCTCCCGTCAAGAGCGACACGCTGACGATCTCCGGCACGGTGACCAACAAGGGCAAGCAGGCCGTCACCGGCGCCCATGTGGGGCTCCGGGTGGGGGCGAAGCTGTCCGGACGCAGCGGGATCGACGAGACGGCCGGCCGCACCGGCTACGCGCCGGGCACCGATGCCGCGGAGGTCGCCGACGGCCCCACGGTCAAGTTCGCCAGGCTGGAGGCGGGGGTCAGCCAGGACTTCACGCTTTCCGTACCGGTCTCCAAGCTGGGCCTGGGCGACGACGGGGTGTACCCGCTCGGCGTCTCGCTGTCCGGCCAGACAGCGACCCAGCAGTACGACCAGGTGCTCGGCATCCAGCGCACGTTCCTGCCGTGGCAGCCGGATGCCGTGGAGGGCAAGAAGAGCCAGCTCACCTTCCTGTGGCCGCTGATCTCCTCGTCCCACCTCACCGCCCAGACCGGCTCGGACGCCCAGCAGACGCCGGTGTTCGCCGACGACTCCCTGGCCAGGGACATCGGTCCCGGCGGCAGGCTGGAGCAGATGGTCTCGCTCGGCAAGCAGCTGCCCATCACCTGGGTGATCGACCCCGATCTGCTGGCCACCGTCGACGCGATGACCCGCAACTACAAGGTCAAGGCCGGCGACAGCCTGGTCAACGGCACCAGCCAGGACGTGGCCAAGGCGTGGCTGAGTTCCCTGGAAGCCGCGGTCCAGGGCGAGAAGGTCGTCGCGCTGCCGTTCGCCGACCCCGACCTGGCCTCGCTCGCCCACCACGGCCGGGACGTCCCGGGCTCGCTGGGGCACCTGCAGAGCGCCACCGAGGTCGCGCAGAAGACCATCGACACGATCCTGCACGTCACCCCGTCGGTCGACTACTCCTGGCCCGTGGACGGCGCCGTCGACCCGTCGATCGTCGACGTGGCCACATCGGCCGGCGCCCACAACGTGATCGCACGCAGCGACAGCCTGCGGGACACCCTCGCGTACGTGCCCACGGCGACCAGGCCGATCGGCGGCGGCGTCAACGCCATCGTCGCCGACGCCCGGCTCTCCACCGCCTTCCAGGGCGATATGTCCATGGCGGACACCTCGGCCCTGGCCGAGCAGCGGTTCCTCGCGCAGACCCTCTCGATCACGCTCCAGGACACCGACAAGCAGCGCAGCATCGTCGTCGCCCCCCAGCGGATGCCGTCCGTCAGCCAGGCGCAGACGATGGCCGCCGCTCTGCACGCGCTGGATCCGCAGCGCTGGACCCAGCCCCTCGACCTGTCCGCGGCGGCCACGGCCAAGCCCGACCCGCTGGCCACCACGAAGGTGCCCGGCGCGGGCGCGTACCCGGACGCGCTGCGCCAGCAGGAACTGCCCCTCGACGCCTTCCAGGACATGAAGAACACCCAGGGCACCCTGGACCGGTTCAAGGTCATCCTGAGCGCGCCCGACCGGGTGGTCACACCCTTCGGCAACGCCATCAACCGGGAGATGTCGACGTCCTGGCGCGGCGACTCGGGCGGCGCACAGAACTACCGGGCCGGGGTTCAGCTCTATCTGGACGGTCTGGCCGACCAGGTCCACCTCATCCAGAAGTCGACCGCCACGATGTCGGGGCGCAGCGCCACCATCGCCGTCACCGTGCAGAACAAGCTGGTGCAGGGCGTCGACCACCTGGTGCTGAGACTCCAGCCGAAGAGCCCCACCCGCCTGCAGCTGGGCGAGGACGGCAACGCGATCGGCGAACAGCCGGTCAAGGTGGACGGCGACCGCAGCCAGTCGGTCAAGTTCACCGCCATCGCCAACGCCAACGGCCCCGTTCCGGTGACCGCGCGGCTCTACACCGAGGACGGCACGCCGTACGGTGAGCCGATGGAGTTCACCGTCCAGGTCTCCGAGATCACTCCGACGGTGATGCTGGTCATCGCCGGCGGTGTCCTGCTCCTGGTGCTCGCCGGCATCAGGATGTACACCCACCGCAAGCGTTCCATGGCTCGCGAGGAGTCCGACGGCGACGACGACCCCGGTCAGTCGAACGGTTCGGCGGACGCCGATCCCGGGCAGCCGAGTGACCCGACACCGGACACCGGTCCGGAAAGCGGGGACGCACCCGGCCCGGGTGAGAAAGTGGACCATTGAGCTATGTCGTGGCCGGTCGGCCGGGGACGATGAGGTGGGGTAACCATGAACGCGCCGTACGACGGTGACCGTGGGCAGGGCGCTGGCAGCGGTGCCGCGCCCTCCGGGGGCATGCCCCCGGCACCCGCCCAGCCGGGCCAGGTCCCGCCGCCGCAGTCCGCGCCCGACCCGTACGTCCAGGACGCCTATGCCTACGACCCCTACCGGTCGCAGGACCTCTCCGCCCAGGACCCGGTGGCCGAGGCGCTCTACGACCGCGCCGCGCACCCGCCACCGCCCCCGGGCACCTACGCCGAGCAGCCGCCGCTCTACCAGCAGCCCGCCGCCCAGCAGTACGCGCCCGACCCGCGGATCTGGGCGCAGACCCCGCCGCCCGAGCCCGAGGGCCCCTCGCGCCATCTGCCGTACGGCGACGACGCGCGGACCACGCAGTTCGTGGGCGTCGACGACCTGGTCACCCAGGCGGGTGAGGAACTGCCCGAGCAGGACGCGTTCGCCCACCTCTACCGGGACCAGCAGCAGACGGGCCAGCCACCGGCTCCCTCGGCGCCGGAACAGGCCCCCGAGCCGCCCCCGAAGCCGGCCGGTCGCGCCTCCAGCCTGATGAAGTCCAGCGCCGTGATGGCCGCGGGCACCCTGGTGTCCCGCCTCACGGGCTTCGTACGCAGCCTGGTGATCACCGCGGCGCTGGGTGCCGCTCTGCTCGGCGACACCTTCACCATCGCGCTCACCCTGCCGACGATGATCTACATCCTCACCGTCGGCGGCGGTCTGAACTCGGTGTTCGTGCCCCAGCTGGTGCGCTCCATGAAGGACGACGAGGACGGCGGCGAGGCCTACGCCAACCGTCTCCTCACCCTCGTCATGGTGGCGCTCGGCACCATCGTCGCGCTCGCCGTCATCGGGGCGCCGCTGCTGATCCAGCTGATGTCGCCGACCATCGGCAACGACGAGGCCGCCAACAGCGTCGCCGTCACGTTCGCCCGCTACTGCCTGCCCACGATCTTCTTCATGGGCGTGCACGTGGTGATGGGCCAGATCCTCAACGCCCGCGGCAAGTTCGGCGCGATGATGTGGACCCCGGTCCTCAACAACATCGTGATGATCTGCACGTTCGGCCTGTTCATCTGGGTGTACGGCACGTCCGCCGAGTCCCACATGGGCGTCCAGACCATCCCGCACGACGGTGTCCGGCTGCTCGGCATCGGCACGCTGCTCGGCCTGGTCGTGCAGGCCCTGGCGATGCTTCCCTACCTCCGCGAGACCGGCTTCCGCTTCCGGCCGCGCTTCGACTGGAAGGGCCACGGGCTCGGCAAGACGGTCAAGCTCGCCAAGTGGACCGTGATGTTCGTGCTCGCCAACCAGGCCGGCGTCATCGTCGTCACCCGGTTCGCCACGGCGGCGGGCAAGGAGTCCGGGCGCTCCGGCGCGGGCTTCCTCGCCTACTCCAACGCGCAGCTGATCTGGGGCATGCCGCAGGCCATCATCACCGTCTCGGTCATGGCTGCACTGCTGCCGCGCATCTCGCGTGCCGCGCACGACAACGACCCGGGCGCGGTCCGCGACGACATCTCGCAGGGCCTGCGGAACTCGGCGGTCGCGATCGTGCCGGTCGCCTTCGCGTTCCTCGCGCTCGGCGTCCCCATGTGCACCCTGCTGTACGCGTCCAGCGGCGTCCAGGCCGCCCAGTCCATGGGCTTCATCCTGATGGCGTTCGCACTCGGCCTGATCCCGTACTCCGTGCAGTACGTCGTCCTGCGCGGCTTCTACGCGTACGAGGACACCCGCACGCCCTTCTACAACACGGTCATCGTGGCCGCCGTCAACGCGGCCGCCTCGGCCGTCTGCTACGTAGTACTGCCCGCCCAATGGGCGGTCGTGGGCATGGCCGCCGCATACGGCCTGGCCTACGCCGTGGGCGTCGGGGTGGCTTGGCGGCGGCTGCGCAACCGGCTGGGCGGCGATCTGGACGGTGCGCACGTCCTGCGTACGTACGCCCGGCTCTGCCTCGCCGCGGTGCCGGCCGCGGTGGCCGGTGGCGCTGTCGGCTTCGGCCTGCTGAGGTTCCTGGGCGAGGGCGCGGGAGGATCGGTCGTGGCGCTGGTCGCCGGCGGTGCCGTACTGCTCGGCATCTTCTTCCTCGCGGCCAAGCGGATGCGCATCGAAGAGCTCAACGCCATGGTCGGTATGGTGCGCGGGCGGCTCGGCCGCTGAGGCCGGAGCCCGCGCACAACCATCGTCGGTCACCGCGTGTCGTGCATAGTGCCGGACTGTGGGCACAATTGGCATGACTTTGCATGGCTGGCCTACAGCACGCAACGGATGGGGAGGCAGGAGCGACGGTGGCGGAACGTAGCACGGCTGCCGTCGACGTGGCCGACAACAGCGGCGACAACCCGCTGACCGCCAAGGCGGACAAGGCGACGACCGACGGGGTGACGGAGTCCATCGACACGGCAGACACGGCTGAGCAGAGCACGAACGGCACCGGCGGCGAGCGCAAGGCCACCGAGCCGACGATCGCGACGCCCGAACTGCACAGCGGCCACAAGCTGGCCAGACGCTACCGTCTCGAGGAGTGCGTCACCCGTCTGGACGGTTTCAGCAGCTGGCGTGCCGTCGACGAGAAACTCCGCCGGGCCGTCGGCGTCCACCTGCTGCCCGCCGACCACCCGCGAGCGCGCTCCGTGCTGGCCGCCGCCCGCTCCTCCGCGCTGCTCGGCGACCCCCGCTTCGTGCAGGTCCTGGACGCCGTGGAGGAGAACGACCTCGTCTACGTCGTGCACGAGTGGCTGCCCGACGCCACCGAGCTGACCGCCCTGCTGGCGCTCGGCCCGCTGGAGGCGCACGACGCCTACCAGATGGTCACGCAGGTCTCCCAGGCCATGGCGGCCGCCCACCGCGAGGGCCTCGCCCACCTCAGGCTCACCCCGAGCGCGGTCCTGCGGACCTCGACGGGGCAGTACCGCATCCGCGGCCTGGCCGTCGCCGCCGCGCTGCGCGGCATCAGCTCCGACACACCGCAGCGAAGCGACACCGAGGCCATCGGCGCCCTCCTGTACGCCGTCCTCACCCAGCGGTGGCCCTACGAGAGCGATGCCTACGGTCTGCACGGCCTGCCCAAGGGCGTCGGGCTGATCGCCCCCGACCAGGTACGGGCGGGCGTGCACCGGGGCCTCTCGGAACTCGCGATGCGGGCCCTGGTCAACGACGGGGCCACCGCGTCCCGCCAGGAACCGCCCTGCACGACCCCGGACGAGCTGGTCAAGGCCGTCGGGGAGATGCCGCGCATCCGCCCGCCGGAGCCCGCGTTCACCGCGCCGCCCGAGTACCAGCGCACCACCTACCAGCAGGGGACGTACGGCCGCCCGGCCGCGGGCCCCGGCCCCTCCGTCACCCAGCCCGTGACGCCCCCGCCCCCGGCGCTCCAGGGACGCACCGGCAAGGCCCTCAAGTGGGCCGTCTCGGCGCTCCTGATCGCCGCGCTGGGCCTCGGCAGCTGGCAGCTCGCCGATGCCCTGCTCCACCGCGACAAGGGCGGCTCCACGGAGACGGGCAACACCCAGACCACGGACCACGGCGACGACAAGCAGAGCAAGCCTCTGTCTCCGCTCAGGATCGCCGACGTCACCGAGTACTCCCCCAGCGGTTCCGGGATACAGGAGAACCAGGTCAAGAACGCCGTCGACGGCGATCCCAGCACCGCATGGATCACGCCTCAGTACAAGGGCTACCCCAACTTCGGCAACCTCCCCAACCGCAAGGACGGCAGCGGGTTGATCGTCGATCTCGGCAGCACCCAGAGCGTGTCGGCCGTGGACATCGCGTTTTACCGCGCGGGTCAGACCGTAGAGGTCATGGCTGCCGCCCCGGGGGCGACTCGTCCGAGCGCTCTAGGAGACTTCCCCAAGCGGCTGAGCGACCTCAAGCCGGTCGGCAGCAGCCTCGCGCTGTCGCTCAACAAGCCAGTGAAGACCAGGTACCTCCTCGTCCGGATAACGTCACTGCCCAACGACGGCACGCCAGAGGAATTCCGGGGCGGCATTTCCGAGATCACACTCAAGGGCCAGAAGGCGGACTAGCAAAGCGGTGGAAGCCCACCGCGGCCTGCGGCTCTTGGCGAGCCTGTGAAGCTGTGGTGTGCTACCCCTGTTCCGGCTTCCAGTGCCGGGGAAGGGAGCGGGTCTGGGTGTCTGACGACACGGATCAGGATCTGCTATCCCGCCACGTCGCCGGCGACCCCGACGCCTTCGGTGAGATCGTGCGGCGGCACCGCGACCGGCTGTGGGCGGTGGCGCTGCGCACGCTGGGGGACCGTGAGGAGGCCGCTGACGCCGTCCAGGACGCCCTCGTCTCCGCCTACCGGGCCGCCCACACCTTCCGCGGTCAGTCGGCCGTCACCACGTGGCTGCACCGCATCACGGTGAACGCCTGCCTCGACCGGGCCCGCAAGGCGGCCTCCCGCAAGACGTCCCCGGTCGACGACACCGAGCGTCTGGACCAGCTCCTCGAGCCGCACGAGTCGGCCGAGGCCCCTGCCGAACGGCAGGATCTGCACCGGCAGCTCATCGAGGCCCTGGGCACCCTTCCGCCGGACCAGCGCGCGGCACTCGTACTCGTCGACATGCAGGGATACCCCGTGGCGGAGGCGGCTCGCATGCTCGATGTCCCCACAGGGACGGTGAAGAGCCGGTGCGCTCGGGGGCGGGCACGGCTGTTGCCGCTGCTCACTCATCTGCGCGATGACGCGGGGGGTAGCGGTGAGTCCGGTGGGGGAAGGAACCGGACGCCGGGGACATCCGTCCCACCGGCGTCGGGCACGAACGATGCAGGACCGAGCGATTCGGCTGCCGTGAAGGGCGGAGGTGGGCGCACGTGACATCCACGACCGGAACGACACAACACCCGGACGTCTCGGAGATCTCCGATCTCACCGAGGGCCTTCTGCCTCCGTCCCGCACGACGGACATCCGTCGGCACTTGGAGGACTGCGCACTCTGCGCCGATGTCCGGGCCTCCCTCGAAGAAATCCGTGATCTGCTCGGCACGCTGCCCGGGCCGCAGCGCATGCCCGCGGAGGTTGCCGGACGTATCGACGCGGCGCTCGCCGCGGAAGCCCTGCTGAACGCCACGGCGCCCGACGAACCCGCCCGTGAAACCACGCATGTTTCACGTGAAACAGTCGCTGCGGAGACCGAGCCGGCACGCGACACCACCCCGATCTCCGCCAGTGCCGACCTCCCGTCGGCCGACCGTCCCGCCGGGCACAGCCGCGCGGCCACCGGTCCCGGCCGCGCCGCCAAGGCACGCCGACGCCGTACGGCCGTGCTCAGCGCGGTGCTCGGCGCCGCAGCCATCGGCGCGGGGATCTTCTTCGTGCAGAACAGCCAGTCGCCGTCGTCCCCCCGCGCCGACCACACTCTCTCCGGCACGCCTGTGCCCGGCGCCACCGTCTACTCCTCGGGCATGCTCGAAGGGCGGGTCCAGTCGCTCCTCGCAGCCCAGCATGGTCAGACCGCCCAGAACGCGCCCTCGGCGAAGATCGCACCGTCGACCAAGAACGCGCCCAGCGACGAGAACTCCCGCGACACCGTACGCTCCGCCGTCAGCGTCCCCTCCTGCGTCCAGGCGGCGACCGGGCGGCCCTCTCAACCGCCTCTGGCTGCTGAGCAGGGCACGTACGAGGGGGCCACGGTGTATCTCGTCGTGCTGCCCGACCAGGCGAACCCCGCCAACGTGGAGGCGTACATCGTCGACGCCGCCTGTGAGAGTGCCAACCCGTCGGCCCCGGGGAAGCTACTGCTGACTCACTCCTACCCGCGCGGCTGAGGCCTCGCACAAGACGCGTCTCCGCGCTGCCCGTCCGGTTCGGGAATGCATCCCCCGTAGGATCCGTTGGGTGGGGTGAGAGTCCTGGACCGGGGCCCCGACAGGCAGTAGGCAGTCCGCAGAGACGAGGAAGAAACCCGTGAGCGACGTCCGTAACGTGATCATCATTGGCTCGGGCCCGGCCGGATACACAGCCGCGCTGTACACCGCACGTGCGTCGCTGAAGCCGCTGGTGTTCGAGGGCGCCGTCACCGCCGGTGGTGCCCTGATGAACACCACCGAGGTGGAGAACTTCCCGGGCTTCCAGGACGGCATCATGGGCCCGGAGCTCATGGACAACATGCGCGGCCAGGCCGAGCGCTTCGGCGCCGAGCTGGTCCCGGACGATGTCGTCGCCGTCGACCTGACCGGCGAGATCAAGACTGTCACGGACACCGCGGGCACGGTCCACCGCGCCAAGGCCGTCATCGTCACCACCGGCTCGCAGCACCGCAAGCTGGGCCTGGCCAACGAGGACAAGCTGTCCGGCCGCGGTGTCTCGTGGTGCGCCACGTGCGACGGCTTCTTCTTCAAGGACCAGGACATCGCCGTGGTCGGTGGCGGCGACACCGCGATGGAGGAGGCCACCTTCCTTTCGCGCTTCGCCAAGTCGGTCACGATCATCCATCGCCGCGACAGCCTGCGCGCCTCCAAGGCGATGCAGGAGCGTGCCTTCGCCGACGAGAAGATCAAGTTCGCGTGGGACAGCGAGGTCGCCGAGATCCACGGCGACCAGAAGCTCTCCGGTCTGACGCTGCGCAACACCAAGACCGGCGCCACCTCCGAGCTGCCGGTGACGGGCCTCTTCATCGCCGTGGGCCACGACCCGCGCACCGAGCTCTTCAAGGGCCAGCTCAACCTGGACGACGAGGGCTACCTGAAGGTCGACGCCCCGTCGACCCGCACCAACCTGACGGGTGTCTTCGGCGCCGGCGACGTCGTCGACCACACCTACCGGCAGGCCATCACGGCCGCCGGCACCGGCTGCTCCGCCGCCCTCGACGCCGAGCGCTTCCTCGCCGCCCTGGCCGACAGCGAGAAGGCCGCAGCCGGCGTCTGATCCGCCCGTTCCAGCTTCCCCCCTCCCCCCAACACCCCTTAGGAGACTGCCGTGGCCGGCACCCTGAAGCACGTGACCGACGCCGACTTCGACGAGGTCGTCCTCAAGAGCGACAAGCCCGTCCTCGTGGACTTCTGGGCCGAGTGGTGCGGCCCCTGCCGCCAGATCGCCCCGTCGCTGGAGGCCATTGCCGCCGAGCACGGCGACCAGATCGAGATCGTCAAGCTCAACATCGACGAGAACCCGACGACCGCCGCCAAGTACGGCGTGATGTCGATTCCGACGCTCAACGTCTACCAGGGCGGCGAGGTCGCCAAGACGATCGTCGGTGCCAAGCCGAAGGCCGCGCTGCTGCGTGACCTCGACGTCTTCATCGCCGAGAAGTAAGTCTCGACGCGCTCGTTGTTTCACGTGAAACGGGCCCGCTCCCTCATGGGGGCGGGCCCGTTTCGCATGGGAACACCTTCTACAACGGCCTGAGGGCCGGCTCCTTCTGAACCGCGCCGAGCAACCGGTCCAGGGCCAACTCGACGTCTTCCTTCCAGGACAGCGTCGTTCGCAGTTCGAGCCGCATCCGCGGATATCTCGGGTGGTGCCGTACGGTCTTGAAGCCGACCGCCAGCAGATGATCGGCGGGCAGCACACAAGCGGGCTCCCGCCACCGCGCGTCTCCGAACGCCTCGATGGCCTTGAAATTACGGCGCAGCAGATCCTTGGCGACCGTCTGCACCAGCACTCTCCCCAGCCCCTGCCCCTGATAGCCCGGCATGATCCATCCCGTTATCAGCTGTACGGCGTCGGCGGACACCGGGCTGGTGGGAAACGCGGTGGATCGGGGTACGTAGGCCGGGGGCGCGTAGAGCACATAGCCGACCGGGATGTCGTCGACGTACACGACCCGGCCGCAGGAGCCCCATTCCAGGAGCACTCCCGAGATCCAGGCCTCCTTCTCCAGTTCGGGTCTGCCCGCCTTTACCGCGGCTTCTCCGCTGACCGGATCGAGCTCCCAGAAGACGCAGCCTCGGCAGCGCTTGGGGAGGTCCGGAAGGTTGTCCAGCGTGAGCGGTACGAGCCGACGCCCCATGGAGGCTGTTCCTCACTTCCCTCGCCTGCCGCACTCTGCGCGGCCGACAGCGCGCTCCACTCCCGGAGCAGACTGCCGACGAACCCGCCGACCGCCCCGAGACCGAGCCCCGCCGTCACCAGTTGAGTGCGGCTCACCGTTCGCATGGCCCCCGCCCTCCTTAGAGGATGGATCAAGGTGGATGTGCCATACCAGAACGCATCGTATCCACCGCATCACGGCGGGGATACCGTCCGCATGCAAAGGGCGGGCCGTGTTTCCGGTATGAACCGGCACACGGCCCGCCCTCAAGCGGCACCGAACGGACTCAGCTGTCGTCGTCCTCCGACGCGTCCTCGGCGAGGCCCTTCTCCAGGACCCGCCCCTCGCCCGGGGCGAGGGTGCCGAGAATCCTCTCCAGATCGTCCATCGAGGCGAACTCGACGACGATCTTCCCCTTCTTCTGGCCCAGGTCGACCTTCACCCTCGTCTCGAAGCGGTCCGAGAGCCGGGTCGCCAGGTCGGAGAGCGCCGGAGACAGCCTCGTCCCCGCCCTTGGTCCCTTGGCCTTGGGAGCGGCCTGGGGCTCCGAGGACATCAGGCTGACGATCTCCTCGACCGCCCGCACCGAGAGACCCTCGGCCACGATCCGGTGGGCGAGCCGATCCTGCTCTCCGGTGTCCTCCACCGAGAGCAGCGCCCTGGCGTGGCCCGCCGAGATGACGCCGGCGGCGACCCTGCGCTGCACCGGAGCCGAAAGACGCAGCAGACGCAGCGTGTTGGAGACCTGCGGCCGCGAGCGGCCGATGCGGTCCGCCAACTGGTCATGAGTGCACTTGAAGTCCCTGAGCAACTGGTCGTAGGCGGCGGCCTCTTCCAGCGGGTTCAGCTGGGCCCGGTGGAGGTTCTCCAGGAGGGCGTCAAGCAGAAGCTTCTCGTCGTCCGTCTCCCGGACGATCGCGGGGATCCGCTCAAGACCGGCCTCACGGCAGGACCTCCAGCGCCGCTCGCCCATGATGAGCTCGTAGCGCTCGGGGCCGGTCTGCCGGACGACGACAGGCTGGAGAAGGCCAACTTCCTTGATGGAGGTGACCAGTTCGGACAGCGCGTCCTCGTCGAACACCTCGCGCGGCTGGCGCGGGTTGGGCGTGATGGAGTCGATCGGCAGCTCGGCGAAGAAGGCACCTGCCGGGGTAACCGGCTCCGGCACAGCCTCCGGCTCGGGCTCCGGAGCTGTTTCACGTGAAACAGGGACCGATGGCAACGTCGCCACCTTGGCGGCCGCCACCCCTCGCTCCGCCGTCAGAACCGGCACCGCCGACGGGGACGTGGAAGCCGTCCCCACCGAGGAGCCCGGCTTCTCCTGCGTGGCGGACGGGATCAGCGCACCGAGCCCACGCCCCAATCCTCTGCGTCGCTCACTCACTGGATCCCCTCCGACATGCTGTGCTGGTTGTTCTGGTTGACCACATGCGAGTGCGTGGGGTCGTACTGCACTCCGACACCGCGCAGGGCGATCTCGCGGGCAGCTTCGAGATACGAGAGCGAGCCACTGGAGCCGGGGTCATAGGTGAGCACCGTCTGCCCGTAGCTCGGCGCCTCGGAGATACGGACCGAGCGCGGAATGCTGGTCCGCAGCACCTCCTTGCCGAAGTGGCTGCGCACCTCGTCAGCCACCTGCGAGGCGAGCCGGGTCCTGCCGTCGTACATGGTGAGCAGGATCGTCGACACATGCAGCGCCGGGTTGAGGTGGCCGCGCACGAGGTCGACGTTCCTCAGGAGCTGGCCCAGGCCCTCCAGTGCGTAGTACTCGCACTGGATCGGGATCAGGACCTCGGCCCCCGCGACCAGTGCGTTGACCGTCAGCAGGCCCAGCGAGGGCGGGCAGTCGATGAGGATGTAGTCCAGCGGCTGCTCGTACGCCTGGATGGCGCGCTGCAGTCGGCTCTCCCGAGCCACCAGGGACACGAGCTCGATCTCCGCACCGGCGAGATCGATCGTGGCCGGTGCACAGAAGAGACCCTCGACGTCCGGGACGGGCTGGACCACTTCGGCGAGGGGCCTGCTCTCGACCAGGACGTCATAGATCGAAGGAACTTCGGCGTGGTGGTCGATACCCAGCGCCGTCGAGGCGTTGCCCTGCGGATCGAGATCGACGACCAGGACCCGTGCGCCGTGCAGCGCAAGGGAGGCGGCGAGGTTGACCGTGGTCGTGGTCTTCCCTACGCCGCCCTTCTGGTTGGCAACGACCATGATTCGGGTCTGCTCCGGCCGGGGCAGACCCTCGCCGGCACGGCCGAGAGCTTGCACCGCCAGCTGGGCAGCGCGACCGATGGGGGTGTCGTCCATCGGGGGCGGTGTTTCACGTGAAACATCCTCCCCCACCGATTCGGTTCGGGGACCGGGGACCGGATCGGTCATCGGTCCCGCGATGTTGGCGTCGGACCGCAAGGATTCACTCTCCTCGACTTCAGGCTCGCAATGAACAGAGCCTCCCATGTCTTCGGGGTCGTGAACCAGCGAGGCCCGGTCTTCTGTGGATGAATCCACCTCTGTGGACAACTCCGTAGCCCCCGCGGGGGACTCGGGGCCCCCTGCGAACGGCCTACGGTCGCGCGGCGAGGAAGCCGCACGGCCGCGGCTGATGATTCCGTGCAGCAGTGAGCGACGTTTCACGTGAAACACGATGCATCCGCGCTACCTGGAGACCGTTACGACACTCCGAAATGCGTACGTATGCCGCCTTCTATGGAGCATTCGTCCACTGAACGCCCCCGACCGGGGGCGAAAGCTCAGCGACGACGCCGGGTGCGGCTGGTCCTGGCGGCCTTGGCGCGCTTCGCGGCGAACCGCACGCCGCCGGGGCTCTCGCCGACCTCGACCCGTACGACCGTGGACAGCGGGTCCACAATGCCCTCACCCACGTGAAGCACCGTGGTCTCCACCACACCGAGCTTGCTCAGCGCGGCGCGCGCACCCACGATCTCCTCCTCGGCCGTGTCGCCCTTGAGCGCGAGCATCTCGCCGTACGGACGCAGCAGCGGCACGCCCCAGCCGGCCAGCCGGTCCAGCGGTGCCACCGCGCGGGCGGTCACCACGTGAACCGGTGCGACCTTGCCCAGCATCTCCTCGGCGCGGCCGCGCACCACGGTGACGTGGTCGAGGCCCAGGAGCTCCACGGCTTCCTGGAGGAAGTTGGTGCGCCGCAGCAGCGGCTCGAGCAGCGTGATCTTCAGGTCCGGGCGCACCAGCGCCAGCGGGATACCGGGCAGCCCCGCACCCGAGCCGACGTCGCAGACCGTGACGCCCTCCGGGACGACCTCGGAGAGCACCGCGCAGTTGAGCAGGTGCCGCTCCCACAGACGCGGTACCTCGCGCGGCCCGATGAGACCTCGCTTGACCCCCGCATCCGCGAGCAGCTCCGCATACCGCACGGCCTCCGGGAAGAACTCACCGAAAACCGCCCGCGCCTCTTCGGGCGCCGGGGGAAGCTCCGCTGCTGCCTCTGCCTCCGTCACGGGGACCGTCCTTCCCTACCTCGCGTTACCGCACTGTGGTGGCTGACTATCAGGCTGACAAAGATCGGCCCCGCCTGCGAACAGACGGGGCCGAGAAAGCAATGACCGCTCAGGCGGGCAGCACGACGACGAAGCGCTGCGGCTCCTCGCCCTCCGACTCGCTGCGCAGCCCCGCCGCCGCGACGGCGTCGTGCACGACCTTGCGCTCGAACGGCGTCATCGGGTCCAGCTTCACCGGCGCACCGGTGCTCTTCACCTCGTCCGCCGCCTTGGCACCCAGCGCGGCGAGCTCCGTGCGCTTCTTGGCCCGGTAGCCGCCGATGTCCAGCATCAGCCGGCTGCGATCACCGGTCTCACGGTGCACCGCGAGGCGCGTGAGCTCCTGAAGCGCCTCCAGCACCTCGCCGTCCCGGCCGACGAGCTTCTGCAGGTCACGGCTGCTGCTGTCACTGATGATCGAGACCGCGGCCCGGTCCGCCTCGACGTCCATGTCGATGTCGCCGTCGAGGTCGGCGATGTCGAGCAGGCCCTCGAGGTAATCGGCGGCGATCTCCCCTTCCTGCTCCAGGCGGGAGAGGGTGTCGACGCCCTCAGCGGCCGGGGAGGTGGTGCCTTCCGTCACGGATGGACTCCTTCTTACTTCTTGGACGGGTGCTTGGGCCGCTGCTGACCCTTGCGCTGACCCGACTTGGCTCGTGCCTGGCCGGCGGTGGGCTTGCCCTGCTTCGGCTTGGCATCCTGCTTGGGCTTGGCGTCCTGCGGCTCGGCCTTCTTCTCGACCGCGTCCGGGGTCTCGGAGGAGTCCTTCGACAGCGAGGGCTTCGCGGCCGCGTCGTCCTGCTGAGCCGCGCCCGACTGCCGCTGCGCCTTGGTCTGCCGCTTGGGCTGCTGGCGCTTGGGAGCCGCCGCGCCCTCGGCCTCTGCGGCCGCCGTGTCGCTCTTCACCACGGAGCCGTCCGCCTGGGCCGCGAAGCCCTGCTTGGAGAGCGTGGTGACGAACTTGCGCTCGTTGTCGTTGCGGTCCGGGCCCTTGGCCACGATGGCCTGGACGACGGCGCGGCGCCGCTTGCCGCGGACCTCGCCGTGCGCGGAAACGCTCTTGACCAGGCGGTCCAGGTAGTGCGCCTGGGCCTTGGAACCCGGCGTCGGGTTCTGGTTGATGACGTACATCTGCTGGCCCATGGTCCACACGTTGGTGGTCAGCCAGTAGACGAGGACACCGACGGGGAAGTTGATGCCCATCACGGCGAACATGACGGGGAAGACGTACATCAGCATCTTCTGCTGCTGCATGAACGGCGTCTTGACCGTGAGGTCGACGTTCTTCGTCATCAGCTGGCGCTGGGTGAAGAACTGCGAGGCCGACATCAGCACGATCATGATCGCGGTGACGACGCGGACGTCGGTCAGCGTCGCGCCGAGGCTCTCGACCTTCGAGGCGCTGTCCATGAACTTCGCGGCCAGCGGGGCACCGACGATGTGGGCCTTCTGGGCGCTCTCGAGCAGCGGCTGGTTGATGACGCCGATGGTCTTGCCGTTGGCGATGCCGGCGAGCACGTGGTAGAGCGCGAAGAAGAACGGCGACTGAGCGAGGATCGGAAGGCACGAGGAGAGCGGGTTGGTGCCCGTCTCCTTGTACAGCTTCATCATCTCTTCGGACTGACGCTGCTTGTCGCTCTTGTACCGCTCCTGGATCGCCTTCATCTTCGGCTGGAGCGCCTGCATGTTCCGGGTCGACTTGATCTGCTTCACGAAGAGCGGGATCAGGCAGATACGGATCAGCACCACAAGGGACACGATCGACAGGCCCCAGGCCCAACCCGTGTCCGGCCCGAAGATCGCGCCGTACAACTTGTGGAACTGGACGATGACCCAGGAAACAGGCCAGGTGATGAAGCTGAACAGACTGGCAATCGTGTCCACTAATCAGGCTCCTTGAGCATTGGGCGGGGTCTCTGCGGCCGGGCTTGTCTCGGTCTCAGCGGCGGACTGCCCGCCCTTGTCGCCGCGCCAGGCAGCGCGCAGCGCCTCGTGCCATCGAGGTCGCTTGCGCTCCGGTACGTAGTCCACACCGCCCGGCGACCACGGATTGCACCGCAGAATGCGCCAGGCGGTCAGGGCTGTGCCTTTGACGGCACCGTGCCGGTCGATCGCCGTATATCCATAGTGGGAACACGACGGGTAGTACCTGCAGACGGGCCCCAGAAGTGGGCTGATCGTCCACTGGTACAGCTTGATCAGGGCCAGCAGCGGGTACTTCATCGCGCGCCCCCTCCCAGCAGCCGCGCGAGGGCGGCGTCCAGGTCTCGGGCCAGCTGTGCATGGTCTGCATCGCCCGCACCGGGCAATGCCCGTACGACCACCAGGCTACCGGGGGGCAACTGGGGCAGCCGTTCGCGCATGAGATGGCGAAGCCTGCGCTTCACCAGGTTGCGGACGACAGCCACGCCGACGGCCTTGCTGACAACGAAACCCGCACGCGTCGGGGGAGCGCTCTCCCCAGGCGCATGCGGGTCCGTTGTACCGCTGCGTAGATGGACGACGAGGAGCGGGCGGCCGGCCCGGCGTCCTCGGCGTACCGCGGTCGCGAAGTCCTCGCGCCGCCTCAGCCGATTCTCGGTAGGCAGCACGTCATGACCTGTTAGCTGATTTACGCGGACAGGCTGGCGCGACCCTTGCCACGGCGGTTCGCGAGAATCGCGCGGCCAGCGCGGGTACGCATCCGCAGGCGGAAGCCGTGGGTCTTGGCGCGGCGACGGTTGTTCGGCTGGAAGGTGCGCTTGCTCACTCGGGGGCTCCAGAAATGATTCGTTGGCGGCGGGACATCGCCTGGCTGTCACCGTGCGCCCACGAGTAGCTCGCGTATACGCCCGTGTGCACCGCTTCACGATCACAGATCGTGATCTTTGCCCATCGGAGGCAGGCGGCAGCAGCCATCGACAACTCGACCTGGTTACGGTACGCGCGGCTACGCCATCCGGTCAAACCGGCGTCCGACCGGGCCCCGGTATGCACAGGCTGTGGACAACAACTTGAACCACATCAGTGGGCCCGACTACCGTGGCTGAACTCCGAATCTTTTCCCCATCTGTCCTTGCCTGTCTGTCTGTGCCAACCCATCCCGTCCCGAGAACCACACATTCGTGGGACCTGCGAGAGAGCGTGCCCTGTGGCTGACGTACCTGCCGATCTTGCCGCAGTGTGGCCACGAGTGCTGGAGCATCTCCTCGGGGAGGGGCAGCAGGGCATCGAGCCCAAGGACAAGCAGTGGATCGAGCGCTGCCAGCCGCTCGCGCTGGTGGCGGACACCGCGCTGCTCGCCGTGCCCAACGAGTGGGGCAAGCGCGTCCTGGAGGGCCGGCTCGCCCCCCTGATCAGTGAAACGCTGAGCCGGGAGTGCGGCCGCACCATCCGGATCGCGATCACCGTCGACGACTCGGTGGGCGAGCCCACGCCGCCCGCCCCGCAGCAGCCCTCGCAGCAACAGCAGCAGCCGCGCTACCAGGACGACCCCTACGCCCGGCCCGCCGACGACGGCCTGCCCACCGCGCGCCCCGCCTACCCCGGCGAGTACCAGCAGCGCTCCGAGCCGGGCTCCTGGCCGCGCGCCCAGGAGGACCTCTGGCAGCAGCCCCGCCTCGGCGGCTTCCAGGACCGGGACGCCTCGGGCGAGCAGTGGCGCGAGCCCTACGGCGGCGCCCGCCCGCAGCAGCCCCAGCACGACTACCGCCCGCAGCAGCTGCCCGAGCGCGGTCAGTACGACCAGGACCGCGGCCAGTACGAGCAGGGCCGCCCCTCCTACGACCAGCCCAAGGCACAGCCATTCGAGCAGCAGCGCCATGAGCAGCGGTCCGAGCGGCGTGAGCTGCCGGACGCGCAGCCCCCGCAGCGCGGCGGCTCCGGCCACCTCGCGCCGTCCCCGTCCGGCGGGGCGCCCGCGCAGGGCGGCCCGGGCGAGCCGCATGCGCGGCTGAACCCGAAGTACCTCTTCGACACCTTCGTCATCGGCTCGTCGAACCGGTTCGCGCACGCCGCGGCCGTGGCGGTCGCCGAGGCGCCGGCGAAGGCGTACAACCCCCTCTTCATCTATGGGGAGTCGGGCCTGGGCAAGACCCATCTGCTGCACGCGATCGGGCACTACGCCCGCAGCCTGTACCCCGGCACCCGGGTGCGGTACGTGAGCTCCGAGGAGTTCACCAACGAGTTCATCAACTCGATCCGCGACGGCAAGGGCGACACCTTCCGCAAGCGCTACCGCGATGTCGACATCCTGCTGGTCGACGACATCCAGTTCCTGGCGAGCAAGGAGTCGACGCAGGAGGAGTTCTTCCACACCTTCAACACGCTCCACAACGCCAACAAGCAGATCGTGCTGTCCTCGGACCGGCCGCCCAAGCAGCTGATGACCCTGGAGGACCGGCTGCGGAACCGTTTCGAGTGGGGCCTCACCACCGATGTGCAGCCGCCCGAGCTGGAGACGCGTATCGCGATCCTCCGTAAGAAGGCGGTGCAGGAGCAGCTCAACGCCCCGCCGGAGGTGCTGGAGTTCATCGCGTCCCGCATCTCGCGGAACATCCGCGAGCTGGAGGGCGCGCTGATCCGGGTGACGGCGTTCGCCTCGCTGAACCGGCAGCCGGTGGACCTGGGGCTCACCGAGATCGTGCTCAAGGACCTGATCCCCGGCGGCGAGGACTCGGCGCCCGAGATCACCGCGAGCGCCATCATGGCGGCGACCGCCGACTACTTCGGTCTGACGGTGGAGGACCTCTGCGGCTCCTCGCGCAGCCGCGTCCTGGTGACGGCCCGCCAGATCGCCATGTACCTGTGCCGCGAGCTCACCGACCTCTCCCTGCCCAAGATCGGGGCCCAGTTCGGCGGACGCGACCATACGACGGTGATGCACGCCGACCGCAAGATCCGGGCGCTGATGGCCGAGCGCCGCTCCATCTACAACCAGGTCACCGAGCTCACCAACCGCATCAAGAACGGCTGACGAAGCCGGTACGGACACCCACAAGGGCGCCCGGGGATCCATTCTCCGGGCGCCCTTCGGCGTTCCCAGCCCCCGGTCCGGCCCCCAGTCCGGCATTCGGTCCGGCCCTCCGTCCGAGCCCGACCGGACACCTGAGAGGCCTCCGAAACGCCTCCGCGAGGCCCCTCAATACGTGCGTACGACGCCGAAGGAAGCGTGTGTACGAGTCCGGCAGCGCCTCCGGCGTTCGAATACCGGCTGGTCAGAGGCGGTTCTCCACAGATCTGGGGACTTTCCTCCGTCCACACCCTGGGGACTGTGGAGTTGTCCAGATTGCTTCCACAGGCGCGGCGGCTGATACTCCATCACCCCAGGTCAACAGCCTGTGGATTTGTGGGCATCCCCGCTCCACAGCTTGTGGACGAATCCTCTGTCCACAGTCTGTGGATTCAGTTGTCCACCGGCGGCCCACAGGTCTTGATCCGTTGTCCCCAGCTTCTCCACAGCACTGTCCACTGTTCGGCAACGAAACACCCGGGATCACCGGACCGAGTGAAAGCCGTCACACGAAGGGGACGGGTTGGCCTGTGGGGAACCTGGGTAAAGCTGGGGACAGCGTTGGGGAGAAGTACCCCTGCCCTGTGCATGGGATGTGCAGAACTTTCGGGCGTCCACAGAAACCATGAGTTGTCCACCGGCTCCACCCACAGGGGCGGTGGACAAAAAAGTGGGTGTGACCTGCGCAAACGGGGTTATCCACGGTTTCCACAGCCCCTACTACTACTCCCACATAGAGTTAGCTCGGAATCCGTTTCGAAGTGGGGCCTGTGCACAACTGGCCGCCGGAGCTCCTGGCGCCGCTCGACGCGACTTGACCCCGACTCGCACCGACTGTCAGCGGCGTACGTCAGACTGGTCCCCGGCGATACAGCCGACGACGAAAGCCAGCAGGGCGAGCCAGCAACAGCAGGAGGCGGTTCCGGTGAAGATCCGGGTGGAGCGCGATGTACTCGCGGAGGCGGTGGCCTGGGTGGCCCGCAGCCTCCCGGCCCGTCCGCCCGCGCCCGTACTCGCGGGCCTTCTTCTGAAGGCGGAGGACGGCGCGCTCAGCTTCTCCAGCTTCGACTACGAGGTCTCGGCGCGGGTCTCGGTGGACGCCGAGGTCGACGAGGACGGCACGGTGCTCGTCTCCGGCCGCCTTCTCGCCGACATCTGCCGCGCTCTGCCCAACCGCCCGGTGGAGATTTCCACAGACGGTGTACGGGCGACCGTGGTCTGCGGCTCCTCGCGATTCACACTCCACACCCTTCCTGTGGAGGAGTACCCGGCGCTGCCGCAGATGCCGACCGCCACGGGCACCGTTCCCGGTGAGGTCTTCGCCTCCGCCGCCGCCCAGGTCGCCATCGCGGCCGGCCGCGACGACACGCTGCCCGTCCTGACCGGTGTGCGCATCGAGATCGAGGGCGACACGGTCACCCTGGCCTCCACCGACCGCTACCGCTTCGCGGTCCGCGAGTTCCTGTGGAAGCCGGAGAACCCGGAGGCCTCCGCGGTCGCCCTGGTGCCCGCCAAGACGCTCCTGGACACCGCCAAGGCCCTCACGAGCGGCGACACGGTCACCCTGGCGCTGTCGGGCTCCGGTGCCGGTGAGGGCCTGATCGGCTTCGAGGGCGCCGGCCGTCGCACGACCACACGCCTTCTCGAGGGCGACCTGCCGAAGTACCGGACTCTTTTCCCCACCGAGTTCAACTCGGTCGCGGTGATCGAGACCGCTCCGTTCGTCGAGGCCGTCAAGCGCGTGTCCCTGGTGGCCGAGCGCAACACCCCGGTGCGGCTGAGCTTCGAGCAGGGCGTCCTCATCCTGGAGGCCGGTTCCAGCGACGACGCACAGGCTGTGGAAAGGGTCGACGCCAACCTGGAGGGCGACGACATCTCGATCGCCTTCAACCCGACGTTCCTGCTCGACGGCCTGAGCGCCATCGACTCGCCGGTCGCCCAGCTCGCGTTCACCACCTCGACCAAGCCGGCGCTGCTCAGCGGCAAGCCCGCCCTGGACGCCGAGGCGGACGACGCGTACAAGTACCTGATCATGCCGGTGCGCCTCTCCGGCTGAGTGGCTTGAACACGTACGCCCCGGGCCTCCCGGGGCGTACGTCTGAGCGGCTGACCCCGCAGGTGTGTACCAAGGCCCCGGCGTAGGCTCGGACGCGGGTACGAAAACGCCACAACGTCAAAGGATCATGTGATGGAGCTCGGTCTCGTCGGCCTCGGCAAGATGGGCGGCAACATGCGCGAGCGCATCCGCCGCGCAGGCCACACCGTCATCGGTTACGACCGCAACCCGGACGTCGCCGATGTCCACAGCCTCAAGGAGCTTGTGGACAGTCTCAAGGGCCCGCGGGTCGTGTGGGTGATGGTCCCGGCGGGCGCCGCGACGCAGTCCACCATCGACGAGCTCGCCGAGCTCCTGTCGCCCGGCGACATCGTGGTGGACGGCGGCAACTCCCGCTGGACGGACGACGAGAAGCACGCCGTCGAGCTGGGCATCAAGGGCATCGGCTTCGTCGACTGCGGCGTCTCCGGCGGCGTCTGGGGCCTGGAGAACGGCTACGCGCTGATGTACGGCGGCGACGCCGAGAACATCGCGAAGGTCCAGCCGATCTTCAACGCGCTGAAGCCCGAGGGCGACTTCGGCGCGGTGCACGCGGGCAAGGTCGGCGCCGGCCACTTCTCGAAGATGGTCCACAACGGCATCGAGTACGCCATGATGCAGGCCTACGCCGAGGGCTGGGAGCTCCTGGAGAAGGTCAACTCGGTCACCGATGTGCGCGAGGTCTTCCGCAGCTGGCAGGAGGGCACGGTCATCCGTTCCTGGCTGCTCGACCTGGCCGTCAACGCCCTGGACGACGACGAGCACCTCGACAAGCTCAAGGGCTTCGCGCAGGACTCCGGCGAGGGCCGGTGGACCGTGGAGGCCGCCATCGACAACGCCGTTCCGCTGCCCGCGATCACCGCTTCGCTGTTCGCGCGCTTCGCGTCCCGGCAGGACGACTCCCCGCAGATGAAGATGATCGCCGCGCTGCGCAACCAGTTCGGCGGCCACGCGGTCGAGTCCAAGTAGCTGTACAGAGCAGTAGGTAAGCCGGGGGAGGTCGGCGACACCATGCACGTCACGCATCTCTCGCTGGCCGACTTCCGCTCGTACGCCCGGGTCGAGGTTCCGCTCGATCCGGGCGTCACCGCTTTCGTGGGGGCGAACGGGCAGGGCAAGACCAACCTCGTCGAGGCCGTGGGCTATCTCGCCTCGCTCGGCAGCCACCGCGTGTCCTCGGACGCGCCGCTGGTGCGCATGGGGGCCGAGCGCGCCGTGATCCGCGCCGCCGTCACCCAGGGCGAGCGCTCCCAGCTGATCGAGCTCGAACTGAACCCGGGCCGCGCCAACCGGGCCCGCATCAACAGGTCCTCGCAGGTCAGGCCGCGCGATGTGCTGGGGATCGTACGCACCGTGCTGTTCGCGCCGGAGGACCTGGCGCTGGTCAAGGGCGACCCCGGGGAGCGGCGCCGGTTCCTCGACGAGCTGATCACCGCACGCTCGCCGCGGATGGCGGCCGTACGGTCCGACTACGACCGGGTGCTCAAGCAGCGCAACACCCTCCTGAAGTCCGCCGCGATGGCGCGCCGGCACGGCGGCCGTGGCATGGACCTGTCCACCCTCGACGTGTGGGACCAGCACCTGGCCCAGGCCGGCGCCGAGCTCCTGGCCCAGCGCCTCGACCTCATCGCCGCGCTCCAGCCCCTCGCGGACAAGGCGTACGAGCAGCTCGCCCCGGGCGGCGGTCCGTTGGCCCTCGAGTACAAGCCGTCCGCACCCGGCGACGGGCACACCCGTGAGGAGCTGTACGGCCAGCTCATCGAGGCTTTCGCGGACGTACGCAAGCAGGAGATCGAGCGCGGAGTGACGCTGGCGGGGCCGCACCGCGACGACCTGGTGCTGCGCCTGGGCGAGCTGCCGGCGAAGGGGTACGCGAGCCACGGCGAGTCCTGGTCGTACGCCCTCGCACTGCGGCTCGCCTCGTACGACCTGCTGCGGGCCGAGGGCAACGAGCCGGTGCTCGTGCTCGACGACGTGTTCGCGGAGCTGGACGCCAGGCGCCGTGAGCGGCTCGCGGAGCTGGTGGCTCCGGGCGAGCAGGTCCTGGTGACGGCCGCGGTGGACGACGACGTTCCGGGGATCCTCGCGGGCGTCCGGTACGAGGTCGCGGCGGGCGAGGTGACGCGGGTATGAGCGAGGAATCCGGACCGGCCGAGCAGCCGAAGGTGCCCGAGGCCTCCGGCATCGACCTGGCGCGGGTCGCGCTGCGCGCGGCCAAGGAGCAGGCCAGGGCGCGGGGCCAGGCCGCGCAGGACAAGAAGCAGGCCCGGCGGGGCGGGCTGCGCTCGGGCGCCCGCGCGGACGGCCGCGATCCGCTGCCGCTCGGCTCCGCGATCAACGGGCTGATCAGGGAGAAGGCCTGGGAGACGCCGACCGCGGTGGCCGGAGTGCTCGGCCGCTGGCCGGAGATCGTCGGCGAGGAGCTCGCCAAGCACACGGAGCCCGGCCCGCACGACGCCGAGGAGGGGATCCTCGTCGTGCGGTGCGACTCGACGTCCTGGGCGACGCAGCTGCGACTGCTCGCGCCCCAGCTGGTGGCGCGCATCAACGCCGACCTGGGCCACGGCACGGTCCGGCTGATCAAGGTCTACGGCCCCAGCGGGCCGCCGCAGCGCTACGGCAAGCTGCGCGCGCCCGGGAGCACCGGGCCCGGCGACACCTACGGGTGAGCCGCCCCCGCGTGCCCGCGGCCGGCCGGGCCTCTTCACGCCCACGTCTTCAAGGATCGCGCCCGCCTCTTTGAAGGAGGGCGTAACGCCCTCCTCCCCAGGAGGCGGGCGTTCGCGCTTCCCGGACCTCTCCCACGCCCCTCCCTGGCACCCCCTGTGACGTGCGAAAACGGGGTGCGAGAGGGCTCTGGAAACCGGTGGGGAACATGAGGCGTCCCTCACGGTAGTCGGAGGTTGACAGGCCGAAGCGCTGAAAGCCCGTGTGAGGCTCTTGGGGCCCCTCCCCGAATATGGGGAGTCGGTCGGCGCCCGCTCAGGGCGGCACATGCGGACTCAGGTACCGGCAAACCCCCATTCATGTCGGCGCTACCGGTAGACTGGTCAATAATCCCGCCGTCCTCGCGGGACCCACCGAAAGACGCGGTCGGACGCTTGCCCCCTCGGCAACGCCCGACGCTGACCATCGCTGAACGACGCAGCCGCTCCTGCCTGTACAGGGGAAGGCTTGTGCTGTGCCAGAAAGGGCGCTTCGTGGCCGATTCCGGCAACCCCAACGAGAACTCCCCGTCCACTGCCGTCGGCGAGAACGGCGAGGTCACCGCCTCGTACGACGCCAGCGCGATCACTGTCCTCGAAGGTCTGGACGCGGTCCGCAAGCGACCCGGCATGTACATCGGCTCGACCGGTGAGCGGGGTCTGCACCACCTCGTGTACGAGGTCGTCGACAACTCGGTCGACGAGGCGCTGGCCGGTCACGCGGACACGATCGACGTCACGATCCTGTCCGACGGCGGCGTACGCGTCGTCGACAACGGCCGCGGCATCCCCGTGGGCATCGTTCCCTCCGAGGGGAAGCCCGCCGTCGAGGTCGTCCTCACCGTCCTCCACGCGGGCGGCAAGTTCGGCGGCGGCGGTTACGCCGTCTCCGGCGGTCTCCACGGCGTGGGTGTGTCCGTCGTGAACGCGCTGTCCACGAAGGTCGCGGTCGAGGTCAAGACCGACGGCCACCGCTGGACGCAGGACTACAAGCTGGGTGTCCCGACGGCGCCGCTCGCCCGGCACGAGGCCATCGAGGAGACCGGCACCTCGGTCACCTTCTGGGCCGACGGCGACATCTTCGAGACCACCGAGTACTCCTTCGAGACGCTGTCGCGGCGTTTCCAGGAGATGGCCTTCCTCAACAAGGGCCTGACGATCAAGCTGACCGACGAGCGCGAGTCGGCGAAGGCGGTCTCGGGCGCGGACTCCGCGGAGGAGGCCGAGGAGCAGCAGCCCCTGTCGGTGACGTACTTCTACGAGGGCGGCATCGTCGACTTCGTGAAGTACCTCAACTCGCGCAAGGGCGAGCTGATCCACCCGACCGTGATCGACATCGACGCCGAGGACAAGGAGCGACTTCTCTCGGCCGAGATCGCGATGCAGTGGAACTCTCAGTACAGCGAGGGCGTTTACTCCTTTGCGAACACCATCCACACGCATGAGGGGGGTACGCATGAGGAGGGATTCCGCGCCGCGCTCACGGGCCTGGTCAACCGGTACGCCCGGGACAAGAAGCTGCTGCGCGAGAAGGACGACAACCTCTCGGGCGAGGATATCCGCGAGGGTCTGACGGCGATCATCTCCGTCAAGCTGGGCGAGCCGCAGTTCGAGGGCCAGACCAAGACCAAGCTGGGCAACACCGAGGCGAAGACGTTCGTCCAGAAGGTGGTGCACGAGCACCTCACCGACTGGTTCGACCGCAACCCCAACGAGGCCGCGGACATCATCCGCAAGTCCATCCAGGCGCAGACGGCCCGCGTCGCCGCCCGCAAGGCGCGTGACCTGACCCGCCGCAAGGGGCTTCTGGAATCGGCGTCGCTGCCCGGCAAGCTCTCGGACTGCCAGTCCAACGACCCCACCAAGTGCGAGATCTTCATCGTCGAGGGTGACTCCGCCGGTGGTTCGGCGAAGTCCGGCCGCAACCCGATGTACCAGGCGATCCTGCCCATCCGAGGCAAGATCCTGAACGTCGAGAAGGCGCGGATCGACAAGATCCTGCAGAACACCGAGGTCCAGGCGCTGATCTCGGCGTTCGGTACCGGGGTCCACGAGGACTTCGACATCGAGAAGCTCCGCTATCACAAGATCATCCTGATGGCGGACGCCGACGTCGACGGCCAGCACATCAACACCCTGCTGCTGACCTTCCTGTTCCGCTTCATGCGGCCGCTGGTCGAGGCCGGGCATGTCTACCTGTCGCGCCCGCCGCTCTACAAGATCAAGTGGGGCCGGGACGACTTCGAGTACGCGTACTCGGACCGGGAGCGCGACGCGCTCGTGGAGCTCGGCAAGCAGAACGGCAAGCGGATCCGCGAGGACTCGATCCAGCGCTTCAAGGGTCTGGGCGAGATGAACGCCGAGGAGCTGCGCGTCACCACCATGGACACCGAGCACCGGGTGCTCGGCCAGGTCACCCTTGACGACGCGGCCCAGGCCGACGACCTGTTCTCGGTGCTGATGGGCGAGGACGTCGAGGCACGCCGCTCGTTCATCCAGCGCAACGCGCGGGACGTCCGCTTCCTCGACATCTGACTCGGTCTGTCGCTGACCGCTTCGAAAGGACTTGAGAACCAGCAATGGCCGACGAGAACACTCCTACGCCCACTGAAGCCACCGAGGAAGAGCCTGTTCTGCGCATCGAGCCCGTCGGGCTCGAAACGGAGATGCAGCGCTCCTACCTCGACTACGCGATGTCCGTCATCGTCTCGCGTGCGCTGCCGGACGTACGGGACGGTCTGAAGCCCGTCCACCGCCGCGTCCTGTACGCCATGTACGACGGCGGGTACCGGCCCGAGAAGGGCTTCTACAAGTGCGCCCGCGTCGTCGGTGACGTCATGGGTACGTACCACCCGCACGGCGACACCTCGATCTACGACGCCCTCGTGCGCCTCGCCCAGCACTGGTCGATGCGCATGCCGCTGGTGGACTCCAACGGCAACTTCGGCTCCCCCGGCAACGACCCGGCCGCCGCCATGCGGTACACCGAGTGCAAGCTGATGCCGCTGGCCATGGAGATGGTCCGGGACATCGACGAGGAGACCGTCGACTTCCAGGACAACTACGACGGCCGCAACCAGGAGCCGACGGTCCTGCCGGCGCGCTTCCCGAACCTCCTGGTCAACGGCTCGGCCGGCATCGCGGTGGGCATGGCCACCAACATCCCGCCGCACAACCTGCGCGAGGTCGCCGAGGGCGCCCAGTGGTACCTGGCGAACCCGGAGGCCTCCCACGAGGAGCTCCTGGACGCGCTGATCGAGCGCATCAAGGGCCCCGACTTCCCGACCGGCGCGCTGGTCGTGGGCCGCAAGGGCATCGAGGAGGCGTACCGCACCGGGCGCGGCTCCATCACGATGCGGGCGGTCGTCGCGGTCGAGGAGATCCAGAACCGCCAGTGCCTGGTGGTCACGGAGCTGCCCTACCAGGTCAACCCGGACAACCTCGCGCAGAAGATCGCCGACCTGGTCAAGGACGGCAAGGTCGGCGGCATCGCGGACGTCCGCGACGAGACCTCCTCGCGCACCGGCCAGCGCCTGGTGATCGTCCTGAAGCGGGACGCGGTCGCCAAGGTCGTCCTGAACAACCTGTACAAGCACACCGACCTGCAGACCAACTTCGGCGCCAACATGCTGGCGCTGGTCGACGGCGTGCCGCGCACGCTCTCGATCGACGCGTTCATCCGCCACTGGGTGACGCACCAGATCGAGGTCATCGTCCGGCGTACGAAGTTCCGGCTGCGCAAGGCCGAGGAGCGGGCCCACATCCTGCGCGGCCTGCTCAAGGCGCTCGACGCGATCGACGAGGTCATCGCGCTGATCCGGCGCAGCGACACGGTCGACGTCGCGCGCGAGGGCCTGATGGGCCTGCTCTCCATCGACGAGATCCAGGCCAACGCCATCCTCGAGATGCAGCTGCGCCGCCTCGCCGCCTTGGAGCGCCAGAAGATCGTCGCCGAGCACGACGAGCTCCAGGCGAAGATCAACGAGTACAACGCGATCCTCGCCTCGCCCGAGAAGCAGCGGGCGATCGTCAGCGAGGAACTGGCCGCGATCGTCGACAAGTTCGGTGACGACCGGCGCTCGGCCCTGGTGCCGTTCGACGGCGACATGTCCATCGAGGACCTGATCGCCGAAGAGGACATCGTCGTCACCATCACCAACGGCGGCTATGTCAAGCGCACCAAGACCGAGGACTACCGCTCGCAGAAGCGCGGCGGCAAGGGCGTACGCGGCACCAAGCTGAAGCAGGACGACATCGTCGACCACTTCTTCGTGTCCACCACGCACCACTGGCTGCTGTTCTTCACCAACAAGGGCCGTGTCTACCGGGCCAAGGCGTACGAGCTGCCGGACGCCGGACGTGACGCGCGCGGCCAGCACGTCGCCAACCTGCTGGCGTTCCAGCCGGACGAGAAGATCGCCCAGATCCTCGCGATCCGCGACTACGACGCGGCGCCCTATCTGATCCTGGCCACCAAGGCCGGCCTGGTGAAGAAGACGCCGTTGAAGGATTACGACTCGCCCCGTTCGGGTGGTGTCATCGCCATCAATCTGCGGGAGACCGCGGACGGCGGCGACGACGAACTGATCGGCGCGGAGCTCGTGTCGGCCGAGGACGATCTGCTGCTCGTCAGCAAGAAGGCGCAGTCCATCCGCTTCACGGCGACGGACGACGCGCTGCGTCCGATGGGCCGCGCGACATCCGGCGTCAAGGGGATGAGTTTCCGCGAGGGAGACGAACTGCTCTCGATGAATGTCGTCCGGCCCGGTACGTTCGTCTTCACCGCAACCGATGGCGGGTACGCGAAGCGCACCCCCGTCGACGAGTACCGCGTCCAGGGTCGCGGCGGCCTCGGCATCAAGGCCGCCAAGATCGTGGAGGACCGGGGCTCGCTGGTCGGCGCGCTGGTGGTCGAGGAGACGGATGAAATCCTCGCCATCACGCTCGGCGGCGGTGTGATTCGTACGCGAGTCAACGAGGTCAGGGAGACGGGCCGTGACACCATGGGCGTCCAACTGATCAACCTGGGCAAGCGCGATGCCGTCGTCGGCATCGCCCGTAACGCCGAGGCGGGCAGCGAGGCCGAAGAGGTCGACGGGGCCGACGACGCCGAGGGCGCTACTGCCGAGGCTGCTGCCGAGGGCGCCCAGCCCTCGGCCGGGGAGCACGAGGAGTAAAGCGTGAGTGGAGCCACGGGCGCCGGAGCGGCCGCTTCCGGAGCGAACGGTGCCCGTGGCCCTGCCGCGGACTCCCAGGGGGTAACGGTGACGGACACCCGGGGCCCTCAGGGCCGGGCGGAGTACGAGGCCGGGGCGCTGCCCGGCGAGCGTGAGAAGCCGATCGGCGGGCAGCAGCAGCCCTATCACCCGCCGCAGGCCTACCCCGCGCCGCAGCGTGGCGCCGAGGGTGCGCGCCGGCCGCGTACCGGGGCGCGTACGGCGCCCCGCACGCGCAAGGCGCGCCTGCGGGTGTCCAAGGCCGACCCGTGGTCGGTGATGAAGGTCAGCTTCCTGCTGTCCATCGCGCTCGGCATCTGCACGGTGATCGCGGCCGCGGTGCTGTGGATGGTCATGGACGCCATGGGCGTGTTCTCCACGGTCGGCGGCACGATCAGCGAGGCCACGGGCTCGAACGAGTCCAACGGCTTCGACCTCCAGTCGTTCCTGTCGCTGCCGCGGGTGCTGCTCTTCACGTCCGTCATCGCGGTGATCGACGTGGTGCTCGCCACGGCGCTCGCGACGCTCGGCGCGTTCATCTACAACCTCTCGGCCGGTTTCGTGGGCGGTATCGAGCTCACGCTCGCCGAGGACGAGTAGCCGCAGTTCACAGCCGCTCGGCTATCGATTTTGGGACTGGCCGTCCCGTGCGCTAATCTTCAGAGGTCAGCGCGCGGGACATCCCGCAAAGCGCGGCGGGGCTATAGCTCAGTTGGTTAGAGCGCATCCCTGATAAGGATGAGGCCACAGGTTCAAATCCTGTTAGCCCCACAGTGACGAAGACCCCCGAGGCGAAAGCCCGGGGGTCTTCGGCGTTTGCGGAGGCCGTACGGCTGTGGTGTCCAGGGCCTCGGGTGCGCCGGGTGGCACGGCGAAGGCAGGCGGGCCCCAGGTGTGCTGGGTGGCGCAGGGCGAAGGTCCCGGGCGTCGGCCGGGGACAAGCGGGCCCCGGGTGCCGGACCGGGGACAGCGGGGTGTCCGTACGGCGCAGGGCCCCCAGGACGCCGAAGAGCCCGGCAACTCGGGGGAGTTGCCGGGCTCGCAGCTCGGGCGGAGCGGGGTGGGTCAGCGGGAGGGGCCGTCGCCCCTGGCCGAGTCGTCGGGGCCCTCGGCGGCCGTGTCGCCGCCGGATGTCGCCGGGCTGTCCGGCGCCACCACGCCGGTGTCGCCGCCGGGCATCGACGGGTCGTAGGCCGGGTCGTCGGCCGAGTCGCGGTCGTCGGCGCGGTGGCGCGAGGAGGGCGAGGCGCCATGGGCCTCGGCGCGGATGCGCTGCTTCATGGTGGGCGGCAGGGCGGACGCCGAGGGCACGGCCCAGTGCACGGTCGGCGCAACGGGGATGTCCGGTTCGCTGCGGTTGTACGTCGCGTTGTGCTGCGGTACGGAAGCCGCGGGAGCGGCGGCGGTGGCCTGGCCGGCCAGGCCGAGGGAGGCGAGAAGGGCGACGAGCGCCCCGATGAGTGCGGTCCACCAGGTCGTGAGCTTGCTGGTTGCCATGACGTCCTCGCTTCTTCCGTAAACAGCGTGTGCTGATGGGTTGCCCGAATTGCGTTGTATCCGATGATGTGCGGGGGGCATCCGGGAGGCGAGGAGCGACGCACCGTATCGGTGGATGTTCCGATGAACTACACACGGATGGAGCATCACCGATTGATATCGATCGGTGTGTATAGTCGGGCGGCAGAGGTCCCTTACGTCAAGGAAAGACGAGGTCGCGCGGTGAAGAAGCTTCTCCTGGTCGCACTGGCCGCCATCGGCGGGCTCCTCGTGTACCGCCAGATCCAGGCGGATCGCGCCGAGCAGGATCTGTGGACGGAGGCGACCGACTCCGTGCCCGCAGGTTCGGGTGTGTGAGACCGAAAGACCCGGTTGCGAAGCCCCGGCCACTGAGGTGGCCGGGGCTTCGTGCTGTCCCGGGGGATGCCCCGGGCGCTGTTGAGTTCACGTGAGCAAATAGTTGACTTGCGAGGGCAAAGGTGGGGCGGGGCGACGTGAGGACGAGGCACAGCAGGTCCCGGCGGGCGGCACAAAGGATCGGGGCGGCGGTGGCCGCGCTCGGCGCGCTCCTTGCGGCGCCGGGACCCGTGCACGCGGCCGGGCAACCGCCTTCGTACCGGTTTCCCGAGGGTGTGCAGGACGTGTCGGGGGGTGCGAACAACACCGACGGGCCGGTGCTGAAGCCCGACACCGCCTATAGGTCGGTCATCAAGCCCGGCGGCAAGCTCTATTTCCAGCTGATCCTGGACGGCGAGAACGACGCCTATGCCTCCGCGGTCGCCGTGCCGGGGCCCGCAGGCGCGAAGCTCGCCTACGGCGACTCCATCAAGGTGTCGCTCGAGAACGCCGACGGCGACGACTGCGACTCCCAGCGCCGTTCGATCGGCTCGGCGCAGTACCCGCACCCCATCGCCGCGTACGCCTATCGCGGCCTGCGCAAGAGCCTGTCGACCTGTCAGAAGCCCGGCACGTACTACATGGTGGTCGAGCGCGAGAGCGACACGACCTCCACGCCGTCCGACTGGGGACTCGACCTGCGCTACACGACCGAGCCCACCCGCGGCGGGGCCGGGCCGAGCACGGCGCCCTCCGGCTGGCCCTCCGCGTCACCGGCCCCGCAGACCGGAACCCCGCGCCGCGCCCACGGCGGCACCGGCTTCCACGACGCGACCGCACTGTCCCCGGGGCAGTGGAAGGACACCATCCGGCCGGGCGAGACCCTCTTCTACCGGGTGCCGCTCGACTGGGGCCGGCAACTCTTCGCCGACGGAGGTCTGGGAAGCCTCGCGTCCGCCAAGGACGGCTACATCGGCACCGCCCTCTCCCTGCAGCTCTACAACCCCGCGTGGGGCTTCGTCTCCGGGGCGTCGGCGCCGTACGACGGAAAGCAGAAGGAGGCCGCGCTCGACCCCCTCGCGCCGGTCGCCTACGAGAACCGCTACTCGACCAGCGACGAGACCTCGGCGATGCGGCTCAGCGGCTCCTACTACCTGGCCGTCTCCCTCAGCCCCGAGGTGGGGCGGACCTTCGGGGACGCCCCGTACGACCTGACGCTGCGGCTGACCGTACGGGGCGAGGCGACGTCCGGTCCGGCTTACGCGGGCCACGCGCCCGACTTCGGGGCGGGCGGCGGGGCGAAGGCCGGTGACAGCTCGATGAAACTCCTCGCGGCCCTCGGAATCGGCACGGGCACGGTGCTCGTGGCCGGGCTCGCGGTGTGGACGCTGGTGGCCCGCAGGCGCGCGTCCGCGGCCGCCCCGGGTCCGCAGGGCTTCGGGCCGCCGAGCGCCTGGTAGCGGGCCCTCAAGTCTGCGTCAGAGCCCAGAACCCGACCGCGAAACACACCAGCGCCACCAGGAGCACCGGCACCGCGACCCTGGCGGGCGGCCCGGGCCGCGGCCGGGGTGCGGAACCCACGAAAGAGGTTCCCCGCACGGGAACTTGGGGCGGCACGGCCGCATTGGGGTATGGCGCCGTGTACGGCGTCGTCGCGGGCGTGGGCGGCGTCTGCTCGTACTGCGGAGGAAGGACGTACGCGGGGGCCGCAGTGGGAGGGGTGGGGGGCTGCCGCGGGGGTGGGGGGATGGTGTCGGGGACGGGGAGCGGGGGCGCCTGGCCGGATGTCGCGGGGGCGGACGTGAACTCCTGCGACTGACCACTCTGTTGGGGCCGCCCCTGCTGCGCGCCCCCGTGCACGCCCGGCTGCCGTGTGTCCTGGTGCTTTACGCCCTGCTGTACGCCCTCCCTCCTTAAGGAGGCGGACGCTTCCGGGGCCGGGGCCGGGGCCGGGTTCTCGGGGCCCTCGTCGGCGAAGCCGGGGGGCAGGGGGCCGATCTGGTCGAAGACTTCGACGGGTTCCTCGTCCGGGTCCTGCTCGGGCAGCAGTTCCACGGCCGATGCCAGCGCCTTGCGCGCCCCCGTGGCCGTGCGGAACCGGTTCTGCGGGTTCGGCTGGAGCAGTCCTGCAAGGACCTGCCAGAGCGGCTCGGGGATGCCCTGAGGGGCGCCGGGAGTGCCGTGGGCGGCGAAGTACTCGACGAGGGCCCGCGCGTCCGGCTTGCTGCCCTCCAGGAGGTAGAGCGCGACCAGGCCGACGGCGAACAGGTCGGCCGGGAAGTCGGGTTCGGCACCCATCATCTGCTCCGGCGCGAAGTAACCAGGCGTCCCCACCACGTAGTTGGTCTCCGTGAGGCGGGGCTCGTCCTTGCGCATCGAGATGCCGAAGTCGGACAGCCGCAGATGCGGACGGCCGCTTCCGGTGGCCTCCAGAAGGATGTTGGCCGGTTTGATGTCGCGGTGCACGACGCCCTCCGCGTGGACCGCGGCGAGGCCGGCGAGGAGCTGGTCGAGCAGGGTGCACACGAACCGGGGCGGCAACGGCCCGTAGTCGCCGATCAGATGGGCCAGCGAGCCACCGCAGACCAGGTCCATGGTGAACAGGACCTGGTCGTCGTCGGCGGCCCAGCTGGCCGGTGCGAGCACATGCGGGTGGTCGATCCTGAGGGCCTGCTCACGGACGAACCGCAGCAGGGTGTGGGCATCGCTCTGCTGGAGCACCTTCGCCGCCACATAGCGGCGCCTGCGCCGGTCCCAGGCGCGCCAGACGGCTCCCGCCCCGCCCCGGCCGACCGGGTCGACCAGCTCGTACCGACCGGCGAAGACCTCGCCCACCCGATGCCCCCAGGATCGATCCGACCGTGTCAGCTCTGGTGCGACTCGTAGTGCGAGACCGCCTCGGCGGTGCGCCCCGCGCCGTACACCCGGAGGAACTCTGCCAGCTCGGGGTGGGCCGGGGCGAGGGTGTCGGCGGCGTCGATGATGTCGCCGGCGGCCGCCACGGAACGCAGCAGCGACTGGATCTCGCGCACCACGCGGCGTACCGTCGGGGCGCCCGAACTGGACGTCGTCTGGCCGGTGTTGGTCAGCACCGAGCCTCCCTGGGACTTCTTGATCTCTTCCATCCGGTCGGTGGCCTCCACGGCGCTCACGCTGCCGTCGGCGACCTGCCCCGCCAGGTCCTGGAGTGCCTGGACACGCTGCACCACGGCCGGATTGCCGATCTTGGCCCGCTGCCCGCTCATCAGCTGCGACAGCATGGGAGCCGAGAGCCCCAGAACAGCGGCGAGCCGGGCCTGATTGAGCCCGAGGTCGTCTATCAGCCGTCGGAAGAGCGCCCCCAGTGGCTCCCCGTACCAGCTCCGCTGAAGCTCCCTGGCTCTGGCGGTCGCTTCCTGCTGTGCTGTGTCCATTGCGCGTCTCCCCATCGCTTCCCCATTGAGGCCGCTTCACGGGTGCGAACCTCGTCGAGCATCTTACGGAGAGTGGTCGTTCACCGGGAGTCCCAATCCTTTTGCGAGATCCCCGGTTCCACCCGGTACTCTGGTCCCGCAACACCTCATCCGGGGCCTTAGCTCAGTTGGTAGAGCGCTGCCTTTGCAAGGCAGATGTCAGGAGTTCGAATCTCCTAGGCTCCACATCTCAGGGGCTCCCTGACCTGCGGAAACGCGGGTCGGGGAGCCTTTTTTCATGCCCGGGACGATCTTGGACGCTGAGAGGAGACGTAGCCTGGCGGTGGCGTGGAGGCAGGGGCCGAACCCCCTGTGTGGCGAAGGTGAGTTGAGGATGGGAAGCGAGCGGAGCGCGGCCGGCCGGGCTGCCTGGGGCGTCGGCGGTGTCGCCTTGATCGTTCTGGGCGGCGTGCTGATCTGGATCATTCAGACCGGGGGCTTCGGGCAGCTGGCCGAGGATCTCAGCCCGATGGGGAGCCTGGCTGTCCGCTCGGTGACGTTCGTGCTCATCGGCGGCGGCGCCTGGTGCCTGGTGCGGGCCGGAAAGCAGCGAGCCTGACGGTCGCTCCGGCTCCGTGGGTGGCCGGCCGGCGTGCGGCGGGCGTGGGCACCGGCTGTCGGAGCGGCTGGATAGCATGGCCCATTCCGTCCCCCTGTGCGCCCCGCGGCCGGTGAAGGAGATCTCGTGAGTACGCCCGCGACCACGCTCGGACAGCGGCTGCGCGCACTGCGGGCCGCGCGCGGGCTGAGCCAGGCCGATCTCGCGGGTGCCGCCGTCTCCGCCAGTTACGTGTCCCTCATCGAGTCCGACCGGCGCTCCCCCGAACCCAAGGTCGTCGAGCTGCTCGCCGAGCGGCTCGGCACGACCGTCGACTATCTGCTGACCGGGCGGGACCGGGGCGAGCTGAGCGAGCGCCGGCTGCGGCTGAGATTCGCCGAGCTCGAGCTCGCCGACGGGCGGGCGGCGGACGCCCGGGAGCGGCTCGTCGAGCTGGCCCGGGACGCCGACCCGGAGCTGCGGACCGAGGCGCTCTGGGCGCTCGTGCGCGTCCACGAGGCGCTCGGCGAGCTCGACTCGGCCCTCGACGGTCTGGAGCGGCTCATCGGTGCGGCGCGCCGGGGCGAGGCGGTGCCGATCGGCCTGCTGCCGCTGCTCATGCGCCGCTGCCGGCTCCTGAGCGAGGCGGGCGATTTCGGGCGCAGCATCGATCTGGGCGAGCAGGCCCTGGAAGAGGTCCGCGGCCTCGGTCTCGAAGGCTCGGACGACGAGATCCGGCTGGCCTCGACGCTGGTCGCGAGCTACTGGGGCAGGGGCGATCTGGTGACGGCGCAGCGCCTGGCCACGCGGGTGGTCGAGCGCGCGGAGCGCAACGGCTCGGCACGGGCGCGCGGTTCGGCCTACTGGAACGCGGGTCTGGTCGCCGAGGCCCGCGGCGATGTCGTCCTCGCCCTCGGTCTCGTGGAGAAGGCGCTCGTGCTGATGGCGGGGGAGGACACCGAGCGCAATCTGGCCAGGCTGCGCATGACGCTGGCCTGGCTGCTGCTGCGCGCAGAGCCGGTCGACCTCGCCCGGGCCGGGCACCAGCTGGACGAGGCGTACGCGGTGTTCACGCGGAAGGCGAACGCTGGCGACCTGGCCTCCTGCGAGACCGAGATCGCCCGCCTCCACCTGCTCTCGGGCCGGCCCGCGGAGGCCGCCGACGTGGCCGAACGGGCCATGGGCCGGCTCTCGGCCCGGCGTTCCGTCGAGCACGGCCGGGCCCGCTGGGTGCTCGGGCTCGCCCTGGCCGCCGACGGGCGGGCCGCGGACGGCCTCGCCGAATGCCGCACCGCCGCCGAGGAACTGCAAGCGCTCGGAGCGCTCCTCGAAGCGGCGCAGGCCTGGCGTGAAATCGCCGAACTGAGTATCGGCCACGGGCCGGCGGAATCCGTTTTCGAGGCATTCCGCAAGGCGGTCGACTGTGCTGGTGTGAAGGCACCGCTGCCGTTGCCGAATGGGCGGCAGACCGCCGGCTGAATATGCCGGGCTGACTTACACCGCGTTCCTTCCGGACAGCGCACAGCACGGTCCGGGCCCGCTATCGGTGGCCGGTACCGCGACGGCGAACCCGATCAGGGCGGCCACGGCAGCGGCGAGCACGGTGATCCTCTTCATTGTTGTTTTACCTCTCCCCCGGTGAGCGCACGCCGCATTCCGGCGACGGCAGAGCGAGGATCGCTTAGTCAGGACTGCCTGTCAACGGACTCTGCGCAGGCTTAATGAACGCGACATGCCAGATTCGCAATCCGGTGGTGTACACCTCGCTGACCTGTGTACTTACGGATTGTGAATCCTGTGTTTCGGAGCTGAGGGGTCCGTTTGGCGAGTCAAGATCGGCGGCTTGTATCGGTCAAGAATGGCCTTGACTCCTCTCTTGCGTGCTGGGTAGCTTCGAGATGTTGCAGCGATCGGCCCGGACATGGCCAGTCAAGATCCTGTGGCGTTGAACGGGGGATGGTGGCACATCTGTGTGCGTCGACAGCCTTCCTCCTTTGGCATGCCGTGCGGAAATAAGAATTCCCCGGCGGCCATGGCAGCTTCTAGCGAAAACATCGTCGAAGAAGGGCTGTGGATTCACCGTGTCAAAGCTCGATCGGGCGCGTCTTGAAGCACTTGCAGAGGAACTCCTCGAAAAGCAGTTCCAGCGTGTTCCCAAGCTGCGTGAACTGCACAAGGGCGAATGGATAGACCGCGACTACTACATCCGTCACATCACCGAGACGGTGCTGCGGATCAGGCTCAACAACGAGGTCGACAGCTACGCTCTCTACAAGGTCGGCTCGCAGGACGACTCCCTCGCCGCGAAGCTCGCGAAATACCTGGCCGAGGAATTCGGCCACGAGAACATGTTCACCCGCGACCTGGAGAAGTTCGGGCTCACCATCGAGCAGCTGAACGCCACCCCGGTCTTCCCGTCCACCGCCAAGCTCATGGGCTACCTGCGTCTTGAGGCCGACCGGTCGGGCCCGGCGCCCACCACGATCTGGGACTGGTTCGTGGAGTGGTACTCGGACCGCTACAACCCGGTCATCACCGAGAAGGCGGCCACCGCGTTCGGAAAGGAGTACGTCCACGGCACCCGCGCCCACATCGCGTTCGACGAGTCCCACGACCACGACGAGCTGATGTTCCGCACGGTCGCCCGCGCCGTCGAGAAGTTCAGCAGCCCCGAGCAGGCCGAGGTCTACCTCACGGTCTTCATCGACCTCATCGGTGACTACTTCGCCGAGCTGTACGAGTCCACGGTCGGGGCCCGCGAGGCAGCACTGGTCGGCAGCTGACATGACCGACCTCCGCGACGCGCACGGCGGCCGGGTGCTGGTCGTCGAGCCGATGTCCTCGGGGGCGGCGCTGCTGCGCGCCGCCCATGACCTCGGTCTGGAGACGGTGGTCGCCTCCTACGACGACACCGACCGCCGGCTCCCCGACCGGGTGCGCCGGGACATCGACACCCTCGTGACCGTCGACACCAATGACGAGGGCGCCCTGCTGCGGGCGGCGACCCGGCTGCACGCCGAGGGCGGGCTCGCCGGTGTCCTGCCGGGCTTCGAGTTCTACGTACCCGTGGTCGCCCGGATCGCGGCCGGCCTGGGGCTCGCGGGCCTCGCGGAGGAGTCGGTCGATCAGGTCCGTGACAAGACCTCGATGCGCCGGCGCATCGATGCCGCCGGGCTGCGCGCACCCCGCCACGCCCCGGCGGCATCGCCCGCCGAGCTCGATGCGGCGGCCGGGCACGTGGGCTTCCCGTGCGTGCTGAAGCCCGCCGACTCGGCCGGCAGCATCCATGTGAGCCGCGCCGACAACCTCGCCGAACTCCGCGCCGCCTACCGCATCCTGGCCGACGACCACCGCCTCGACCTGGGGCGACGCCTGGACGGCCGGGTCCTCGTCGAGGAGTACCTGGACGGGCCCGAGGTGTCCGTCGAGGGGTACGTGTCGGCCGCCGGGCAGATCACCATCGTCGCCGTCACCAGCAAACTCCTCGGCCCCGAACCGTACTTCGTGGAACTGGGCCACATCGTCCAGGCCGAGCTGACCGGGACCCAGCGGCGTGCCGTCGAGTCGTACGTCACCGACGTCGTGACCGTCCTCGGCGTCACTGTCGGCCCCTTCCACTGCGAACTGCGCCTGCTCGACGACGGGCCCGTGCTCATTGAGCTCGGTGCGCGTATGGGCGGCGACCACATTCCCGAGCTCGTCGAGATCGCCACCGGTGTGTCCCTGCCCCACCTGGCCGTGGCCGCCCATGTGGGCCTCGACCCACGGGACGTGCCCTTGGGCGCGCCGCGCGCCAAACACGCGGCGGTCCGCTTCTTCACCGCGCCCGGGCGCACCCGGTACCGGACCGCGCGCGGCCTGGACGCGCTGCGCGCCCGGCCCGAAGTGCTCGACGCCGAGCTGTACCTGGGACCGGGCGACGAGATACCGCCGGACCACGACTTCCGCTGCCGGATCGGCCACGCCCTCTATACCGCGGACTCGTACGCCGACGCCCTGGAGCTCGGAAACCTGATCGACCTTGGAGTGAGCTTTGACTAGCCCGGCCGCCGAAACCGATTCTGCCGAAACCGATCCCGCCGCAACCGATTCCACCCCGGCCGGTTCCGTCCCGCTGGTTCTGGTCATCAACCGCTTCGACGACGAATTCGGCGAGTACCACCGCTTCGTCCCCGACGGCACCCACCGCCTGGCCCACCTCACCACCGAGGACGGGCTCGCCCCGCTCGCACAGGACTCGGCGGTCGCGACCGTGGTCGTGCCGGACCTCGACTACGACACGCTGCTCGGCCCGGCCCGCCGCATCGCCGAGGAACACGGCCCGTTCGCGGGGATCGTCGGAGTGTCCGAATTCGACCTGCTCACCGCGGCCCGGCTGCGCGCGGCCCTGGACGTGCCCGGCTGGAACACGGACTACGTCCGGCGCTTCCGCGACAAGACCGTCATGAAGAAGTGGGTCGACCTCGCGGGCGTACGCGTCCCGCGCTATCTGGAGGTCGGCGCGGACACCACCGCGCCGCAGCTCGTCGCGCAGCTCGGCCTGCCGCTGGTCCTCAAGCCCCGCGACGGCGCCGCCTCGCGCGGAGTGCGGCTGATCCGCACCGAGTCCGAGCTCACTGGGGCGCTCGCGGAACTCGCGGGCGAGGAGTACGAGGCGGAGGAGTACGTCGAGGGGCGCATCCACCATGTCGACGGCATCCGCCTGGGCGGCCGGTACCACTTCGTGACGGTCTCGGAGTACGTCAACACCTGCCTGGACTTCGCGCGCGGCACCCCGCTCGGCTCGGTGCTGCTCGATCCGGGGCCGCTGCGCACCGAACTCGCCGGGTTCGCCCATGACTGCCTGGACGCCCTGGAACTGTGGGACGGCCCCTTCCACCTGGAGCTGATCGTCACCCCGGCCGGGGAGGCGGTGTTCCTGGAGGTCGGCCTGCGGCCGGGCGGGGCCGGGGTGCCGTTCCTCCACCGCGACCTGTACGGCATCGACCTGTTCGGCGAGGCCTTCCGCACCACCCTCGGCATCGGACCACTCAGTGACGAGGGCGAGCTGAAGGGTGTGGAGGCGAGCGGCGGCTGGCTGGTCTTCCCGGAGCCGAAGCCCTGGCCCACCCGGCTCGTGGACCGCGTATCGCTGTCCGGCGTGGTGCCCGAGGTCTACGCCGAGGCACTGCCCGCCCCCGGGCACGTCTTCGACGGCGAGGGCGGCTACGACCACGCGGGCGGCCGCTTCCTCTTCCGCGGCGGCAGCCAGGCGGCGGTCCACCGCGCCATCCGCGAGGCAATCGCCCGCTACCGCCTGGAAGTCGAGCCGGTGACGGCAGCCGTCGAGCGCTGAGTGGGAATCGGAGACGAACGGTGTTTGGGAACCGGATGACAACTAAAGGACGCGACATGAGTCAGTTGAGGTTTCACTGGGGCTCGGCACTGGACGACGGCCAGAAGAAGTCGACACAGCAGTACGCGTCCGACGTGCTCGACCTGGACGGCGCCATCGAGTTCACCCGCGAGGCCGACGAGCTGGGGGTCGACTCGCTGCTGATGGCCCAGAGCTTCGACCTGCCCGACCCGCTGCCGATCATCGGCGTCTTCATGCGCGAGACCCGACGGCTCAAGTTCATCCTGGCCTACCGCCCGGGTCTGCTGTCGCCGACTCTGTTCACGCAGGTCGTCAACACCTTCTCGTGGATGTCCGGGGGCCGGATCTCGCTCAATGTCATCGCGGGCATCTCCCCGGCCGAGCAGGCCTACTACGGCGACTTCCTGGCGCACGACGCCCGTTATGAGCGCGCGAACGAGTTCCTGGAGATCCTGCACGCCTTCTGGCGCGGCGAGACCCCGCTGACGTACGAGGGGAGTCACTACCGGCTCAAGGACGCCCAGCTGGGCCTCGGCTACCACGGAGGCGGCCGGCCCGAGATTCTCATCAGCGGCGCCTCGGGGGTCGCCCAGCGGACCGCGGTGCGCCACGGCGACGTCTGGTTCCGGTACGCGGACACCCCGGCAGAGATCGCGAAGTCGGCGGCGCCGGTGCTCGCCCAGGGCGGCCGGGTCGGTCTGCGCATGCAGGTGCTGACCCGGGACACCCGAGAAGAGGCGCTCGCGGAACTCGCCGAGGTGATGAGCGGCGCCACCGAGGAACGCAAGAAGTGGGTCGCCGACTTCGTCGCGACCGCCGACTCCCAGGCGGTGCACAACTCCTTCCGCCTCGCGGACGAGGCGGGCCACGGCTGGATGTCGCCGATTCTGTATTCCGGCGCCGTCGCCTATCGCGGCGGGCCTGCCCTCTGCCTGGTCGGCAGCCACGCGGAGGTCGCCGCGTACCTCATGGAGTACAAGGCGGCCGGCATCGGCGAGTTCATCTTCTCGGGCTGGCCCGCCCGCGACGAGATGCGGAACTTCTTCACCCGCGTACTGCCGCTGGTGCGCGAGCTGGAGGAGAAGGAGGCGGCGTCGAGTCCGGCCGCCCGCGCGTCCGTGCCGGCCGGCTGATGGTGCGCCCCCGGACGCGGCGGACCCTGTTCGCCGGTGGCGTCCTGACCGGTCTGATGGCCCAGCAACTGGTCCTGTTCGCCGTGCCGTTGATCCTGTTCCAGGACACCAAGGAGGTGTCGACGCTCGGTATCGCCTATGCGCTCGAATGGCTTCCCAACCTGGTCGCCTTCCCGTTGGCCGGACTCCTCGCCGACCGTGACGGCGGGGTCCGGCTCTTCCGGCGCGCCAATCTCGCCCGGGCCGGTGCCCTCGGGCTCGTCGCGGTGCTGTGCCTGGTGACGCCGTCCTGGTCGACCGCCGTCCTGATGGCGAACGGGGCGCTGCTCTCCATTCTGATGGCTCCCGTGCACATGGCGGTCGAGAAGGTCGTCCCGCAGGTCGCCGAGGGCGAGGACCTCGCGAGGACGCAGTCGGTCGTGCAGAACATGGAGCTGCTCTCCATGGCTCTCGGGCCCGGCCTCGCCATGGTCTCCGTCCTCGTCCTCGGCAAGGTCTGGCTGCTCGTTCTCGCGGCGGCGATGTTCGCCCTGGCCGGCGCCTGCTGGCTGCCGCTGCCGCACCGGGGGCCCGAGAAGGGCGAGGCGAGCGAGGGGAGCGCGCGGGAGGCCGTCTTTGAACTCCGGCTCGGCTGGCGGCTGTTGACCGGGAACCGGCCCGTACTGCTGCTCGCCTGCTTCAACTTCTCGATCAATCTGGTCGTCTCGACGGTCCTCGCAGCGAATGCCGCTGTGATCACCGGTGTGTTCAAGGCACCGGATTCCTCCTTCGCACTGCTCAATATGTGCGTCGGTGTCATGGGCCTGGTCAATCTGCTGATCACACCTCTGCTGCTGAGGAGGTTCGAGGTCGGCATGCTCGGGGTGATCGGCTTCACGGTGGTGTGCGGCGCCCTGCTCCTGCTCGGTCTTGCCTCGTCGTTCGCGGTCTACGCGGTCGCCTTCGTGGTGATGCTGGTGGGCGACGCGTATTTCAATGTGTTCAACCGGACCCAGCGCGTGAAGGTCATTCCGCGGGAGCATCTGGGAAAGGTCATGGGGTCGTTCTTCATCATCAACGACCTCTCCTTCCCGATCGGCGGAATTCTGATCGCGACCGTCGTGGGGACCGCGGGCCCGCAGGGCCTGGTCGTGGTTCTCACCGTTCTGCTCGTGATCTTCGGAGCGGTATTCCTGCCGCTGACGATACGGGGATTCGAGCGGGCGCTCGCCGAAATCCGGGGCCGCGAGGGAGCCGTTTCCGAGCCTCACGAGCAAGGCGGTTATGAGTCTCGTGAGGAAGCCGGTTCTGAGCCTCGTGAGGAAGCCGGTTCTGAGCCTCGTGAGGAAGCCCGCGAAGAACGCCCCGAGCGAATCCGCCAAGAACCCCGTACAGAAACCCGTACGGACATCCTGGAACCCCAGGAAAGCCTGGAAAGCCTTACGGAGAGAGGGAGTTCATGAGCGCTCGGACCGAAATCGCGCCTTCCCCGCCGGGGCCGCCCGTCGCGGTCGACGGCGAGACGTTCCGCGAGGCGATGTCGCACCTGGCCGCGCCGCTGACCGTCGTCACCACCCGGGACGGGCAGGGGCGCCGGCGCGGCTTCACGGCGAGCTCGGTGACCTCCGTCTCGCTCGACCCGCCGCTCGTCCTTGTCGGCCTCTCGAACGGGTCGAGCTGCCGTGAGGCGCTGCTCGGCGCGGGCGAATTCATCGTCAACGTACTAGGTGAACAGCACCGCGGCGTGGCCACCGCATTCGCCGAACGCGGCGCAGACCGATTTCAGGGCCTTGCCTTCGACACCTGGCCAGAAACCGAGCTTCCGTATCTGACGGGTGCGAACGCGGCATTCCGATGTACCCGGGTACGCCATGTCCCGGTCGGCGACCACCACTTGGTGATAGGCGAGCTGACCGGCCTGATGGCAGAGGGCACGGACAAACCCCTCCTCTGGTACCGGCGGGGCTTTTCCACAGCGAGTTGAGAACATGAGGAGCTGACCATGAGCGGTCGCAGAGTGGTCGTGAGCGGCGCGACGTTTCCCCGGTCCGCGCGGCACGCACTCGAAGCCGGAGGACTGACCGTCGAGACCATTCCCGGAGACCTTGAGGAAGCCGGGGTGATCGAAGCCCTGAGAGGCGCCTGGGGATATGTGCTCGGCGGGTCGGAACGCATGTCCGCGAAGGCCTGGGAACAGCTCCCAGGCCTTGAGGTCGCCTGTTTCATGGGCACCGGATTCAAGACCTTCATGGAAGTCCCCGAAGGCCCCTCGCCGATCCGGTTCACCTATACCCCGCATGCCAACGCGTTCGCCGTCGCGGAATTCGCCCTTGCCCAGACCCTCGATCTGGTCCGCTCGATCACCCGGACCGTCGACGGGGTCGCCGCCGGCCGCTGGAGCGAGCGAGCCACTCCCTCGCTCGGCAGCGCCCGGCTGGGGATCGCGGGCCTGGGGCACATAGGGCGCGAGCTCGCCCGCATGGCGCACGCCGCGTTCGGCACCGAGATCGTGTACTGGAACCGCAGCCGCCGGCCCGAGTTCGACGCCCTCCCCTACCAGGCGGTCGGCTCGCTCGACGAGTTGTTCGCGGCGTCCGACGTGGTGTCCCTGAACTTCGCGTACGAGCCGGGCGGGAACGACGCGGTCGTGGGCGCCGGGCAGTTGCGGGCGCTCGGCCCGGACGGCTTCCTGGTGAACGTCTCCCGTGCGGAACTGGTCGATCCGGTCGCCCTGCGGACGGCGCTCGCCGAGCGGTGGATCGCCGGGGCCGCCATCGACGGCTACTACATCGAGCCCACCCCGGCCCCTGCTGAGGACCCCCACGGTCTGCTCGCCTTCGTGCCCGATCGCCTGCTGGTGACGCCGCACAGTGCCTATCTCAGTACGCACGCGATCGGCCGGATGGCGGACATGGCGGTGGCGAACCTGCTCGCGGTCGCCCGTGGCGAGGTTCCCCCGAACGAGGCCGTCGCCGTGCCTTGACAGCGACGGGTGTCCGTCGGCCTCAGGGGACCGCCGGACACCCGGGGGCTGTGCGCATGTCCTGGATGCCGCTCGTCAGCGTCGCTCAGGGCCGCTCGTCCCGCTCAGCCGCCTCTTCCGCGGCCTGTTTGGCCTGGACCTCGGGGTCGAGAATGTCGGTCGCGCTGCCGTCCACGGAGGTGAGCGGGGGGCGGTCGGCGACCTCGGTCGGCTCCGGGGGCTCGACCAGCCAGTCCGGGTTGGCCTGCTTGTCCCACCAGCGCCACGCGGCGAACGCGCCGCCCGCGAGGACGCCGAGGATCACGAGGCCCTTGCAGGCGCGGGCGGCCCTGGCCTGGCGCCGGTGCCGGCGCGCGAGCTTCTCGATCTCCTGCGTCGTCACCTGCCCACGCAGCGCGGCAAGCGCCGCCGCCGAGCGTGCCATGGCCTCCTCGCGCAGCGGCTGGGCGGCGGCGACCGCCTGTTCCACGCGCGGGGCGGCGTAGTCGGCGGCCTGCCGGGCGGCCCGGCGCGAACGCTCCGCCGCCTGGTGGGCCACCTCGTCCACCCTCGACGGGACGCGCGGCGCGAGGTGGACGTCGTACTGCTGCCGGGCCTGGGTGCGGGCCTGCGCCGCGGCCTTCGACACCTTCGGCGCGACACGTACGCGCGCTTCCTGCGCGTAGTGCTGGGCATACTGTGCGGCCTGCTGCCTGGCCGAGTCGGCGTAGGGCGCCACCACTTCCGCGGCGTGCAGCACGCTCTCCTTCGCCGTTCCGGTCGCGGCGCGCACGCTCTCCATGCGGGTCACGTGATCCTCCTCCTTGGTGGCGGTTCGGTATGTCGCCTTTCCACCCATCTCGAAATCATGCCTGTCCTGCGGGTACCCGGCATGTGCTCCAAGGCATCCGGGTGGGCATCGAGTCTTTTGAAGCACTTGGGGGCGCGGGTGCGGGGCGCAGTACTGGAGGGAGCCTGCGGTCGACAATGCCACGGTTGCGGGCAGTACGGGACCGTTCAGCGGGTATCTGTCGGTAACCGGGCGAATTCCCGTTCGCCGGTACGGTCCGTGCGAGGATCGTGGGACGTCAGTGCAGACCTCTAAGGAAGGCAGATCGTGGCCGAGCAGCTTTACGCCACCCTGAAGACCAACCAGGGCGACATCGAGATTCGGCTCCTGCCGAACCACGCACCCAAGACGGTCAAGAATTTCGTGGAACTCGCCAAGGGCGAGCGCGAGTGGACGAACCCGGCGACCGGCCAGAAGACCACGGACCCGCTGTACGACGGCACCGTCTTCCACCGCGTGATCAGCGGCTTCATGATCCAGGGCGGCGACCCGCTGGGCAACGGCACCGGCGGTCCGGGCTACGAGTTCGCCGACGAGTTCCACCCGGACCTCGGCTTCGACAAGCCGTACCTCCTTGCCATGGCCAACGCCGGCCCGGCCACCAACGGCTCGCAGTTCTTCATCACCGTGTCGCCCACCGCGTGGCTGACCCGCAAGCACACCATCTTCGGTGAGGTCTCGAACGACGCCGGCCGCAAGGTCGTGGACGCCATCGCGGCGACCCAGACCAACCCGCGCACCGACCGCCCGGTCAACGACGTGGTCATCGAGTCGGTCGTCGTGGAGACCCGCGAAGGCTGATCTCCGGCTCCGCAGGGAACCTTTCCGCCCCGCCCGTCCGTATGACGAGCGGGGCGGAGCTGCTGCACGAGGACGAGGGAGCCCGATGAACCAGGAAGAGGACCAGGCGCGTCAGGCCGGCCTGCCCGGCTGCTACCGGCACCCCGGGGTGCACACGGGCATCCGCTGTGCCCGCTGCGAGCGCCCGATCTGCCCCGAGTGCATGATCAGCGCCTCCGTCGGCTTCCAGTGCCCCGACTGCGTGCGCTCCGGCTCCGGCACCGGCCACGCCCGTACGGCGAACCAGCCGCGCACGCTGGCGGGCGGGACTCTGGCGGCGGGCGACCCGCAGCTGTTCACCAAGATCCTGATCGGGATCAACGTCGCCGCGTTCGTGGTGCAGCAAATCGTCGGGTTCCGGTTCACCGGCGCGTTCTACCTGCTGGGCGGATGGCCGGTGCAGGGCTTCGACGGCGTGCAGGGCGTGGCCGAGGGCCAGTGGTACCGGCTGCTGACCTCGATGTTCCTGCACGCCAGCTACATCCACATCGCCTTCAACATGCTCAGCCTGTGGTGGCTCGGCGGCCCTCTGGAGGCGGCGCTCGGCCGGGCGCGCTATCTGGCGCTGTACTTCGTGTCGGGCCTGGCGGGCGGCGCACTGACGTATCTTCTCGCCGCCCCCAACGAGCCCTCCCTCGGCGCGTCCGGCGCGATCTTCGGCCTGTTCGGCGCCATGGCGGTGCTGATGCGGCGGATGAAGTACGACATGCGTCCGGTCATCGGGCTGCTCGTGGTCAACCTGATCATTACGTTCACGTGGTCGGGCATCGCCTGGCAGGCGCACGTGGGCGGTCTGGTGGCCGGTGTTCTGGTCGGCATCGGCATGGTCCACGCCCCGGCCCAGCGGCGCGGCCCGGTGCAGTGGGGGACCTGTGCGCTGGTCCTCGCGGTCTCGGTCGTCATGGTGCTGATCCGCACCGCGCAGCTCACCTGACCACAGCGGGTACGAGCTTTCCCCAGAGTTGTCCACAGAGGGTGCCCGAACTTGTGCACCGGGTGGGGAACACCTGCGCCCCTCGCTCCTGACCTGGGTCTTTCCAGGCGGGGCAAGGGGCGCATGGGATGTGGAGACCGGCGGAACCAGTCACACCGGCGTCAACCTTCCGGAAGTTATCCACAGATCGTCTGAGTTATCCACTCCCCGTGGATAGCGCTGTGGATAACTGGGGGCAGAGCTTGCTTTCGCCGCTCCCACCCCCTACGCGAACAGCGCTACTTCCACTGCGTGGAGACGCCGAAGCCGCCCGCGATGAAGCCGAAGCCGACGACGATGTTCCAGTTGCCGAGCGCCTTGAGCGGCAGGTCTCCCTCGGTCACATAGAAGAGGACGATCCAGGCGAGCCCGATGAGGAAGAACGCCAGCATCACCGGGGCCACCCAGCCGCGGCTGCCCAGTTTGATGGCGGTCGCCTGCTTCGCGGGCGGCGGCGTGAAATCGGCCTTCTTGCGGATACGTGACTTCGGCACGAGGAACTCTCCTGTCGATGCGCTGCGTGACCGCGCAGGGAACTGTGGCGGCGCCGGGGGACGGGACTGCGGGGGAAGCCTCCCCCAAGCGTCCGTTAGCGTAGTGCTTCCGTGGCGCCGAAGGAGATAAGGGTACGTTGAGCAATTCTGCCGACTCCCCCGACCGGGTCCCCGAGCAGCCCCGGCGCCGCCTGCGCGCCCGCCCCGTACGGCTGCTCTCCGCCGCCGTGTTCGCGCTCGCCGGCCTCATCTTCGTCACCAGCTTCAACACGGCCAAGGGCACCAACATCCGCACCGACGCCTCACTCCTGAAGCTGTCGGACCTGATCAAGCAGCGCGACCACAAGAACAAGGAGCTCGGCGACTCCACCGCGGCCCTGCGCGGCGACGTCGACGCGCTGGCCCAGCGCGACGACGGCTCCACCAAGGCCCAGGACCAGCTCCTCAACGGCCTCAAGGACGCCTCGGGCACCGCTCCGGTCTCCGGCAAGGGCCTGACCGTCACGCTCAACGACGCCCCGCCCAACGCCACCGCGGCCCCCGGCTATCCCGCGCCGCAGGCCAACGACCTCGTCATTCACCAGCAGGACCTCCAGGCCGTCGTCAACGCGCTGTGGCAGGGCGGCGCCCAGGGCATCCAGGTCATGGACCAGCGCCTGATCGCCACCAGCGCGGTGCGCTGCGTCGGCAACACCCTGATCCTCCAGGGCCGCGTCTACTCGCCCCCGTACAAGATCACGGCGGTCGGGGACACCGGGAAGCTGCGCGGGGCGCTGAACGCCTCCAAGGCGATCCAGAACTACCAGCTGTACGTGAAGGCCTACGGGCTCGGCTGGAAAGTCGACGAGCACAAGACGATGACTCTCGCCGCCTACTCGGGCACAGTGGATCTCCACTACGCGAAACCGGTGAAGTAGCGCGCGGGAGGGGGCATCTCCGATGTCCGTGCGGATCGTCGTGAGGACCTTCAGCGAACTGTGCCTCACCGTCGGCACCCTGATCGTCCTGTTCGTCGTGTACCTCCTGTACTGGACGGGCGTGAAGGCCGACAACGCCGCGAGCGACCAGATATCCGGCCTGCAGCAGCAGTGGGCGCAGTCCCCGCCGCCCCTTCCGGCCGCGCCGCAGAAGGCCGCTCCGCCGCCCGCGTACAGCGAGGGCCGCTCCTTCGCCGTCATGTACATCCCCCGGCTCGGCAAGGACTGGCACAGGCCCGTCCTCGAAGGCACCGCCGTCAAGGACCTCCAGAAGGGCCTCGGCCACTACGCCAACACCGCGCAGCTCGGCCGGCAGGGCAACTTCTCCGTCGCCGGCCACCGGCGCACCTACGGCGACCCGTTCAAGGACTTCCCGGAGCTGCGGCCCGGCGACGCGGTCGTCCTGCGCGACGACACCACCTGGTACACCTACCGCATCGACAACAAGCCCTACCGGACCGTGCCCAGCGACGTCGGCGTCATCGACCCCGTCCCCGCCAAGTCGCCGTTCCGCTCACCGGGCCGCTATCTGACCCTGACCACCTGCGACCCGGAATGGGGCAGCAGCCACCGGCTGATCGTCTGGGGGCACCTCGACTCCACGCTGCCTGTGACGCAGGGCAAACCCACAGCTTTGGACGGCTGACCCCCAACCACAGCCGGGCCCCTTAGTCTGGTGCCGTAACGATCGTCGGAAGGGACAGCGGGGACAGCATGTACGGCTGGATCTGGCGGCATCTGCCGGGCAACGCGTGGCTGCGGGCGCTCATCTCGCTCGCGATGGTGCTCGTGATCGTCTACGTGCTCTTCCAGTACGTCTTCCCGTGGGCGGAGCCGCTGCTCCCGTTCAACGACGTGACGGTGGACCAGGGGATGGGGACGGCAGCCCGGTGAGCGCGCGCATTCTCGTAGTCGACAACTACGACAGCTTCGTCTTCAACCTGGTCCAGTACCTGTACCAGCTCGGCGCCGAGTGCGAGGTCGTCCGCAACGACGAGGTCTCCCTCGGACACGCCCAGGACGGCTTCGACGGCGTCCTGCTCTCCCCCGGCCCCGGCGCGCCCGAACAGGCGGGCGTCTGCGTCGACATGGTGCGCCACTGTGCCGCAACCGGCGTCCCCGTGTTCGGCGTCTGTCTCGGTATGCAGTCGATGATGGTCGCGTACGGCGGTGTCGTGGGCCGGGCCCCCGAGCTGCTGCACGGCAAGACGTCGCCGGTGCTGCACCAGGGCACAGGCGTTTTCGCGGGGCTCCCCTCACCTTTCACGGCGACCCGCTACCACTCGCTGGCCGCCGAGCCGGCGACCCTGCCGGGCGAGCTCGAAGTCACCGCCCGCACCGAGGACGGCATCATCATGGGGCTGCGCCACCGTGAACTGCCGGTCGAGGGCGTCCAGTTCCACCCCGAGTCGGTCCTGACCGAGCACGGCCACCGCATGCTGGCCAACTGGCTGGTCCGATGCGGGGACGCGGGGGCCGTCGAGCGGTCGGCGGGGCTCGCGCCGGTGGTGGGCAAGGCCGCGGCGTGACTTCGGTGCGTCCGGAGCACGAGTACGACCCGCTGACGGACCCGCTGCCATCGGGCGGGCACGGATCGCCCTGGTTCCGGGCCGACAACCTGCCACCCGAAGCTTCAGCCCCCGTACAGGAGCCCGTATCCGGGCCTGTGGGCGAGTCTCCGGGTGAGCCTTTGGAGGCGCCTGCTCCCGGGCCGCTGACGGAGACTCAGGAGTGGTACGGGCCGGGCCCCGTGGCATCCCAGCAGGACTGGTATCCGGCACAGGAGCCGATAGCCGAGCCGGTCGCACCGCAGTACCAGGCATTGCCCGGGATACCCGTCCCGGATCCGATATCCGTCCCGCCGGCCACCGAGGTGCCATCGGCCACCGCGGTCCCGCCGGCCACCGGAGGGCGGGCCGAGCGGCGCAGGGCCGCCAAGGGCAAGGGGCGTGCGGCTCCCGCTCCCGTTCCCGAGCCGGACGGGCGGCGGCTCACCCGGGCCGAGGCGCGCAGGGCGGCCAAGGCCCGTAAGGACAGCGCGGCGGTGATCGCCAGCCGGATCCTGGGCGAGGCCTTCATCACGCTGGGCGTGGTGATGCTCCTGTTCGTGACCTACCAGCTGTGGTGGACGAACGTCCGCGCACACCAGGAGGCGGGCAGCGCCGCCAAGAAGATCGCGCAGGACTGGGCGGACGGCCGCAAGCCCGGCACGTTCGCACCCGGCCAGGGCTTCGCCCTCATGCACATCCCCAAGCTGGACATCGTCGCCCCCATCGCGCAGGGCACCAGCAAGGCGAAGGTCCTCGACAAGGGCATGATCGGCCACTACGACGAAGGCTCCCTCAAGACGGCCATGCCGGGGGACGCGACCGGCAACTTCGCGGTCGCCGCCCACCGCAACACCCATGGCGAGCCCTTCCGGTACATCAACCGGCTGAAGGCGGGCGACAAGGTCGTCGTCGAGACGCAGGACGCGTACTACACCTACGAGATCACCAGCGAGCTCCCGCAGACGTCGCCGGCGAACGTGTCGGTGCTCAAGCCGATCCCCGCCGGCTCCGGATTCACCAAGCCCGGCCGCTATCTGACGCTGACGACCTGTACGCCGGAATTCACGAGTACCTACCGGCTGATCGTGTGGGGCAAGATGGTCGACGACCGACCGCGCAGCAAGGGCAAGCCCGACGCGCTCGTGGAATGACCGAACGGACAGCAGGGGCGGGTGCGGTGGCGACAGAAACCGACCACGAGGAGCGGACCGGCACGCCCGAACCCGCTCCGGCTCGGCGCGGCCGCGGCGTTGTCGCGGGCGTCATCAGCGTCTTCGGTGAACTCCTCATCACGGCGGGCCTGGTGCTCGGCCTGTTCGTCGTCTACTCGCTGTGGTGGACGAACGTCATGGCCGACCGTGAGGCGTCCGCGCAGGGCGACAGCGTGCGCCGCGACTGGGCGGCCTCCGCCGGACCCGGCGCCCTCGACACCAAGGGCGGCATCGGCTTCCTGCACGTGCCTGCGATGAAGAACGGCGAAGTGCTCGTCAAGAAGGGCACCGACACCGACGTCCTCAACGGCGGTGTGGCCGGCTACTACACGGACCCGGTCAAGGCGACGCTGCCCGGCGCGGGCAAGGACGGCAACTTCACGCTCGCCGCCCACCGGGACGGCCACGGCGCCAAGTTCCACAACATCGACAAGGTGAAGACCGGCGATCCGGTCGTCTTCGAGACCAAGGACACCTGGTACGTCTACAAGGTGTTCGCGGAGCTGACCGAGACGTCGAAGTACAACGTCGACGTCCTGCAGCCGGTCCCGAAGGAGTCGGGCGCCAAGAAGCCCGGCCAGTACATCACGTTGACGACCTGCACCCCGGTCTACACCTCGAAGTACCGCTACATCGTGTGGGGCGAGCTGGTGCGCACCGAGAAGGTCGACGCCAAGCGCACTTTGCCGGCCGAACTGCGCAAGTAGTACGCCGAGTTGCCACGGCACCGCTCGTACGGCTCTGAGATGGATCCAGTACGCCACTGAGCCCCGGCACCCTGTGTGGGTGCCGGGGCTCAGTGCTGAGCGCGGTGGCGGGTTAGGTCAGCGGTCCGCCGCCGGTGGGCCCGCCGAACGGGAAGTTGCTGCCGCCGTCCTGGCCCTGGGACCCGCCGACCGTCGTCAGCGTGACCGGCTGGTTCGGGTCGACCATCGTGCCCGAGCCGGGCGTGACCGCTGTGACGCGCGCCTTCTCGTCGTTGGAACTGCCCGGCGTGAACTGGATGTTGCTGAATCCGGCGTCGTTCAGGATCTGCGTGGCGTTCTTCACGGTCTTCAGGACCAGACCCTGCGGAATGGCCACCTGGCCGCCGGGCGGAGTCTGGCTCTGCGGGCCCTTGGAGACCTTCAGGACGATCTGGACGTCCTTGGGCTGGTTGGTGTTGCCGGTCGGGGTCATCGAGACGACCTGGTTGAGCGGCTTGTCCGTGGAGTCCACGTCCTGGCGGGAGACGTTCGTGAAGCCGAGAGCGCTGAGCTGCTGGATCGCGGTGTTGTAGTCCGAACCCGTCACATCAGGCATCTTCGTGGTCTGCTTCTTGGCGATCTGAAGCGTGACCGTCGAGTTCTTCTCCGCCTGCGAACCGCCCGTCGGGTCCTGGCTGACGACCGTGCCCGGCGCCGAGCTGGACTCGACGTCCTTGGTCTTCACCTGGAAGCCCTTGGTCTGGAGCAGCTGAGTGGCGCTGTCCTTGTCCTTCTGCGTGACGTCCGGAACCTCGATCTTGGGCGCGCCCGTGGAGACGGTGACCGAGACGGTCTCGCCCTTCTTCATGTTGCCGTTCGCCGGGGTCTGCGTGCAGATGTTGCCCTTGGGCTGGTCGGCGCACGGCTCGTTCTTGCTCACGGACATCTTGACGCCGGCGTTGGTCGCCAGCTTCTCCGCGTCGCCTTGGCTGTTGCCGACGAGGTTGGGCACGTTCACCGTGGTGCTGTCGGCGCTGCCGCTGAAGACGGACTTGCCGATCAGGATCGCGCCGACCAGCACCAAGACGCCCGCCAGGATCAGCAGGACCGTCGAGGTGTGGGACTTCTTCTGGCGGCGGCGCGCGGGGCGGTCGTCGTAGCCGTAGCCGCCGTCGTCCGGATTGACCGGCGGCAGCATCGAGGTCTGGCCCGCACCCGAGTCGGCCTGGCGCAGCGCGGTGGTCGGCTGGTCGTTGCCATAGCCGTTGTTGTAGCCGTCGTACCCGTTGCCGTAGCCGACCGCGCCCAGGGCGGCGGTTGCGGCGACCGGCTGGCCGTCGAGGTAGGCCTCGATGTCGGCGCGCATCTCGTCCGCCGACTGGTAGCGGTAGTCGGGGTCCTTGACCAGCGCCTTCAGGACGATGGCGTCCATCTCGGGCGTGATCTCGGCATCGAAGTTCGAAGGAGGCTGCGGCTCCTCGCGTACGTGCTGGTAGGCCACGGCGACCGGCGAGTCCCCGACGAAGGGCGGCCGGACGGTGAGCAGCTCGTACAGCAGGCAGCCCGTCGAGTACAGGTCGCTTCGCGCGTCAACCTGCTCGCCCTTGGCCTGCTCCGGGGAGAGGTACTGGGCGGTGCCGATCACGGCGGCCGTCTGCGTCATCGTCATGCCGGAGTCGCCCATGGCGCGGGCGATGCCGAAGTCCATGACCTTGACCTGGCCGGTGCGCGTCAGCATGACGTTCGCCGGCTTGATGTCGCGGTGGACGATTCCGTTGCGGTGCGAGTACTCGAGCGCCTGGAGGATGCCGATGGTCATTTCCAGGGTGCGCTCGGGCAGCAGCTTGCGCCCGGAGTGCAGCAGCTCACGCAGGGTCGAACCGTCGACGTACTCCATCACGATGTACGGGATGGAGACGTTGTCGACGTAGTCCTCGCCGGTGTCGTAGACAGCGACGATCGCCGGGTGGTTGAGCGAGGCGGCCGACTGGGCCTCACGGCGGAACCGGGCCTGGAAGGACGGGTCGCGGGCGAGGTCGGCCCGCAGCGTCTTCACGGCGACGGTGCGGCCGAGCCGGGTGTCGTGCGCGAGGTAGACCTCGGCCATGCCACCACGGCCGAGCACCTGGCCCAGCTCGTACCGGCCGCCGAGGCGACGCGGCTCTTCCATAGCTAATCCAGCCCTCTCCGTCTGTCCCGACCGTACCCATGGGTGGTCCGGCGGTGTGCTGTTCGCGCATACGCTACCGGGCACCGCAAGCCGATCAGCTCGCGACCGTCACCTGATACCGGACCGGTACAGGGCACGTGTGATGTTTCATGTGAAACGAGCGACCGTTTCACGTGAAACAGCCCGGATCACTTCTTGCTGTCGAGCACGGCCTTCATCACGTTCTTGGCGATGGGGGCCGCCAGCTTGCCGCCCGCGATGTCGTCGCGGGTCGTGTCGGAGCCTTCGATCACCACGGCGACCGCGACCGGGGAGCCGTCCCCGGACTTGGCGTAGGAGATGAACCAGGCGTACGGGTTGCCGTTGTTGTCGACGCCGTGCTGGGCGGTACCGGTCTTGCCACCGACGGTAACGCCGGTGATCTGGGCGTTGGTGCCGGTGCCGTCGGTGACCACGAACTCCATCATCTTCTGGAGCTTCTGGGCGTTGGCGGCCGACAGCGGCTGGCTCATCTGCTCCGGCTGGGTCTTGGAGAGCACGTCCACGTTGGGCGCCTGGAGCTGGTCGACCATGTACGGCTTCATCAGCTTGCCGTCATTGGCGACGGCGGCGGCGACCATGGCCATCTGGAGCGGGGTCGCACGGTTGGAGGCCTGCCCGATGCCCGCCATCGCGTTCTGCGGGCGGTCGTCCTTCGGGTAGACGCTGGCGTCCGTGCGGACCGGGTTGAAGATCTGCTTGTTGAAGCCGAACTTCTCGGCCTCGGCCTTCATCTTGTCGTTGCCGAGATCGTCGCTGATCTTGCCGAAGACCGTGTTGCAGGAGAATTGGAGAGCCACCTTGAGCGTGGCGTTCTCGCAGGGGATGTTGCCCTCGTTGTCCAGGTTCTTGGTGGACAGCGGCAGCTTGAACGGCATCGGCGAGCGCGTCGGCGCGTCAATGTCGGTGTACAGGCCGTTCTCCAGAGCCGCAGCCGCGGTGACCACCTTGAAGGTGGAGCCCGGCGGGTAGGTCTGGCGCAGTGCCCGGTTCAGCATGGGCTGGTTCTTGTCGTCGAGCAGCGTCTTGTAGTTGCTGCCGTCCTTGTTGGTGTTGCCCGCGAACACGGACGGGTCGTACGACGGCGTCGAGGCCAGCGCGAGGATGGCGCCGGTCTGCGGGTTGATCGCCGCGACCGCGCCCTTCTTGTCGCCGAGGCCCTGGAACGCGGCCTTCTGGGCGGCGCTGTTCAGGGTGGTGACGACGTTGCCGCCCTGCTTCTTCTCGCCGGTGAACATCGACAGGGTGCGGTCGAAGAAGAGCCGGTTGTCGGTACCCGACAGGATGCCGTCCTCGATCTTCTCCAGCTGGGAGGCGTCGAAGATCTGCGAGGCGTATCCGGTGACCGGCGACCACATGGGGCCGTCCTTCCAGACCCGCTTGTACTTGAAGTCGGTGCCCGAGGTCTCCGTGGAGCCGGTGATCGTCTGGCCGTCGGCCGTGATGATGTTGCCGCGCTCGTGGGCGAACCGCTCGATCTGGACGCGGCGGTTGAAGTCGCTCGCGTTCAGCTCGTCGGCCCGGACGTACTGGAGCCAGTTGTCGCGGATCATCAGCGAGAGGATGAGCAGCCCGCAGAAGATAGCGATCCTGCGCAGGGGCTTGTTCACGGTCGGACCACCTGGGTCATCTCGGCGTCGGGGGACGGGGCGGGGGCCGGCGCGGGGCGGCGCGCGGTGTCGCTGATCCGGATGAGGATGCCGATCAGGGCCCAGTTCGCGATGACGGACGAACCGCCCTGCGCGAGGAACGGCATCGTCATGCCGGTCAGCGGGATGAGGCCCATCACACCGCCGGCCACGACGAAGACCTGGAGCGCGAAGGCGCCCGAGAGGCCGATCGCCAGCAGCTTGCCGAACGGGTCGCGGGCGGCGAGCGCGGTGCGCACCCCGCGCTCCACGATCAGGCCGTAGATCAGCAGCAGCGCCATCATTCCGGCCAGGCCCAGCTCCTCACCGACGGTGGAGAGGATGAAGTCTGCGTTGGCGGCGAAGCCGATGAGGTCGGAGTTGCCCTGGCCGAGTCCGGTGCCGAGGGTGCCGCCGGAGCCGAACGACAGGATCGCGTCGCCGATCTGCTGGCAGGCGCCGGTCTTGTCGGTCTTGTAGCAGGCGAACGGGTCGAGCCAGGCGTTCACGCGCGACTGGACGTGGGGCTCGAAGGAGGCCACCGCCACCGCGCCGACCGCCGACATCAGCAGACCGAACACGATCCAGCTGGTCCGTTCGGTGGCGACGTACAGCATGACGACGAACAGGCCGAAGAACAGCAACGAAGTGCCGAGGTCGGTCTCGAAGACGAGGATCAGGATCGACAGCGCCCAGATGACCAGGATCGGGCCGAGGTCACGGCCGCGCGGCAGGTACAGGCCCATGAAGCGCCGGCTGGCCAGCGCGAGCGCGTCCCGCTTCACCATCAGGTAGCCGGAGAAGAAGATCGCGATGATGATCTTCGCGAACTCGCCGGGCTGGATGGTGCCCAGACCCGGAATCGAGATCCAGATCTTGGCGCCGTTGACGGCCGGGAAGAACATCGGAATGACCAGCAGGAACAGCGCGGCCGCCATCGAGATGTACGTGTACCGCTGCAGGATCCGGTGGTCCTTGAGCAGCAGCAGCACGCCGATGAACAGGGCGACGCCGATCGCGGTGAACAGCAGCTGGTGGGGGGCGTCCGGGGAGAACTTGCCCCAGGCGTTCTTCGCACGCTGGATCAGCCGCGGCGACTGGTCGAGGCGCCAGATCAGCACCAGGCCGAGCCCGTTGAGCAGCGTCGCGAGCGGCAGCAGCAGCGGATCGGCGTACTTGGCGAACTTGCGCACCACCAAGTGCGCCACACCCGCCATCAGGCCCAGACCCAGACCGTATCCGAGCATGCCGGAGGGAAGCTTGCCGGTCATGGCAAGCCCCACGTTGGCGTACGCGAACACCGGGATGGCAACCGCGAAGATCAGCAGGGCCAGCTCGGTGTTGCGGCGGCTCGGTGCTTCGATCGCGCCAATGGTGGTCGTGTTGGTGACAACGCTCATGGTGTGGAAAGGCCCCCTACGGCTGCCTACTGCTTACCGCACTGCGAGACCAGCTTCTGCTCGTCCTCCGAGAGGCTGGGGCCGGGTGTGGGAGATGCGGTGGTGGTGGGATTGCTGGACGGGGCGCCGGTGGCGCCCGTGCCGGGCTTCGAGGCGTTGTTGCTCTCGGCGGCGCGGCGCGCCTCCTCCTTCTGGCAGGCGGACGCCTGGGTCGCGAACTCCTTGATCTTGGCCTGCGCCTTGTCGAGGCTGCTCGCGGCGATCGTCGAGTCGATCTGGTTGCGCTGGTACTGCGGAAGGTACTTGAGTTCGATCTCGGGGTGATCGGTCTCCACCTTGGAGAGCTTCACCCACGCCAGGTCCTGGCTGATGCCCCGGTACAGCGCCACGTGCGGCGTACCGTCGCTGTTGGTGCCGATGTAGTACTGCGTCTGCGTCCAGCGGTAGCCGCCGTACAGACCGCCGCCGACGACCGCGAGGGCCAGCACGATGTACAGGGACCGGCGGATCCACCGGCCCTTGCCGCGCCGACGCGGCTTGACGAAGTCCTCGTCGGTGTACGACCCGAAGGCGCCCTCGGGCGGGCTGCCGTAGCCGCCGCCGTCGTCACCGCTGCCGGGCGGGCCGAAGCCGCCCGGGGGCGAGGGCGCGGGGCGGCCGAGCCCGGAGGCGCGGCCCGCCGGGGTCTGCATGGCGCCGCCGTCGTTCAGCTGCAGCTGGTTCTCGGCGACCGCGCCCACGATGACCGGGGTGTCGTTGAGCTGCCCCGCCAGGGTGTCCCCGGAGTCGACGTCGAGCACATCGGCGATGATCACCGTGATGTTGTCGGGGCCGCCGCCGCGCAGCGCGAGCTGGATCAGCTCCTGCACCGTCTCCTGCGGGCCCTGGTAGCTGGCGAGGGTCTCCTCCATCGTCTGGTGGGAGACCACGCCCGACAGGCCGTCGGAGCAGATCAAGTACCGGTCGCCGGCCCGCACTTCACGGATCGACAGATCGGGCTCGACGTGGTCGCCGCTGCCCAGCGCGCGCATCAGGAGCGAGCGCTGCGGATGGGTGGTGGCCTCTTCCTCGGTGATGCGGCCCTCGTCGACCAGCCGCTGCACCCAGGTGTGGTCCTGGGTGATCTGGGTGAGGACGCCGTCGCGCAGCAGATAGGCGCGCGAGTCGCCGACGTGCACGAGGCCAAGGCGCTGACCCGTCCACAGCAGAGCGGTGAGCGTGGTGCCCATCCCCTCCAGCTGGGGGTCCTCCTCGACCATCATGCGCAGCTGGTCGTTGGCCCGCTGCACGGCGGTGCCCAGCGAGGTGAGGATGTCCGAGCCGGGTACGTCGTCGTCGAGCGTGACAAGGGTGGAGATCACCTCGGAGGAGGCGACCTCACCGGCGGCCTGACCGCCCATGCCGTCGGCGATGGCGAGGAGACGGGGACCGGCGTAACCGGAGTCCTCGTTCCCCTCGCGGATCATGCCTTTGTGCGATCCGGCGGCGAAACGCAGGGAGAGACTCATGCGCACCTCGCCTGTCGGCTCGGGGTACAGCCGGTCATGTCGAGCCACACTGCCCACCCTCCGGTCGGGAGCCCGTCCCGGTCCCTGGGGACCGCCGCGGCTCGCTCGCTCCGCTCGCTCATTGTCGTACTACTTCCGCAGCTCGATGACGGTCTTGCCGATGCGGATCGGCGCGCCCAGCGGAATCGGGGTCGGGGTGGTGAGCCGGGTCCGGTCCAGATAGGTGCCGTTGGTGGACCCGAGATCCTCGACGATCCAATTGCCGTCCCGGTCCGGGTAGATCCTGGCATGACGGCTCGACGCGTAGTCGTCGTCCAGGACGATCGTCGAATCGTGCGCCCGGCCCAGCGTGACGGTCTGGCCCTGGAGCGCGACCGTGGTGCCGGTGAGGGTGCCCTCGGAGACGACCAGCTTGGTGGGGGCGCCACGGCGCTGCCGCCCGCCGCCACCCTGCTGCTGGCCGCGCTGGGGCGGTGGTGCGGCGGCCGCGGCGGCCTGCCTGCCGGTCTGCTGCTGCCGGTTCGCGTCATTGCCCCGGCGCGAACCGCGCTGGGTGACGCGCGTACCGAACAGGTCGCTGCGAATGACCTGGACGGCCACGATGACGAACAGCCACAGTACGGCGAGGAAACCCAACCGCATGACCGTGAGGGTCAGCTCTGACATTGCCCCCGCTTCACCCTTCGGCTTGCCGGTAAACGATGGTGGTGCTGCCCACGACGATCCGCGAGCCGTCGCGGAGCGTAGCGCGGGTGGTGTGCTGCCCGTCCACCACGATGCCGTTGGTGGACCCGAGATCCTGGATCGTCGGGGGCGTTCCGGTCCGGATCTCACAGTGCCGGCGCGAGACGCCGGGATCGTCGATCCTCACATCCGCATCGGTGCTGCGGCCAAGGACCAGAGTCGGGCGGGAGATCTGGTGGCGGGTGCCATTGATCTCGATCCAGCGTCGCACCTGGCCGTGCCCGCCCGGCATCGGCCCCGGAGCCGCCGGACGGCGGTCGGCGGGCGAGGCGCCCGGGCGGCCCGGAGGCGGCGCCGCGGGCATGGGCGGGGCGGCGGCCGGCGGGTAGCCGTAGCCCCCACGGCCGCCCTGAGGGGCCGCGGGCGCGGGACGCTGCGGGGCACCGGGGCCGGAGCCCTGGGGACCCTGCTGGGCCTGCTGGTCGGTGCTGGACGCGAGTGTGCGGCTGCGCACCCGGTACAGACCGGTGTCGAGGTCCTCGGCCTTCTCCAGGTGCACCTTGATCGGGCCCATGAAGCTGTAGCGCTGCTGCTTCGCGTAGTCGCGCACCAGGCCGGACAGCTCGTCGCCGAGCTGGCCCGAGTACGGGCTGAGCCGCTCGAAGTCCGGAGCGCTGAGCTCGACGATGAAATCATTGGGGACGACCGTGCGGTCCCGGTTCCAGATCGACGCGTTGTTGTCGCACTCGCGCTGGAGCGCGCCGGCGATCTCGACGGGCTGGACCTCGGACTTGAAGACCTTCGCGAAGGTGCCGTTGACCAGGCCTTCGAGACGCTGCTCGAAACGCTTCAGGACTCCCATGGGGCACCTCCTCCGTCGTTGCCGTCCTGGTGTTGCTGCCGGTTCTGCTCCGGGTCACTCTCTTGGTACTGCTTACTGATCGTATCCACGCGTCGGGAAATCGGCTGGTTCCCCTTCTGTGCCTTGTGGACGAGTGTCACCTCTCACACGCACCTCTCGTACGGATCGTAGAGGTGGCTTCCCGACAGTGTCCCGCACCCGGGGTGCACTCAGGAGGAGCGGGTAACGATGCCGGGGGTTGCCTCTCTCCTGATCTGCTCCTGTCCACCAGGGTCGCCGCAAACAACGGATGTGAATCCACCCTGCGCAGCGTGCTAATCTTCTCGACGTCGCCAGGCAATCGCACCGAAAAGTGAGAGAGCCCAGCACACCACTCTTGCGCGAGTGGCGGAACGGCAGACGCGCTGGCTTCAGGTGCCAGTGTCCTTCGGGACGTGGGGGTTCAAATCCCCCCTCGCGCACAAGTCGGAAGCCCCGCAGATCCCCGGATCTGCGGGGCTTCCTTCGTATGTCCGGACTCCGTGCGGGTGCCCGCGTCCCACGCCCTGTCTCACGATGTTCTCTCTCACGCGTCCTGTCCCTTCTTGCAGTTTCTTCTGTGTCATATGTCGCGTTCCAGGGCGGGCAAACCCATGAAGGGCCCGAGGTGCCTCGAACAGATCGACTTTTGTCGCGGCGAGGCGCGACGAAAGAGAGCCGTCCCCGGGGGGCCGCGCTGCCTAGGGTGCGGGCGTGGATGTGTCATCGAGGGTCTGTAGCGGATGGCGCCTGCTGAAGGGGCCCGAGCCCTGGACGCGGCGCCGGATCGCCGGCGAGGCCGCGCTCGCGCTCGTACTGGCCCTGATGGCGGGCGGGATCGGGCTGCTGGCCGGAGGCCCCCTGAGGGCCGCGGCCGTCGCCTTCGGCGTGGCGGTGCTGTCGCTGCTGCGCCGCTCCCTGCCGGCGAGCGTGCTGCTCGCGGCGGCCGCCCTGTCCATGGAGGCCGGCGAGACCGCCCCGCTCCTGATGGTCGCGGCCTGGTCCGCGGGGCGTCGCATCGTCGGGGCGGGACGGGCCCTCGCCGCCTTCACGGCCGCCTTCGTCATCTACCAGGTGCTCGGCGTCATCACCCTGTGGCCCATCGCACAGCCCATCCTCATGGGTGTCTTCAGCACCCTGTTCTTCCTGGCCGTGGCCGTCGTACCCGGCCTCACCAGCCGGTACTGGTCCCAGCGGCGCACCCTGCTGAGCGCCGTGCGCGAACACAACGCCCAACTGCTCCGCGAACGCGCCATGGTCGCGGGCCAGGCCCGGCTGCGCGAACGCCAGCGCATCGCCCAGGACATGCACGACAGCCTCGGCCACCAGCTCGCCCTCATCTCCGTGCACACCGGCGCCCTCGAAGTCGACCCCGAACTGACCGGCCGCCAGCGCGAGGCCGTCGGCGTGCTGCGACAGGCCTCGGTCGCCGCGATGCATGAACTGCGCGAGGTCGTCGGCATTCTGCGCGACGGCATCGAAGCCCCTGCCGCGCCCGACGGAGCCCAGTCCGCCGCCCGCGGTACCGCCGGAATCCAGGCGCTGGTGACAGCCGCGCGTGCCGCCGGGAACACCGTGGAACTGCGCGTCGGCGGCGAGCCCCGCACCCTGGCCGCCGCCGGCGACCACGCGGCGTACAGGATCGTCCAGGAGGCCCTCACCAACGCGTACAAGCACGCACCCGGCGCCCCGATCACCGTGGAACTGCGCTACGAACCGGACTCCTTCGTCGTCGAGGTCGTCAATGGGGTCGTCGACCGCGCGGCCGCCGACCAGGCCGGTGAAGTGGTCAGCGGAGGCCAGGGCCTCACCGGGCTGCACGAGCGCGCCCGGCTCGTCGGCGGCATGGTGCACACCGGCCCCACCGATGACGGTGGCTTCCGCGTCGCCGGCGTGCTGCCCTACGGGGCGGCCGAGGCCGCGACGTTCGTCGACGCCCCCGACGACTTCCGACAGCAGTCACCCGCCCCGCCTCTCGGCGACGGTGGTCCGGTCGTGGACTGGAACATCGCGGAGAAGGAGCTGGGCATGGGCGGCAGAAACAGGGCAGGAGGCGTCGCGCTGGGCTGCGGCATCGCCGTGGGGGCGGTGGTACTGCTCGCGATCGCGGCCGGAGTGGGCCTCTTCTTCCTCGCCGGATCGGCCGAGAAAGGCATGATCGACCCGTCCGAATACGAAAGGATCAAGGTCGGCACGCCCGAGGCGGAGGTCCGCGACGAGCTGCCGAGCGGCGACACCGTGCTGACCTCCGGCCTCGCCGGAAAGGGTCCCGCCGAACCGGAAGGCTCCCAGTGCCTGGTCCTGATGTCCTCCGACACCGGCGAGGGCCTCAAGACCGAGCCGGTGTTCCGGTTCTGCTTCAAGGACGGCAAGCTGATCGAGAAGAAGTCGTACGAAGTGGCGCGCTAGCGGCGACGAGGGGCGGCCGGGGCCGACCCGGGCAGGCTCGCTCGGGTGCGGCCCGGCGGCGTACAGAAGAGGATCAGGACAGGATTTGGGTGTGACGGGACCACGCATCAGGGTCGTGATCGCCGACGACGAGCCCCTCATCCGGGCCGGGATCCGCATGATCCTCACCTCGGACGCGGCGATCGACGTCGTCGCGGAGGCCACCAACGGCCGCGAAGCCGTCGAGCTCGCCCGCTCCCACGCCGTGGACGTGGTGCTGCTCGACATCCAGATGCCCGAGATGGACGGCCTGAGCGCCCTGGCCGAGCTGCGCCGGACCGTACCGGCGGCGCGAGTGATCATCCTCACCACGTTCGGGGAGCGGGAGAACGTCCTGCGTGCCCTGGAACACGGCGGTGCCGGATTCCTCCTCAAGGACACCGCGCCCGCCGAACTGATCCGCGCGGTACGCGCCGCGGCCGCGGGCGACGCCTACCTCTCGCCCGCCGCCACCCGGCACGTCGTCGACCAGCTCGCCACGGGCCGGGCCGCGGCCCGCGCCGACGAAGCCCGGCGCCGGGTCGGCGTGCTGTCCGAGCGCGAGCGGGACGTCCTGGTGCTGTTGGGCGAAGGGCTGTCCAACGCGGATGCCGGCAAGCGGCTCCACATGAGCGAGGCCACGGTGAAGACGTACGTCAGTCGCATCCTGGCGAAGCTGGACTGCGAGAACCGGGTCCAGGCGGCGCTGCTGGCGCGGGACGCGGGGTTGTAGGCGGCTGGGCTGGGCTCCGCCGGGCGGCTCAGCCGTTTCACGTGAAACGGCAGGATGTCCCGCCGTCGAGAGGAGTGCCGGCGAGCTCCTGTGCCGAGGCGGTCGACACAAGCGGATTCCGGTCGTCCGCAAAGTTGTCCACAGGGGGAGACGGGCTTTCGCCAGCGCCTGTACCGTCAGGGGCAGTTGAGCTCTTGATGGTGTACGAGAGCGCTGCACAGGGACGTTGTACGAGACGGGGGAGGCGGCACGCCATGGGCGAGGTCGACATGGTGGTTCCGGCACAGCGGGCCGGGGCGGCAGGGGCGAAGGACGGGCGGGGACGGATCCCCGAGGTCCCCGGATTCGCCCGGCGCCCGCACGCACCGGGAACGGGAAACCGACGGACGCAGGGATCGCCCAAGGCCGAAGGGAAGGCGCTGCGGGACCGGTTCCCGCGCGCCTCGCACGACTCGCTGGTCCTCTCGGCCGACCGGCCGGACGCCGTCCGCGCGGTGGAGGAATCCAACGCAGGCCGGGTGCCCGAGCTCACGCCGATACGCGTGGGCCGCATGGCCGCGAGCCCCTTCGCGTTCCTGCGCGGCTCGGCCGGACTGATGGCACACGACCTGGTCGGCACACCCGTCACCGGCGTCGGCACGCAGATATGCGGCGACGCTCACGCGGCCAACTTCGGTCTGTACGGCGACGCACGCGGCAGCCTCGTCATCGACCTGAACGACTTCGACGAGACCGTGACCGGCCCCTGGGAATGGGACGTGAAACGGCTGGCAGCCTCGCTGGTCCTGGCGGGCCGGGAGGCCGGCGCGGACGAGGTCACCTGCCGGGCAGCGGCGTTCGACGCGGTCGGGGCCTACCGCCGCACCATGCGCCTGCTCGCCAAGCTGCCGGTCCTCGACGCGTGGAACGCGATAGCCGACGAGGAGCTCGTCTCCCACGCCGACGCCCACGACCTGCTCGGCACCCTGGAACGGGTCTCCGAAAAGGCCCGCAACAACACCAGCGCGCGCTTCGCCACCAAGGCGACCGAGCAGGGCGAGGACGGCAGCCGGCACTTCGCCGACGCGCTGCCGGTGCTGCGCCGCGTGACCGACGCCGAGGCGGCAACGGTCGCCGCCTCGCTGGAGCAGTACCTGGGCACCCTGTCCGAGGACCGGCTGCCGCTGCTCGCCCGGTACGCGATCCACGACGTGGCCTTCCGGGTGGTCGGCACGGGGAGCGTCGGAACACGGTCGTATGTGGTGCTGCTGCTCGACCACCGGGGAGAGCCGCTCGTGCTTCAGGTCAAGGAGGCCAGGCCTTCGGCGCTGCTGCCGCATCTGGCGAAAGCCGGGTTCAAGACGCCCGATGCCGGGCACGAAGGGCGCCGCGTGGTGCTCGGGCAGAAGCGGATGCAGGTGGTCAGCGACATTCTGCTCGGCTGGACGACCGTGGACGAACGGCCCTTCCAGGTGCGGCAGTTCAGGAACCGCAAGGGCAGCGTGGACCCCGCCGCGCTCGCCGCCGACCAGCTCGACGACTACGGGCGCATGACGGGCGCGCTGCTCGCCCGGGCGCATGCGCACAGCGTCGACCCGCGCCTGATAGCCGGGTACTGCGGAAAGAACGAGGAGCTCGACGAAGCGGTGGCCGCCTTCGCGGTGACCTACGCCGACCGCACGGAGGCCGACCACGCGGTACTGACCGCGGCCGTACGGGACGGGCGGATCGCGGCAGAACTGGGGGTTTGAGGGGGGGAGGGGGAGGGGCCCTCCCCCTCCCCCCGCCCGTACGCTGGAGCCGTGACGGACGAAGCTGCCGGCGGTACGACTGCCCGGAACGAGGACCCGCTGACCACCCCTGGTTCGGGGGGCGAGCCGGGCACGCCATGGGGTGAGGGCGCCGGGGGCGGCACGGCGCAAGGGGGGACGCCGACTGCGGGTGAGCGGCCCGAGGCCCGGCTCGAGCGGGCGGTGCGGGCGGCCGAGCAGGCGCTGATCGAGTTCGAGATCGCGGTGGAGACCTTCCGGGTCGAGGTGGAGAACTTCTCCCGGCTGCACCATCAGAAGCTCGGCCCGATGTATGCCCGGCTCGATGAGCTGGACGCGCAGATCGCCGAGGCCAGGGCCGTACAGAGCGGTGATCCCGAGGACCTCCGCAAGGCGCGGGAGGCGCGGGCGGCGGTCATGCCCATGCCGGGGGTCGACGAACTGTTCCACGACTGGATGGACTCGGACGGCCTTTCCCCCGAGGCCGCCTCGATGCTCACCGACCAGCCGGTGCGGCCGCCCAAGCGGGTCCGGCCGAGCGAGGAGGTGCGCAGGCTGTATCGCGAGCTGGCCCGCAAGGCGCACCCGGATCTGGCGCAGGACGAGGCCGAGCGGGAGCGGCGGGACGAGTTCATCGCCCGGGTCAATGCCGCGTACGGGCGTGGTGACGAGGCGCTGCTGCGGGAGCTGGCCGAGGAGTGGGCGGCAGGCCCCGTGCCGGCCGAGGTGCGGCCCAGCGAGAGCGAGGAGCTGTACGCGCGTCTTGAGTGGCTGAGCCGGCGCAAGGAGTTGCTGGCGCTGCTGGCCCGGGAGCTGGAGGACAGCGCGATCGGTTCGATGCTGCGGATGGCGCCGGACGATCCGGACCGGCTCCTCGAGGAGATCGCCGAGCAGTTGCTGGCCGAGGTGGCCGGTCGTGAGGCTGAGCTCGCGAAGCTGGTGCAGTAGCGTTCGGGGGACCTGCCGGGTTCGTACGAGAGAAGGCATGACCCATGAATTTCGCCCAGCTGCCCTCGGTGGACGTCGCCGAGGTGCCGGCCGACGCCCTGGTGCTCGATGTCCGGGAGGACGACGAGTGGGCGGCGGGGCACGCCGAGGGCGCGTTGCATGTGCCGATGAGCGACTTCGTGGCCCGCTTCGGCGAGGTGACCGAGGCGGTCGCGGACGGGCGCCGGGCGTATGTGATGTGCCGGGTCGGTGGTCGGTCGGCGCAGGTCACGCAGTACCTGGTGCAGCAGGGGATCGACGCGGTGAACGTCGACGGCGGCATGCAGGTGTGGGAGGCCTCCGGCCGCAAGGTCGTCGACAACCAGGGTGCGCCGGGCACGGTCATCTAGCCCGTTGGCCCGCCGGCCTCCGGGACGCAGCCGTTGCCGTTACGCGCTCTGGCTGAGCGGGTGCGCGGCGAGGAGGTCGCCGAGGGCTTCCTCGTGGGCGGCGGCCGGGCCGAGCGCGAGTTCCAGTTGCTTGGCCCAGGCGTGGTAGCGGTGCAGCGCGTAGTCGGTGTCGGCGCCGAAGCCGCCGTGCAGGTGCTGGGCGGTCTGCACGACGCGGCGTACGCCTTCGGAGGCCCAGATCTTGGCGACCGAGACGTCTCCGGCGACGGGCAGTGCGCTCTGGGCGCCGGTGCTGATGCGCCAGGCCGCCTGCCACAGGGTCGCTTCCATGGCACGGAGGTCGATGTAGCGGTCGGCGGCCTGGACAGCGACCGCCTGGAACGTGGCGACCGGGTGCCCGAACTGCTCGCGTTTTCCGGTGTACTGGCTGGTCATGGCGAGGACGGCTTCGCCAAGTCCCAGGGCCAGGGCGCAGGTTCCGGTGGCGAGCAGGTTGCGCAGCCATTCCCAGGCGCCGTCCGCGTCGATGACCGCGGATGTGCCGACGCGTACGGCTTCGAGGTGGAGCTCGCCGAAGCGTTCGCCGGTGGTGGAGATCTGCTCGGCGAGGGTGACGCCCGGGTGGGTGCGGGGGACCAGGGCCAGTACGGTGCGGCCGTCGGCGGTGTGGGCGGGTACGGCGATGCGGTCGCTGGTCTGGGCCCAGGGCACGCCGGTCTGGGCGCCGTCGAGCACCCAGTCCTCGCCGTCTTGGCGGGCGGTGACGGCGAGTTCGGCGCCGTCGTGGCCGGTGCGGCCGTTCGCGGCGACGGTCAGGACGAGTTCCCCTCGGCCGGTCGCGGGCAGCAGTTCCCGCCTCAACTCGGCCCGGCCGTAGCGCTGTACGGCCATGGCGACCGCGCTCGTCTCCAGGAGCGGCAGCCGGGCGAGGACCCTGGCCGATTCGCGCAGGATCAGGCACAGGGCGATCGGGTCGAGTCCCGCGCCGCCGTACTCGGCATCCAGGACCAGGCCCAGCAGGTCCGACGCGGCGAGCTTCGCCCACAGCGGGCGGTCGAAGTCGTCGGCGACGGCGCCCGCCGTGAGGGCGGGGCTCGGTACCGCGTCGGGTGCGATGCCGGAGAAGACCGCCTTGGCCGCCTCGGCGGCTGCCTGCTGCTCCTCGGTGAAGGTGAAGTCCACGGCCTTGTCCTCCCGCACGCACCGGCTCTGTCCGGGGCGGGCGTCGCGAACTGAACCGCGCTCCGACCGACCCGATCTGACGGATCGTCAAGATAGAACAGGTTCTACGGGATGGGAATGGGTAAGCGGCCGGCAGGAGGGTGAGGGTAAGGGCGCCGCGCCGACCGCCCACGGCCGGGGGATGCCCACAGGGAAAGCCGTCCGAGGAGAACCGCCTGGGAGAAGCCCTGGGCCCGGCTCGCCCTCGCATCCTCATCTCCCGGCGGCCGCTCACCACCTCACCGGTCGAAGTCCAGCTCCACCTCTCCCGTAGCGGGGTGCGACTGGCAGGCCAGGACGTAGCCCGCCTCCGTCTCCTCCGGCTCCAGCGCGAAGTTGCGCTCCATCCGTACCTCGCCCTTGACCAGGAACGCCCGGCACGTCCCGCACACCCCGCCCTTGCAGGCGTACGGGGCGTCCGCGCGGGCGCGCAGCACCGTTTCCAGGAGGGTTTCGCCGTCCTGCACCGGCCAGTTGCCCGAGCGGCCGTCCAGGGTCGCGGTGAGCGTGGCGTGTGCCGGGGCGGCGGCGGTGGCCAGGGGCGCCGGTGCCGCGTCGACGTGGAAGATCTCCTGGTGGATGCGGTTGCGGTCGACGCCGAGCCCGCGCAGGGCCCGCTCGGCGCCCTCGACCAGGCCGAAGGGGCCGCACAGGAACCAGCCGTCGATGTCCGCCACCGGGAGCAGCGCGGGCAGCAGCCCGGCCAGCCGCTCACGGTCGAGCCGGCCCGAGGGCAGGCCGGCCTGCTGCTCCTCCCGGGACAGCACGGTGACCAGCTGGAACCGCTCGGGGTAGCGGTCCTTCAGGTCGGCCGTCTCTTCGAGGAACATTGTGGAGGCGGCGCTGCGGTCGGTGCGGATCAGGCAGAACCGCGCCTCGGGCTCCCGGGCGAGCAGGGTCGCCGCGATCGACAGGACCGGCGTGATGCCGCTGCCGCCGACGATCGCCGCGAAGTGCCCGGGACGCGGGTCCAGGACGAAGCGGCCCATCGGCTCCATGACGTCGACGGTGTCGCCGACGGCCAGTTCCTTGAAGGCGTACGTCGAGAAGCTGCCGCCTTCCACCAGGCGGATGCCGACCCGCAGGACCGGCTCGCCCGGCGCCTCGACGGCGGGTGCGCAGATCGAGTACGTACGGCGGATCTCCTCGCCCCCCACGCTGCGGCGCAGGGCGAGATGCTGGCCGGGGAGGTGCCGGTAGGCCTCGCGGAGCTCGGGCGGCACGGCGAAGGTGACGGCCACCGAGTCGTCCGTGAGCTGCTCGACCTCGCTGACCCGGAGCGGATGGAACATCTACAACTCCTTGAAGTGGTCGAACGGTTCGCGGCACGACACGCAGCGGCGCAGCGCCTTGCACGCGGTGGAGGAGAAGCGGCTGAGCAGCTCGGTGTCGGTGGATCCGCAGTGCGGGCAGCGCACCGACAGCGTGAGTGCGACCGGGCCCTCGGCGGCGTGCGGGCGCGGCGGAGCTATGCCGAACTCGGCGAGTTTGCGGCGGCCTTCCGCGCTGATGTCGTCGGTCGACCAGGCCGGGGACAGCACCCGTACGACCGAGACGTGCGGTATGCCGTGGTCGTGGAGCACGCGCTCGATGTCCGAGGACATGGCTTCCACGGCGGGGCAGCCGGTGTAGGTGGGGGTGAGCTCGACGCGTACCCGGCCCGGCGCTTCGATGCGCACATCGCGCAGCACGCCGAGCTCTTCGAGGGTGAGGACGGGCAGTTCGGGGTCGGGGACGGAGCCGGCGAGGCGCCGCAGCTCGGTCTCCAGGGGGGTGGGGGCGGTGTCGGTCACCATGACGCCCCCGGGTGGCTGCGGTGCAGGTGCTGCATTTCGGCGAGCATCCGGCCGAAGGATTCGGTGTGCAGTCCCTGCCGGCCCGCGCCCGCCGCCCAGGCCCCGGTGCGGGGGCCTTCGGGAACGGTCAGGGTGGCCCGGCCCAGGACGGAGGTCACCGACGCCGTCCACCGTGCTTCGAGGTCGGCCCAGTCGAGGTCGAGGCCAGGGACCGGCTGGAACATCTCGCCGGTGAAGCGCCACAGCGCCTCGCAGGCCCGCTGCATCCGGCCGTGGCTCTCCCCGGTGCCGTCGCCGAGCCGCAGGGTCCACTGCTCGGCGTGGTCGCGGTGGTACTCGACCTCCTTGACCGCCTTCGCCGCGAGCGCCGCGAGCGCCGCGAGCGCCGCGAACTCGCCCTCCCCTGCTGCCAGTTCGCCGTACAGCAGGTGCTGGTACGTCGAGAAGTACAGCTGGCGGGCGATGGTGTGGGCGAAGTCGCCATTGGGCTGTTCGACGAGCTGCAGGTTACGGAAGGCCCGTTCCTCGCGGAGGTAGGCCAGCTCGTCCTCGTCGCCCACTCCCGAGAGCAGCACCCGGGCCTGGCCGAGCAGGTCGAGGGCGATGTTCGCCAACGCGACCTCCTCTTCGAGGACCGGGGCGTGGCCCGCCCACTCCCCCAGCCGGTGCGACAGCACCAGGGCGTCGTCGCCGAGGGCGAGAGCGGCGTCGGCCGAGACGATGGCGGTCACAGGTGCTTCACCCCTTCCGGGATCTCGTAGAACGTCGGGTGGCGGTAGGGCTTGTCGGCGGCCGGGTCGAAGAAGGAGTCCTTCTCGTCCGGCGAGGACGCGCTGATCGCCGCGGACGGCACGACCCAGATCGAGATGCCCTCCGACCTGCGGGTGTACAGGTCCCGGGCGTTGCGCAGCGCCATCTCGGCGTCCGGCGCGTGCAGGCTTCCCGCGTGGGTGTGGGAGAGTCCGCGGCGCGAGCGCACGAACACCTCCCAGAGCGGCCAGTCGTGCGTGCTCATGCCGTTGCCTCTCCGTTCGGGTGCTGCGCCGGGGCGGCGGTCGTCGCCTGCTGGGCGGGCTGCGTGTGCTGCGTCGCCTGGTGCTGCGTCTGGTGCTTCGTGGCGTAGGCGGCGGCCGCGTCCCGTACCCAGGCGCCCTCTTCGTGGGCCCGGCGGCGCTGGGTGATCCGCTGCTCGTTGCAGGGGCCGTTGCCCTTGAGGACCTCCCAGAACTCCGTCCAGTCGATCTCGCCGAAGTCGTGGTGGCCGCGCTCCTCGTTCCAGCGCAGCTCGGGATCGGGCAGGGTGAGGCCGAGGCCTTCGGCCTGGCCGACCGCTATGTCCACGAAGCGCTGGCGCAGCTCGTCGTTGGAGTGCCGCTTGATCTTCCAGGTCATCGACTGCGCGGAGTGCGCCGACTCGTCGTCGGGCGGGCCGAACATCATCAGCGAGGGCCACCACCAGCGGTTCACCGCGTCCTGCGCCATCGCGTGCTGCTCGGGCGTCCCCTTGGACAGGGTCAGCAGCAGCTCGTATCCCTGGCGCTGGTGGAAGGACTCCTCCTTGCAGATGCGGACCATCGCCCGGGCGTACGGGCCGTAGGAGCAGCGGCACAGGGGGACCTGGTTGGTGATCGCCGCGCCGTCCACCAGCCAGCCGATCGCGCCGACGTCGGCCCAGGTCAGGGTGGGGTAGTTGAAGATCGACGAGTACTTCTGGCGGCCCGAGTGCAGCTTGTCGAGGAGCTCGTCGCGGCCGGTGCCGAGCGTCTCGGCCGCGCTGTAGAGGTAGAGGCCGTGGCCCGCTTCGTCCTGGACCTTGGCCATCAGGATGGCCTTGCGGCGCAGGGACGGGGCGCGGGTGATCCAGTTCGCCTCCGGCTGCATGCCGATGATCTCGGAATGGGCGTGCTGGGCCATCTGGCGGACCAGCGAGGAGCGGTACGCCTCGGGCATCCAGTCGCGTGGCTCGATCCGCTCGTCCGCGGCGACGGCCGCGTCGAACACCGCCAGGGACGAGGCGTCCGTCCCTGCGGCTGCCGTGGCTGTCGCGGTCACTCCGGTCATTCCGGCCCCCTGCCGAGCTGCTGTGCGGCTGTCCACCAACCGACCGATCGTTCGGTTCAATGACTTCAATGGTGAGTCGACGGCCCGTAGGGTGTCAACCCTGTGGATAACTCAGCGGGTGCCGATCGGGGCGGGATGGATTCGTACAAGGACGGGACCGGAGCCGGGGGCAAGGCCGACGGAGTGGGATCTGAGCAGGTCAGAGCTGCTTCGGCCGGGGCCGGCGATCTTGCCGCGAGCGCTCCGGAGGCTTCGGCCGGACGGGGTACGGCCCCGGAAACCGGCGCTGCTTCCGGCTCGGTGGATGACGCCATTTTCGATTCTTCGGCGGCTCCGGACCGACTTTCCGCCACGCGGGCGGCAGCGGATCCGGCGCGGGAATCCGCCCTGCAATCGGATCCCGCTACCGTCCCGGACCCTGTTTCCGGCCCCGCAGACGGCTCCGGCCCCGCAGACGGCTCGGGTCCCGCGGGCGGCTCCGGTCCCACCGACGAACCCGGTCCCGCCGACTCTGGTCCCGCCGGCGAACCCGGCCCTATGGGCCCCGGCGGCGGAAGCGTGGCCTCCCGCGGGATCGCCGGGCTGCCCTTCCGGTTCCAGGTCGTGGCCGCCCTCGCGCTCGCGGTGATCGGCGTGATCGCCTGCGTGCAGATCGGGATGGTCTTCCTGCACGTCGCACCGTCCAACACGGTCAGCAAGGAGTACGGGAAGGCCGTCGACGACTGGATCTACCCCGAGTTCGAGCAGAACTGGAAGCTCTTCGCGCCCAATCCGCTGCAGCAGAACATCAATGTCCAGGCGCGCGCCGAGATCAGGATGCCCAACGGCACGGTCAGGACGACCGACTGGATCGACTTCTCGGCCCAGGACGGTGCCGCGATCCAGCACAATCCGCTGCCCAGCCACACCGAGCAGAACGAACTGCGCCGCGGCTGGGACTTCTTCGTCGGTTCGCACACCGACGACAACAAGCCGAACGGCCTGCGCGGTGAGCTCTCCGAGCAGTACCTGCGCCGCATCGTGATGCTCCGGCTCGGCGCGCACCGCGACGGTGGCACGGTCGACCGCATCCAGGTCAGGTCCATGACCACATCGGTCAAGGGCCCCTCGTGGAGCGACGAGAAGACCGACACCCGGCCGGCCTACCGGGAGGTGCCGTGGTGGACGGTGACCCCGGCCGATCTGCCCGGGGGCGCCGGTGACGCACGTACGGAGGCGAAGCGGTGAGCACGTACGACCACGACGGCCCGACCGCCGGCCCGGCGGAGAGTCCCGCCGCCCGCACGGCGAACGGCCGGCCCCCCGGGGCAGCGGCCGGCGCCCTGCCCGAAGCCCCCAAGGCCTCCGACCGGACCTCCGAAGCCCCCCGCGCGGCCGAGGCCGCCGTCGAGACCCGAGCCGCGCGAGCCGTGCGGCTCGTCTCGGCCGCGGCCCTCGGCCCGTACCAGAGCGCCGTCGTCCGGATCGGGTTCTCCGCGACCTGGCTGTTCTTCCTGCTGCGCGAACTGCCCAACCGCCGCGAGCTGTACGGTCCCGACGGCCCCTGGAGCTGGGACCTCGGCAACCGTCTGGTGTCCGGCAACCACGCGTTCACCGCGCTGCTCTGGACCGACAGCACGGTCTGGTTCGAGATCGTGTACGCGCTGGCCATCGTGTCCAGTGCGCTCCTGATGCTGGGCTGGCGCACGCGCACCATGTCCGTCGTCTTCATGATCGGTGTGCTCTCTCTGCAGAATCGCTCCGTCTTCATGGGGGACGGTGGTGACAACGTCATCCACCTGATGGCGATCTATCTGGTCTTCACGCGGTGCGCGCAGGTCTGGTCCCTCGACGCGCGGCGCGCCGCGCGCGGGGTGCGCCAGGACCGGGTCGGCCCGGTGCTGTGGGCGGTGTGCGGCCTCGGGCTGCTCGTCGGCACCTGGCGCACATCCGGGTCCGGTGTCTTCGGCGGCGGCGAGTGGTGGCTGTGGGTCGTGTTCTGGGGCATGTGGGCCGTGCAGGGGCTGTGGTGGGCAGTGGGCAGGTTCGCCGACGGCGACGCGCGGGCGCTGCTCGACGTCCTCGGCAACCTGGTCCACAACGCGGCCATGGTCGTGATCATGGCGGAGGTCTGCCTGGTCTACGCGACCGCCGGCTGGTACAAGATCCAGGGCAGCCGCTGGCAGGACGGGACCGCGCTGTTCTACCCGCTGAAGCTCGACTACTTCTCGCCGTGGCCCGAACTCTCCTCCCTGCTTGGCACGAGCGGGGTGATCGTGATGCTGCTCACTTATGGAACGGTCATGGTCCAAGTGGCGTTCCCGTTCACGCTGTTCAATCGGCGGGTCAAGAACGTGCTGCTCGTGGCGATGATGCTGGAGCACGCCGGGATCGCCGTCCTGCTCGGACTGCCGTTCTTCTCGCTGGCGATGATCGCCGCGGACGCCGTGTTCCTGCCGACGTCCTTCCTGCGCAGGGTGGGCGCGTACGCGGGCCGGATGCGGCCGGGCGCGCGCCTTCCCGAGCAGCGCCGGGAGCGGGCGGAGCAGGCCGAGCGGCCACGTACGCTCGTGGGGTGAGCAGCACCGAACAGCCGGCCCCGGCCGAGGACGCCCCGGCCGGCGACCCCCTCCAGGGCGACCCCATCCAGTACGACGAAGGCTTCGGCCCGGCCGAGGTCGGGGTGGGCCCGCACCCGCGGCCCTGGCCCGAGGGCGAGCGCTACGACCCGGAGCTGCTCGCGCACGGCGACCGGCGCAATGTCGTCGACGCCTACCGGTACTGGACGCGGGAGGCGATCGTCGCCGACCTCGACACCCGGCGGCACGACTTCCATGTGGCTGTCGAGAACTGGGGCCACGACTTCAACATCGGCTCCGTGGTGCGGACCGCGAACGCGTTCCTGGCCAAGGAGATCCACATCGTCGGGCGGCGCCGCTGGAACCGGCGCGGGGCCATGGTCACCGACCGGTACCAGCACGTCCGCCACCACCCGGACACCGAGTCGCTGACCGCCTGGGCCCTCGCGGAGGGCGTGCCGATCATCGGTATCGACAATCTGCCCGGCGCGGTGCCCCTTGAGCGGACCGAGCTGCCGCGCCGGTGCGTGCTCCTCTTCGGCCAGGAGGGCCCGGGGCTCACCGAAGAGGCCCGTCAGCACGCCCATATGGTGTGCTCCATCGCGCAGTTCGGCTCCACGCGCTCCATCAACGCGGGGGCCGCGGCGGCCATCGCGATGCACTCCTGGGTGCAGAGGCACGCCGTCATTCCCGACTGACGCGCCTCCGCTCCCGCAAGGCCTGTGCTCAGGCCTGCCTGCGGACCTCCACCACGCGGAACCGGTTGGCCACGAACGCCCCGTCGCACAGCGCCGCGTTGGCCGCGGGGTTGCCGCCCGAGCCGTGGAAGTCGGAGAAGGCGGCCGTCTGGTTGACGTACACGCCGCCCGTCAGGTTCAGGGACAGCTGGGCCGACTCGTCCAGGCAGACGTCCTCCACCGCGCGCTCCACCTCCGGTGAGGTGGTGTACGCGCCGACCGTCATCGCACCCTTGTCGCGGACCGTGCGGCGCAGCAGCTCGACCGCGTCCGCCGTGGAGTCGACGGCGACGGCGAAGGAGACCGGGCCGAAGCACTCCGAGAGGTAGACGGCCTCCGCGTCCGGCTTCGCGCCGTCCAGCTTGACGATCACCGGGGTGCGGACCACCGCGTCCGGGAACTCGGGGTTGGCCACCTCCCGTGAGGGCAGGGCGACTTCACCGAGCCCGGGAGCCGCGTCCAGGCGGGTCTTCACGTCAGGGTTGACCAGGGCGCCGAGCAGCGCGTTGGCCCGGGCATCGTCGCCGAGCAGGCCGCCGACCGCGCCCGCGAGGTCGCCGACGACCTCGTCGTACGACTTCTTGCCCGCGTCCGTGGTGATGCCGTCGCGGGGGATCAGCAGGTTCTGCGGCGTGGTGCACATCTGGCCGCTGTACAGGGACAGCGAGAAGGACAGGTTGGCGAGCATGCCCTTGTAGTTGTCGGTGGAGTCGATGACCACCGTGTTGACGCCGGCCTTCTCCGTGTAGACCTGCGCCTGGCGGGCGTTGGCCTCCAGCCAGTCGCCGAACGCCGAGGAGCCCGTGTAGTCGATGATCTTGATCTCGGGGCGGACCGCGAGGGTCTTGGCGATTCCCTCGCCCGGCCGCTCGGCCGCGAGCGCCACCAGGTTGGGGTCGAAGCCCGCCTCGGCGAGGACCTCGCGCGCCACCTTCACCGTCATCGCCAGCGGCAGGACCGCGCGGGGGTGCGGCTTGACCAGGACCGGGTTTCCGGTGGCAAGGGAGGCGAACAGGCCCGGGTAGCCGTTCCACGTGGGGAACGTGTTGCAGCCGATCAGCAGCGCGATGCCGCGCCCGGCCGGTGTGAACGTCTTGGCGAGCTCCAGGGGCTCGCGCTTGCCCTGCGGCTTGGACCAGGCGGCGCTGCCCGAGGGGGTGCGGGTCTGCTCCTGGTAGGCGTACGCGACGGCCTCCAGGCCACGGTCCTGGGCGTGCGGACCGCCCGCCTGGAACGCCATCATGAAGGCCTGGCCGCTGGTGTGCATGACCGCGTGCGCGAACTCGTGCGTGCGCGCGCCGATCCTGGCCAGGATCTCGATGCAGACCAGGGCTCGCGTCTCGGGGCCCGCGGCCCGCCAGTCGGCCATGCCGGCGCGCATTGCGGGGAGCAGCACGTCGAGGTCCGGGTGCGGGTACTGGACGCCCAACTCGATGCCGTAGGGCGAGACTTCGGCGCCCGTCCAGTCGTCGGTGCCCGGCTGGTCGAGGTCGAAGCGGCGGTTCAGGAGCGCGTCGAAGGCGGCCTTGCCGTCCTCCGCGCCCGTCTCCCCGTAGGCCTTGGGGTGCTCCGGATGCGGCGACCAGTACGCACGCGTGCGGATCGCCTCCAAGGCCCCGTCCAGGGTGGGCCTGTGCTTCTCGGTCAGCTGCATGGCGAGCAACTCCTCGTCGAGTCTTCGAGCTGGGCAGGGAGAGCCGGACACCGCTAGAGTAACCGAACGATCGGTCGGGACAAGAGGGTCCGCGGAAACCTGTGGACAACTACCGGCCACGCCCGCCGCGGCCTCGCTCGTGCGGGCCCGGAAGGGGGCCTGCCGGGCCCGTGGGCAAGCCGTAGGGGAGGATCGTGTTCATGACCGAAACCGCCAGCGCATCGGCGATCGCGCCGAGCCGTACCGTCGCCGTCGTCGGCACCGGAACCATGGGCCAGGGCATCGCCCAGGTCGCCCTCGTCGCCGGACACCCCGTACGGCTCTACGACGCCGTGCCGGGCCGCGCGCGCGAGGCCGCCGAAGCCCTGGCCGGGCGACTGGACCGGCTGGTCGAGAAGGGCCGCCTGGACACCGAAGGGCGCGACGCGGCGCTGGCCCGCCTGCACCCGGCCGAGGAGCTCGCCGAGCTCGCGGACTCCGCGCTCGTCGTCGAGGCCGTCCTGGAACAACTCCCCGTCAAACAGGAGCTGTTCGGCGCCCTGGAGAGTGTGGTCGGCGAGGACTGCCTGCTCGCCACCAACACCTCCTCGCTGTCGGTGACCGCGATCGCGGGGGCGCTGCGCCACCCCGGCCGCTTCGTGGGCCTGCACTTCTTCAACCCGGCGCCGCTGCTCCCGCTGGTCGAGGTCGTCAGCGGCTTCGCCACCGACGAGGCGGCCGCGACCAGCGCGTACGAGACGGCGAAGGCCTGGGGCAAGACGCCGGTGCGCTGCACCGACACCCCCGGCTTCATCGTCAACCGCATCGCCCGGCCCTTCTACGCCGAGGCCTTCGCGGTGCACGAGGAGCGGGGCGCCGACCCGGCCACCATCGACGCGGTGCTGCGTGAGTGCGGCGGGTTCCGGATGGGCCCGTTCGAGCTGACCGACCTCATCGGGCAGGACGTCAACGAGGCGGTGACCCGCTCGGTCTGGGAGTCCTTCTTCCAGAGCCCCAAGTTCACCCCGTCCCTGGCCCAGCGCCGCCTGGTCGAGTCCGGCCTGCACGGCCGCAAGAGCGGACGCGGCTGGTACGCCTACGAGACGCCCGGCGCGCCCTCGAAGGAGGCCGTGCGCCCCGAGCCGCACACGGCGCCGCCCGCGAAGGCTCCGGCGGCCGTCACCGTGGTCGGTGACCTGGGCCCGGCCCGCGAACTCGTCGCGATGATGACGGAGGCCGGCATCGACGTGACGACCGTCAACGAGGGCGGTCCCTACATCGAGCTTCCGGGGGATGGACAGCTCGTCCCGGCCGACGGCAAGACGTCCGTCGAGTTCGCGGACGTCGTCTACTTCGATCTCGCCCTCGACTACCGGGGCGCCACCCGGATCGCGCTCTCCGCGAGCGAGGACACCTCCGAGCGCGCCGTCACCGAGGCCGTCGGCCTGTTCCAGAAGCTCGGCAAGGAGGTCAGCGTCATCGGCGACGTGCCGGGCATGATCGTCGCCCGTACCGTCGCGATGCTCGTCGACTTCGCCGCCGACGCCGTCGCCAGGGGCGTCGCCTCGCCCGAGGACATCGACACCGCGATGCGGCTCGGCGTCAACTACCCGCTGGGGCCCGTCGAATGGAACCGGCGCCTGGGCCAGGACTGGGCGTACGACCTGCTCTCGGCGCTGCACGAGCGCTGCCCCACCGGCCGCTACGCCCCCTCGCTCGCGCTCTACCGGCAGGCGTACGCGGGCGACGAGGAGACCGGCTCATGACGACCCCCAAGCGCGACACCTACACGCCCGAGACGCTCCTCACGGTCGCCGTGCGGGTCTTCAACGAGCGCGGCTACGACGGCACGTCGATGGAGCACCTGTCCAAGGCGGCCGGGATCTCCAAGTCGTCGATCTACCACCATGTCGCCGGCAAGGAGGAACTCCTGCGCCGGGCGGTGAGCCGCGCCATAGACGGCCTGTTCGGCGTCCTGGACGAACCGGGCGCCCAGCGCGGCCGTTCGATTGAGCGGGTCGAATACGTCACTCGCCGTACCGTCGAAGTCCTCATGGCCGAACTTCCCTACGTCACCCTGCTGTTGCGCGTCCGCGGCAACACCAAGACGGAACGCTGGGCGATGGAGCGCCGCAGGGAGTTCGACCAGCGGGTCTCCGATCTCCTGAAGGCGGCCGTCGCGGACGGCGATCTCCGCGCCGACCTGGACATTCGTCTGGCGACCCGGCTGCTCTTCGGCATGGTCAACTCGCTGGTCGAGTGGTACCGGCCGCAGCGCGAGGGCGAGGCGGACGGCGACCAGGTGGCCGACACCGTGGTCAGGATGGCCTTCGAGGGGTTGCGGACCGGCCATTGAGTCCCGAGGCCGTTGACTGAGGCACCGAAGCGGATCAGCATCCACGGTCATGGCTGCCTTGCGAACTCCTGCGCCCTTTGTGTCCGTCTGCGCCACGGTGCTGCTCGTGGGCCTGACGCTGGCCGGGTGCAGCGGTGAGGGCGGCAGAAACGATGCGGCGACCAAGTCGCCGGACGCGAGAGCCGCGGTCAAGAAGGCCGAGTCCCGGTCCGCCGAGCCGGCGCCGCCTGTCAAGGGCGACGACTTCGGCTGCCTGACGCCCGAGCAGGCCAAGGCGGGCTCGATCGTCTTCAAGAGCGCGACAGGATCGCCCACTGGCGGCTTTCTGACCGGTAGTGGCAATACCGGGATCGTTCTCGCCCACCAGTCGGACGGGAACGTCTGCCAGTGGAAGGACAAGGCCGTCGAGCTCGGCAAGGCGGGCTTCCGTGTGCTCGCCGTCAACAACACGACCGGTGACGCGGCCGACGAGATCGAGGGCGCGGCCACCGTGCTGCGGACCGAGGGCGCCTGGAAGCTGCTCCTGATGGGTGCCTCCAAGGGCGGCACCGCGACGCTGGAGGCGGCCGCCCACATGCCGCTGAAGCCGGACGCGGTGGTCGCCCTTTCCGCCCCCACGGCGTACGGCCCGATGGACGCGCTGGCCGCCGCCAAGAATCTCACCGTGCCGGTGCTCTACATGGCCGGCGACCAGGACGGCACGTTCGCCACGGCCGCGCGGGAGCTGAGCGGGGCGAGCACGAAGGCCCCGGAGGACCGGCTGGTTCCCGTCAAGGGATCGGCCTCCCACGGAGTGGCCCTGCTCGCCGCCCCCGACAACTGGGAGACCGTCCTCGCCTTCCTGAAGAAGTACTGCACCTGAGGGGTGAGTGCTGCGCCCGACAGACCCTTGAGCGCGGCGCCTGCGAGCGGGTCGCCCGGCCCCTACGCCGGGTCCAGGTCCGTCTCCTCGAACACCAGCAGGGTGCGCGTCGACAGGACCTCCGGGATGGACTGGATCCGGGTCAGGACCAGCTCGCGCAGCGCCCTGTTGTCGGGCGTGTGCACCAGGAGCAGGACGTCGAAATCCCCGCTCACCAGGGCGATGTGGGCGGCCCCGGGCAGTTCCGTGAGCTGCGCGCGGACCGTGCGCCAGGAGTTCTGCACGATCTTGAGCGTGATGTACGCGGCCGCGCCCTGGCCCGCCCTCTCGTGGTCCACGCGCGCGGTGAAGCCCTGGATCACGTTGTCCTCGACGAGCCGGTTGATCCGCGCGTAGGCGTTGGCGCGCGAGACGTGCACCCGCTCGGCCACGGAGCGTATCGAGGCCCGGCCGTCCGTCTGCAGGATCCGCAGGATGGCGTGATCGATCTCGTCCAGCGGGCGCGGCGGCACCGGCCGGATCTCGCCGGTGGCCATTTGTTCAGCTGCCATGTCCCCCCGCCTTCCTGTTGTGGACGACCTGTTCCCATCCCAGGCTGTGGAGAACCGTTTGTCCACAGGCTGAAGGTGGCTGTAGCCAAAATGCGTCCACGACCGAACAATCGGTAGGTGAGGGGCGTCACACTCACGCCCCTCCCACGGATGTCCGCTCCCCACAAGGAGGTGCATTGGCATGACGGTCCAAGAGCTCCCCGGTGCCGCCGCATACCGGCCGACCCCTCCGCCCGCCTGGCGGCCGCGCACCGACCCCGCGCCGCTCCTCCCGGACCCCGAGCCCCGCCGGGTCCTGGGGACCGGAGCCGAGCTCGACCGCGAGCTGATGCTGAAGCTGTACGCGGAGCTGGTGCGCGGCCGCCGCTTCAACGCGCAGGCCACCGCCCTCACCAAGCAGGGCCGCCTCGCCGTGTACCCGTCCTCGACCGGCCAGGAGGCCTGCGAGGTCGCCGCCGCCCTGGCCCTGGAGGAGCGCGACTGGCTCTTCCCGAGCTACCGAGACACCCTCGCCGCCGTCGCCCGGGGCCTTGACCCCGTACAGGCCCTGACGCTGCTCCGCGGCGACTGGCACACCGGCTACGACCCGCGCGAGCACCGCATCGCGCCGCTGTGCACCCCCCTCGCCACCCAGCTTCCGCACGCGGTGGGCCTCGCCCACGCGGCCCGCCTCAAGGGCGACGACGTGGTGGCGCTCGCCCTGGTCGGCGACGGCGGCACCAGCGAGGGCGACTTCCACGAGGCCCTGAACTTCGCGGCCGTATGGCAGGCCCCGGTGGTCTTCCTGGTCCAGAACAACGGCTTCGCGATCTCCGTGCCGCTCGCCAAGCAGACCGCCGCTCCTTCCCTCGCCCACAAGGCCGTCGGGTACGGAATGCCGGGCCGCCTGGTCGACGGCAACGACGCGCCCGCCGTGCACCAGGTGCTGTCCGAGGCCGTCGCCCGGGCCAGGCGCGGCGGCGGGCCCACCCTGATCGAGGCCGTCACCTACCGCATGGAGGCGCACACCAACGCCGACGACGCGACGCGCTACCGGGGCTCCGCCGAGGTCGACGCCTGGCGCGACCACGACCCGATCCGGATCCTGGAGGGCGAGCTGACCGCCCGCGGCATCCTCGACGAGGACGGCATACGTGCCGCCGCCGAGGCCGCCGAGGCCATGGCCGCGGCGCTGCGCGACCAGATGAACGCCGACCCGGTCCTGGACCCCATGGACCTGTTCGCCGAGGTCTACGCCGAGAAGAACGGCCAACTGCGCGAGCAGGCGGCCCAGTTGCGTGCCGAGCTGGAAGCCGAGGCCCACTGATGGCCACCGCCACCGACCGCAAACCCGCCACCATGGCGCAGGCCCTGCAGCGCGCGATGCGCGACGCCATGGCCGAGGACCCCACCGTCCACGTCCTCGGTGAGGACGTCGGTACCCTGGGCGGCGTCTTCCGGGTCACCGACGGGCTCGCCAAGGAGTTCGGCGAGGACCGCTGCACCGACACCCCGCTCGCCGAGGCCGGCATCCTCGGCACGGCCGTCGGCATGGCGATGTACGGCCTTCGTCCGGTCGTCGAGATGCAGTTCGACGCCTTCGCCTACCCGGCGTTCGAGCAGCTCATCAGCCATGTCGCCAAGATGCGCAACCGCACCCGCGGCGCCATGGCGATGCCCATCGTGGTGCGCGTGCCCTACGGCGGCGGCATCGGCGGCGTCGAGCACCACAGCGATTCCAGCGAGGCCTACTACATGGCGACGCCCGGCCTCCAGGTCGTCACCCCGGCCACCGTGGAGGACGCGTACGGCCTGCTCAGAGCCGCCATCGCCTCCGACGACCCGGTCGTCTTCCTGGAGCCCAAGCGGCTGTACTGGTCGAAGTCGGACTGGTCGCCCGAGGCCCCGGCAGCCGTGGAGCCCATCGGCAAGGCCGTCGTGCGGCGCTCCGGGCGCAGCGCCACGCTCATCACCTACGGGCCGTCCGTGCCGGTGTGCATGGAGGCGGCCGAGGCGGCCCGCGATGAGGGCTGGGACCTCGAAGTCGTCGACCTGCGCTCCCTGGTGCCGTTCGACGACGAGACGGTGTGCGCGTCGGTGCGCCGCACAGGGCGGGCCGTGGTCGTGCACGAGTCGGCCGGCTTCGGCGGCCCCGGCGGCGAGATGGCCGCGCGCATCACCGAGCGCTGCTTCCACCACCTGGAGGCGCCCGTGCTGCGGGTCGCCGGCTTCGACATCCCCTACCCGCCGCCGATGCTGGAGAAGCACCATCTGCCCGGTGTGGACCGGGTGCTTGACGCGGTGGCGCGGCTGCAGTGGGAGGCGGAGCACTGATGCCGAAGGTCCTTGAATTCAAGCTGCCCGACCTCGGCGAGGGGCTCACCGAGGCGGAGATCGTGCGCTGGCTCGTCGCGGTCGGCGACGTGGTGGCCGTGGACCAGCCGGTGGTCGAGGTGGAGACGGCCAAGGCGATGGTCGAGGTGCCCTGCCCGTACGGCGGCGTGGTCACCGCCCGCTTCGGCGAGGAGGGCACCGAACTGCCGGTCGGCGCGCCCTTGTTGACCGTCGCCGTCGGCCCCGTGCAGGAGGAGGACGCCGTCGAGGAGGCGGAGTCCTCTGCGTACTCGGAGGACTCCGGCAACGTCCTGGTCGGCTACGGGACGGCCGCGGCCACCACCCGCCGCCGCTCCCGTGTGCGGCCCATGACCCCGGCCGCTGTCCCGGTCGCGCCGCCCGCCCCGGTCGAGGCGGCCGGACCCGTGCCGGTCATCTCCCCGCTGGTGCGCAGGCTGGCCCGTGAACACGGCCTCGATCTGCGGGAGTTGCGAGGCAGCGGGCCCGAGGGGCTGATCCTGCGCGCCGACGTGGAGACGGCCATGCGGACACCGGCGCCGGCTCCCGCGCCCGTCGCGCCTGCGGGCCCGGCTCCCGCCCTCGCGGGTGAGCGCATCGCTCTGAAGGGCATCCGGGGCGCGGTCGCCGACAAGCTCAGCCGCAGCCGTACCGAAATCCCGGACGCCACCTGCTGGGTGGATGCCGACGCCACCGAGCTGATGGCGGCCCGCGCCGCCATGAACGCCGCGGGCGGCCCCAAGGCGTCCGTCCTCGCGCTGCTCGCCCGCATCTGCACGGCGGCTCTCGCCCGCTTCCCCGAGCTCAACTCGACCGTCGACATGGCGGCCCGCGAGATCGTGCGGCTGCCCGAGGTGCACCTGGGCTTCGCGGCCCAGACCGAGCGCGGCCTGGTCGTCCCGGTCGTCCGCGATGCCCACACCCGCAACGTCGACTCGCTCGGCGCCGAGCTCGCCCGGCTCACCGAGGCGGCCCGCACGGGCACGCTGACCCCGGCCCAGCTGACCGGCGGCACCTTCACCCTCAACAACTACGGGGTGTTCGGCGTCGACGGCTCCACGCCGATCATCAACCACCCCGAGGCGGCGATGCTGGGCGTGGGCCGCATCATCCCCAAGCCATGGGTGTACGAGGGCGAGCTCGCGGTGCGCCAGGTGGTCCAGCTGTCCCTCACCTTCGACCACCGGGTGTGCGACGGCGGCACCGCGGGCGGCTTCCTGCGCTATGTCGCGGACTGTGTGGAGCACCCTGCGGTGCTGCTGCGCACGCTGTGACGAACGGCCCCGCGAACTCGGGACGTTCGCGGGGGTGGCGGTGATCGTCCGGCGGCTCATACTCGGGGGATGACCGCGTATGACGCCGCAGCACCCGCGCATGACGCCGCAGGATCCGCACCGTATGACGCCGTGGTACTCGCCGGAGGCGCCGCCAAGCGGCTGGGCGGCGCCGACAAACCCGGGCTCAGCGTGGGCGGCCGGCCCCTGCTCGACCGGGTGCTCACCGCGTGCGCGGGCGCCGCGACCACCGTGGTGGTGGGCGGGCGGCGGCCCACCGCACGGCCGGTGGAGTGGACGCGGGAGGAACCGGCCGGCGGCGGACCGCTCGCGGCTCTGGACGCCGGGCTGCGCCACACCTCGGCCGAGAGCGTGCTCGTGCTCTCGGCCGATCTGCCCTTCCTGGCCGCGCCGACCGTCGACGCCCTCCTCGGCGAGCTGCGGCGCACCGGCCGCGAAGGCGTGCTCTGCACCGACGCCGACGGCCGCGACCAGCCGCTGGTCGCCGCCTACCGTGCCGAACCGCTGCGCCGCGAGCTCGCGCTGCTCGGCACCGGGCACGGCTCGCTCGCCGGGCTCCCGCTGCGGCTGCTGACCCGCGCACTCGACCTCGCCCGCATCACGGCGGACCCGCTCGCCTCCTTCGACTGCGACACCTGGGAGGACCTCGCCGCCGCCCGGGCCCGGATCAGGGACCATGGGGGCGTGCTGGACGAATGGATCACCGCAGTCAAGGACGAACTCGGCATCGAGCTGGACGTCGACACCGGCGTCCTCCTGGACCTCGCCAGGGACGCCGCCCACGGCGTCGCCCGGCCCGCCGCCCCGCTCACCACCTTCCTGGTCGGCTACGCCGCCGCGAAGGCGGGCGGCGAGGGCAAGGACGTGGTGGACGCGGCCCGTAAGGCCGCCGCGCTCGCCAACCGCTGGGCGGCCGAGGCCGAGGCGGCCGGCGGCCCGAAGAACGACGCCGGATGACCGCCCCCAGCCCGGCGGCGGACGACGGATCCGACGAGGCCCTCGCCCTGCTGCGCGACGCCCTCCCGGCGCCGGGCCCGGCCGGGGAGAGCCGGCCGCAGGACCCGGACAGCGCCGAGACCGCGTCCCGCCCGGCCCCGCGCCACCGGGCCTCCGCCTGGGCCGATGCCCGCAACGTGGCCGCCCGGGCAGGCCGGGCCGCACCCGCCCGCTCCCACCGGGTGCCGCTGGAGCAGGCCCTGGGGGAGATCCTCACCGCGCCGCTCACCGCGCTCACCGACCTGCCGTCCTTCGACACCTCGGCCATGGACGGCTGGGCCGTCGCCGGGCCCGGACCCTGGGAGGTGCAGGACGGCGGCGTCCTCGCCGGACACGCAGCCCCCGGTCCCCTCGCCGACGGCGAAGCCGTACGCATCGCCACCGGGGCCCGCATCCCCGCCGGTGCCACCGCGGTGATCCGCAGCGAGCACGCCCGCACCGACGAGGCCCGCACCCAGCTCCAGGCCGACCGCGTGGTGCTGCACGGCCAGGACATCCGCCCGCGCGGCCAGGAGTGCCGCTCGGGCGACGTACTGCTGCCCGCGACCGCGCTGGTCACCCCTGCCGTGCTCGGTCTGGCCGCGGCCGCCGGATACGACGAACTCACCACCGTTCCCCGGCCCCGCGTCGAGATCCTGGTGCTCGGCGACGAACTGCTCACCCGGGGACTCCCCCACGACGGGCTGATCCGGGACGCGCTCGGCCCGATGCTCGGCTTCTGGCTGCGCACGCTCGGCGCCGAGGTCATCGGGACCCGGCGGCTCAAGGACGACGCGGGAGCGCTGCTCGCCGCCGTCACCGGATCCTCGGCCGACCTGGTGATCACGACGGGCGGCACGGCGGCCGGACCCGTCGACCACGTCCACCCCGTGCTGCACAAGGCCGGTGCCGAGCTCCTGGTCGACGGGGTCGCCGTGCGGCCTGGCCATCCCATGCTCCTTGCGCAGATCGGGGTGGGAAAGTACCTGGTCGGACTGCCCGGCAATCCGCTCGCCGCGGTGTCCGGGCTGCTCACGCTGGCCGAGCCGCTGCTACGTGAACTCGCGCACCGGGCAAGGGCGGTGACGTACACCGCGCCGCTGCGCAACGAAGTGCAGGGGCACCCGCACGACACCCGGCTCGTGCCGGTGGTGCACCGCGCGGAGCGGGTCGTGCCGCTGCACTACAACGGGCCGGCGATGCTGCGCGGGATCGCCGCCGCCGACGGCCTCGCGGTGGTGCCGCCCGGCGGGGCGCGGGCGGGCCAGGAGGTGGAGATCCTCGATCTGCCGTGGGCTCAAGCAGGCCCGGGTGAAGGGTGTTTCACGTGAAACAGCGTGCCAGCACCCCCAACTCCCCCCTGGATGAAGGGTGTTTCACGTGAAACTTCCCGGCCATGACGCGATGGCACGCCAGGCGGGCGAGAACCTGATCACCCGGCCGGTGAAGCTGCCCCGCCGGGTCGTCGACCGGCCGTTGCGCCAGGTCGCCAAGCGGCTCCTCATGGCGCTCGCCGTGCTGATACTGACGACCCTCATCGTCTGGATCGACCGCGACGGCTATCACGACAACGCCAATGGCAAGGTCGACTTCCTCGACGCCGCCTACTACGCCACCGTCACGCTCTCCACGACGGGCTACGGCGACATCGTCCCCTACAGCGACAGCGCCCGGCTCATCAACATCCTGCTGGTCACACCGCTGCGCGTGCTGTTCCTGATCATCCTCGTCGGAACCACTCTCGAAGTCCTCACCGAACGGACGCGCGAAGAGTGGCGGCTCAACCGCTGGAAGGCTCAATTGCGAGAGCACACCGTCATCGTGGGCTTCGGGACGAAGGGCCGGTCGGCGATCCAGACCCTGTGCGCGACGGGCCTGAAGAAGGACCAGGTCGTGATCGTCGACCCGAGCGCGAAGGTGATCGAGACCGCCAACGCGGAGGGCTTCGTCGGGGTCATCGGCGATGCCACCCGCAGCGATGTGCTGCTGCGCGCCGAACTGCAAAAGGCCCGCCAGGTCGTCATCGCCACCCAGCGCGACGACACCGCGGTCCTGGTCACGCTGACGGCCCGCCAGCTCAACCGGGGCGCGAAGATCGTCGCCGCGGTGCGGGAGGAGGAGAACGCGCCGCTGCTGCGCCAGTCCGGCGCCGACGCCGTCATCACCAGCGCCAGCGCAGCCGGCCGGCTGCTCGGCCTCTCCGTGCTCAGCCCGAGCGCGGGCACGGTGATGGAGGACCTGATCCAGCAGGGCAGCGGGCTCGACATGGTGGAGCGGCCCGTGAAGAAGAGCGAGGTCGGCCGCGGGGTGCGGGAGACCGAGGACCTGGTGGTGAGCGTGCTGCGCGGCCACCGGCTGCTCGCGTACGACGACGCCAAGGCGAGCCCGCTCCAGCTCACCGACCGGCTCATCACGATCGTACGAGCCGGTGGCACGGCGGTCGAGGGTCAGCCGGAGTAGCGTCGCCCGCATGCATGCGATCACGATTCCTGAGCCGGGCGGTCCCGAGGCGCTGGTCTGGGCCGAGGTACCCGATCCCGTACCGAGCGAGGGCGAGGTCCTCGTCGAGGTGGCCGCGGCCGCCGTCAACCGTGCCGATGTGCTCCAGCGCCAGGGCTTCTACAACCCGCCGCCCGGAGCGTCCCCGTACCCGGGCCTGGAGTGCTCCGGGCGGATCGCCGCGCTGGGGCCCGGGGTGTCCGGGTGGAGCGTCGGCGACGAGGTGTGCGCCCTGCTGAGCGGCGGCGGATACGCCGAGAAGGTGGCCGTGCCGATCGGCCAGCTCCTTCCCGTGCCCGACGGAGTGGACCTGGCCCAGGCAGCCGCCCTGCCCGAGGTCGTCTGCACCGTGTGGTCCAACGTGTTCATGGTGTCCCACCTGCGGCCCGGCGAGACGCTCCTGGTGCACGGCGGGGCGAGCGGCATCGGCACGATGGCGATCCAGCTCGGCAAGGCGATCGGCGCCAGGGTCGCGGTCACGGCCGGTGGTCCCGACAAGCTGGCGCGCTGCGCCGAGCTGGGTGCGGACATTCTCGTCGACTACCGCGAACAGGACTTCGTGGACGAGGTGTTGAAGGCTACGGACGGCGTCGGCGCCGACGTCATCCTCGACATCATGGGCGCCAAGTACCTGGAGCGAAACGTGCGGGCGCTCGCCGTCAACGGGCGGCTCGCGGTGATCGGCCTCCAGGGCGGCGCCAAGGGCGAGCTGAACCTGGGCGCGCTGCTCACCAAGCGGGCCGCGGTCACCGCGACCTCGCTGCGGGGCAGGCCCGCCGCCGAGAAGGCGGCGATCGTGGCGGCCGTGCGCGAGCACGTGTGGCCGCTGATCGCCGGCGGCCGGGTGCGGCCCGTGGTGGACCGGACGCTGCCGCTGTCGGATGCCGCCGAGGGCCACCGGGTGCTCGAAGCCTCCACCCATGTGGGCAAGGTACTGCTGACGGCCTGACGGCCGGGTGAACGCGGAGAGGGGGCGCCGGGAAGGCGCCCCCTCTCACCGCTCCGTACGCCGGGCCTGCGAGCCCGGCAGGGGCCGGTTACAGGTACGGGCCCGAGCGGGCGCCCGCGTGCGGGCCGTCGTCGTCCTCGTCGTCGTGCGAGACGCCGGGCGGCAGCGCGCGGCGCATCTGCTCCAGCTGGGCGCGGGCGGCCATCTGCTGGGCGAACAGAGCCGTCTGGATCCCGTGGAAGAGACCTTCGAGCCAGCCGACCAACTGGGCCTGCGCGATGCGGAGTTCGGCCTCCGAGGGGATCGCCTCGTCGGTGAACGGCAGGGAGAGCCGCTCCAGTTCCTCGACCAGCTCCGGCGCCAGGCCGTCTTCCAGCTCCTTCACGGAGGAGGCGTGGATGTCCTTGAGGCGTACTCGGCTCGCCTCGTCGAGAGGAGCCGCGCGGACTTCCTCAAGGAGCTGCTTGATCATGCTGCCGATACGCATGACCTTTGCCGGCTGTTCGACCATCTCCGTCACCGGGACCTCGCGGGACTCGTCGTCTCCACCGCCGATGGCCATACCGTCCTGGCCTACGACCAGGATGTGGGGGCTGTCCGGCGACTTATCGTTCCTCGGCATCTCCATGCCGCCCATTCTCTCGCACACGTGCCTCACATCACGTTGTGCCCCCGGGAAGGGGTGATCCACCGCCCGCCGGGCGACGATTCCCGCCGGACGAGCGTGGTTTCACGTGAAACAGCCGTCCGTTTTCCCGGGGCCCCTTTCACGGCCGCCGGAGCCGCAGTGCCAGGAATCCGAGCCCCAGGCCGGTCAGTGCCAGGCCCGCCCCCAGCGAGAGGACGTGGACGCGCAGGCCGTCATCGGTGGACACGGCCTGCGGCGGCTGGTGGTGCCGGGCCGGCGGCAGGACCCCGCCGGTCGTGGGGGTGGGCGTGAGCGAGGGGGGCGCCGGAGGCTCCGAGCGCGGAATCTGCTGCGGGGTCTGCGGGGCCGCCCCGACCTGGGCCGGTGCCACCTCGTCGGGGTCCGCCATGGCGGGGGCGTACGGCAGGAAGTGGTACGCGGGACCCACCCGGCCCGGCCGGATCCGGCCTTCGCCCGCCCGGCTGCCCGCCAGGTGCTGGTCCTCGGAGACGGTCTGGGAGGCGGTGGTACGGGGTGAGGCACGCGAGGGTTCGCCGTGGGGCGAGGCCTGCGCCGTGCCGGAGGGAGTCGCGGTCGGGGACGGGCCGGGTGACGGAGTGGCGGCGGCGAGGGCGTACGGCAGGGGCGTCAGGAGCAGCGCCCCCGTCAGCGATGCGGCCGCGGCGAGCGACCGGATCCCTGGAGCCATGACAGGGCCCCTTCCCGAAGGGACGTGCAGGATCGCCTGGGGTGACCGAATCAGCGTCACACGGGGCGAGTTGTGCGGCATCCCGGGAGCTGCCCGCCGTGCGCCGAATGGGACGTGCGGTGTCGGCCGCACGCCCCCGGACATGCGCGAAGGCCCGGCACCAGGGGTGCCGGGCCTTGTCCGAACGAACGGCGCGCGGTTACTGCGCGGGCGCGTTGCCCGACGAGATCTGCAGCGTGAACTGCGCGTTCTTCTTGTCCACGTCCACGCCGGCGGCGGGGAACTGGCTGATCACCACGTCCTGCCCCCACTGGCCGTTGTCGACGGTCTCGGTGTTGACCTTCCAGCCCGCGGCCTGGATGCAGGACTTCACCGACAGGATGTCCTTGTAGGTGAAGTCCGGCGCCTGGACCTTGCCCGGGTCCACCGTGGAGGTCTGCGGCGAGGTGCACTTCTCGGCGTCCATCGTGCGGTCGCGCTCCGGGCCCTTGTGGCCCGCGGCCGACGAGCTGCTGGCCTTGGCGTCGCCGCCGGTGCCGCCCGAGTCGTCCTTGTTCATGGCGATCGCGGTGACCAGGCCGCCGACCGCGAGCAGGGCCACCGCGATCGCGCCCACGATCACCGGGGTGTTCCGCTTCGATGCGCCGGAGGCAGCCGGGGAGGCCTGCGGGGAGATCGTGTACGGCGGCGGCGTCTGGGCCGCCATCGGGGCGGGCTGCTGCGCCTGCTGCGGGTACCCGTACGAGGGCTGGGACTGCGGGGTCGGCGCCGGGGTCGGCGGACCGTAGGGGCCCGGCTGGTACGGGGTCTGCACATTGCCCTGGAGGCCGGGCGCGGCCTGCGAGTCGAGCGGCGGGAAGACCGTCGCGCCGACACCCGCGCCGCTGACGGGCGGGGCGCCGCCGGTGATGACCGGGGCCGCGCCCATCTGGCCCGCGTTGGCGATCCGCAGGATCTCGTCGTGCATGGCCTGGGCGCTCGGGAAGCGCTCGTTCGGGTTCTTCTTCAGCGCGCGGGCCACCAGCGCGTCCACGGCCGGGGTGATCGACCGGTTCACCGAGGAGGGCGCGACCGGCTCCTCCTGGACGTGTGCGTACGCGATCGCCAGCGGCGAGTCCGCGTCGAAGGGGATGCGCCCGGTGAGGAGCTGGAAGAGCATGATGCCGACGGAGTACAGGTCGGAGCGGGCGTCCACGCCGCGGCCGAGGGCCTGCTCGGGCGACAGGTACTGGGGGGTGCCGACGACCATGCCGGTCTGCGTCATCGAGGTGACGCCGGACTGCATGGCGCGGGCGATGCCGAAGTCCATGACCTTGACGACGCCGCGCTTGGTCATCATGACGTTGCCCGGCTTGATGTCCCGGTGGACCAGGCCCATCTCGTGGCTGACCTCCAGGGCGGCCAGCACGTCGGCGGTCACCTTGAGAGCCTTGTCGGCGGGCATCGCGCCGTACTGCTGGATGTCGCGGTGCAGCGTCGAGCCGAGCGGCTCGCCCTCCACGTACTCCATGACGATGTACGGCATCAGCGCACCACCGAGCTCGTCCTCGCCGGTGTCGAAGACGGAGACGATGTTGGTGTGCTGGAGTTTGGCGACGGCCTGGGCCTCGCGGCGGAACCGCTCGCGGAAGGACTGTTCCCGGCCGAGTTCGGTGTGCAGCGTCTTGATGGCGACCTGGCGGTCCAGAGCGGAGTCGTAGGCGAGGTACACCGAGGCCATGCCGCCCTCGCCGAGGAGGTCGCGCAGCTGGTAGCGCCCGCCCGCGATGGATCCGCCCGCATAGCGGCCGTGTGCGCCGTCCTGGCTCATGACTGTGCATCCCCCTTGGCGCGGTGGCCCGTGCTGATCCTCGATTTTTCAGGCCAAGTCTGCCCGAGGGGTCACCCACGTCAAGCCGGGTGCCCGTTCCGTGACCGTACGCACTGGAAGAGTCTCGCAAGCGTTACAGGACCGGCATGGAAAACGTACGGGATTTGCATGGGTACACGCGGAACCGATTGGATGGCCGGTCCATCCCGGACCGGTGCCCCGTGTTGACGCTGTAGCGTGCACTACTGCACAACCAGCGGAAGAGCACGACGGAAGACCGTAAGGAAGACCGCGGACGCGGCCAGATACGACGGCGAGGACTGATGGCACCCGAACCCGACGGAAACGGCGCCGGGATGGCCGATGCGCAGGACCACGAGTCGTGGGTCGGCGGACTCGTCGGCGACGGCCGTTACCGCCTCACCCACCGGCTGGGGCGCGGCGGCATGGCGGAGGTGTTCGCCGCCGAGGACGTGCGCCTGGGCCGTACCGTCGCCGTGAAGCTGCTCCGCGCCGATCTCGCCGAGGACCCGGTGTCCAAGGCGCGCTTCACGCGTGAGGCGCAGTCGGTGGCCGGACTCAACCACCACGCGGTGGTGGCGGTGTACGACTCCGGTGAGGACTTCGTGGGCGGCCAGACCGTCCCGTACATCGTGATGGAGCTCGTCGAGGGCCGCACCATCCGCGACCTCCTGGTGGACGCGGACGCCCCGCCGCCGGAGCAGGCGCTGATCATCGTCTCGGGCGTCCTCGAAGCGCTCGCGTACTCGCACCAGCACGGCATCGTGCACCGTGACATCAAGCCCGCCAACGTGATCATCACGGACACGGGCGCGGTCAAGGTGATGGACTTCGGCATCGCGCGGGCGCTGCACGGCGCCCAGTCGACGATGACCCAGACCGGCATGGTCATGGGCACCCCGCAGTACCTCTCGCCCGAGCAGGCGCTCGGCAAGGCCGTCGACCACCGCTCCGACCTGTACGCGACCGGCTGCCTGCTGTACGAACTCCTCGCGCTGCGGCCCCCGTTCATCGGCGAGACGCCGTTGAGCGTGGTCTACCAGCACGTCCAGGACATGCCGGTGCCGCCCTCGCAGGTGACCCATGTCGCGCCGCCGGAACTCGACGGCCTCGTCATGCGTTCTCTCGCCAAGGACCCGGACGACCGTTTCCAGTCCGCCGAGGAGATGCGCGGCCTGGTCCAGTACGGCCTGCAGATGCTCCAGGCGCAGGGCGGCCACACCGGCACCTGGAACACCGGCCCGGTCGAGCTGATGCACGAGGGCGCCCACACCCCGGCGATGGGCACCACCGGCGCGACGGCGGCCATGGGCCACCCCGTGCACGGGGACACCTCGCAGTTCGGCGGACCGATCCTGCCGCCGATGAACCCGGACGACGGCGGGTACGACGGCTACGCACACGGCGGCCACAAGCAGGGTGGTGGCCGCGGCGGCAAGATGGTGCTGTTCGTGGTGCTCGCGATCGTCGCGATCGCGGTGGGTGTCGCCTTCGCGCTGAAGGCCACGAACAACGCGGGCGGCGGCGGTGGCGGCGGGAGCAGCAACTCGCCGACGCCGAAGACGTCGCCGTCGGTCTCCCAGTCGGACACCCCGTCGACGCAGGACACCCCGGGCACCAGCCAGGGCCAGTCGTACGGCAGCAGCTCGAACGGCAACGGCGAGTCGCCCTCGACGCACCGCTCGCGCTCCTCCTCGCCGACGCCGAGCAAGTCGCACTCCTCGTCCTCGCCGGGCACCAGCCAGGGCACGACGTCGGGCACGAGCGAGGGCACGGACACGCAGGGCACGACGTCCGGCAACGAGGGCACGAGCTCCGGGAACACGGGCACTTCCAGCGGCAACACGGGGACGTCGTCCGGGAACACGGGCACCACCGACGGCACGAGCTCCGGGAACACGGGCACCTCCAGCGGCAACACGGGGACGTCGTCCGGGAACACGGGCACCACCCACGGCACCAGCGCCGGGAACACGGGCACCTCCAGCGGCCCCGGCGGCTCCAAGCCGACCCCCTGACCGGAGCCGGGGCTCAGCCCGCGAAGGCCTCGCACACCGCCTCGTACTCGCGGGTCCACCAGACCGCCAGGGCCGACGCCGCAGGAAACTGCGGGTCGGCCCTTCGGTCGTGCAGCTGGTAGCGCCAGCGCAGGATCCAGAAGTCGTTGAGCCGCTCCCACCACACCCGGTGCACCGCGGCCGCGAGCTCCTCGGCATCCGCCCCGGCGGCCCGCCGGTAGGCCCGCGCGTACGCCCGCACCTTCGCCAGCTCCAGCTCGCCCGACGGACGTACGAAGAAGATCGCGGCGGCCCGGACCGCCTCCTCGGCGCGCGGCTGGACGCCGAGCCGGTCCCAGTCGACGATCGCGGCGGGCTCGGCCGAGCGGCCCTCGCCCCGGTACAGCAGGTTCAGCGGATGGAAGTCGCCGTGCACCCAGGTGCCGGTGACGGGGGCGGCCGGGCGGCGGTGGGCGTGCTGGCCCAGCAGCACCCGCCGCTCCAGGAGCCGGTGTTCGGCGAGTTCGTCGAAGACGTCCCGGGGCCGGTGCCTGCGGGCCCGCGCCACCAGGTCGTCGATCAGCGCGAAGGTGTCCGCGGGGTCGGCGCTGAGGTGCTCGGCCTGCGGCACGTCGGGCTCCATGACCTGGGCCAGGCACGTGTGCACGAGCCCGAGCAGCGCCCCGAGCCGGCGGGACTCCACGGCGCAGAGCTGGGCGCCGTCGCGGTGGCGGCCGTGCACCCAGGGGTGCAGGGCGTAGCAGTGGCCGCCGATCACCGCGACGGTGTCGCCGGCGGCGTCCGGTACGGGAGGGGCGACGGGCACGCCGAGGGCCTGGAGGCGTTCGGTGGCCCGGTGCTGGCGGGCGATGGCCTCGTGGTCACCGTCCAGGTGGTGCTTGAGGAAGTAGTCGCCGCGGGTGGTGGCGAGCCGGTAGCCGCGGTTCAGCAGGCCCTGGGCGACCCGTTCGCAGGAGAGTGGCTCACCGGGGGACTCGTAGCGGCGCAGGAGGTCGCCCACGGGTGGAGTTGCAGATGAGCGCGGCACTCTTCAGATGTTAGATCACGCCACGTACTTGAGTTGTCGCTCTTTGGAGTAGTCCAGCGAATGGACGGTTACGAACTGGGGCTCGATGCGCATGTACACGGGATCGAAGGGCTCCCCGTCGACCGCGCGGGGGTCGTCGCCGAACAGCGCCAGCTCCCCGGCGGTCGGCTCGAAGGGCTCGGCGGTGCCGGTGAACTGCACCGACCACACGTCGGCCCCGCCCGAGCCGAGGTTGTCCGCGCCGTACGCGACCACGCTGCCCAGACAGGCGTGGTGGTGGCCGAGCCCCGCATGCAGGCGCAGCAGCACGCAGCCGTCGATCACGATGTGGCGGGCCGGGGCCACGAACGGCAGGGCTCGCATGCTGGTCGCGACGCGGCCGTACGGAACGCGGGCGAGCAGCTCGATGGCGCGGGCTTCCTCGGAGGACATGCCCCCACCTTTGCGGCCCGCGGGGGCCGGTGAAAGAGCCCGGGGCCCCGCGCATCCGGGCCCTAGGTCCCGAATGACCGGCCCGGGCCCCGTCGGTGAGAGGTGCTCAGTGGTTCTTCTCGGCCTGGATCCGGGCCACGTACGCGGCGGCCTGGGAGCGGCGCTCCATGCCGAGCTTGGACAGCAGCGAGGAGACGTAGTTCTTGATCGTCTTCTCCGCGAGGTGCAGGCGCTCGCCGATCACGCGGTTGGTGAGGCCCTCGCCGATCAGGTCGAGGATCTTGCGTTCCTGATCGGTGAGGTTGGCCAGGCGGTCGTCGCCCTTGCTCTTGCCGCCGTCGCGCAGCCGCTCCAGGACGCGGGCGGTGGCCACGGGGTCGAGCAGCGACTTGCCGGCCGCCACATCACGTACGGCCGTCAGGAGTTCACTGCCGCGGATCGCCTTGAGGACGTATCCGGAAGCCCCGGCCATGATCGCGTCGAAGAGGGCCTCGTCGTCCGCGAACGAGGTGAGCATCAGGCATTTGATGTCCTCGTTCTGCGAACGGATCTCGCGGCAGACCTCGACTCCGCTGCCGTCCGGGAGGCGGACGTCGAGCACGGCGACGTCGGGGCGGGTGGCGGGAATCCTGACCAGGGCGTCGGCGGCGGTGCCGGCCTCGCCGACCACTTCGATGTCGTCCTCGACGGAAAGCATCTCGTGGACGCCGCGACGGACCACCTCGTGGTCATCGAGCAGGAATACGGTGATTTTGCCTGTTTCGCGCACGGAATCAGTCTCACACATTCATCCGAAGGACGCCGGGGAGTGCCATAAGTGACCCCTTCCCGAACACGCGTGACCGGGATAACGTGCCGTTGTTCCGGCGGCCTGCAAGGCTGTGACCAGCGACTGTTCCCCACTTTCTCGATTTACTTGGAAATCCAAGCAAAAACGCAGGTCAAGTGGGGTTTCGCAGTAATGCGCAGCACTGGGTAACGTGCCTTTGGCAGGGCGCTCGCCGGGGCACCTGTCACGCCTGATCCCCGGCCGAGCGCGCACACCCCGTGCACTTGAGACGGACAGGCGAGCCTCCCCCAAGCTCTGGACGAGCCGGGGGGACCCCCAGGCTCACCGGCGAACCCGGGAGCCGGACAGACGGAGGAGCACGCACGTGACCGTGGAGAGCACTGCCGCGCGCAAACCGCGACGCAGCAGCAAGCGCACCGCCGGCGCCGGCGCAAGGAAGACGGCCGCCGAGCCCGAGCTCGTACAGCTGCTGACGCCCGAGGGCGAGCGGGTCGAGCACCCTGATTACGACATCGACCTGAGCCCCGAAGAGCTGCGCGGTCTCTACCGCGACATGGTGCTGACCCGGCGCTTCGACGCCGAGGCCACGTCCCTGCAGCGCCAGGGCGAGCTGGGCCTGTGGGCCTCGCTGCTCGGCCAGGAGGCCGCCCAGATCGGCTCCGGGCGTGCGCTGCGGGACGACGACTACGTCTTCCCGACCTACCGCGAGCACGGCGTCGCCTGGTGCCGCGGCGTCGACCCGACGAACCTGCTCGGCATGTTCCGTGGCGTCAACCACGGCGGCTGGGACCCCAACAGCAACAATTTCCACCTGTACACGATCGTCATCGGCTCGCAGACGCTGCACGCGACCGGTTACGCGATGGGCATCACCAAGGACGGCGCGGACAGCGCCGTGGTCGCCTACTTCGGCGACGGTGCCTCCAGCCAGGGCGACGTCGCGGAGGCCTTCACCTTCTCCGCCGTCTACAACGCCCCGGTCGTGTTCTTCTGCCAGAACAACCAGTGGGCGATCTCCGAGCCCACCGAGAAGCAGATGCGCGTGCCGCTCTACCAGCGCGCACAGGGCTTCGGCTTCCCCGGTGTCCGGGTCGACGGCAACGACGTGCTGGCCTGCCTGGCCGTGACGAAGTCCGCCCTGGAGCGGGCCCGCCGGGGCGAAGGCCCCACCCTGGTCGAGGCGTTCACCTACCGGATGGGCGCGCACACCACCTCCGACGACCCGACGAAGTACCGGGCCGACGAGGAGCGCGAGGCGTGGGAGGCCAAGGACCCGATCCTGCGGCTTCGCACCTACCTGGAGAGCGCGGGCCACGCGGACGCCGCGTTCTTCGAGGAGCTGGAGAGCGAGTCGGAGACCCTGGGCAAGCGGGTGCGCGAGGCGGTCCGCGCCATGCCCGACCCCGAGCCCATGGCGATCTTCGAGAACATCTATGCCGACGGCCACGCGCTGGTCGACGAGGAGCGGGCCCAGTTCGCCGCCTACCAGGCATCGTTCGCGGACGGAGAGGGCAACTAGCCATGACCGTACAGAAGTTGCCGATCGCCAAGGCGATCAACGAATCGCTGCGCAAGGCGATGGAGACCGACCCCAAGGTCCTGGTCATGGGCGAGGACGTCGGCAAGCTCGGAGGTGTCTTCCGGGTCACCGACGGCCTGTTCAAGGACTTCGGCGAGGACCGGGTGATCGACACCCCGCTCGCCGAGTCCGGCATCGTCGGCACCGCGATCGGCCTGGCCCTGCGCGGCTACCGGCCCGTCGTGGAGATCCAGTTCGACGGCTTCGTCTTCCCGGCGTACGACCAGATCGTCACCCAGCTCGCGAAGATGCACGCCCGCGCGCTCGGCAAGATCAAGCTCCCGGTCGTCGTGCGCATCCCCTACGGCGGCGGCATCGGCGCGGTCGAGCACCACAGCGAGTCGCCCGAGGCGCTGTTCGCGCACGTGGCGGGCCTCAAGGTGGTCTCGCCCTCCAACGCCTCCGACGCGTACTGGATGATGCAGCAGGCCATCCAGTCCGACGACCCGGTGATCTACTTCGAGCCCAAGCGCCGCTACTGGGACAAGGGCGAGGTCGACACGGAGGCCATCCCCGCCCCGCTGCACAAGGCCCGTACGGTACGCGCCGGTTCGGACCTCACGCTTGTCGCGTACGGCCCGATGGTGAAGGTCTGCCTCGAAGCGGCCGCCGCCGCTCAGGAAGAGGGCAAGTCGATCGAGGTCGTGGACCTGCGCTCGATGTCCCCGATCGACTTCGACGCCGTCCAGGCCTCCGTCGAGCGGACCGGCCGCCTGGTCGTCGTCCACGAGGCGCCGGTCTTCTACGGCGCCGGAGCGGAGATCGCCGCGCGGATCACCGAGCGGTGCTTCTACCACCTGGAGGCCCCGGTGCTCCGGGTCGGCGGCTACCACGCCCCGTACCCGCCGGCGCGCCTGGAGGAGGAGTACCTGCCGGGTCTCGACCGGGTGCTCGACGCCGTCGACCGCTCGCTGGCGTACTGAGGTGACGACAATGACTGAGAACGCTGCCCGCTACCGCGAGTTCAAGATGCCGGATGTCGGCGAGGGGCTCACCGAGGCGGAGATCCTCAAGTGGTACGTCAAGCCCGGTGACACCGTCACCGACGGCCAGGTGGTCTGTGAGGTCGAGACCGCGAAGGCGGCCGTCGAACTCCCCGTCCCCTACGACGGCGTGGTGCAGAAGCTGCACTTCGAAGAGGGCGTGACGGTGGACGTCGGCACGGCCATCATCACCGTCGACGTGGCCCCCGACAGCGGGTACGCCCCGTTCGCCGAGGCCGCGGAAGCAGCCGAGGCCGCGACGGCCGCCGCGCCCGCCGAGTCCGACGAGGACGAGGCGCCCAAGGGCCGCCAGCCCGTCCTCGTCGGCTACGGCGTCTCCGAGGCCTCGACCAAGCGCCGTCCCCGCAAGGGGGTTTCGGTCCCCGAGCAGGCCCCGGCCGAGGCTCTGCGTGCCGTGCAGACCGAGCTGAACGGCCGGGCCCCGGCCGCGGCCCGCCCGCTCGCCAAGCCTCCGGTCCGCAAGCTCGCCAAGGACCTCGGCATCGACCTCGCGACCGTGGTGCCGACCGGCCCCGACGGCATCGTCACCCGCGAGGACGTGCACGCGGCCGCCGCGCCGGTGGCCGAGCCCGCGCCTGTTTCACGTGAAACAACTCCCGCTCCTGCGGAGGCCGTTCAGGCATCCGACGCCCGCGAGACGCGGATTCCCGTCAAGGGCGTACGCAAGGCGACCGCTCAGGCCATGATCGGTTCGGCGTTCACCGCGCCGCACGTCACGGAGTTCGTGACGGTCGACGTGACACGGACGATGAAGCTGGTCGAGCAGCTGAAGTCCGACAAGGACATGGCGGGCCTCAGGGTCAATCCGCTGCTCCTGATCGCCAAGGCGCTCCTGGTCGCGATCAAGCGCAACCCGGACGTCAACGCCTCCTGGGACGAGGTGAACCAGGAGATCGTCCTCAAGCACTATGTGAACCTGGGCATCGCGGCGGCGACCCCGCGCGGTCTCATCGTCCCGAACATCAAGGACGCCCACGCCAAGACCCTGCCGCAACTGGCCGAGTCCCTGGGTGAGTTGGTGTCGACGGCCCGCGAGGGCAAGACGTCGCCGGCGGCCATGTCGGGCGGCACGGTGACCATCACCAATGTCGGCGTGTTCGGCGTGGACACCGGCACCCCGATCCTCAACCCGGGCGAGGCCGCGATCCTCGCGGTCGGTGCGATCAAGCTCCAGCCGTGGGTCCACAAGGGCAAGGTCAAGCCCCGCCAGGTCACCACGCTCGCGCTCTCCTTCGACCACCGCCTGGTCGACGGCGAGCTCGGCTCCAAGGTCCTCGCCGATGTGGCGGCGGTCCTCGAACAGCCGAAGCGGCTCATCACCTGGGGCTGATGCGCCCCCGCTCGGCCCCCGGCGCGCATCCGTGCGCCGGGGGCCGAGGCATGTCCGGGTGGACAGGGCTGCGGGCAGGGCGGAAGGTGAGGGAAGGGCGGCTCCGGCCGTCCGCACCGCGCCCCGGGCAGCCTGCCGTGACCGGGCGCGACGTGATGACCTGGGCAGACGGGGCTGAGGGGAGTCATTCATGCGGATGTACGCCCGCGCCGCGCTCGGCGCCGCGATCGCCACGGCGGCCCTCACCGGAGCGCTGCTCGCCTCCACGGCCGCCGTCCCGGAGGACCGGGCCCCGGCCGCCTTCGTCACCGCTCCGGGCCGGGCCCCCGTCTCCAAGGCCTGCATCGCCTCCCTGGAAGCCGACATCGGCGCCGGCACCACCGCGCTCATGACCCTGAGCACGAGCGGTCCGACGGTCACCTTCAAGGACGGCCCCGGCCATCCGATCCCGAGCCTCGGCACGCTCGACCGCAAGCACCCCAAGCTGCCCGCCTCGGCCGGCATCCACGCCGAGATCCTCAAGCCGTACGGCACCGCCCCGCAGCTCAGAACCAAGGTCGAGGGCGGCCCCCATGCCCAGTACCAGGTGCAGGACTTCCCCAAGCTGCCCAAGGGGTGCAAGGTGACCGGCACCAAGTAGGCGCACATACAGGGGTAAATCGCCCGCTCTGTGCGAGTCGGCTCGCCCATCCGTGTGACCCGTCCACGCTCCCGTGGCCCCGTCCCGCGATCCGGACGTGACTTTCTGATGCACCCCTGTTGTATCTATCCTGTGCGCATGTCTCCCGCCCCGGCCCCCGCCACCAAGCAGCCCCCCGCCGCCGACCGCGTCTACATGCACGTCAAGCAGGCGGTGCTCGACCGCCGCTACGAGGGCGGCACGCTGCTCACCGAGGGCGAACTGGCCGAGGCGGTCGGGGTGTCGCGGACGCCCGTGCGCGAGGCGCTGCTCAAGCTCGAAGTCGAAGGGCTGCTCAAGCTCTACCCGAAGAAGGGCGCGCTCGTGCTCGCCGTCTCCGCGCAGGAGACCGCCGACGTGGTCGAAACCCGGCTGCTCGTCGAGGAGTTCGCGGTGCGCAGAGCCGTACCCGCGCCGGAGCACCTGGTCGTACGCCTCCAGGAACTCCTGGCCGAGCAGAAGGCACACGCCGCCGCAGGGGACCTGGCGGCCGTCGCCGTCAGCGACCGCTGCTTCCACGCCGAGATCGTGCGCAACGCCGGGAACGAGATCCTGGCCCGGCTCTACGACCAGATGCGGGACCGCCAGCTGCGCATGGGGGTGGCCGTCATGCACGCCCAGCCCGACCGCATCGCCAAGAACATCGCCGAGCACCAGGAGATGCTCGACGCCATCAGGGACGGCGACGGCGAGCGGGCCGCGCACTGTGTGCGCCAGCACCTCAGCTGGGTCAAGGTCCTGGTCAGGGGGGACGATCGATGAGTTCGGCCACACTGCCCGCGCCACAGCCGCTCGGCGGGCGCCGGGCCGCGTTCGTGTGGGGCATAGGCGTCGGCGTCTACTTCGTCGCCGTCATCTTCCGCACCTCGCTCGGCGTCGCCGGCCTGGACGCCGCCGACCGCTTCCACGTCAACGCCTCGGCCCTTTCCACCTTCTCCATACTCCAGCTGCTCGTGTACGCGGGGATGCAGATACCCGTCGGCCTCATGGTCGACCGGCTCGGCACCAAGAAGGTCCTCGTCCTCGGGACCGTCCTGTTCACCGTCGGCCAGCTCGGCTTCGCCCTGTCGCCCTCGTACGCCACCGCGCTCGGCTCCCGCGCGCTGCTCGGCTGCGGAGACGCGATGACCTTCATCAGTGTGCTGCGGCTCGGCTCGCGCTGGTTCCCCGCCAAGCACGGGCCCATGATCGGGCAGGTCGCCGCGCTGTTCGGGATGGCCGGAAATCTGGTGTCCACCATCTTCATCGCCCGCGCGCTGCACGACATCGGCTGGACGGGCACCTTCGTGGGCAGCTCACTCGCCGGGGTCGCCGTCCTCGTCCTGCTGCTGCTCTTCCTGCGCGACCACCCCGAAGGCCACGAGCCGCCGCCCGCGCACCACGCCGGGGCCGCGTTCGTACGCCGTCAGATCGCCGAGTCGTGGCACGAGCCCGGCACCCGGCTCGGGATGTGGGTCCACTTCACGACACAGTTCCCCGCGATGGTGTTCCTGCTGCTGTGGGGGATGCCGTTCCTCGTCGAGGCGCAGGGCCTCGACCGGGGTACGGCGGGCGGACTGCTGACCCTTGTGGTGCTCTCCAACATGGTCGTCGGCCTCGTGTATGGCCAGCTCATCGCGCGCCACCACGCGGCCCGGCTGCCGCTGGCGCTCGGCACCGTAGGGGCGACCGCCCTCATGTGGGCCGCCACCATCGCCTATCCCGCGCCGCACGCGCCGATGTGGCTGCTCGTCACCCTGTGCCTCGTGCTCGGTGCGTGCGGACCTGCCTCGATGATCGGCTTCGACTTCTCGCGCCCCGCGAACCCGCCCGAGCGCCAGGGCACCGCGTCCGGCATCACCAACATGGGCGGCTTCATCGCCTCCATGACGACGCTGCTCGCGGTGGGCGTGCTGCTCGACGCGACCGGTGACAACTACCGGATCGCGTTCTCGTCGGTGTTCTTCCTGGAGGTGCTGGGCCTGGTCCAGATCCTGCGGCTCCGCACGCGGGCGCAGCGCCGCGAGCGGGAACACCTGGTGGCGAGCCGGGTGGAAGCCGTGCACGTCCCGGTGTAGCCGAAACCCTGGTTCCCGGTGCGGCCGGGCCCTCCTCGGGCTTGGCGAAGCCGGAACCCCCAGCGTTACGGGGTGACCGCGAACTCCCGCAGGATCGCGTCGGCCAGCGCCTGGTCGCCCTCCGCCTTCACCCGGTCGGCGACGGCGTGCGGGCGGACCCGGCCGCAGGCGAGCCGCAGGAACGTCTCCCAGTCCATGGCCAGGGTGACCAGCGGGCCCAGTGAGGGCGCGCCGTCGATGGTGCCGTGCCCGTCCGCGTCGACCCGCACCGTGCGCAGGAACTCGACCGGCCCGTGGATGTCGAAGACGACCGCCGAGTTGGGCGGCGCGCCCGCGTCCTTCGCGACGACCCGGGGCAGTGTGTGCAGCAGGATGTCGCGGGCCACGTACGCGCCCGGAGAGTCCAGGTTCCCCGGCTTGTTGAGGGCCCAGCGCAGGTCCTGCTCGTGCACCCACACATCGAACGCCCGCATCCGCAGCGCGAGTTCCAGGGTCTGCTCGGCGCCGAGCGGGGCGCGCACCTTGGTGTCGGGATCCCGGTTCTCGTTGCGCAGCTGACGCGCCCGGCGAATGATCGTGTACTCCAGCTCGGAGGTCATCTCCGGCGCCGTATGGTGCCGGCGCACATCGACCTGCATCTCCATGTAGCGAGCGAGCTCGGTCTGTACGTGGAAGATGTCGCGCGGCAGGGTGTGGATCGGCCTCGGATCGCCCAGCTGCTCGCACTCCATGCCGATGATGTGCGACACGATGTCCCGCACCGACCAGTTGGGGCACGGCGTCGCACGGTTCCACTCGCCCTCGACGAGCGGCTGCACCAGCTCCGATATCGCCTCGATGGAGTGGGTCCAGGCATCGGCGTAGGTCTGAAGGCTGGGATGGACGGTCACGGGACCCCTCGGCGGTTCTTTTGTACGCGGGCTGGACTGCGGGACTGCGTGGGAGGATTGGTGGCTAGGGGGGTCCGGGGGTTTCCCCCGGAAAGTCACAGTACGCTGCCGGGCAGCACCCCGGCAGTGCTTTCGTATGACGATCGTAGGCTGTTTCCCCCAGTGCTGACGGCTCGACAGCCAGGACGGTGGTACCGTGCGCGCCTCGCTCATTCAGATCGATGTAAACCCGTATGAATCCGTCAATTCCCGCCGCGAGCGCGTGGGTTCGCTGATCCGGGAGCTGCGGAGCAGCGATCTGGTCGTGCTCCCCGAGCTGTGGACGGTCGGGGCGTTCGCGTACGAACTCTTCGCGGACGAGGCGGAGACGCTGCGCGGCACCACGGCCCGGGCGATGTCCGAGGCGGCCCGGGACGCCGGGATCTGGCTGCACGCCGGGTCGATTCCGGAGCGGGGCGAGGACGGCGCGCTCTACAACACCTCCCTCGTCTTCTCGCCCGACGGCGAACTCGCGCACAGCTACCGGAAGATCCACCGCTTCGGCTTCGACAAGGGCGAGGCCGTGCTGATGGGGGCGGGCTCGGATCTGGTCACCGTCCCGCTGCCGGACCTCACGCTCGGCCTGGCCACCTGCTACGACCTCCGCTTCCCCGAACTGTTCCGGGGCCTCGTCGACGCGGGCGCCCACGCCTTCGTGATCCCGGCCGGCTGGCCCGAGCGCCGCCGCGCCCACTGGACCCTTCTCGCCCGGGCCCGGGCGGTCGAGAACCAGGCGTACGTGCTGGCCTGCGGCACGGCGGGGACCCATGCGGGCGTGCCCCAGGCGGGGCACAGCGTCGTGGTGGACCCCTGGGGCGAGGTCCTCGCCGAGGCCGGCCCCGGTGAGGAGACCCTGACCGTGGATCTCGACCCGGCGAAGGTCTTCGACATCCGCGAGGCGTTTCCCGCCCTCAAGGACAGGGTGCTGTAGCACTCCGCCGGGGGTGCGGTCATTCGGCCGCGGGCCGTCGGTGGCCGGTCGCGCAGTTCCCCGCGCCCCTTGAGGGGACGGGGCGTACCGGGCCCGCACGGGTGAACGGGTCGCATCCGGGCGCCGCACAAGCGCGTGGACCGTACCCCGCCCCGCACACGAAGACGGGTCAGTCCTCGTGGCCCCGCTCCTTTTCGTCCATGCGGATCACGCAGATCACCACCGCGAGGAGCAGCGCCGCGTCCGCGTCTTCCCGTACTACGTTCACCGCGTACGTCTCGCGGATGTGGAACCACTTGCGCGAGACATGGGCCAGCAGCTCCCCGTCGTACTCGACGGTGAACTCGCGGTCCAGGATCTTGCCCGTCACGTCGAGCTCCGTGCCCTCGATCAGGCTGACCCGGTAGTGGTTGCGCAGCAGGGAGAGGCGCTTGCGGCGGACCTTCGCCAGGATCTGGTCGTCCCGCTCGATGGTCATCGCGTCCCGCAGGCTGAACATCTTCTCCCGCAGCGTGATCAGCACCCGCCCCGACGGGTCCTTCAGCTCCAGGGTGTCGCGCAGCCGCAGCGCCTTGCCGTCGGCGAGGAAGGCGTGCCGGCCGTCCTCGGTCTCGATCCAGTAGTCGTCACCGATGGCGAAGATCTTGTCCCGCACGAGGTATTTCATGGGGACACCCCTGCCCGCGCCGGGGCCCCGCCGAACGGCGACACAGGGTGTTCATACCGGGATGGCAAGCTTGAACCATGAACGATGCCGTCCCGGCGCCCACCCCCGCGCCCGTGCCCCGCAAGCGTGCCCGTGTCCGTGCCCCCGAGCTGATCGGCAAGGGCGGCTGGCTGAACACCGGAGGCAAGGAACTCACCCTCGCTGACCTGCGAGGTAAGTGCGTTGTTGTGGATTTCTGGACCTTCTGCTGCATCAACTGCCTCCACGTCCTCGACGAGCTCCGCGAGCTGGAGGAGAAGCACCGGGACACCGTGGTGATCGTCGGGGTGCACTCGCCGAAGTTCGTGCACGAGGCCGAGCACCAGGCCGTCGTCGATGCCGTCGAGCGGTACGGGGTGGAGCACCCGGTGCTGGACGACCCCGAGCTGGCGACCTGGAAGCAGTACGCCGTGCGGGCCTGGCCCACGCTCGTGGTGATCGATCCCGAGGGGTACATCGTCGCCCAGCATGCCGGCGAGGGCCATGCTCATGCCATCGAGCGGCTCGTCGAGGAGCTGGAGGCCGAGCACGGGGCGAAGGGGACGCTGCGCCGCGGCGACGGGCCGTACGTGCCGTCGGAGCCCGTCGCCACCGACCTGCGCTTCCCGGGCAAGGCGATCGTGCTGCCCAGCGGGAACTTCCTGGTGTCCGACACCACCCGCCACCAGCTCGTCGAGCTCGGCCCGGACGGGGAGAGCGTCGTGCGGCGGATCGGCGGGGACGGGCAGTTCAAGGAGCCCCAGGGTCTTGCGCTGCTCCCGGACGGGAGGGTTGTCGTCGCCGACACCGTCCATCATGCGCTGCGGGCCTTCGACCCGGTCAGCGGGGAGATCGAGCTGCTTGCCGGGACCGGGAAGCAGTGGTGGCAGGGGCAGCCGACCTCCGGGCCCGCGCTCGACATCGACCTGTCCTCCCCGTGGGACGTCGCCTGGTGGCGGGGCAAGGTCTGGATCGCCATGGCCGGTGTTCATCAGTTGTGGACGTACGACCCGGAGACCGCGACCGTCGAGGTCGCGGCGGGCACCACCAACGAGGGGCTCGTCGACGGGCCCGGTGCCGAAGCCTGGTTCGCGCAGCCGTCCGGGCTCGCGGCCACCGAGGACCGGCTCTGGGTCGCCGACTCGGAGACCTCGGCGTTGCGCTACGTCGATGCCGAGGGTGCGGTTCATACCGCCGTCGGGACCGGGCTCTTCGACTTCGGGCACCGGGACGGGGACGCCGCGCAGGCGCTGCTCCAGCACCCGCTCGGGGTCACCGCGCTGCCGGACGGCTCGGTCGCCGTCGCGGACACGTACAACCACGCGCTGCGCCGCTACGACCCGGCCAGTGGTGAAGTGACCACGCTGGCAACGGACTTGAGGGAGCCGAGCGATGCCGTCCTGGTCGGGGACGACATCGTCGTCGTCGAGTCGGCGCGGCACCGGCTGACCCGGCTGCGGCTGCCCGAGGAGGCCGTACGGGTCGAGGCCGTGGCGCATCGGACCCGGCGTTCGGCGACCGAAGTAGCCCCGGGCAGGCTCCGGTTGGACGTCGTGTTCCAGGCGCCCGCCGGGCAGAAGCTGGACACCCGGTACGGTCCCTCGACCCGGCTGCTCGTCTCCTCGACCCCGCCCGAGCTGCTGCTCGCGGGCGAGGGCACCGGCACCGACCTCGCGCGTGAGCTCAGCCTGAACCCGGAGGTCGGCGAGGGCGTGCTGCACGTGTCGGCGATGGCCGCCTCGTGCGACGACGACCCCGAGAACGAGTACCCGGCCTGTCACATGCACCAGCAGGACTGGGGCGTGCCCGTACGGCTCGTCGAGGGCGGCGCGAGCCGGCTGCCGCTGGTCCTTGCCGGGATGGACGCGGAGTAGGCCCAGCGACCGGGCCCGGCCCTATCCGAAGCCCGGCTTGAACGGGCCGGTGCGCGGGGCCGGGCCGCACAGGGCCAGCACGGTCGGGCGGCCGTGGGAGTCCAGGACCGGCAGGGTGTTCACCGTGTCGGAGCCGGGCAGCGTCACGCGCACGGTCGAGCCCCGGGCCGGGCAGCCGCGGAGCGGGGTGTAGTGCACCTTGGCGACCCCGTTCGCCCCGGGATGCAGGGCGAAGGGCTTCGCGAACGGCTTGGCCGGGGTCGAGACGAGCGGCGCGGCCCGGCCGCTGTCGTCCAGGACGGTCAGCGTCGGGGCGCCGTGCAGGACGCAGGTGTGGCCGGAGGTGTTGCGGACCAGCAGGACCGCGTCGCTCCCGCCCCGCACGTCCGCGCCGGGCCGGGAGCCGCCACCGCCGCGGGCGTCGCCCCCGGTGCGGAAGGTGAGGGACAGGGCGCTGGGTGAGCAGAAGCCGCGGGCGTCCTCGCCGCCGTCCTCGAACGGGCCCGTGCGGGTGTCCGTGCCGGGGACGGACGGCGACGGGCCGGCCGGGGGCGGGACGGCCGGGGTCGCCGAACCGGCGCCGGGCTGCGGGCTCTGCGCGGCCGTGCTGCGGCCGGTCGCGGGGACGGACGGGCCGGGCGGCTGCTCCTGCGGGGTGCCGGACCGGGGTGCGCCAGAACTGTTCGACACCGTTGTCGTGCCGGTGCCGGGAGCGGCGGCGGGCACGCGGTCCGTGCAGGCCGTCAGCGCGCCGAGCAGCACGGCGAGGCCGGCTATGGCCGCCCCCCTGCCCCGGGCCCTGCGCATCGCGTCCCCCACTCCGAATCAAGCAACCAAGCAAGCCCGCCGGCAACCGACCAGGCCATCTGGAACATGTGCCGCGCCAGCCTCGCGAGCGTCCCTATCGTTTGGCTAACGCGCCCGTGAAGGCAAGACGTTCGGCACGAGGCGGCGCGTCGTCGTGAGGCGTGCGCATCGGCATGAGGCGGCGCGTCATTATGCCGCGAGCCGGTCAGGATGACGCGAGCCGGTCAAGGCTACGCGGGCGGCGGGGCTTCCAGGGCCTGCGGGTCGGCCAGGTTCGCCAGGCTGGTGCGGGCCGCCGCCGCGCCCTCCTCGTAGCCGTGGTCGTCGGCCTCGCGGGCCGCGATCGCGAGCTCGCGGCGGGCTTCTTCCGTACGGCCGAGGCCGGCCAGGGCCTCGCCGTAGCTGGTGCGCAGGAGCACCCGGCGCGGGATGGCCTCCGGCGAAGGCCCGAGTTCGAGGCCGCGCTGGGCGTGCTCCATGGCCAGGTCGTAGGCGCGGGCGGTGAGGAAGTGCCGGGCCAGGTGCTGGTGGGCGAGCATCTCGGTGGACCGGTCGCGGGCCCGGCCCGCCAGGGTCAGGGCGTGCCCGAGCAGGTCGCCGGCCCGGTCGACCTCGCCGTACTGGGTGAGGATGAGGGCCAGGTTCATGCGGGCGATGGCCTCGCTGGTGACGTCGCCGGCCTGGCGGGCCAGGTCGGGGGCCTTCTCCAGCTGGGCGAGGGCCTCGTCGTAGCGGCCCTCCTCGTGCAGGACCCAGCCGAGCAGGGCGCGGGTGCGGGACTGTGCGTCGAGCTCCTGCTCCAGCTCGGCCGATTTCAGGGCCTGTTCGAGGAGCGGGACCCAGCCGTCGCGGACCCGCCACAGAATGAGCGGCCACTGGAGGAGGACGAGCCGCCAGGCGCGGTCGTGCATGCCGGCGGCGACGGCGGCGGCGACCGCCCCGCGCAGGGTGGCCCGTTCGGCCTCGTACCAGGCGAGTGCGGCCTGGCGGTCCTCGAACTCGCGCACCGCCGCAGGGCGCCGGGCCCCGGGCGGCGGGGTGAAGCAGGGCTGGCTGCCGGGCTCGGCGGTGGCGGTCGCCACGAGGCCGGTGTGCAGATAGTGGTCCAGGAGGCGGGCGAGGCCGTCGGGGTCGGCCTCGGGGGCGAGCGCGCGGGCGTAGAGGCGTACCAGGTCGTGGAGGGTGTACGAGTCCGGCCGGGTGCGCGGGTCGGGGCCGTGCGGGCCCGACTCGACCACGAGGTGGGCGGCGGCGAGCCGGTCGAGGGCGGTGGCGGCCTGGTCGGGGGTGCATCCGGCGAGGGCGGCGGCGGTGTAGCGGTCGAGTTCGGAGCCGGTGTGCAGGCCGAGCGCGCGGAACATCCGGCGGGCCTGCTCGGGGAGTTGCTGCACGGTCAGGCGCAGGGCGGCGGCGACCCCGGTGTCCTCGACGCGGAGCAGGCCGAGGCGGCGTTGTTCGTCGGCGAGTTCGCAGGCGAGGGCGGCCAGCGTCCACTGGGGGCGGGCGGCGAGGCGGGCGGCGGTGACGCGCAGGGCGAGCGGAAGGCCGTCGCAGAGCGCGGCCAGGTGGGCGGCCGCTTCGGGTTCGGCGGCGACCCGGTCCTCGCCGAGCACGGCGGCGAGCAGGGCGGTGCAGTCGGCGGCGGGCAGTTCGTCGAGGCGGACCGGGCGGGCGGCGTCCGAGGCGACGAGGCCGCCGAGCCGGTCGCGGCTGGTGACGAGGGTGACGCAGTGGTCGCCGCCCGGCAGCAGCGGGCGGACCTGCTCGGAGTCACGGGCGTTGTCGAGCACGACGAGCATCCGGCGGTCGTCGGTCAGCGAGCGGTAGAGCGCCCCCATGCCGGCCTCGGTCTCGGGTATCCGCTGCACGGGCACGCCGAGTGCGAGCAGGAACTCCCGTAGTACGACGGTGACTTGGCGGGCCGGGGTGTCGCTGTAGCCGCACAGGTCGGCGAAGAGGCGGCCGTCGGGGAAGTCGCCCTGGCGCTCGTGCGCCCAGTGCACGGCGAGCGCGGTCTTGCCGACGCCGGCGCCGCCGGTGACCAGGGCGATGGCGCCGTACTCCCCGGCGGCGGCCAGGCCGAGCGCGGTGAGCTCGGTGTGCCGGCCGGTGAAGCCGCGGGGGCGGCGCGGCAGCAACTCCGGTACGGCGACGGCCCGTTCGGGCTCGTCGGCGGTCGGTGCGGGCAGGGTGACGGGGGTGCCGGTGCGCAGGATCTCGGCGTACGCCTCGGAGAGGACGGGCCCCGGGTCCACGCCGAGTTCGTCGGCCAGCAGGCGGCGGGTGCGGTGGAACCATTCGAGGGCGTCGGACTGGCGTCCCGAGCGGCTCAGGGCCAGCATCAGCGCGGCCGAGATGGGCTCGCGCAGGGGGTGGGCGACGGCTTCGGTGCGCAGCACCGCGGCGGCCCGGCCGTGCTCGCCGAGTTCCCCGTACGCCTCGGCTAGTGCCTCCACGGAGGCGAGCCTGAGCTCTTCGAGGGTGTGGGACGCGGCTTGCAGGGGCGGGCTGGTGACGGTGCCGGTGAGGGCGGGGCCCTGCCACAGGGCGAGCGCCTCGCGCAGCATGAGCACCGCGTCGCCGGGGCGGCGCTGGCCGCGGGCGAGGGTGACGAGCTCCTCGAAGCGGTGCGCGTCGATGAGGGTCTCGGGGAGCCTCAGGACGTAGGCCGGTCCCTGCGTGGCCAGTTCGATGCCGTACGCCTCGGCGCCGTGCTCGGCGAGCAGGGCGCGCAGCCGTGAGACGTGCCCTTGCAGGACGGTGCGGGAGTGCAGGGGCGGCTCTTCGTCCCACAGGGCCTCGGTGAGGCGGTCCACGGGTACGGCGATGTTGGGCCGGAGCAGGAGCATGGCAAGGAGGCTGCGGCGCTTGGCGGGGCCGAGCGCGAGGAACGCGCCGTCCTCCGTCGCCACGGCCACCGTTCCCAGGACGCGGAACTCCACGGTGGCGCTACCCCCTTGCTCCCCGTTCCCGGCTTCCCCCGGACCTGGTCAGGGCCCGGACAGTCGAGGATACGCGGGGCCGAAGGGGGCGGACCCACCTCCCGGGGTGCGGGTGGCGCGGCTCACGTGAGGCGGTCGACACAGCCGCCCGTACGGGTCAGGTCAGGTGGTCGCGGCGCTCCTCCTCGACGATGGTCGCGCCCGGTACGACGCGCCGCCTGCGCAGCACGCTGGTGAAGACGGCCACGCCGATGATGCCGACGGACATCAGGATCAGGCCCACGACGTCGAGGTTCACACCCTTGGCGTGCCAGTCCGTCGCGAACGTGAGGATGGCCCCCACCGCGATGAGGATGATGCAACCGCCCAAACCCATGAATCTCGCCTCCGTAGAAGGGGATTGGCCGTCCGGGTACCCGGGTCCGGGGCGGTCAATCCCCTTCCATGGTGCGGTGGTTCAGCCCGCGAGGAAAGCGGTGAGGGCGTTCGCGAGCAGGTGCGGGTCGTCGGCGCCGCACAGTTCGCGGGCGCTGTGCATCGACAGGATGGCGACGCCGATGTCGACGGTCTGGATGCCGTGCCGGGCCGCGGTGATCGGGCCGATGGTCGTGCCGCAGGGCATCGCGTTGTTGGAGACGAAGGTCTGCCACGGGACTCCGGCGCGCTCGCAGGCCGCCGCGAACACGGCGCGCCCGGCGCCGTCGGTGGCGTACCGGGCGTTCACGTTGACCTTGAGGATGGGGCCGCCGTTGGCGCGCGGGTGGTGCGTGGGGTCGTGCCGCTCGGCGTAGTTGGGGTGCACGGCGTGGCCGGTGTCGGAGGACAGGCAGATCGTTCCTGCGAAGGCGCGGGCGCGGTCCTCGTAGGTGCCGCCGCGGGCGAACACCGAGCGTTCCATGACGTTGCCGAGCAGCGGGCCGTCCGCGCCGGTGTCGGCCTGCGAGCCGTCCTCCTCGTGGTCGAAGGCGGCGAACACGGGGATGAAGGGGAGGTCTTCGGAGCCGGACACCGCGGCGAGCGCGGCCGCCCCGGCGTGCACGGAGAGCAGGTTGTCCATGCGGGGCCCGGCCACCAGCTCCCGGTCGCGGCCGAGGTAGGCGGGCGCCTCGACGGAGTGCAGCATCAGGTCCCAGCCGGCCACCTCGCCCTCGTCGAGCTCGGCCTCCTGCTCCAGGAAGCGGATCAGATCGCCTTCCTGTACATCGTCGCCGAGGCCCCAGATCGGCTGGAGGTGGCGCTGGCGGTCGAGCTTGAGCCCGTCGGTGTTGACCGAGCGGTCCAGGTGCACGGCCAGCTGCGGTACGCGCATGAGCGGGCGGTCCACGTTGACCAGGCGGTGGCTGCCGTCCCTGAGGGTGAGGCGGCCCGCGATGCCGAGGTCGCGGTCGAGCCAGGTGTTGAGCAGCGTCCCGCCGTAGATCTCGACGGCGACCTGCCGCCAGCCGTACGCCCCCGAGTCGGGCTGCGGCTTCACGCGCAGGTTCGGGGAGTCGGTGTGGGCGCCGACGATCCGGTACGGGGTGTGGGGCTGGGCGTCCTCGGGGACGTACCAGGCCACGATGGCGCCGCCGCGCAGCACGTACTTTCCGCCGTGCGTGCCGTCCCAGGCGTCCGTCTCCTGGACCTGCCGGAACCCGGCCTTCTCCAGGCGTGCGGCCGCGTTGGCCACGGCGTGGTACTGCGACGGGCTCGCCGCGAGGAAGGTCATCAGGTCGTCGGTGTGGCCGCGGTCGAAGCGGGGCGGTGTGCTCATGCGGCCACCCTAGCGGCGGGGCGGATCGCACTCCGGGCTCTGCAGCATGCCTGTGGCTCCGCCCCAGACCCCGGGGGGTTCGCCCACCCGCCCGCCGGTGCAGGGGGTTGGATGGCCCCGCCCCTGGTGCTCCGCCCCAGACCCCGTATCGCGCCTTAAGGGCGCTCGTCCTCAATCTCCCCCAAGGCCTTAAGGGCCAGGGGGGACCCCCATGACGGGCTGGGTATGCCTGCATGGGCAGCAGGCAAAGCTGCCGGCAGCCGGGCTTGGGCGTGCACTCTGCCAAGGACAACCCTGCTAGGGGCGCGGGGAACTGCGCGAGCAACCACGCACGGTCCGCAGCCGAACGAACTCCCCCCGGCGGGTTTCGGGAAGGGGTGGGGTGGGGCCAAAACCGCCCGGCCCCGGCGCACCCCTGCCTCCCCGTACGGGGAACCCTGCTCCCCCGCACACGCGGAACGGGGGCTTCCGGGCAGCGGAAAGGGGCCCGGGGTCCGACCACCCCGAGCCCCCGGTTCCGCAGCGACCGGAAGGGCTAGAACGCCGCCTCGTCCAGGTCCATCAGCGAGCCGTCCACCGTCTCGGCCAGCGCGCGGGCCGTGCCGACGCCCGGCAGGACGTTCGCCGCGAAGAACTTCGCAGCAGCGATCTTGCCCGTGTAGAACGCGACGTCCTTCGCCGACGCCGAGGACAGCTTCTCGGCGGCGACCGCGGCACCCTTGAGGAGCAGGTAGCCGACGACGACGTCGCCCGAAGCCATCAGCAGGCGGGTCGTGTTGAGGCCCACCTTGTAGATGTTCTTGACGTCCTCACCGGTCGCCGTCAGGTCGGTGATCATCGTGCCGACGATCGCCTCCAGGTCGACGGCCGCCGTGGCGAGCGCGTCGAGCGCGCCGCCCAGCGCCTCGTTGCCGTTCTGCTCGGCGAGGAACTTCTTGATCTCCTCGGAGAGGGCGTTCAGGGACGCGCCCTGGTCCCGGACGATCTTCCGGAAGAAGAAGTCCTGGCCCTGGATCGCCGTGGTGCCCTCGTACAGCGTGTCGATCTTGGCGTCACGGATGTACTGCTCGATCGGGTACTCCTGGAGGTACCCGGAGCCGCCGAAGGTCTGGAGCGACTCGGACGACAGCTTCTCGTACGACTTCTCCGAGCCGTAGCCCTTCACGATGGGCAGCAGGAGGTCGTTCAGGCCGACGAGCGCCTTGGCGTCCTCGCCCGCCGCCTCCTTCACCTGGATCGCGTCCTGGATGGAGGCGGTGTAGAGGACGAGCGAGCGCATGCCCTCCGCGTACGCCTTCTGCGTCATCAACGAGCGGCGCACGTCCGGGTGGTGAGTGATCGTCACCTTCGGCGCGGTCTTGTCCATGAACTGCGAGAGGTCGCTGCCCTGGACGCGCTCCTTGGCGTACTCCAGCGCGTTCAGGTAACCCGTCGACAGCGTCGCGATCGCCTTCGTGCCGACCATCATGCGGGCGAACTCGATGATCATGAACATCTGGCGGATGCCGTCGTGCTTGTCGCCGATCAGCCAGCCCTTGGCGGGGTGCTGGTCGCCGAACGTCATCTCGCACGTGTTGGACGCCTTCAGGCCCATCTTGTGCTCGACGTTCGTGGCGTACACGCCGTTGCGCTCGCCCAGCTCGCCGGTCTCCCAGTCGAAGTGGAACTTCGGGACGAGGAAGAGGGACAGGCCCTTGGTGCCGGGGCCGTGGCCCTCGGGGCGGGCGAGGACGTAGTGGAGGATGTTCTCCTCCATGTCGTGCTCACCGGAGGTGATGAAGCGCTTCACGCCCTCTATGTGCCAGGAGCCGTCGTCCTGCTGGACGGCCTTGGTGCGGCCGGCGCCGACGTCCGAGCCCGCGTCCGGCTCGGTGAGCACCATGGTCGAGCCCCAGCGCTTCTCGACCGCTATCTCGGCGACCTTCTTCTGCGCCTCGTTGCCCTCGGCGAAGAGGATGCCCGCGAACGCCGGGCCCGAGGAGTACATCCAGATCGCCGGGTTCGAGCCGAGCAGCAGCTCCGCGTACGCCCAGATCAGGGAGCGCGGCGAAACGGTGCCGCCGATCTCCTCGGGCAGGCCCAGGCGCCAGTACTCGGAGTCCATGAACGCCTTGTACGAGCTCTTGAAGGACTCCGGGACCGGAGCGGTGTTGGTCGCCGGGTCGAAGACCGGCGGGTTGCGGTCCGCGTCCGCGAAGGAGTCGGCCAGCTCGTTCTCGGCGAGACGGGCGATCTCCTCAAGGATCGACTTGGCGGTGTCGACGTCCATCTCCCCGAACGGGCCGGTGCCGTACAGCTTGTCGCGTCCGAGCACCTCGAAGAGGTTGAACTCGATGTCGCGGAGATTCGACTTGTAGTGCCCCATGGCGACGGCTCCGTAAGCAGGGTGTCGGTTACATCTACCAGCAAGTAGGTCAGTACTCCGATGATGCTACCCGTCGGTAATAACACGCAACCTCTGGCCGAGAACTGTGACGTGTCAGGCAGAGAAACTCCGCTGGGCCGCGTGGTCCCGCTGGGGCGAGCCCCCCAGCGCCGCCGCGAGCGCCCGCGCGGTGGCCGTATTGCAGTTCCCGAGGATGACGAGCGGGGGCGTCCCGAAGTCCCGCCCGAGCGAGGGCAGCGTGATCCCGTGCCCGGCGAGCGCGGCCCGCAGCTCCATGACGACCTTGTACGTGTCGTCCTGGCGGGGCGGGAGGGGGGTGGATGCGGTCATGGGGTGCCTCCTGTGAGTGCGGTGCGTGACGAATCCCTCACAGAGTGCCGCCGAGTCCTTTACCTTCGGAAGTGGTTCGCGTTACGCCCGGCAACTGGCAAATGGTGGTGGTGAGTTGTGCCCTCTCGTAAGGAACCTGACGCGTCGGCGAACGTCCCGTCCTTCTATGGTGCGGAGCTGCGTTACAAGCGTGAGGCGGCGGGCCTCACGCTTGAGCAACTGGCCGAGGACAGCTTCCGCGGCGTGCCGTTCCTGAGCCAGATCGAGCGCGGGGAGCGCCGCATGCCGCTGGATCTGGCGAAGCACGTGGACGAGCGCCTCGGCACGGACGGCTTTTTCCAGCGCCGCTGTGAAGACGCCCGCCGGGCGAAGCAGTCCGGACATGCGGAGTACTTCGCTGATGTTGCGGAGATGGAGCGAGGAGCGGAGACCATTGAGGAGTGGGCGCCTACGGTCGTTCCGGGGCTGCTTCAGACGAAGCCGTACGCCCTGAAGGTGATCCGGACCAGTCTTCCGTGGCTTGGGCCTGACACGGTCGAAAAGCAGCTAGGCGCGCGCATGGACCGCACCGCTCTCTGGAAGCGGGAAAGCCCGCCAGCGTTTTGGGTGATCCTGCATGAGTCTCTGATCAGCAGGCCCCTGCTCCCGCCAGAGGGAATGGCGGAGCAACTGGAGCACATCGGCGACGTCGTCACGTCTGCGCGGGGGGTTCTGCAAGTGCTGCCGGAAACGGCGGCGGCACACCCCCTCATGATGGGCATGGTCAAGCTCATGACGTTTCCGGACGCGCCTCCGCTGGCGTACACCGAAGGCGTCCACAGCGGCCAACTCATCGACTACCCAGGCCTCGTGAAGGACTATCGCAGGTCCTACGATCTGCTAAGGGCCACCGCCTTGCCGCCGGAGGTGTCCCTGTCCCTTCTCCGAGATGCGGCAGAGGACTACCGAAATGGCAAGCACCGGCTTTGACTTGAGTGCGGCCTACTGGCGCAAGAGCAGCTACAGCAATGGCAGCGGCGGGGACTGCGTCGAGGTGGCCGAGGGTTTCCTTGGCGCGGCCCGCTGGCGTAAGAGCACGTACAGCAACGGGACCGGCGGCGAGTGCGTCGAGGTGGCCGAGGGCTTCCTCGGGGCGGCTCGCTGGCGTAAGAGCACCCACAGCAACGCCACCGGCGGCGACTGCGTCGAGGTCGCCGACAACCTCCCCGGGGTTGTCCCCGTCCGGGACTCCAAGGTGCTGGGCGGCCCGGCAATCATCATCGCGGCCAGCGCCTGGGTGCCCTTCGTCGAGGCGGTCAAGGGCGCGGCGCTTCGCGCCTGAGACGCGGTGTTCGGGGCGGGCCCGCGTCGGTAGGCTGTGGCCCCATGTACGGCTACGACCAGAACCCGGGTGCCCAGCAGCAGTACGCCCCGCCGCAGCAGATGCAGGGCGGGTACGGGGAGCAGCCGCTGTACCCCGAGCCGTCGCCGCCCTCGCTGGCCGACGCGGTGCGGGCGTTCACGACCGGGTCGCTCTCGGCCGAGGACTTCCAGCAGATCTTCGCCTCGTCCAAGGTGTACTGCCCGCGCGGCGACAACCCCGGGTTCCTGGCGCTGCACAACACCCAGCAGCCGGTCATCCCGATGTTCACCTCGCTCAAGGAGCTGCGCCGGTACGCGGGCAAGGAGTCGAAGTACTTCGTCATCACCGGCGCCGAGGTGATCGACCTGCTGCCCACCGGGTACGGCTTCGTGCTCGACATGGAGGGCGACCACCGGATGGTCTTCGACGCGAAGGCCGTGGAGCAGATGGTCGACTTTGCCATGCGGCGGATGTACGGGTAGCAGCCCGGTAACCCGCAGTTCTGAACGGCCTCGCTTTCGGGCCCGTACCCCTTGGGGTGCGGGCCCGAAGTGCGTCCAGGGCTGGGCGGGAATGCGGTCGCCTTGCAGGATGTTCACCATTCAACTACTTTGGATGCAGAGCATCCTGCAAGGAGGGCCGTCCCATGCCTGCTGTGACCGTCGAAAACCCGCTGACCCTGCCGCGCGTGTCCGCGCCGGAGGGCGTCTCGGCGCGGCCCGTCCTTGCGGTGACCACCGCGCCCCAGGGGTTCGAGGGGGAGGGATTCCCGGTGCGCCGCGCGTTCGCCGGGATCAACTACAAGTACCTCGACCCGTTCATCATGATGGACCAGATGGGCGAGGTGGAGTACGCGGCCGGCGAGGCCAAGGGCACGCCGTGGCACCCGCACCGGGGCTTCGAGACGGTCACGTACCTGATCGACGGCACCTTCGTGCACCAGGACTCCAACGGTGGCGGCGGCACCATCACCGACGGTGACACCCAGTGGATGACGGCGGGCTCCGGGCTTCTGCACATCGAGGCGCCGCCGGAGGCGCTCGTCATGTCCGGCGGGCTCTTCCACGGGCTCCAGCTGTGGGTCAACCTGCCGGCCGCGGACAAGATGCAGGACCCCCGCTACCAGGACATCCGGGGCGGCCAGGTCCAGCTGCTGACCTCCGCCGACGGGGGCGCGCTGCTCCGGGTCATCGCGGGCTCGCTCGACGGGCACGAGGGGCCGGGCATCACGCACACCCCCATCACGATGGTGCACGCCACGCTGCGGCCGGGCGCGTCCGTCACGCTGCCGTGGCGCTCCGACTTCAACGGGCTCGCGTACGTGCTGGCCGGGCGCGGCTCGGTCGGGGCCGAGGGAAGGCCCGTCCACATGGGCCAGACCGCGGTGTTCGGGGACGGCGGGTCGCTGACCGTGCGGGCCGACGAGCGGCAGGACTCGCACGCTCCCGACCTGGAGGTCGTGCTGCTCGGCGGGCGTCCGATTCGCGAGCCGATGGCCCACTACGGGCCGTTCGTGATGAACACGCGGGCCGAGCTGGAGCAGGCCTTCGAGGACTTCCAGAAGGGACGCCTGGGTACGATCCCGGCTGTCCACGGCATGTAGTCCCGCCGAGGCCTGACGGGGTGTCACCCGGCTGGGTGTGCACCCCGGGCGGCCCCCGGCGCCCCGTGGTCCGCTGGCAGGGTGGACCCACGCCCCCTGCTCCCCGAACCCGCCCGGCGGATCGGCGCGTGGTGTGTGCTCGTACTGCTCGTCGCGGGGGTCGTGGGCGTCGGCGCCTGGCTGTGCGTCGTGTTCAAGACCGCCGTCACCCCCGTGCTGCTCGCCCTGCTCGGGACCGCGCTGCTCGGGCCCGTGCACCGGTGGCTGATCCGCATCGGGGTGCGGCGGTCGCTCGCCGCCGCGCTCACCTGTGTCGCGCTCGTCGGGGTGGTCGGCGGGGCCGGGTACGTCGTCGTCAGTGCGCTCATCGACACCGGGGACCAGATCGTCGCCTCGCTCAAGCAGGCCGGGCAGTGGGTGGCCGATCACTTCGGGGTGGCCGGCGGGGACGGCGTCACCAACCTCGCCGACAACGCCAAGAAGCTCCTCTCCAAGTTCGGGGCGGGCGCGGCCAGCGGGGTGCTCGAAGGGCTCAGCCTGCTCGGCTCGCTGCTCGCCACCAGCGTGCTCGCGCTCCTGCTCACCTTCTTCTTCCTCAAGGACTCCGACCGGGCCGTCGGCCTCGCCCACTCCCTCGCGCCGCGCGGCGCCGGCGACACCGTCGAGGCCATGGCCCGCCGTGCCTTCGAGGCGGTCGAAGGGTTCATGCGGGGAACCACTCTCATCGCCTTCATCGATGCCATCTGCATCACCGTCGGGCTGCTGATTCTGCGCGTGCCGGGCGCCATCGGGCTCGGCGCGCTCGTCTTCATCGGGGCGTACATCCCCTACCTCGGCGCCTTCGTCTCCGGGGCGGTCGCCGTGCTCGTCGCGCTCGCCGACCGGGGGTTCGGCATCGCGCTGTGGACCCTCGGGATCGTCCTCGCCGTGCAGCAGCTCGAAGGGCACATCCTGCAACCGGTGATCCAGAGCCGTACCGTCCAGATGCACCCCGCGATGATCATGATCGCGCTGACCGCCGGGGCCAGTGTCGCGGGGCTCATCGGCATGCTGCTCGCGGTGCCGGTCGCGGCGGCCGCCTTCGCGGTGCTGGGGGGGCTGCGGAAGCGCTACTCCGCGGACGACCCGGCCGAACCTCCCGACTCGTAGAGCTCGAACCAGATCGACTTCCCGTCGCCCCTGGGGTCGACCCCCCAAGCGTCCGCCAGCATCTCCATGAGGATCAGGCCGCGGCCGCTGGAGGCCATTTCGCTGGGGCGGCGGCGGTGCGGGAGTTCGTCGCTGGCGTCGGCCACCTCGACGCGCAGACGGCGGGTGCCGAGTTCGCCCCGTGCCTCGGCCACGAGCAGCGCGTCGCCGTCGGTGTGGACCAGGACGTTGGTGACCATCTCGGAGATCATCAGGACCGCCGAGTCGACCTGCTCCTCGTCCGCCCAGTCGTGCAGGAGCTCGCGCAGCTGGCGGCGGGCGCCCGCGATGCGCTCGGGTTCGGCCTGGGCGACGGTCAGCGCGGTGCGGCGGACCACGGCGGGCGGGGCGGTCCCCACACCGCCCACGTTGCGGCGGAGCAGCAGCAGTGCGATGTCGTCCTCGCGGCGGTCGACCAGCGGGCCCGTGGTGTGGTGCGAGGACGGGCCGTGCACGGCCTGGACGAGCTCGTCCGCGAGCTGTTCCAGGCTGTCGCCGGTGTGCTTCTCCAGGATCGGGCGCAGCCGCGTCCAGCCGCTGGCCATGTCGTGGCCGCCGGTCTCGATCAGGCCGTCCGTGCAGATCATGATCGTCTCGCCGGGGTCGAGGACGAGCCGGGTCGTCGGGTAGTCGGAGTCGGCCTCGATACCCAGCGGGAGGCCGCCCGCGGTGGCGCGGATCAGGGCGGTGCCGTCGGCGGTGCGGATCACCGGGTCGGGGTGGCCGGCCCGGGCGATGTCGAGGGTGCCGGTGGCCGGGTCGACCTCGATGTACAGGCAGGTCGCGAAGCGCGGCGCGTAGTCCTCGTGCCCGTCGCCGTACGGGTCGGGCACCCCGTACGACTCGGCGATCCCGTACAGGAAGCGGGAGGCGCGCGAGAGGACCGCGTCGGGGGTGTGGCCCTCGCTCGCGTACGCCCTGAGCGCGATGCGCAGCTGGCCCATGAGGCCGGCGGCCCGCACGTCGTGGCCCTGTACATCGCCGATGACCAGCGCGAACCTGCTGCCGCCGGCCCCCGTACGGGAGCCGGGCAGCGGGATCATGTCGTACCAGTCGCCGCCGACCTGGAGGCCGCCGCCGGTCGGGACGTAGCGGGCGGCGACCGTCATGCCGGGGATGTCCGGGCCGAGCGTCGGCATCATCGCGCGCTGCAGGCCGAGCGAGAGCTCGCGCTCGCTCTCCGCCTCGCCCGCCCGGGCCAGGGCCTGCGCCAGCATGCGGGCGACCGTGGTGAGGACGGAGCGTTCGTCGGGGGTGAAGGCGACGGGGTGCTTGAACGCGGCCATCCAGGCGCCGATCGTGTGCCCCGCGACGATCAGCGGGACGAACGCCCAGGACTGGCGGTCGAAGCGCTGGGCCAGCGGCCAGGCGGCGGGGTAGCGGCGCCGGTACTCCTGCGGGGTCGGCAGGTAGATGGCCCGTCCGTTGCGTACGACGTCGGCGGCCGGATAGTCCATGTCGAGCGCCATGTCGGTGAACGGGCCGTCGTCCCCGGGGTTGTGCCCGTGGTGCCCGATGATCGTGAGGCGCTCGCCGGCCACCCCGAACACGGCGAGGCCGTCCGGCGAGAAGCCCGGCATGGACAGCGAGGCGGCGACCCGCAGGACCTCGGAGGTGGAGCGGGCCTCGGCGAGCGCGCGGCCGGCGTCCAGGAGGAAGGCCTCGCGCGAGCGGCGCCAGTCGCCGGTGATGGAGGGGTGGGCGGCGGTGGTGCCGGGCTGCGGCTCGGCGACCTCCTGGATGGTGCCGATCAGGAGGTAGCTCTCGCCGCTGGCGATGGGCTTGGAGCGGCTGCGTACGGTGCGCAGGACCCGGCCGTTCTCGTCCATGATCCGCAGCCGGACCTCGGCGAGGGTGCCCTCGGCGACGGCGAGGTTCACGATGCCGTCGACCTCGTTCCAGTCGACGGGGTGGAAGCGGGAGCGTACTGCGGCCTCGCTCAGGGTGGCCGGCTGTGCGGGCAGACCGAGGAGCCGGGCGGCCTCTGCGTCGAGAGTGACCGTCCCGGCTGCGTTGTCCCAGCGCCACAGGCCAGTCGCGATCGCGGCCAGGACGTCCTCTGTGCGCATTGCCCCTATTTAAGAAGATCCCGGGACCGGTCGCCACCGAGCGTGGCCACCCGGGGGCGGTCGCCGCCGAGACCGCGTCCCCAGGACCGGGCGGTAACCTGGACTGGTTGATTCCCGCCTGTCTCGCGAAGAATCTCGCGAAGATCGCGGCCACGGTTCGCGAAGAATTGGATGAATGATGCACCGGTACCGGTCCCACACCTGCGGCGAGCTCCGCGCCTCCGACGTCGGCAGCGACGTCCGGCTGAGCGGCTGGCTGCACAATCGCCGAGACCTGGGCGGCATTCTCTTCATCGACCTGCGGGACCACTACGGCATCACGCAGTTGGTCGCCCGGCCCGGCACGGCCGGCGCGGAGGCCCTGGACAAGCTGTCCAAGGAGACCGTCGTACGCGTCGACGGCAAGGTCGTCTCGCGCGGCACCGAGAACGTGAACGGCGAGCTGGCGACCGGCGAGATCGAGATCGAGGTCGGCGAGGTCGAGGTGCTCGGCGCCGCCGCGCCGCTGCCCTTCACGATCAACGCCGAGGACGGCGTGAACGAGGAGCGGCGCCTGGAGTACCGCTTCCTGGACCTGCGCCGCGAGCGCATGCACCGCAACATCATGCTGCGCAGCGCCGTGATCGCCTCGATCCGCTCGAAGATGGTCGCGCTCGGCTTCAACGAGATGGCCACCCCGATCCTGGCGGCGACCTCGCCCGAGGGCGCGCGTGACTTCGTGGTGCCGTCGCGTCTGAACCCGGGCAAGTTCTACGCGCTGCCGCAGGCCCCGCAGCAGTTCAAGCAGCTGCTGATGATCTCCGGCTTCGACCGGTACTTCCAGATCGCGCCCTGCTTCCGCGACGAGGACGCCCGCGCCGACCGCTCGCCGGGCGAGTTCTACCAGCTCGACGTCGAGATGAGCTTCGTCGAGCAGGAGGACGTGTTCCAGCCCATCGAGAAGCTCATGACCGAGCTCTTCGAGGAGTTCGGTGGCGGCCGCCACGTCACGTCGCCGTTCCCGCGGATCCCGTTCCGCGAGTCGATGCTGAAGTACGGCAACGACAAGCCCGACCTGCGCGCCAAGCTCGAACTCGCCGACATCACCGACGTGTTCGAGGGCTCGGAGTTCAAGGCGTTCGCGGGCAAGCACGTGCGCGCCCTTCCGGTGCCGGACGTGGCGGGCCAGTCCCGCAAGTTCTTCGACGGGCTCGGCGAGTACGCCGTCTCGCTCGGCGCGCAGGGCCTGGCCTGGGTGCGGGTCGGCGAGGACGGTTCGCTGTCCGGCCCGATCGCGAAGTTCCTGACCGACGAGAACGTCAAGGTGCTCACCGAGCGCCTCGGCCTCGTCCCCGGGCACGCGGTGTTCTTCGGCGCGGGCGAGTTCGACGAGGTCTCCAAGATCATGTCGGGCGTACGTGTCGAGGCCGCCAAGCGCGCCGGACACTTCGAGGAGGGCGTGTTCCGGTTCTGCTGGATCGTCGACTTCCCGATGTACGAGAAGGACGAGGAGACCGGCAAGATCGACTTCTCGCACAACCCGTTCTCGATGCCGCAGGGCGGTCTTGAGGCCCTGGAGACCCAGGACCCGCTGGACGTCCTGGGCTGGCAGTACGACATCGTCTGCAACGGCATCGAGCTGTCGTCGGGCGCGATCCGTAACCACGAGCCCGACATCATGTTCAAGGCGTTCGAGATCGCGGGATACGACCGGGAGACCGTGGAGCGCGAGTTCGGCGGCATGCTCAAGGCGTTCCGCCTCGGCGCGCCGCCGCACGGCGGCATCGCGCCGGGCGTCGACCGCATGGTGATGCTGCTGGCGGACGAGCCGAACATCCGGGAGACGATCGCGTTCCCGCTGAACGGGAACGCGCAGGACCTGATGATGGGCGCGCCGACGGAGCTCGACGAGTCGCGCCTGCGCGAGCTGAACATCGCGCTGCGCAAGCCGGTGTCGGAGAAGTAAGGGACCGGGTCCCTTTCCAACCCCCTGGGCTGCGGCTCGGGGGGTTGGTTTGTTTCCCCTACCCGCCCCTTCCCTAGCCCCTCCGGGGGTGAGAGGGAGGGGAAGGGAGGTTCCCGGGGCTCCGCCCCGGACCCCGGCGGGGGCTTGTGCCCCGGACCCGGCGGGGCTGCGACCCGGCGGGGCTGCGCTCCCTGCGCCCCTGCTTCGGGGCTCTGGCCTTTGCACCCCCGCCCCGGGGCTCCGCCCCGGACCCCGGGGGCTGTCGTCCCGGGGTCCGGGGCGGGGGTCAGTTCTTCGAGCGGGCGAAGAACTCGACCTCTGCTATGGCCACTTGCTTGTCCTTCGCCGCGCCGAAGGCCGAGCGCAGGATGATGCGGACCGAGGCCGCGTTGCGTACGCGGACGTCCACGCGCTGCACTCCGCCGTCGTTCAGGGTGCGGTGCGACGTGTGCTGCTTGCCGCTGGAGTCGGTCACCACCAGGTCGAATTCCTGGGGGCGGGCCTGTTCCGACTGCTGGCCCTGGCGCTTCGACGTGCCCGGCGTGATCAGCAGGGCCAGGAGGTCGGTCGGCTGGCCGAACGTCGCTTCCAGGTACGTGCCCGCCGCGTCGTCCGCGTAGCCCGTGCCCCACCACGTGTTGGAGTAGCTGTCGCCCGCCAGATCCGCCTTGTGGTTCGGGTCCTCGTGCGAGGCCGCCCACTTCGTCGGGTGTACGGCCACTCGCTTCGCGAAGTGGTCTTGGACCGCCCTTGCCGCCGGGGGGCCGCCGATGACCCCTCCCACGACGACGGCCACGACCGCCGTTGCTATCAGCGCCCTTGCTATCCAGCGCTTCCTGTCCCTGTGCAGCGCGGGGCGCTGGCCCGCGTACGGGCCCGTCGCGTTGTCCTCGCGGCGCGGCGTCAGCGGGGTCGCGCAGCTTCGGCAGAAGTTGCGGTGCTGGTGGTTCGGGGTGCCGCAGGCGGGGCAGGGCGTGCCGTTTTCCGGGGCGGGGGCGGGGGTTGCCGTCCTTACGCGGGGGCGGGCTGCCTCCGGGCGGCCGGGCAGTACCGATCCCGGGGCCCCGGGCGGCTGGGTCGCGCTCGGTTCCTGTACGGGGACGAGGAGGGCCCTGGCCGCGTCCGTTGCCGAGGCCGGCCTTGCCTCGGGGAGGGGGGTGGTGGTTTCTGCGTCCTCCGCCACGGCGGGGATGGGGGTGGTGGTTGCCTCGGGGTTCGATCCGCGCGCCGGGGCGGGCGTGGCGGGGTGCGACGCTTCCGGGTCCGCCGGTTCGGCGGGGTTTGCGGCGGCGGGTCCGGCGGAGGGGGGCACGGGAGTGGAGGCCGGCGGGGTCGCGCCCGCAGCAGGGGGCTCCTCCCGCGGCGTCGCACTCGCTGCCGGGGTGGACGAGGCAGCGCTCGACGCGGGACGGGCCGCATCCCCCGAGGGGGTCGGCGTCGGCGCATCCGGGGTCGCATCCCCCGACGGCGTCGGCGGGGTCGTCGGGGCCGCCCAGCGGAGGAACGCTCCGCAGGAGTCGCAGAACGACTGGCCCGTGGCTCGGGCCGGGGTGCCGCAGTCGGGGCAGGGGACCATGGCCGGGGTGGACATGAAAGGTCAGTTCCCTTCGTGGGTAAGGGTTTTCGCGGATACCTCGGCCGTGAAAGGGAGGTGGGCGGGGCGGGCCGCCGCCACCACCGCCTGCAGGCGGTGCGGGTCGACGGAGGACGGGTCGGAGACGTGGAGGGTGACGCGCAGCGACGGCCTGGGGGTGCCCGGGAACGGGCCCAGCGGGCGGGCCGACCACGTCGCCCCGCCGCTCTCGGTGATCTGGGGGCGTACCCCGAAGGCCAGTTGGACCGCCCGGGCCAGGCCCTGGGCGGTGCCCCGGACCCGGTGCAGGGACACCGCTGTCGCCACGGCATGGCGCCGGATCTCCAGTGGCTCCGTGCCGTCGAGCTCCGTGCCGACCCAGCCCGTCAGCCAGTCCACGAAGTCCTCGGGAGCCAGCGCCGGGTCGAAGTACGCCTCCAGGCAGTCCAGGACGTTGAACAGCGGGGCCAGGACCACGTCCAGGCCCTCGACGAAACGCTGGGCGAAGTCGTCGTCCGCGTACACCGCGGGCAGCTCGCCGCCCAGCGGGTGCGACGAGCCGAGCCCCTCCACCGACCCCCGCGCGCTCATCGCGCCTCGATGACGCGGACGCGGTGGTCGAAGGGGAAGAGGAGGGCCGAGGGGGAGAGTTCGATCCTGTCGGTGGCGTCGCCCCGGCGGCCCGTCAGCGGGTCCGCGGGGTGCAACAGCACCTCGTCCACCAGTTCCACCCCGGGGACCCTCTGCAGTGCCGCGAAGATCTCGCCCGCCCGCAGCGGGCGGCCGAACGGCCAGCCCGTGCCGTGGGCGCCGCCCGTCAGCGGGTCCAGGTAGGAGTACAGGGCGTTCAGCGCGTCGTCGCGTACGTGGTCCGCCTTCGCCGCGCGGAACGAGTGCAGCGTCGCGACCACCGTCACGCCCTGGTAGAACGGCGGGCCCACCGCCAGGCGGGTGCCCAGCGGGCGGCGCTCGTCGAGGAAGCTCGTCACACGGCCCAACAGCTCGTTGCCGGGGACGAGTTGCTCGAAGCGCAGGCGGCCGCCCCGGTCCGGGACGGCCTGCGGGACCACCAGGACGCGTACCGCGTTGTCGCCCGACTCGGCCGCGTCCGCCGCCAGGCACGCGATGCGGGCGGTCTCGGGGGCGGCCCGGCGGGCCAGCTCCTCGTAGTCGCGGGCGGTCACCGCGCGCTCCTGGGCACGCAGTGCGATCGGCGCGCGGATCTTGGCCTCCTCGACGGTCTCGCCGTCGACGCCGCCGCGCGCCGCCTCCCGGTTCTCCACGCGGGAGATGTACGGAATCGAGCTGCGCAGGACCTGGATGGACCCCCGGGCGACGTTGCCGGAGCGGCCGCCGCCGGTGCCGTAGCGGGAGGCCCGGATGGCCGCGCCCTTGATCGGTACGGCGCCGAACTGCCGTACCGTGCCGTCCGGTTGGCGGACGGAGGGGCCGAAGGCGATCTCGCCCGTCGCCGCGTCCAGGGTGAAGTGGCGGTCGAAGGGGCCGGAGGAGGCGAAGTCGTCCACGGCCTCCCACTCCTCCCAGCCCTCGCCCGCAGAGATCTCCAGGCGTGCGCCGCCGACGACCGGCGCGTTGGCCAGCATCAGCCGCTGGCCCGGGACGCCCTCGGAGTCGCCGAGGGACTCGTCCCGTACGGTCTCGGCGTGCGAGACCCGGGTGGTGCCGCCGATGGTGAACGCGGAGGCGCTGCGCACCGTCGGCGAGACGCTGTAGAACGGCTGGCCGGGGGCGGCCTCGACGACGCGGCAGCGCAGCCAGCCCGCGTCCAGGCGGCCCATCCGGGACACCGCGTGCGCGGCCGGCATGTGCAGGACGACCTCGCCGGGGCGGTTGAGACCACCCGTGGTGTCCTCGGCGACCTCGCACTCGGTCCAGCCGTCGGCCGTCCACGCCTCCCACACCAGGGGAGGCTGGCGCGGGTCGACGCCGACACCGTCGACGCGGCTCTCCATGCGCACGGCGGCCGTGCAGTTGGGCAGGGCCGCCGACAGGCCGAAGAGCAGCACGTCGCCGGGGAGCGGGCTCGGGCTGAACACCGAGACATCGGTGCCGCCGAGCACGTCCTGTGAGCAGTCCTCGGGGGCGGAGCCGGTGGGCTGGCGCAGTACGTGACTGAGGCTGCAGGGCACGATCGTCAGATCGTCCTCGGTCGCGAAGACCACCGCCTCCTCGGTCTCGGTGCGGCCGGTGGCGACCTCGGTGCCCCGGGGCAGCAGGACCGGCTCGGTCTGCGGCGCGGACAGCCAGAACGTCACCGACGCGCGGGCCGCCGACGGCGGGAACAGCGTCACGCCGAGCAGGTCGAGGAAGGCGAGCTGGTTCTTCTCGGGAACCCGGTTGAGCCGGTACACCAGCTGGTCGGCCATGTGCGCGACGGCCTCGATGAGGGTGACACCCGGGTCGGAGACGTTGTGGTCGCTCCACTCGGGGCAGCGCTGCTGGATGTAGCGCTTGGCGTCGTCGACGAACTGCTGGAAGCGGCGGTCGTCGAGATGGGGTGCGGGCAGGGCCATCAGTGTCGTTCGCTTTCGCCGGCCGTCGGGCCTGGCTGGTCGCCGCCCTCGGAGGGAATCACATAGAAGGGGAAGACGAGGCTGCGCGGGTTGTTGGTGCCGCGCACCGAGTACCGCACGTCGATGTGCAGCACGGTCGGCTCGTCGGGCGCCGGGGTCACCGTGACCTCCTCGACCTCGATCCTGGGCTCCCAGCGGTCGAGCGAGGTGCGCACCTCGTAGCGGATGCGCCCGGCGGTGGCGTCGTTGACGGGCGCGAACACCAGGTCGTGCACCGCGCAGCCGAACTCGGGGCGCATGGGGCGTTCGCCCGGCGCGGTGGCGAGCACCAGGCGCATGGACTCCTCGATCTCGCGGTCGCGCCGGGCCAGGGCGATGCCGCCGCCCGGGTCGGTGCGCATCGGGAACGCCCAGCCGGCCCCGACGAAGTGTTCGCTCATCTCAACTCTCCTAGATGATCGGCATGCCGTTGGACAGCGGGGCCGGAGACGTCAGCTCGATGGCGGCCGCTCCGCTGATGGCGACGGTCGCCGCGGTGATGCTGGCGTTGGCGATCGCGGTGATGGCCGCCTCGCCGGCCGCGTTCAGCGACACCGCGCCTCCCGCGACGACGGACGCCTCGCCGCCGGCCTTCACGTCGAAGGCGAGCCCCGCCTTGACGTTGACGGCCATGCCGGCGTCGATCTCGATGCCGGCGCCCGCCTTCATGCTCAGCAGGCCGCCGGCCTTCAGGGACAGGTTGCCGCCCGCCTCGATGTCGACACCCCGGGTGCCCTTGATCTCGACGGTGCCGTCGCTGTTGATGGTGAGGGAGGTGCGGGCCTCGTTCAGCTGGATGTGCAGCCGCCCCTTGCCCGTGCGAAGGCGGATGCCGCTGGACAGGCGGGCCGCCCCGCCCTCTTCGAGCAGCTCGACGGTGTGGCCGCTGCGGGCCGTCAGGGAGCGCCAGTTGATCTGCCCGCTGGTCGGGTCGACGACGGGGATGTTGTCGGGCTCGCGGGTGTGCTTGTCGATGCCGTTGTAGAGCCCGGCGATGACGTACGGGTGCTCCAGGGAGCCCCGGTCGAAGGCGCAGAGCACCTCGTCGTTGACGTCGGGCAGGAGCAGCCCGCCGCCGCCCTTGCCGCCGAACTGGGCGACCCGGCACCAGTCGCTCTCGTACGTCTCGGACAGCCACGGGAAGCGCAGCCGGACCCGGCCGAGCCGCAGCGGGTCCTTGGTGTTGGTGACCAGGGCGATCGCGACGCCCGGCATCGGCGGCGCCTGGTCGGTGCCGCCCGCGGCGAGCCCGTACAGCGAACGGAACTGGCGGCCCGAGACGTTGAGCCAGGTCGTGTACTGCTCGCCGGACGCGAAGACATGACGGACGCCGGTGGCCGTGTACTTGCCCTCGAAGGGGAAGCCCGCGCCCTTCACGGCGATGGGGGTGCCGGGCCTCAGGTCGGGGTTGCCGGTGACGGCGACCTCCAGCTCGGCGAACGCGCCGGTGACGTCGTCGGCCAGCGCCTTCGCGGCGCCTGTGACCTCGGACAGCGTGGTGTACGGGATCTGCGTGGCGGTCAGCTCGGCCGCGCCGAACGGGGTGGTCACCGCGGCCGGCGTGATGTCGGCGACGATGTCCTTGCTGGTGACGGCCGGTGCGGGCGCGGCGAGCTGCCGCTTGGTGCGCATGTCCCAGCCGCGCACATTGACCTTCTTGACCTGCCCGGCCGACGTCATCGCGATCCGGCTGTGCAGGGTGTTCGTGCCGAAGTCGAGGACATACGGGCTCTGCGCCGCCGGGGTCGTGTCGGACGGCGCGCCCGAGGCGGGCTTCAGCCCGGCGAAGTTGAGCTTGCCCATGTTGTCGAAGGACAGCCGGACGTCGTTCTCGGCGGCCAGGCGGGACAGGAAGTCCCAGTCGGTGATGTTGGGCTGGGTCGCCAGGTCGTACACCGTCGGCGTCGAGTCGATCTTGCCGAGCGCGAGGCCGTTGAGGCCGGCGACGCGGCGCACGATGTCGGACGCGGTCATGCTCGGGTAGCCCTCGACGCGGCGGTTGCGCAGCAGCCGGTGGCCGGGGTCGTAGCCGCGCACGACGAGCTGGCGGCCGGTGCCGGGCTCGGCGTCGACCTCCAGGGCGGTGATCTCGCCGGTCAGCATCGGGTCGCCGCGCCGGCTGTCGGTGAACGGGCTGAGCACCACCTTCGCGCCGATCTTCAGCATCGGGTACTTGGTGGTGACGACGCCGTCCTTGTCGCTGAAGGTCAGCTGGAAGGCGGAGGGGACGTTGACGGACGCGTCCACCCAGCCCTCGATGAGGCGCACGGCCAGCGGGTCGGGCAGGACCGTCCCGTTGATCTGGACGTGCAGGACGGTGGTGAAGGTCTTCTCGCTCACGCGGCACCCTCCGAGGAAGCGGGCAGGAGCAGCTCGGTGCCGGGGCGCAGCCGCATCGGGTCGTCGATCTCGTTGGCCTCGGCGATGACCCGCCAGCGGGTGGCGTCGCCGTACTCGCGCCAGGCGAGCGAGGCCAGGGTGTCCCCGGCGACCGTGCGGTGCACACGGCGCGCGGACAGGGCTCCCGAGGTCGGGTTCTGCCCCTTGGTGTTGGTCGCGACCTCGGTCAGCGAGAGCGTGCAAGTCGCCCGCAGTGGCACGCCGTTGGGGCTGAACAGGGTGTAGTTGGCGTTCACGTTGGTGACGTACGCGGTGAGCTCGACGGTCGAGAACGAGCCCCAGCTGAACTTCACGAACGGCGGCGAGGGTGCCTTGGAGGCCACGCTCTGCGGGGTGACCTCGCAGCACGAGAGCAGCAGCTCGACCTGCTTCTGCACGGTGGTGGAGCTGGGCGTGCCCGACGCGTCGAGGAACACCTCCAGCTGGAGGGCCGCGGGCTGCGCGCCGGTGAACTTGGCGGGCGCGCCCCGGGTGTAGGCGATCGCCGGCATGACGACCCAGCTGGCCGAGCGGCCCAACTGCACCTGCGACGGGTTGAACTGGAACTTGACCTCGCCCATGAGCCCGCCCACCGCGCCACCGAGGTCGGTGGGCGGCTGGTGGATGGCGAGGGTGGCGCGGGACAGACCCGCGGCCTTTCCTCCGGTCGGAGCGGCCATTGCTCACGCACCCCCTGCGTCGGTGAAGCCGTGGTGGGCGATCTCCAGCGTCTCGGTGGCCACGCTCGGGCTCGCCGGGTCGAGGCTCGGGCCCGTCCAGCGCACCGGCAGCACCTCGATGAGGCCCCACTGCGCGACGATCGAGCCGTCGGCGCGCAGCGCCGCGATCTGCGCGGTGGGCCGGGTGATGCCGGAGGCGAGCGAGGAGATCCAGGACGCGACCTTGGACGTGTCGGCGGTCAGCGGGCGGGTCAGCCGGATCGTGGAGAACGTGACCCGGGTGGGCAGCTGCCACACGAACCCGTTGTTGCCGCCCTCCTGGCGCTGCTCCACCTCGACCTCGGACGCGAGACCGTCACAGCCGTTGAACAGGCCGAGGTTCTGGCCGTCGATGGTCAGCTTGAAGAAGACGGTGGAGCCGGGGTCAAGGGTGGAGGGCATGGGGGGTCTTCCGTCGGTAGGAGTTCTGGGCGGTTGGAGTTGTCGGGGGGCTGTTTACGGGTGCGGGGTGGCGGGTCAGCGGTCGCGCAGGCGGCCGATGCGTTCGCGGTCCCCGCGGAGTTCGGCGCGGAGCAGGCGCGAGAGCGGGGCGACCAGGCGTCGGGCCAGGGCGTCGATGTCGGGGGCCTGTTCGGCGGGCCCGGTCGCCGACTGGGGGTCGGCGGCCGGGGCGGTGGCGGGCGGGGCCTGCGGGGTGGCTCTCCGTTGCACGGGGGGCTCGGGCCGCCGCTGTACGGGTTGCGGCGGCGCGGGTGCCGGGGCGGCCGGCGGTGCCGGTGCCGGGTTGTTCCGGCGTACGGGGATGACGGGCTGCGGGGTCGGCTCCGCGGCCCGCTGGATGGAGGGCTGCGTCATGCCGCGGGGGGCCGCGGGGCGGTGCAGGGGGACGACGACCTGGCGGGTGTCGGAGGTGGGGGGTGCCTGCGTCAGGGGGGTGGGTGCGGGGGCGGCGGCGGGCGCGCCGGTCGCCGTACTGGCCGGACCGGCCGGGGCTGCTTGGTGCCGGGTTGTCAGAGGGCGGGACGAGGCGAGCGGGGGTCCCGCAACTCCCGTGCGCTGCAAGGGAGTTGGCCTGGGGAGGCGAACCTTGGGGAGAGGGGCGGGCGGGGCTGCGGGGGTGGTGGCGCGCTGGACGACGGGGGGCGCGGGGGTGGGCGCCGTGTCCGGGGTCCCGGCGAGCGGGGTTCGCTGCGCCGCCGCTTCCCCAAGGGCTCGGCTGCGCTCGACCAGGGGAGGCCCCTGTCGCTCTGCGGAACGACTGCCCACAGCGGGGGTGGCCTGCGAGGCGGTTGCGCCCGGGGTCGTGCCCGGGGGCGTGGCTGTCGCGGGGCTCGGGGTTATGGGGGCGCCGATCAAGGGGCGGCGGCGAGGCGCTTCCGGGGCCGGGGTCTGCGTACGGGTTACGCGGCGGACCATCGGCTTGCGTTGGACGGGGGGTGCCGCCGGGGGCGGGGTGGGGGTCCCCGCATCGGCGGGGGAAACCGATGCGGGGACGTCGGAGGGGCCGTCGGGGGTGACGGCAGGGGCGGGCGCGGGCGCCTTGGGGGCCGGGCGCACCACACCTACCGGGTCGAGGTGGTGGGAGGGGCGTACCGGGCGCGGGGCGGAGGTCAGGGAACGCCGGGTCGGCGCGGAGGCCGCGCGCTGAACCGGCAGAGGAGCCGCGTCCGGGCCGGGGCGGCTCGGCGTGGCCCTGACGACGCGCGGTGCCGCGGGAGTTGCCCCGGATGCGGCACGGGGGGTTTCCGCCGAGCGGGGTCCCGTCGGGCGGGGTCCGGGCTCGACGGCACGCCGAGCCTCACCGGGCGCGCCCTGAGCGGGGCTGCCCGACGGGGCGACCGGTGGGGTGACGGCCCGCTGTACGGCGGGGGCGGCCGGGGCGGGGCCGTTGGCGGCGCGCCGGATCGGGGGGCCGATGGGGGTGGCCGGACGCGGACTGTCCGCCGTCGGCGGGCTGGGCGGGGCTGCCGTTGCCCGGCCGGGCTTGGGGGTTTCGCCGCGTACGGGCATGGCGGGGGGTGCGTCGGACTTGGGCGGGGCCGCCGGTACAACTGCCCGCTGTACGGGGGTGGTTGTGTCGGGGGTGGCCTGGCCGGCCGGGGCGGGCGCCGACGGCGTGGCGGGGTGGCCGGCTGCGGGGCGCTGGGCCGGTGCGGGCGTACCCGGGGTGCTTGTCGTGCTGCGCACGGGCATGGAGGAGGGCGCGCTGGGCTCGGCCGTGGCTGCGCGCTGTACGGGGGGTGCCGGTGCCGGGACGGGGTTCTTCGGCTCGGGGTGTGCGGGTGTGGTGGCCCGTTGCACGGCAGGGGGCGCCCCGGGTGCAGGCGAGGGGGACGGTTCCGGCGAGCGGGTTGCGTTGCGCCCACCCTTCCCCGAGGTCTCGGCTTCGCTCGACCGGGGGAGACCCCTGTCGCTCTGCGGAACGTCTGCCGACAACGGGGGCGTCTGGCGCGGCGGCGCGGCGGGACTGCTCGACGGGGTACGCGGAGGCGTGGCTGCGCGCTGCACGGCGGGAGCGGCACTGGGCTCGGACGGGTTGTTCGCAGAGCCGACCGCAGGCTTGACCGCCCGCTGTACGGCGGGAGCCGAAGCAGCGGACCCCGGGTTGTTCGCCGAGCCGTCCGCGGGCTTGACGGTCGTCGCAGGCTTAACTACCTGCTTTGTAGGGGGAGTTGACCCAGCCGGAGCCGGACCAGCCACTCCGGGAGCCGTACCCGGCCCGCTCGCCGGAGCAACCGCCCGCCGCACCGGACCCGGGGTCGACGCAGAAGCCGACGGCTGCACCGGAGTTGGAGCCGACGCGGAGGCAGCCCGCTGAACCGGAGCTGGAGCCGGAGTCGGCGCCGGGCTGGGGGCTGATGCGGAGGCCGACCGCTGCACCGGACCCTCGGCGGGGGCGGATGCGGAAGGCGACTGCTGAACGGGAGTCGGAATCGCAGCCGGACCGGATGCGGAAGCCGACCGTTGCACCGGACCCGCAGCCGGACCGGATGCGGAAGCCGACGGCTGAGCCGGGTTCGACGCAGAAGCCGACCTCTGAACTGGAGCCGGACGCGCAGCAGGGGCCGACGCGGAAGGCGACTGCTGAACGGGAGTCGGAATCGCAGCCGGGGTGGACGCGGAAGCCGAACGCTGCACCGGACCCGCAACCGAACCGGACGCGGAAGCCGAACGCTGCACCGGTGCCGAAGCAGGCGTCGATGCGGAAGCTGGCCGCTGTACCGGACCCGCAGCCGGACCGGATGCGGAAGCCGACGGCTGAACAGGGGCCGGAACAGGGGCCGGAGCCGGAGCCGCAGCCGGCGTCGACGCGGAGGCTGCCCGCTGTACCGGAGCCGACGCAGAAGCCGCCCGCGGTACCGGAGCCGGACCCGATGCGGGGGCCGGCCGTTGCATCGGCGTCGCCGAACCCGCCCGCTGCACCGGGGTGGACGCGGAAGCAGCCCGCTGCACCGCTCCCCGCGTCGCCGTCGGCGCTGCCTCAGGACCCGATTCCTCCGCTCCCGCCGCCTCCGGCCCCCTCCCCGCCACCGGCAACCGCAGCAGCGGGAGCGGGAGGGAGGACGGGGAACCCGTTACCGGGGTCAGGGCGTTGTGGAGGACTCCGTGGGGGGCCGTGGGGGAGACCGCGTGGGTCAGGGGGCGGACCACCGAGAGGTCCTGGTGGGCGGCCAGGGTGGAGCCGAAGGCGCGTTCCGCCGTGAGGCGGGGGGCGGCCAGGGCGCGCTGCATCGGGGGCGCGGCGGCCCAGCCCCCGTCGCCCTGGGCGGGGGCTGGGGCAGGCGAGGGCTCGGGGGTCGCGGAGGCGGGGGCCGCAACCCCTTCGCCTTCCGCCGGCCGGTTACGCCGGCGCTTGAACAGGCCCATCCCCCGTCACCGCTCCCCTTCGCCTTGTTCCACCAGTGCCGCCACCCGCCGTACGTACGCCCGCCGGTCCGCATGCTCCAGGTCGAGGATGGAGTCCATGTCCCAGTGGAAGTGGTAGGCGAGGTACGCGGTCTCCTCCTCGATCCGGTCGGCCGCGTACGTCACGATTCCCCCAGGCGGCTCCCGGCCAGCTCGACCTCGAAGGACTGCTCGCAGTGCGGGCAGGCCACGGCCGCCCGGGTGTGCCCCTCGGCGTTGATCTGCCGGTAGAAGTCCTGGAGGAAGGCCAGGTCGGAGGCGAACATGTTCTCCACCGTGCCGTCGTGGACGTCACCGAGCGTGCCGAGCCGGGTGATGACCCGGCCGAGCAGGACCACCGACAGGTACGCCGGGTTCTCGCGGACCCGTACGTCCCGCAGCGGGACCAGCTCGTCGCGGGCCGTGGCGAGCCGCATCGCGCCGCGCCGGTGCACGGTGCCCGACTCGTCCACGTACCCGCGCGGCAGCTCGAACTCGAACTCGGTGCGCAGGGTCTCCCGCGCGCCCGTACTCAACGGAGCCTCGGCTGCCGCAACTCCAGGACCTTCGCGGCGCATTACTCGATGACCAGCTCTTCGAAGGTGATGGAGACCTGCTCCGTCATGGCGGCGGCGTCGCCGGCCTTGACCGAGCTGATCTCGACCTTGTTGCACCAGGCGTTGCGCAGGTGGTAGCGCTTCACCGGGTTGTCCATGTAGTCCATCATGATGATCGAGGCGTTCTTGCGGGCCGAGCCCATGTTCCCGTCGATGGACTGCTTGATCCACTCGGAGAACGTGGCGGACTGCGTGGCGCCGCGCGTCACCGTGCACTCGCCGGCCTTCTTGACGCCGGGCAGCTTCTTGATGATCGGCTTGCCGTCGGCCGAGACCTGCTGGTACTCGATGACGTCCTGCTCCATCGAGAGGCTGCTGACCTCCTGCAGGTACTCGACCATGATGCCGTCGATCTGCAGGCCGAAATTGTGTGTGGTGAGCGCATCACCGGGCTGAAGCGACATGCTGGGTTACTCCTGTTCGGGCGAATTCGGCAAAAGAACGAGCGAGGTGAGGCGGGCTTACTCCTCCAGCTCGCCGCCGCCGCCCGAGAACTGGGCGAGCCGGAACACGACGAACTCGGCGGGCTTGACGGGCGCGATGCCGATCTCGCAGACCACGCGGCCGAGGTCGACCGACTCCGGCGGGTTGGTCTCCTCGTCGCACTTCACGTAGAAGGCGTCCTCGGGGCGCTGGCCGAACAGGGCGCCGTTGCGCCACTCGTTGACCAGGAAGGCGGAGATGTTGCGGCGGATCCGGGCCCACAGCGCGTGGTCGTTCGGCTCGAACACGACCCACTGGGTGCCGATCAGGATCGACTCTTCCAGGTAGTTGAAGTAGCGGCGCACGTTCAGGTAGCGCCAGGCCGGGTCGGAAGCAAGAGTGCGGGCGCCCCAGACGCGGATGCCGCGGCCCGGGAAGGCGCGGATGCAGTTCACGCCGATCGGGTTGAGGAGGTCCTGCTCGCCGCGGGTGATCTGGAGTTCCAGGTCGACGGCGCCGCGCACGATCTCGTTCGCGGGGGCCTTGTGGACGCCGCGCTCGGCGTCGTTGCGGGCCCAGATGCCGGCCATGTGCCCGGACGGCGGCACGATCTTGGTCTGGCCGGTGGACGGGTCGAAGGACTTGATCCACGGGTAGTACAGGGCGGCGTACCGGGAGTCGTAACCGGCGCCCTCCATCCGCCACTTGCGGATGTCGCGGGCGTTGAGCCCGGGCGGCGGGTCGAGGACGGCCATGCGGTCGCCCATCAGCTCGCAGTGCGCGACGAGGCCGAGCTGGACGGCCTTGACCTGCTCCAGGTCGATCAGGCCCTGCTGGTAGGCGGCCATCAGGTCGGGCACCGCGACCATGTTGATCTCGTCGAGGGCCTCCAGGCCGCCGAAGCCGGTGCGGTCGGCGGAGTCGCCGATGAACTGGCCGGACTCGATCCGGGCGAGGGTGCCACCGGTCGGGGCCGGGGCGGGGGCGGCGGCCGGCGGGGCCAGGGTGACGGCCTGCGCGTCCGGCTTGGCCAGCTGGCCACCGGCCACGGCCTCCTCGACGGTGATCGTCTTGGAGCGCTGCTTGACCTGCGTCACGACGAAGTTGCGCGCCGACTTCTTCGCGCTGACGTCGAAGTTCTCGACGACGGTGTCGCCGTCCTTCACGACCAGCTTGAAGCGGTCGCCATTGGCCTCGCCCTCGGCGTCCTGCACCTCGACGGTCAGCGCGCCGCCGGTGGAGCCCGCCGTGATCGCGGAGACCTTGAACGTGCCGAGCGCCACGGCCTCACCGGCGGTGATCGCCTGCGGCGCGGCGGCGGCCGCGGCCTGCGGGGCACCCTGCCCGGCGCCGTTCTCGGTGCCGCCGACACGCACGACGTAGGCGGCCGTACCGCCGTTGTTGAAGAAGCCGTAGACGGAGTGCGCCAGGTAGTACCCGTCCGTGAACTCGCCGAACTCGGCGACGTACTGGGACCAGTTGGTCACCAGCGTCGGCTCGTTGAGCGGCCCCACGGGCGCGAGCCCGACGAAGGCGGCCACCGAGGTGCCGACCCCTTCGATGGGCCGGGATCCGCTGGCGACTTCCTCGACATAGACGCCGGGGGACAGGTAGTTGGGCACGGGAAGCTGCTCCTTGTTACTGGGTGTACGGAGATATGGGCCAGCGCCCGGAGACCGCGGGGCCAAGGGGGTGCCGGGTCGGACGGCTCACTCAGAATCCGAGCTGCATGCGGTTGTCCCGCCCCCCGAAACGCTGCTACCGGCCAATTACCCCTCAAGCCTCGCGCGGCCCGGCCCGCGCGGGGAGGGGAGAAGGTGCGTGGACGAGGGCAGCACAAGCTGCCCTTCCGGTCATCGGCGCGGGTTCTCCCGGCCGGATCGGGTACGGCAGCCGTCGTACCCGGGCACGGGGCCCGAACGCGGAAGGTCCGGAAGGGAGGGGTCAGGCCTCGCCCTCGTCCTCGGCCGGCGGGACCGGCCCCGGCGGCGGGCAGGGCCGGCCGGTGCTCAGCCGGTTCGCCTCGCGCACCTTCTCCAGCAGCTCCTCCCTCCGCCGGGCGTCCTCGGCCGCCTGCTGTTCCGCACTGCTGTCACCCATGGCGCGCACCCCCTAGGCACGTATGCCGACTCCCGTCCACGCCGCCCCAGTCCGTGATCGTGCAGTAGCTGTCCGTACTTCCAGCAGCGTGCTCCCCCGACGGCTAGCCTGAACAGTGGGCGCGGCTCTCCAACTCCTTTGTACGGAAGCGTCGTTGGACGGATGTGTACGGAAGGGGGTGCTTTCGATGGCCGGTCGGGGACGTGCCGAACAGGTCCAGTCGCCGCGCGAGTTCTACGGCGAGGAGCTGCGGCTGCGCCGCGAGGCCGCGGGGCTGACCCAGAGCGAGCTCGGCGAGCGCGTCATCTGCTCCGGCTCGCTGATCGCGCACTTCGAGGCGGGCCGGCGCAAGCCGCGCCCGGATCTGGCGGAACGCCTCGACGCGGCACTCGGCACCGAGGGCTTCTTCGTGCGGATGCTGCGCACCCTGGACACGTTCCGCTTCGCCGACCACTTCGCGGCCGCCGCCGACGCCGAGCAGCTGGCCACCGTCATCGAGGAGTACGCCCCGATCCTGGTGCCCGGCATCCTCCAGACGGAGGCGTACGCGCGCGCCGTCTTCCGCGCCTACCAGCCGCAGGCGCACCCCGACGAGCTGGAGACCAAGGTCGTCAACCGGCTGCGCCGGGCCGACATCCTGACCGACCACGCCAGCCCCCACGTGTGGGTGATCCTTGGCGAAAACGTTCTGGGCACGGCGGTCGGCGGCCCGGCCGTGATGGCCGAACAGCTGCGGCACGTGGCCGCCCTGGGGCGCTCGGGCCGGGTCCTGACGCAGGTCGTGCCGCGTTCGGTGGGTGCGCACGGGGCGATGGGCAGCATGCTCAGCCTGATGCGCTTCGCGGACGAACCGGACCTCGCCTATGTCGAGGGCACCCACACCGGGGTGCTGCACGACGATCCGGCGGTGGTCGGCCGCTGCCGGTATGCCTACGATCTGGCACGGGCCGCCGCGTTGCCGCCGGAGGCGTCCCTGGCTCTGCTCGAAACGGCGGCGGAGGAATACGACCATGAGCACTGAGCGCACCTTGGACCCGGCCCCAGCCGCCGCCGGCCCCACCGGCTGGCGGAAGTCGAGCCACAGCGCGGGTGACAACGGCAGCTGCCTGGAGGTCGCCGAGTCCGGCTTCGCCTCCCGCCTCCTCGTCCCCGTACGCGACAGCAAGCGGCCGGGCGGCCCGGCCCTGTTCTTCCCGGCGCGGGCCTGGACGGCGTTCATCGAGGGGGTCAAGGGCTGAACTCCCCTACTGCGCGGCGGCGTCGGGTCCGGCCGGCGGGCGGCCGACGCGCAGCGTCATGGGGTTGTTGAAGTAGCCCGAGGCCGCCTGCTGCTCGTGGAAGCTCTCGCCGGGGCCGCCGCCGTAGACGCGGAAGAACCAGGAGCGGCAGGTGTGGTCCTCGAAGTCCTGCTGGAGCTGGAGGCGCGGCATGCCCTTCTTCTTCTTGACCTCGGGGTCCTTGACCAGGGCGGCCAGCACCTCGTCGAACTTCTTCTTGAAGGCCTGCTGGTCGTCGCTCTCAAGCAGCGGCTTGAGCTGGCTGAACCAGCCGCCGCCGCTCTTGGCCCGCTGGTAGAGCACCTCGTACAGCTCGGAGCGTGCCTTGGTGTCGAACTCGTTGCGGGCGTAGTTCTCCAGGGTCACCTGGCAGGTGCCGTCCAGGGAGCGGGCGACGACCGCCGCGAAGTGGTAGCCCCAGACGTTCTCGCCGCGGTCCACGGCCGGCGACACCGAGTGGTCGAGGTTGTCCTGGGCGAGCATGCTGAAGATCCCGAAGCCCTCGCCGGGCCCTGGTGAGGCGTACTTGTTGATGCCGAGGCGGGCCTCGGTGCCGTCCCGGCCGCCGTCGCGGGTGGCCTCGCCGTAGCTGCGGCCGAGGTCCTGGACCGGGGCCTGGCCGCCCTGGGCCGCGGTGACCGCGCCGTCGACGCCGAGCGTGCCGATGGTGTCCTGCGCGACCGCGCTCGCCAGGCGGTTGGCGCGGGCGTCGCTGTCGGAGTTGGGGGTGAGCAGGAAGCTCCCGTCGCCGCCTCCGAGCACCGCCTGCGCCCGCTTCGAGTGCTCGGAGCCGATGAGGCTGCACGCCACCGAGATGCAGGTGGAGCGCAACAGCGAGACGAACGGCCCCATTTGGCTCGCCGGGGTGGCGTCCTTGACCACGCTGGGCCGGACGCGGAGCAGCCGCTGCCCGCCTACACCGATGCTGCGGCCGCCGCCGGTGACCAGCTCGACGCTGCTGCCGACCGCGCGCAGCGCCGTGTTGGCGGTGTCGACGACGGCCTGCACCGCGTAGAACTCCTTGGGTTCGTCCACCCCGTGGACGGCGAGGGTGCCGTCGTCGGCCACCCTGAGCGGGGCGTGGTCGGGGCCGACCTCGGCGAGCTCGTAGCGCAACCGCTCCCGGATGTCGCGCGGTTCACCACCGCCACCCATCGCGACCACCGGCTCCGGGCCCTGCGCGACGAAGTACGGGCCGCGCTCGCCGGGTTGGGGCGTCGCGTCGTACGAGCCGCCGGGATGTTCGGTGATCCGCTGGATGGAGGCCGGGTCCCGGCTCCGGTCGGCGGCCGGGGCGAACAGCTGGGCCACCGCCGCGTTTCCGGCGGTGCGGTGCAGCCGGGCGAGTGCGGACTCGCGCCGCGCCGCGCCGCCCGCCGGGGTGCCCGGGCGTCGCCCGGCCTGCTGTTCCTGCGTGACCCGCACGGTAAGTGCACACTCCCCTCGTTCGCTGCCTCGCGATTCTTGGCACCTGCGATACGGAACGCAGGAGGCACAAGGCCCGTCTTGGGGGCAGGGAGGGTGCCCTTTCGACCGGTTACTCGCGGGATACAAGGGTGAGTTCAAGCCAACTCCGTGTGCGATACATGTGCTGATGGGGGCCCGCGGAAGGTCCTGGCGTAGCGTTCAGTGGGCCGGACGAACAGCATCCGGTGGGCCGAAAGGGCAAACGTCGGGGGACGGATCGGCCGGGCGAGTCGAAGGGAAGAGGCGGCGGCGCGTGACGGAATCCGGCGGAACGGGCGAGGGCGGCACGACGGGCGGCACAGCCGACGGACTGCGGTTCCGGATGCTCGGGCCCGTCGAGGGCGACCTCGGCGGCCGGCCCCTGCGGCTCGGACCGCCCCAGCAGCGGGCGCTCCTCGCCGTGCTGCTGCTGCGCGAGGGCCGCCCGGTCTCCATGCCGGAGCTCCTCGACGCGATCTGGGGCGAACGGCTGCCCCCGCGCGGGGTCGGCACCCTGCGTACGTACGTGTCCCGCCTGCGCACCCTCCTTGAGCCGTCCCGGCCCGCCCGCACCCCGGCCAGGCTCCTCGTCTCGGCCGACGACGGATACGCCCTGCGGGTGCCCTCCGCCGCGCTCGACACCGCGGTCTTCGAGGCGCGCCTGGCCGAGGCGGCCCGGCTGCGCGGCGCGGGCGACACCGCGGCCGCCCACCGCGAACTGACCGGGGCGCTCGCCCTGTGGGGCGGCAGCCCCCTCGCCGGCCTGCCCGGCCCGCACGCCGAGCGCCAGCGCGACCGCCTCACCGAACTGTGGCTCTCCGCCCGCGAGGACCACTTCCACGGCGCCCTGGCCCTGAATCGCCACGCGGCCGTGATCGCCTCCCTGCGCTCCTTCGCCGCGGAGCACCCCCTGCGCGAACGAACCCAGGCCCTCCTGATGCTGGCCCTCCACAGAGCGGGCCGCCAAGCAGACGCGTTCGCGGTGTACGAGACCACCCGCCGCACGCTGGACACAGAACTGGGCGTCCCCCCGGGCCCCGAACTGACGGCCTTGCACACGAGGCTGCTGACCCGTCCCATGCAGGAGCCCCCGGTCCAGGAGACCCCTTCTCATCACGCTGTGGGCACCCGTTCCGCAGGGCGACAGGGCTCTCCCCCGGTCGAGCGAAGCCGAGACCTCGGGGAAGGGCGGGCACAGCGAACGCCGCCCGCCGGAACCCCCGTGACCGCCCCCACCCCGCCGCAGCCGACCCCCGCACCCGGCCCCGCGCAGCGGGTCGACGGGGCCGGGCCCACAACCCCGGCTCCGCCTCACTCGCAGCTCCGCACAAAGAGCCGCCCCGCCCAACTCCCGCCTCCCATAAGCGACTTCACGGGACGGGAGGATCCCCTCAAGGAACTGGGCACCCTCCTGAGGGAGGCCGGAGACGCCCAGGCCATGGGCATGGCAGTCCTCACGGGCCTGGGCGGCGCAGGCAAAACCGCCCTCGCCATAACCGCGGCCCACCGCGCCCGAAAGTCCTTCCCCGACGGCCAGCTCTACGCAGACCTCCGCGGCAACGACCCCGACCCCGCGGACAGCGCGGACGTCCTGACCCACCTCCTCCGGTCCATGGGCGTACCCGAGGGCGCGATCCCCGACGACGCCGGCCAGCGCGGAGCCCTGTACCGCTCCCAGCTCGCGGGCAAGCGCGTACTCGTGCTCCTGGACAACGCCCATGACACCGCCCAGATCCGCCCCCTCCTCCCCGGCACCCCGGGGAGCGCCGTCCTCGTCACCAGCCGCGCCCGCATCGTCGGCCTCCCCGGCGCCCGCCTCCTCGACGTGGAGGCGATGACCGAGCAGGACGCGCTGGCCATGCTGGAGGCGATCGTGGGCGGCGAGCGCGTCCAGGCCGAGCCGGAGGCGGCCCGCCAACTCGTGGTTGCCTGCGGCAGGCTGCCGCTCGCCGTGCGCATCGCCGCCGCCCGCCTCACCGCCCGCTCCGACTGGGCCCTGGCCGATCTGACGGCCCGGCTGCGAGACGAGCGGCACCGCCTGGACGAGCTGGAGGCCGACGGCCTGGGCGTGGACGCGGCCTTCCGGCTCAGCTACGAAGGCCTCGACGCGGACGCCGCCCGCGCCTTCCGCCTGGCGTCCGCCGCCGCCGTGCCCGTCTTCGGACGGGCCACCGCGGCCGCCCTGCTCGGCGTGGACGAGTACAGCGCCGAGGACGCCCTGGAGGCGCTGGTCGACGCCGGGCTCATCGAGGCCTGCGGCGTGGACCGCTACCGTTTCCACGACCTCGTACGGATCTTCGCCCGCCGGGTCCTCGACGACTCGCCGGACGCGGCCGAGCGGCCCGCCGCCCAGCGCCGGCTGCTCGACCACGTCCTGGCCACCGTCCGCAACGCCATCCGCCGGCTTCGCCCGCTCAGCGGCGTACCCGATCTGCTGCACGCGCCGCAGGCGCCCGGGTACCGCCCGGCCGACGCCGAGGCGGCCCGCGCCTGGCTCCAGGAGTCGCACCAGCTGATCCGCGCCACCGCCGAGCAGGCACTCGGCAAGGGGCCCTGGGAGGACCTGGGGGCGGAGGCCGTGCGGCCCGCCGTCGACCTCCTGACCGGCTGGGCCCACCTCGTCCTCGGCACCGCGCGCCGCCGCGAACTGGGCGGCCCGGCCCGCCTCGCCCTGTCCGTGGCGCACTGCCACGGCGACTCCCGCTCGGCGGGCCGCGCGCTGCGCCTGATCGCCGCCGTACCGCAGCAGGGCACCGACACCTACCCGCGCATCGAACGCACCCTGCGCCAGGCCCTGCGGTTCGCGGCGCTTGCCTCCGACCCGCTCACCGAGTCGGAGGCGGCGCACGAACTCGCCATGATCCTGGCCGCGATGGGCCGCCCCGCCGAGGCGCTGCCCCTGTTCGAGCAGGCGTACGCGCGCTTCGTCGAGCTGGACGGCCGGGGCGACGCGGTGCGCGTCCTCGCCCATGTCGTACGCGCCCACATGCTGCTCGGCCACAAGGAGCGCGCCGAGGCGGCGGCCGATGAAGTCCTGCGTACTGCAAGGGAGTTGGGCGACCGGGGTACGCTCGGGCATGTGCTGTACCAGATCGGCTGCGCCCTGCTCGCGGGCGGCCGTCCGGTACGGGCCGCCGCCCATCTGCGGGAGTCGCGCCAGCACCACCAGTGGGTCGGCGACCTGCGCTGGGAGGCGCTGGCCTGGGCGCGGCTCGCGCACTGCGCGCTGGCCCGGGAGCGGCCCGGGGAGGCCGCGGCCTGTGCGACACAGGCCCTGTCCATCGAGGGCGACCTCGGCGACCCGTTCTGCCGCGGTCTCGCGCTCGCGGCACGCGGCCGGGCGCTGCTCACGCTCGGCGAGACCCCGGCGCTGTCCGCCCTTGCCTCGCTGCGCACCGCGCACCGGCTGCTCAGCGCCCGCGGCGCGGCGGAGGCCGACGAGCTGACCTCGCTGATGTCGACCGCGCCCACGGCGGCGAGGCAGCCGACCGGCCCGCCGGGCAGCCCGGTCGCCGGGGCTCCGAGTGCAGCCAGGGCTGCCCTCTGCCAGAGCCTTTTGGGCAGGGGGTAGCGCGGCGCGCCCCCTAGCCTTCGATCATGACCATGTGGACGTCTCTGGACCCGGCCGCCGTCGCCGTAGATCCCGGTGGGCGGGCCACCGCACGGCTGCGGGTACGCAACACCGGGGACACGGTCGAGGAGTACCGCCTCTCGGTGGTCGGCACCCCCGCGGGCTGGGCCCGCGTGGAACCCGACACCCTGCGCCTCTACCCCGGCAGCGAGGGCACCGCGGAGATCTCCTTCGCGCCGCCCCGCTCGCCGGACGCCCCGGCGGGCCCGGCCCCGTACGGCATCCGCGTGGAGCCCCGCGAGCACCCCGACCTGCGGGACGTGCTCGAAGGGCAGGTCACGGTCGCGCCCTTCACCGAGGTGCGTGCCGAACTGCTTCCGCCGAGCCTGGTGGGCCGGTTCCGAGGGCGGGCCTCGGTGGCTGTCGACAACCTCGGCAACACCCCGCTCACGGCGTCGCTGACCCTGCGCGACGAGACCAACCGGCTCACCTACGACATGACGCCGAACTCGGTGCAGATCGCGCCCGGCCGGGCCGCGTTCGCCAAGCTCGACGTCCGCCCCCAGCACGTCCGTTGGACCGGCAGGGCGGAGCAGCACCGCATCACGGTCGCGGTGCGCCGCTCCGGCGACGACACCGGTCTCGAACTCATCGGCACCTTCGACCAGCGTCCGGTGCTGCCGCGCTGGCTGATGGTCGCCGGCAGCGCGATGGTGACGGCGGCCGTCGCGTTCGTGGTCCTTTGGCTGGCCTTCCAGCCGAAGGTGACCACCGCATCCGGCGAGCTGCAGGCCGGGTCCAGCGCGCAGCCGGTGCCGCAGGGCGCCGAATCCCCGCTGCCCTCGGCGCCCGTGTCCGCCCCGCCCGCGGCCCCGCCCGGCGGCGCGCAGGCCCCGGCCGGTGACGGCTCGGGCGGTGGTGGAGGCGGCGGTGGCGGCGACGCCTCGGAGCTCGGCAGCGGGCCGCCCGTCGTGCCGCCCCCGCCGAAGCAGGCCAAGCCCGCTCCGAACGCGCCCGCGGGCCCGGTCTGGGACATGGGCTACAAGCCCGACGACATCGTCACGTTCGCGCAGTACCGCCTGGCCACCCTCGGCAACGAGAACGAGTGCACCCTGAAGCCCGGCTGGACCGCCGGGATCATCGACAAGGCCACCCAGACCTCCCTGGCCTGCTATCAGGCGCACGTCATGCGGGACAAGAAGAGCAGCATGCAGCTGACGGCCACCGACAAGAAGCCGGGCACCCTCGGCCGGGCCACTCTCACCTCGATGTGGGCGCAGGGCATCCGCGTGGAGAACGTGAAGAGCGGCGCGCAGAACTACGACGTCACGAAGCTGGCGGCGGCGCTGTGGTGGGCCAACCAGTCCTCGATCTCCGACGGGGACCTCACCCGCGACCGCTTCTACGCCAACAAGGGCATCGACTACTTCAAGGCGGGCCAGAAGAACGGCTATGCGACGAAGTCGGACGCGGGTCTCGCGCAGGCGATCAAGGACTACCAGGCGAACGTCGGCCTCAAGGCGACCGGTGTCGCCGACGCGCAGACCATCAACTGGCTGATCGGCGGCGACGTCAAGGACCGCGGCAAGCCGGGCCGTTAGCGCGGGCGTTAGCGGACGTTAGGCGCTGCTGATCGCGGCCTGAGAGGCTGCTCGCATCCACAGACTCCCGGGCGGTTGTTCCCCCGCAACCGCCCGGGTTCCCTTTCTCGGGCCGCCCCTCGCCGGGGCCGCCCGACTAGGGGCGATGGCCGCTCGGGCAGCAGGTCCTGCCCCCGGAACTGCCCCTTCCGTCCCTGTACTTCGCCCACCGCCGGAATTAACTCGTGGGGTGAGTATGTGGACTGCCCTGGAGCCCCCCGCCACCACCGTTGCCCCCGGTGACAGCGCCGTCGTACGGCTGCGGGTGCGCAATACGGGCGACACCGTCGAGGAGTACCGGTTCACGCCGGTCGGGGACGCCGCCGGCTGGGCGCACGTCGAACCGGCCACGCTGCGCCTCTACCCCGGGGCGGAAGGGATCACCGAGATCACCTTCGCGCCGCCCCGCACCTCGGACGCCGTGGCGGGCCAGAGCCCCTTCGGCATCCGGGTCGAGCCGCGCGAGCACCCCGGCGAGGCCGATGTCGTCGAGGGCCGGCTCACCATCGCCCCGTTCGTCGAGATGCGCGCCGAGCTGGTTCCGCGCACCGTCAAGGGCCGGCGCGTGGCCAAGGGCCGGGTGGCCGTCGACAACCTGGGCAACCAGCCGCTGACCGCGTCCTTCTCCACCCGGGACAACGGCGACTCCGTCACCGTCGAGGCCAACCCCACCGCGGTCCAGGTCGACCCGGGCCGGGCCGGATTCGCCGAGCTGCAGCTCACCTCGGCGAACGTGAGCTGGTTCGGCGGGATCCGCCAGCACCAGTTCACCGTCTCGGTGCTGCGATCGGGCGATCCCGCCCCGCAGGAGCTGCGCGGCACCTATGTGCAGCCGTCGGTGTTCCCGCGCTGGGTGCTCGCGGTCGGGTCGGTGCTGGTGGCGGCGGCCGTCGCGTTCGCGCTGATCTGGTTCCAGCACGACGTGGGCGTCAAGAGCCAGGCCTCCGAGAAGGCGCCCTCCAAGGAGGAGCCGCTGCCGCAGGGCTCCAACACGCCGCTGCCGTCGGCCCCGCCGGCACCCTCCAAGCAGCCCCCGCCGCCCTCCGTGCCGGCCCCGCCCCCGCCCGCCGGCGACCGGCCGAAGCCGAAGGACCCCGGTGGCGGTGGCAGCGGAGGCGGCGGTGGGGACAGCGCTCCCAAGCCGCCCAAGTACGACCCGAACAAGCAGGTGCGGATCCAGTCCGGGCTCGGATACCTCCTCGTCTCGCCGACGGACCAGAAGCCGGAGGGCCGGCTCGTCTACACGGCGCCGACGAGCTTCAACACGCCCCCCTGGGACCAGTTCTGGCACGTACACCCGCTGCCCAACAACGAGTTCGCCTTCACCTCGTCGTCCGAGCCGTGGGCTGTCGCGGACAACACCCGGGAGGGCAACCAGATCCAGATGTGGGGCGCGTCGGGCGGCGAGGCGAGCCTGTCCAACGGGTCGATGACTGCCAACCAGAAGTGGTCGATCCAGCCGATCAGCGGTGGTGACGGTTTTGTGCGGCTCGTGAGCCGGGACGACAACTGGTGCCTGTCGGATCTGACGCCGAACGACCGCAAGAACCTTCAGGTGGCCGAGGTCCGCCCCTGCGGAGCCCTCCCGGACGACCAGCAGCGCTGGAAGATCCTCCAGTAACCCCGGGCCGGGCGCCCCGGGGCTCCGCCCCAGACCCCGGGATGCGCCCCGCCCACCCCTCCCCGAAACCCTCCGGGGGTTGGGAGGGAGGGAAGGTCCGTTTCCTGGGGCTCCGCCCCAGACCCCGTTCGCGCCTGAAGGGCGCTCGTCCTCAAACGCCGGACGGGCTGGGCATGCCCGCCGGGGCACCCTGCCAGGAGCAGCCCCGTCAGGGGCGCGGGGCTGTGACATTGTGCGGCTCCGCCGCGTGGGCGCGAGCAACTACGGCGCTGCCAGGGGCGCGGGGAACTGCGCAAACGGCGGCCCCCGCACCCAGGGGGCTACGGGGCCCAGGCCATGCCCGTACCCGGCACAAGGCGCCCCGACTTCACGTACTCCCGTCGTGCCCCCGCCCGGACATCCTCCGCGGTCACCGGAGAACCCCGGCCCGCCGCCAGATACCCCGCCGTCACCGCCGCGGAGCGAATCGCACCGCCGGCCAGCTCGAACTCCTTCGCGCACGCGTCCAGTTCGACCCCCAGCCCCTCGTCCTGCGGCACCCCCGCCAGGCAACTCCGCCACAGCGCCGCGCGCAGCGCGACATCGGGGAAGGGGAAGTCGACCACCAGGTCGAGCCGTCGCGTGAACGCCTCGTCGATGTTCGCCCGCAGGTTGGTCGTAAGGACCGCGATGCCGTCGAACGCCTCAAGCCTCTGCAACAGATACGCACTCTCCAGGTTCGCGTACCGGTCGTGCGAGCTCTTCACCTCCGACCGCTTGCCGAACACCGCGTCCGCCTCGTCGAAGAGCAGCACCGAGTCGGTGCGGTCCGCCTCTACGAAGATCTTTTCCAGGTTCTTCTCCGTCTCGCCGACGTACTTGTCGACCACCGAGGAGAGGTCCACCACATACATGTCCAGGCCCAGCTCGCCCGCCACGACCTCCGCCGCCAGCGTCTTGCCCGTGCCGGAGTCCCCCGCGAACAGCGCGACCACGCCCCGTCCGCGCCCGCCGCCCGTACGCAGCCGCCACTCCCCGAGGACCCGGTCCCGGTGCCTGGCCCGTCCCGCGAGCTCGTGCAGCATTCCGAGCGGCTCCTCGGGCAGGACGAGGTCCGCGAACCCGACGGCGGGCCGGACCCGGCGCGCATGCCGGTCGAGCAGCGGCGCCGAGAGCTGCCGGGCACTCTTCTGCACGTGCCCGAGCCCCACCGGCACCCCCTCGAACCCGGCCAGGGCCAGCGCCCCCCGCGCGGCCCGCCGCACCTGCCCCGCGCCAAGCCGGTAGGGCCCGACCGCCTCCGCCAAGTCACCTGCGTACGACGGGAGTTCCTCGGTCCAGGCCGTCAGCGGGTCGGTCTCGGCGGACGTGTCCTCCAGGGCCAGGAGCGCCGCGCCGGGCGCCCATGTGGGGTCGTACGGGTCGGTCCCGGCGAACACCACGGTCACGTCCGGTACCGCCAATTCCCGTACCAGAGGGCCGGATTCCTTGTCCGGCAGCTCCACCACGATCGCCGTGCCCGTCCCGCGCAGCCTCGCCTCGCGCAGCAGCGCTCGGGCCGCCGTCCGGTCGGTCTGCTCGGGACGGTGGCGCAGCACGGTCCGGCCGGCGCCGCGCAGGGCCGCCGTCACCGCGTCCGCCCCGCTCCCCGCCCTGCGCTCGCGCAGATGGACGGCGACCGGGCTCGGCGCGAGCGCGATCCGCGCCGCCAGCCCCTCGTCCGGGGCGCTCCCGCCCGGCGGAAGCAACTCGACACGCACGCCGAGGAGTTGACCGTCCAGGGTGTCATCCCCCAGGAGGTGTGCCACCACCCGCTCCGGGACCCGCAGCGCGCGCCCCGGCAGCGGCCGGTCCTCGTCCTCCAGGGCCACCAGACCGCCCGTGATCAGCGGCGCCGCCGGGTGGAGCCGGCCGCGCGCGTCGGGGTCGTACGGTCCGGTCCCGGCGAGTTCCAGGGCGAGCGCCACGGAGGCCCGGCGCCGGCCCACGTCGTCGTTGAGGTAGCCGTACAGCGGCTCGAAGCGCCGGTCCACGTCGGGGGCGAGCGCCGCGACGAGGAGCAGCTCGTCGACCGGGCCGAGCCCGAAGTCCCGCGCGAGGGCGGTGAGCCGGTCGCCTGCCTCCGGTGCGAATTCCCCGACGGCTGAGGGGAGTTCAGATGCTGCAACCCCCTCGGCACTGGCCAGTCGGGCCGCCGTCTCCGCCGAGACGTACAGGCCACGCAGCGGGTCCTGAGCCGTCGGATCGTCGGCGGAACGGGCCGCGACCAGCGCCGCGACCGCGGTCCGCAGATGGTCGAGCCGGAGCAGCAGGGCGCGAGCGGCCACGTTCACCGGGCGCCGCCGTCCTGCGCGGCACCCTTGCGAGCGCCACCGTCCGACGCACCGCCGTCCCGCGCGCCGGCGTCCAGCACGCCCCCGCTCCGCGAGCCCCGCATGATCCGCGGCTTCGCGTCGTCCGGCACGCCGTCCCTGCCGCGCACCGTGACCACGCCCTCGGTGACCGGCGGCGCCACGTCGTACACCGGCGTGACCGGGAACGGCGTCGTGATCACCACGTCGAGCGACGGCTTCAGCTCGCCGCCGAGCGCCGACCAGATGTCGGCCAGCGAGCGCGACTCGGCCGGGGGCACCCCGACCGTCAGCGGCAGGGACACGTTGTACGCGTCGAGCGCCCGCGGAACGTACTCCTGCGGCAGCATCTCGTGCGGCAGCAGGCACGCCAACGCGCCGGACAGCAGGCGGTGTTCGTCCTCGGGGCGGCTGGTCCACGCCGTCAGGAGGTAGGAGAGGCGGTACCAGCGGGGCGGCTGGCGGCGGCGCAGGACGATGCCGTTGGCGTCCCGTTCCGCGTACGAGCCGCGCTCGCGGCGGGCCACGTCCTCGCGGATGTCGTACAGGTAGGCGTTCAGGGTGGGGGTGTTGCGCCGGGCCGCCCAGTCGCGGGTGGGCGCCTCGAAGACGACATCCCCCGTTCCCTCGGGCAGCGCCCCGCCGCGCAGAATGCGCCGCAGCGCCTCGTCGATTTCGTGGATCATTGAGCCAATTTCCCGAGGTGTCGGATGCGGCCGAAGCGAGTTGCCTCCGGCGGCGATGGAGCATGAAGTCGTGCAGCGTGCAGCACAGTTGAGCGGCCTGTCGACGGCCGGCCGGGCTTGAGGAACACCGGTGCGGTACGCGCCCCTTCGGGGGCGCGGGGAACTGCGCGACCAGCCTCCCCCAAGCTCTCGACGTCGTTCGAGCAGGGGGGACCCCCATCGGCCCGCAGTCGCATACCCGGACTCCGGGCGGAGCCTAGATGTACCCCTCCCGCAGCGCATACGCCACCGCATGCGCGCGGTTGGTGAGCTGGAGGCGGGTCATGAGGGCGTGCAGGATGTTCTTGACCGTGCGTTCCGAGTAGGCGAGCTTCTCGGAGATCTGCCGGGTGTCCAGGCCCTCGGCGACCAGGCGCAGGACGTCCACCTCGCGCGGTGCCATGCCGAAGAGCGGCGCGGTCGAGGAGGACCCGGCCGACGCGGACGTGGTCTCCGAGCGGCGAAGGCGGCCGACCTGCACGAGGAGTCTGCTGATCAGGTCCGGCGGCAGCTCGCCCTCGCCGCGCGCCGCGCTGTGCACGGCCTTCAACAGGCGCTGCTCGGTGGCCTGATGGCGCCACAGGATCGCGCGAACGCCGTACTCGACGACGGTCAGCAGATCGGGCTCGCGCAGTTCGCGGGCTATGAGCACCACGCGCTGCTCGCCGCCGCGCACGACGCGGCGCAGCTCCGCGGAGGCCGAGTCGTCGACCTGGTCGACGAGCATGACGGCGACCGCGGGGTCGGCCTGGCGGCCGTCCGTCTCGCGGGTCTCCCGGGTGTCGCGCAGGACTTCGACGGTGGGCTGGTGCTGCAGGTGGCTGATGACCCCGGCCCGGCTCAGCGGATCGGAGGCGTGAACGGTCACCGTGACACGATTCGCGAGCAATGGCATTTCCCTGTCCTTTCCCTCTCCCCGTGCTTATCGACCGGCCCACTCTGGTCGGGTCCGATCAACAGCGAATCAACAACCGTTGAATGAGCCACCAATCCGGCCATGAGCGATCGAAGTCGTCAGGAAAAGAGGGTCGGGAGAGGGCGGAGAGGGGCGGGAAAGGCTTGCGGGGCCCGGGATCACCAGACCCCGGGCCCCGCACCGTACGTACATCGACGTACGGACAACAACCCCTTGCGCAGCCGTACAACAACCCCTTACGCGGGCTTCTCCTCCAGGCGCGGGAAGAGCACCGCGCCCTTGGTGACCTTCGAACCGGCCGGCAGCAGGCCCCACGCGCCGGCGTCCTGGACGCGCTGCTCGGCGAGCGAGCCGAGCGGTGCCTCCGCACCGAGCGAGTCCCACAGCTTCTGCGAGGTGTCCGGCATCACGGAGTTGAGCAGGACCGCGACCCCGCGCAGGGATTCGGCGGCGGTGTACAGGATCGTCGCGAGGCGGGCCCTGCCCTCGGGTGATTCGTCCTTGGCGACCTTCCACGGCTCCTGCTCCGTGAGGTAGCCGTTGACCTGCTTGACGAAGTCGAAGACGGCCAGGATGCCGCCCTGGAAGTCGAGTTCGTCGCCGATGCGCCGGTCGGCCTCGGCGACGGCCTTCGCCAGACCGTCCTGGACGGCCTTCTCGGCGTCGCCGTCGGCGATCGCCGCGGGCAGCTCGCCGCCGAAGTACTTGCCGACCATCGCGGCGACCCGGGACGCCAGGTTGCCGTAGTCGTTGGCGAGTTCGGAGGTGTAGCGGACGGTGAAGTCCTCCCAGGAGAACGAGCCGTCCTGGCCGAAGGCGATGGCCCGCAGGAAGTACCAGCGGTAGGCGTCGACGCCGAAGTGCGAGGTCAGGTCCTGCGGCTTGATGCCGGTCAGGTTGGACTTCGACATCTTCTCGCCGCCGACCATCAGCCAGCCGTTGGCGGCGATCCTGCCCGGCACCGGAAGGCCCTGGGCCATCAGCATCGCGGGCCAGATGATCGCGTGGAAGCGCAGGATGTCCTTGCCCACGAGGTGCACGTCGGCCGGGAAGATCTCCTCGAACCGGGCCTGGTCGGCGCCGTACCCGACGGCCGTCGCGTAGTTGAGCAGCGCGTCCACCCACACGTAGATCACGTGCTCGGTGTCCCACGGCACCGGCACGCCCCAGTCGAAGGTCGACCGCGAGATCGACAGGTCCTGAAGGCCCTTCCGCACGAAGTTGAGCACCTCGTTGCGGGCCGACTCGGGCTGGATGAAGCCCGGGTTCGCCTCGTAGAACTCAAGGAGCCTCGGACCGTACTCGCTCAGCTTGAAGAAGTAGTTCTCCTCCTTGAGGAGCTCCACCGGCTTCTTGTGGATGGCGCACAGCTCGCTGCCGTCCTCGGCCTTGATCAGGTCGCCGGGGAGCTTGTACTCCTCGCAGCCCACGCAGTACGGGCCCTCGTAGCCGCCCTTGTAGATCTCGCCCTTGTCGTACAGGTCCTGGACGAACTCCTGCACCCGGTCGGTGTGCCGCTTCTGGGTGGTGCGGATGAAGTCGTCGTTCTTGATGTTCAGGTGTTCCCAGAGCGGCTGCCACGCCTCGCCGACGAGCTTGTCGCACCACTCCTGGGGCGTGACGCCGTTCGCCTCGGCCGTGCGCATGATCTTCTGGCCGTGCTCGTCCGTGCCCGTCAGGTACCAGACCTTCTCGCCGCGCTGGCGGTGCCAGCGGGTGAGCACGTCACCGGCGACGGTGGTGTAGGCGTGGCCCAGGTGCGGGGCATCGTTGACGTAGTAGATGGGCGTCGAAACGTAGTACGTCGGCGAAGGCATGCGCGGAATCCTATCGGCCGTCCTATCCGTGTCCGCCCGGGATGTCCGGATGGCGGACGTGGTGAGGCCACGGAGAGGTTTGCGAAACACCCGTTGTCGTAGCAAGGACGCATCCTGGGACGGAAGGGGGCACGTGCACACGAAGGACGAGAACATGCGGGTACTGGTCGCCGAGGACGAGGAGGTCCTCGCCGAGCTCGTCGCCACCGGGCTGCGGCGGGCCGGCTTCGCCGTGGACACGGTCTACAGCGGGGACGCGGCCCTCGCGTACCTCGGCCTTCACGACTACGACGTGGTGGTGCTCGACCGGGACCTGCCGCGCGTGCACGGCGACGAGGTGGCCCGCCGCCTGGTCGCGGACGCCTCCCGCACCCGCATCCTCATGCTGACCGCGTCCGCGTCCATGGAGGACCGGGTCGAGGGCCTCGACCTCGGCGCGGACGACTATCTGGGCAAGCCCTTCGAGTTCCCCGAGCTGGTCTCCCGGGTCCGCGCGCTCCGGCGGCGCAGCGCCCGCCCGGTCCCGCCGGTCCTGGAACGGCACGGGCTGCGCCTGGACACCGTGCGGCGCACCGCGCACCGCGACGGCCAGGAGCTGGACCTCTCGCCCAAGGAGTTCGCGGTGCTCCAGATCCTCCTGGAGGCGGACGGTGCGACCGTCTCGGCCGAGGAGCTCCTGGAGCGCGCCTGGGACGCCAACGCGGACCCGTTCACGGGCGCCGTACGCGTCGCGATGAGCAAGCTGCGCGGAAAGCTCGGTGAGCCGGCGCTGATCCGTACCGTCCAGGGCGTGGGGTACGCGCTGTGAGGGGCGGGTCCCGGTGATCAGGACTCGTATAGCGCTGATCTTCGGCGGCGTCTTCCTGGTGCTCGGCGCGGCGCTGCTCGCCGTCGTGAACCTGCTCTCGCGGGCGGGCACGCAGGAACAGGCGACCGCGATCGCGACACGTGCGACCACCCTCCGTGTCCCCGGCGTGCCCGCCTACAAGGGCCAGGCCATGCCCCTCGAACCGCTGACCGTCTACCGGGTCACCTCGGACGTCAGCGACGCCGCGTCCAGCCAGACCGCCCTGTGGTCCACCCTCGCGCTGGTCGCGATAGCGCTGCTCGCGGTCGTGGTGGGCTGGTGGACGGCGGGCCGGCTGCTTCGCCCCGTACACGTCATGACGGCGCGGGCCCGCAAGCTGACCGCGAGCAACCTGCACGAAAGGGTCGGGGCGGCGGGCCCCGACGACGAGCTGAAGGAACTCGGCGACACCATCGACGACCTGCTCGGCCGCCTCGAAGCCGCCTTCGACAGCCAGCGCCGCTTCATCGCCAACGCCTCGCACGAACTGCGCACCCCGCTCGCCACCCAGCGCGCCGCGATCCAGATCGGCCTCGACGGCGAGCCGGGCCCCGCCGAGCTGGAGGCCACCCGCAGCACCCTGCTCGACAACAACCGCCGCAGCGAGCAGCTCATCGAGGGGCTTTTGATGCTGGCCCGCAGCGAGCGGGGCCTGGAGCAGCGCGAGGAGGTGGACCTCGCGGAGGTCGTACGGGAGGAGGCGGCGCGCTACGACACGGTCGAGGTCGATGCGGCGCCCGCTGTGGTGCGGGGCAACCGGGCGCTGCTCGCCCGCCTGACCGCGAACCTCCTCGCCAACGCGGTCACCTACAACGAACCGGGCGGGGCGGTGGAGGTCACGGTGTACGGCGGCCGTCTCGTGGTGGCCAACCCCACCGGCCCGGTGGTGGCAGAGGACGAGATCCCGTCCCTGTTCGAGCCCTTCCGGCGGGGCGAGGGCCGCGACCGGATGGGCCCGGGGGCGGGCCTGGGCCTGTCCATCGTGCGCTCGATCGCGCTGGCGCACGGGGGGACGGCCACGGCGGAGCCGGGCACCGAGGGAGGCCTGACCGTAACGGTCTCCCTGCCGAAGGCACCCGGCCCGCGTACGAGGACCAGGGGTTAGGGGCGGAACGAGCTGAGCAGCCCCTGGTAGACCTCGGCGTCGCTGAGCTCACGGGGAGCGGGCCCGGCGTGGAAGAACCCGATGTGGTCGTTCTCGGCTTCTGCTCCGCGCAGAAAATCGAACGCCTTGGAGTCGTCCTCACCGAAGGCGACGAATTGCCAGTACAGAGCCTTGTCGGCGACGTCGGCGAGGGCCTGGCGGGCGGGGAGCTTGGCGTCGGGGGCGCCGTCGGTCTGGAACACGACGAGCACGGGCCCCTCGTGCCCCGCCTTCTCGACGTGCTCGACGACCTCCTCGACACCCCGGTGATAACTGGTCCGCCCGAGCCGCCCGAGCCCGGCGTGCGTCGTGTCGACGAGGCCTTCGTACGAGTCGAGGGTGAGGTCGACGACCCCGTCGACATCGGTCGAGAAGAACACGGTGTGCACCGTGGCGTCCTCGTCGAGGTGCGCGGCGAGCGCGAGCACCTGCTCGGCGAGCCCTTGGGCGCTGCCGTCCTTGTAGTAGGGCCGCATGGACCCGGACCGGTCGAGCACGAGGTACACCTTGGCGCGGGCCCCGCTGATCCCGGCCTTCTTGAGCGCGGCCCCGGCAGCCTTGTAGGCCCCGGAGAGCCCGGGAGCCCGGGACTTGACCTTGGCGGGGGAGAGGGCGGACTTGGGGGCGGCCGCCTCGACGGGAACGGCCTCGGGCTCGGAGTCTGCCGGGGTGGGCTCGGGCGCGGCCTCGGAGCGGGCGGGCTCGGGCTCGTCCTGAGTGGGCTCGGGGTGCGGCTCGGCTTCCAGCTGTACGGGCTCAGGCTCGGGGTGCGGCTCGGCTTCGGCTTGCACGGGCTCGGGTGCGACTTCGGCCTGAGCGGGCTCGGGGTCGATGACGGGCTCGGCCGGAATGGCGTCGGCCTGCGGTTCGGCTTCGGTCCGAGCGGGCTCCGCCTCTGCCTGCGTCTCCGCCTTCGCGGGCTCGGGGTCCGGCTCGGGCTCGATGACAGGCTCAGCCTGTACGGGCTCGGGGCCGGGCTCCGGCTCGGCGATGGGGGCGACTTGGGCCTCCACCTGCACCGGAGCGGGCTCGACGACCGCCTCGGGTTCGGCCGCCGCCTCCGGCTCGGGCTTCGCCTCCGTACGGGGCTGAGGCAGCTCGACGACGGCGTTGGCGGAGCCGGGGGAACCAGCAGTGTCGGACACGGACGCCGACGCGGAATCGGACTCAGACCCAGTGTCGGAGCCGGACTCGGACGCGGACTCGGAGTCGGACGAGGACGCAGGCGGGCGAGGCCCGTCGAAGGCGGCGGCGACGAGTTCCTCCGCCGAGGACAGGACGACTTCTTCCGCGGGGGCCGGAATGGAAGGCGCGGCAGCGTCGGTGGTGACCGGTGCCTCGACGGCTTCCGGGGTGCGTTCGGCCTGGGGCGGTACGGAAGCCGCCGTCGGCTCGGCGCGCTCCGCGCGATCGCGTCCGAACACCTTGCGCAGCAAGCTCCGAATGCCCATGGGCGAGGCCTTTCGCATGAGTTGGGTGCGATAAGTACCGCGCTGCGCCACAGTTCCGGGATCAGATCCCTGGCCAGCACGGACACGTAAGGTTAGCGACCCGGAGGACGGTTTCCCGGAAGGGGCCGGTTCCGCGTCCCAAAGCGGAGCGGGCCCGTGACATTGCAAGGCTCCACCATGTGGCGCGCCAGCCGGTGCCGGGTGCCCTACCGGGGGCGTGGGGAACGGCGCGCGCAACCGAGCACGGCCTGCAGCCGAAGGCGGTTTCAGGGACGTGCGCCTGTGACATCGCGCGGCTCCCCCGCATGGCCCCACGCAGCGGCGCCGGGTGCCCACAGGGGCGCGGGGAACGGCACGACCAGCCCACGACGGCCCGCGGTCGAAGGCGGGTTTCAGGGGCGCGGGGAACTGCGCGACCAGCCCCCACCGGGCCCGCACCCGAAAGGCGAGCCCTCTCACCCCACCGGGCCGCACCCGAAAGGCGAGCCCCAGCCCTCAAGCCCCACCCTGCCCGCGCCAGCGGACGATCTGGGAAGCCGGGTCCCCCGTATAAACCCAGGGCACCAACGCGACCCGCTCCCCCAGCAACCCCACCAACGCCGCCCCCTCATGCCTGAGCCCCGCGCAACACGCCGCATGCGCAAGGTAGTTGAGCTCGGCGGCTTCGGAGGAGCGGATGGGCCCCGGGGGCCGCCCGCCGAGCCAGCGGTCATGCGTTCGCCGAAGCTCGGTCACGGCAAGCTCGTGGTTCCAGTGCTGCCCGAACCCCCGGACAGGCCGCCCCTTCGCGGCATCGGAGACGTACCGGTACTCCTCCACCCGGGCGATCTGCACCAGCACAGGAAGCGGCGACCCGGCCGGGGCGGCACCCGCCGCGTCCCGCGCGAAGTCGTACATCGAGCCGTGCGTCCCGTGCCAGCGCGCGGAGAAGTACCGCAGCATCTGGACGTGCCCTTCGAGGTGGTACGGGTCGCGCCGCCGCAACTCGTCCCACCACCCCCTCAGTTCGCGCCGCGCGACCCCGCCCTCGTACAGCCGCACCACCGTGAGGAGCGAGGCCCACGGGGTCGGGTCGGCGGGGCGGGCGTCGGCCGCGCCGAGGCAGGCCATGACGGCGACGTCGATACGGTCGCGGTCGGTCCCGGCGCCGCGCCCGGCCGCGATGGCGCGGTTGAAGACGCGGGTCACCTCGGTGGCCGCGCGCAGCACCGCCGCGTCCGGGCTGTCGGGTTCGGCGGCCCGCCAGGCCTCGACGACGGTCGACCCGGCGGCGGCGTTCGCGAGCGCCCGGATCCGGTGCGTACGCAGCGCCCAGTCGTCGCCGGTGGCCCGCAGCAGATCGCGTACGCCCTGCCAGCGGCCGATGACGATGTCGTGCCGGGCGACGGTGAGCGCGCGGTCGCCGAGGTCGGCGTCGAAGCGTATGGCCGTCTTCCGGTAGGCCCGGCGGCGCAGTGCTGCCATGCGCGTACCGCCTCTCAGAAGTCGGTGGGATGCCCAGCCTGGACGTAACTGGGTGTCTTTGTCCGGGAGTTGGGGGACCAGGTACCCACTTCGAATGAACGGGTCGCGTCCAGCCGTGCGGGACGGTAGTACGCGCTGCCCCGCCGCCAGTACCAGAGCATGGGGACGAGGCCCGCGAGCAGGCTGCCGATGCCGATCGCGACGGCGGCGCCGCTGAGCCGGGTCAGCGAGGCGCCGAACACGCAGAACATGAAGACCGAGCCGAGCAGCGGCCAGGCCCCGCCGAGCAGGAAGGAGCTGACGGATTCGGTGAGGGTGCGGCGGTAGGCGACGACCGCGGCGAGGCCGGCGAGGCCGTAGTACAGGGTGGTCTGGAGGCCGATCGCGGCGAGCGCGTCGGACATGATGTCCTGCACGGAGCCGAGCGCGTTGGAGGCGACGAACAGCAGCAGCGCCACCGCGCCGACCACCACGATCGCCACCCAGGGCGTGTTCCACCGCCGGTGTACGGCACCGAGCCCGCCCGGCATCGTACGGTCGCGGCCCATCGCGAACAGGGAGCGGGTGACCTGGATGAGGGTGGTCTCCAGGGTGGCGATGGTGGAGAGGACCACGGCGAGCACCATGAGCCTGCCGCCGACGCCGGGCCAGATGTGCTCGCCGAGCAGGGCGAGCACGTTGGACTGGCCGGCCGCGATCTCTCCGCTGGTGAGCAGCACGTTCACGGCGACGGTGAAGGCGACGAACAGGGCGAAGACGATGCCGACCCCGACCAGGGCCGCGAGCCCGGCGGTGCGGCGGCTGTCGCGGGTCTCCTCGCTGAGGTTGCTGGTGACGTCCCAGCCCCAGTAGTAGAACGCGGCGATCAGGGTGCCCGCGGCGAACCCGGACACCCCGTCGAAGTGCCCGAACCCCAGCCACCCCCAGTCGAACGGAACGACCCCGCCGCCCTCACCGACCTGAACGAGCGCCCCGACGGAGAACCCGCCGAGAATCACCAACTCGACTCCAGAAATGACGAGTTGGGCCTTGGCCGACAGCCGGGCACCCCCCAGCACCACCCCCAGCATCAACACGAACCACCCGGCACCCGTAGCGGTGGCGAGAGCGGTATTGCGGGCGAGAGCGGGGTCGAAGAGGCCGAGGGTCATCTGCCCGGCGGGCAGCGAGCCGGCCACCATGAACAAGGTGGCGGCGACGACGAGGGCCCACCCGCTGATGAACCCGAGAAAGGGATGCAGGGTGCGCCCGACCCACGAGTAGGCGGCCCCCGCGTTGACGTCGATCCGCCCGAGCCGTCCGAAGGCCAGCACGATGCCGAGCATGGGGATCGCGCAGTAGAGCAGCGCCGCCGGACTGGCGAGCCCGACCGCGCCCACGAGCACGGAGGTGGTGGCGGCCAGCGAATAGGCGGGCGCGCTGCCCGCGACCGCCATGACAACGGTGTCGAACGTGGACAGCACATTGGGCTGAAGCCCTCTGCCACCGGAACTGCTGCTCATGGCTCGAACATCCTTTGACGGCACGACATATGGCGGTATGTCAGAAGCCCGGGTTTTTGCGGTACGTCAACTGGCCTTGCGGCACCCCGACAACCCGAAGCCGACCGCATCGTAGTCGCCGGAACGGGCCCCCCGGCCATCCCGTCCGTGGGGAACGGGCGTCCGCCGGACGGGCGCCCTGGCGTTCGTGATCACCAGGGCGTCGCGCGGCCCCGACCCGCCTCCCTCACCCGTCCGGGTGGTAGCGGGCATAGGCGTGCAAACCATGGGAAGTGTGAGCACGCTCGCCTCGTTCTTCGTTACCCGGGGGACTCCCATATGCGTCAACTCGCTCTCAAATCCGCCCTGTTCGCAGCCGCCCTCGCTGCCGCACTCGTGCCGGCCGCCCAGGCCGTGCCGGTCGGCCGCGCCGCCCCGGCCGCCGCTCCTGCCGTCCACGCCGTTCCGCCGGGGCAGGTGTACTTCTGGCCCGGTCCTAATCAAATGGGGAACGGTGGGGCCTGGGCCTACAAGCCGCCGGGGTACCGGGAGGCCGATCCCCGGATCAAGCGGCATGCCTATTCCTTCGACTCGCACGCGACCGTCACCGTCTACGCCATCAGCCACCAGGGCGGCGGCGGGTGTCTCTACCGGGCGATCCTGCCGGACGACTACGACAACAACTGGACGGCCTGGGCCACCAAGTTCGACGGGGTGAGTGACAACACGATGGGGTGCGAGCCGGGCTGATCCGCGCCGATGCGTTCACCGTTCGAGCGGGGTCGCCCCTGGCTCCTTCTCGCGGCCCTGTTCCTGGCCGCCGGATGCACCGCCCCGCAATCCTCACCGCGCCCCGACCCCGACGACGTCATCAAGGCCGCCACCCAGCGGCTCACCGACCACTGCCTCACCCGGCAGGGGCTCGTGCCGCCCCGGCCGGGGCAGAGCCCGCCGCCCGAGCAGCAGCAGAAGGTCAGTGCCGCGCTCTTCGGCACCGGCCCGGCCCAGCTGTCCGTCAACCTCCCCACCGGCTACGTCGTACGCACCCACACCGACGGCTGCCTCGCCGCCGCCCAGCAGCGGCTCTACGGGGATCAGCCGGGCTGGTTCCGGGCGTCCGTCGTCGTCAACAACCTCAAGCCCGAGGCCGACCACAACCACCAGAGCCTCGCCGAGGTCCGCGCCCGGCACCCTGCCGAGATCGCCGACTTCGAGCGGCTGCGCGCCCACGCGCTGTCCCAGGCCACCGCCCTGCTGAACAGTCCATCGACGAGTCCGTCAACCGGTCCGTCGACGAGTCCATCGACGACAGGAGAACCGTCCCCATGAAGCGATTCACCGCCCTCCTCGCCGCCTCCCTCATCTCCGTCGGAGGTGTTCTGGCCACCTCCGCCACCGCCCAGGCCTCGGCCCCCTGCCGCAGCGGGTTCTTCTGTGTCTGGACCGACGCCGACTTCCAGGGCATGAAGATCGAGCACAGCGGCGACGACCACTGGTGGGAGGGCGACATGTTCAAGCACGACTCGTCGTGGGCGAACCACGGCATCTCCGGCCCCGGGGTCAAGGACCACGTCCAGGTGCACGAGGGGCGTGAGCTGCTCGGACGGGTCACCATCTGCCTCGCACCCGGGCAGGAGGTCGGATACGACCGCGGCGCCAACGACCAGGGCGGGTCCCACACATGGACCTCCGGCTGCTGAGGCCTGCGCGAGCCCGCTAGGGCCGCCGGCCCCGCTCCTCCAGCCACGTCCGGTACGCGGGTGAGTGGGAGGCCGCCTCCCAGTACGCCGACTCCAAGTCGGTGCCCACCCCGGCCAGTTCACCTCCGTACGCCCCGCTGCGGACCGCCAGGAGCAGCCGTACTCCCAGCGGGTCGTCCCGCAGGGGGCGTACGGCCATGTCGGAGCGGGGGCGGGAGGTGGGCTGGCACAGGGTGACGACCTCGCCCGTCGCGACCAGGCCTGCCGCCGTCAGGTAATCGCCGTGCAGGACACGGGGGTTGAGGCCAGCCGCGTTGAGGACCCGGCGCAGGCCCTCCCATTCGCCGTCCACGCTGGGGTCGACCATCCACTGGTCGGCGGCCAGGTCGGCCAGATCCACGAGGGTCTTGTGCGCCTCCGGGTGGTCGGCCGCCAGGCACACGAACTGGGGCTCGCGCTCCACGAGCGTACGGATCTCAAGGCCCGGCGGTATCCGCAGCGGGCAGCCCTCCACTTCGTGGACGAACGCCACGTCCAGCTCGCCCGCCGCGACTTGGCGGAGCAGAGCGGTGGCCGAAACCGCCACCTGGAGTTCCGTCTCCGTGCCGGGCAGCCGCTCCCGCAGACGGCGCAGCCAGCCGGGGATCGCGCGGCTCGCGGTGGAGCCGATGCGCAGCCGGTCGCCTTCGGCGGCGCGGGCTGCCGCGGCCCGGGTGTCGGCGACCAGCGCGCTCAGCGAGGCGAGCAGCGGACGGGCCCGGCCGACCACGCCCCGGCCCAGAACCGTGGGCACACAGCCGGTTCGCTCGCGCGAGAAGAGGCGGCCGCCCAACGTCTTCTCGATGCGCCGCAGTTGGGTCGTCAGGGCGGGCTGGCTCGTGCCGAGCGCCCGCGCGGCGCCGTGCAGACTGCCGGCGTCGGCGATGGCGCACAGCACCCGCAGATGTCTCACCTCCAGCTCCATGGGCTGAGGTTAGGGCGTACTAAGTGATCGCACCAGATGTCCAAAACCCCACTGATACGCGGGAGTTATCGCAGATCGGCATCATTCCCGTACGCCGCTGTGGCCTCCACAATCACCAATCACCGGGACGGCGCCACAGCGCGTCCCCCGGGCACCGATCAGCAGAGCCCCCACCCGCGGACGGCCCACCCAGCCGGGCGCGGATCCCCGACGGATTGGTAACCCCCCATGAGACACTCCCGCACGTTTGCCGTGACCGCCGCGCTGGGCCTGGCCCTCGCGGGCTTCGGCGCGATCCCCGCGACCGCCGCCACGCCTTCCACCGCGGCGGCCGCGCACTACACCGCCGCGGGCAAGCACTCCGCCGCCAACGACCAGGCGTTCTACGACGCGGTCATGAAGTCGGTCGCCAAGAAGCGCGCCGCCAACCCGCTCGCCGCCTCGGTCACCGTGTACTACAGCACCGCCAACGCCCCCAGCTTCACCTCCCAGATATCGCAGGCCGCGCAGATCTGGAACTCCTCCGTCCAGAACGTCCGGCTCGCGCAGAGCAACTCCGGCGCGGACTTCCAGTACTACGAGGGCGACGACCCCCAGAACGGTTCGTACGCCTCGACCGACGGGCACGGCAACGGCTACATCTTCCTCGACTACAGCCAGAACCAGCAGTACTACTCGGTGCGGGTCGTCGCGCACGAGACCGGGCACGTGCTCGGGCTGCCCGACCACTACTCGGGGCCGTGCAGTGAGCTGATGTCCGGCGGCGGGCCCGGCACGTCGTGCCGCAACGCGTACCCGAACAGCACGGAGAAGTCCCGGGTGAACAGCCTGTGGCGCAACGGGCTCGCCTCGGCGGTCAAGCCGGCCGCGTAGGCCTCTGGCAGCATGGGGGGATGCCCAGCGTCTCTCCCCGCCGATCTTGCCCGTCCTGCGGCCGTGCCGTTGCCGTCGTGGCGGGCAAGTTCGTGCGCCACGATCCCCGTACGCGGGAGTCGTCCGCCGAGCTGACGCTCTGCCCCGGCTCGAAGATGCGGGCCCCCGCGGACGCCACCCAACGAACCCTGGACGGCTTCGAACTCGCCCCGTTCCCGGGGCAGTTGCCCCTTTTCTGAGCCCCTCCCCGCCCCTTCCCCCAACCCTCCGGGGGTGGGTGGGTGGGGTGGGGCTCCGGTCGGTGGTGGTTCGGCTGCGGGTTGTTCGTGGCTGGTCGCGCAGTTCCCCGCGCCCCTGGCAGGGTCGATGCTGGTCGGGGTGAGCATCTTCAGCCCGTCATGGGGGTCCCCCCTGGCCCTTGAGGCCTTGGGGGAGTTTGAGGACGAGCGCCCTTCAGGCGCGATACGGGGTCTGGGGCTGAGCCCCAGGAGTCCGGCTCAGCCACCTCACACCCCCGGAGGGTTTCGGGGAGGGGCGGGGTGGGGGCTCTACCGGGCGGGCGAGGCGATGGCTCGGGCGGCTCTCACCTCCTGGCGGAGCGGCGCCAGGACCGACTCCTCGTCGCCCGGGAGATCCGCCCGGACCCCCACCAGCGTCACGCTGGAGCGCAACCCCTCCGCCAGCCCCCGCAGCTCGGTCGCGATCTCCGCAACCTCGCCCGCCGCAGGCGGAACCGCCCCGTGATTCACCCGCACCCGCGCCGCCGTGGTCGCGTCCACGATCCGTTCGACGGCGACGACGAGCGGCCACCACGCCGCAGCCCGGGGGCCCGTCGGCGGCGGCTCGGTCAACGCCCGCTGGAATTCGCTCCGTACGGTCGAGAGGTCCCGGTAGAGCCGGCGGCGGCGCCGGACCCGCTCCGCCCGGTCGTCCTCGGAGGAGAACGCGTACTCCACGTACTCCGCCGTCGCCGCCACCGCGTCCGCGAGCCGCGCCCCGATGCGGGCGTGCCAGCTCTCGGGCCACAGCAGATAGCCGGCGACCAGCGCGATCGCGCAGCCGATGAGGCTGTCCCACAGGCGGGGCATGACCAGGTTGAAGCCCTGGTGGTTGAGGACGTCCGAGAGGAGCAGGATCACCGGGGTGATGGCCGCCGTCTGGAAGGCGTACCCCTTCGCGGAGAAGGCGGGGATCAGCGCCGCGAGCAGCAGCATCACCGGCACGTCCCACCACCCGCGCGGCACCTCCGCGAGGACGGCCGCCGCGATGACGAGCCCGCCCGCCGTGCCGACCGCCCGCATCAGGGCCCGCGCGAAGACCGAGCCGAAGTCGGGCTTGAGGACGAAGACGATGGTCAGGGCGACCCAGTACGAGCGTTCCACCGGGACCACCGAGACCAGGGCCTGCGCGAGCCCGATGCACAGGGCGAGGCGGAGTCCGTAGCGCCAGGAGGCCCCGGAGAGCAGGACGTTGCGGGCCGCGCGGCGGAAGCGGATGCGCAGGGCGGCCGGTCGGCCGAGGCGGTCGTCGATGTTGGAGTGGTCGACGTCGGGGTTGTGCACCACGGCGAAGGCGTGCCGCAGTGCGGTGTCCAGGGCCCGCTCGGCCGGGGTCGCGGGCGCGGGCAGGTCCGGTTCGACCGCGCCGGTGCGGCCCTCGACGACCGCGTCCGCCAACTGCCGTACGGCGGCGGGGATCGCGGCGTCCACGCCCCAGCCGCGCAGGTGCACGGCGGGCGCCGCCTCGACGATCGGAATGACGACGTTGAGCTGGGCGAGCAGGCGCACCAGCTCCTCGCGGCGGCCGTGTTCGCGGGCCCGGCGGGCGAGGATCAGGTCGTAGGCGGTGTTGAGGGCCTGGGTGACGGCCTGGCGTCTGGTGTCGTACGCATCGGTCGTCGCGGCCTCGATCGCTTCGGCAACCGCGCGATAGGTCCCGGCGACGGCGTCCCGTTCGGGTTCGGTACGCCGCAGGGGCCAGCCGAGCAGGCTCAGGAGCAGCACGAACAGGCCGCCGAGGCTGAGCAGCAGCGGCGCCTTCCACCAGGGTCCGGGCATGGGCAGGCCCGCGCCGACCACGGCGTTGAGGAGGAGCAGGAGACCGGAGACCGAGGCCACCGCGCCGATCGTGGAGATCATCCCGGAGGCGAGCGCGACCAGCGTCAGCGCGGCGACCGCGAGCCAGCCGTGCCCGAAGACGAGGCTGCCGACGGTCACGCCGAGCGCGCCGAACAGCTGGGGCACGGCGATGTTGAAGATCCGCATCCGGTACGCGTCCGCGGTGTCGCCGATGACCCCGCTGAGCGCGCCCATGGAGGCGAGCGCGCCGTACGCGCTCTGCCCGGTCGCCATGCCCACGGCCAGCGGCGCGGCCATCGCGATCGCGGCGCGGGCGACGGCCGGCCAGGGGATGGGGGTGGGGGCGGGCCGCAGCCCCCCGATGAGCCATTCCGGCGGCGCGAGCCGCCCCTGCCGTACGCCGTCCCCCGCCCGCTTCTGATCAGCCATGACCACACGACACCGTATGGAGATCACTTGGTGCAAACAGGGCGGCCAACGGAACCGTAAATGTTGTCCACAGCCTGTGGATAATTCTTTCGATTCCGACCACTCAGCTTCCGACCACACCGAATCCGGCCGTCCTGATGTGCCGCCGCTTGCGGATCATCCCCGAAACCGTCGCCCACCCGGGCTCCCTACGATGCTGACCCGCCGGGGCGGGGCCCGCATGTCGGCGCTGCGGCCGTACACGGTGAGATGTCAGCCGCCGTACAGGCTGAGCCCCACGAGCAGCGCCCGGTGGTCGGTGCCGCGCAGTTTCAGGAAGCGCGCGGACGTCGCCTTGAAGGAGTCGCCGTTCACCAGGACGTGGTCGATCTGGGTGCGCAGCGGCGTGGTGCGGTCGGCGGGCCAGGACCAGGTGCGCGACTGTCCGGTGAGCCGTGCGCTGTCGTGCAGGGCGCCCTCGTCCAGCACGGAACGGAACAGGGCGTGGTCCTGGGTGGCGTTGAAGTCCCCGGCCAGGATGACCGGCTGTCCCTTCGCCGACTTCGCGAACTCCCGGATCCTGCCCAGCTCTTGACGCCATTTTCCGTCGTCGCCGGGCAGCGGAGGCGAGGGGTGCGCGAGCTGGAGCCGTACGTCGCGCCCGCCGATGGTGGCCACCGCGCCGGGCATCGCCATCACCGACTCGATGGGCCCGGCCGGCTTCAGCGGAAACCGGCTCAGGATCGCGGAGCCCGCCGAACCGTCCTCGCGTACGACATCGCGGTACGGGTAGTCGGCCTCGGGCAGGTCCGCGGCGAGCGCGTCGGAGCAGCGGAAGCTGCACTCCTCGACGAACACGAGGTCGGGCTTCTCGCGCTTGACGGTGGCGATCAGGTCGTCCGTCGCCCAGCCGAACTCGGTGTTGGACGCGAGGACGGTGAACTCCGCCAGGATCGGCCCCTTCGGCCGGGTCGTGTCGGCGCCGTACGGCTGGGTGTACCAGCCGGTGACCGCGAGGACCGCCACGCCCCACACCATGCCGGTGCGCCACCGCCCCAGCGCCGCGAGCGCGAGCCCCGCGCCGCCCGGCACGAGCAGCCAGGGCAGGAAGGCGAGGGCCTGCGGCACGGGCGTGACCCCGTCCGAATCGGCGGCCCGGCACCCCACCACCACGCTGACCCCGGCCAGCAGGAGCGCCCCGGCCAGCGCGGACACCACCCGCCAGGGATGCCGTCGCCGTACGTCGGGCGCCGCCGCCAAAGCCGGTACGGTCCCGGTGCCCAAGGTGTCCAAGGCGGCCTGCCTCCCGCTAGCCGGTCACAGCGTTCGCATCCTCCCCCAAAGACGGCCCGGCGCCCGGCACGGTTGCTCAAGCCTTTGCCCGCGCCGACCGCCAGGCGATTGCCGACGCGGTCAGGACAGGTCTGTCGACCCCGCCCGTACCGGTCCTGGCCGGGGCCCTTCGGCGGCCGGCCGCCCTCGTTTCCCCAGCCGGCCCGCGAGCCAGGCCCCGAGCGCCAGCGCGAGCCCGAACGCGAGGACGGCCCACGCCGCCGTGCTGAGGAAGTCGGTGAGCGCGTCGTAGACCGCCCCCGCTGCCGACGGATCGGAGTCCGCGGGGAGCCCGTCCAGCGTGAGCGACCTGCCGACGGCGACCAGGACGTGCAGAACCGCCGCGCCCACCGCAAGCCCGATCCCCACCCCGATGAGGGCGCGGCGGCGGCGTACCGCGACGGCCACCGCCCCGCCCGCCGCCGCCAGACAGACGACCGCACCCCAGACGCCGACGCGCCGGAGCCACCGGAAGACGGTGCGGACCGGCCCGAGTCTCGTCGACTCGACGACGGTCAGGTCGGTGTGTTCCACGGGAATCTCGTTCGCGAACGGCACGCCGCGCGCCTCCAGTTCGGTCTTGATCTGCCGGATCGCCGGGGCCAGGTCGATGCGTACGTCGTTGCCGTCGCCGTTGTGGGTGAGGGCGGACACGACGCTCGCGTGCGCGGCCCGGTTGGCGGTGTTCCACACGTCCTGGAAGGCGGAGGTGGTGGTGAAGGACCGCACGGCCCCGCCGATCAGCGAGGCGACCGAGGCCTGGAGCGGCCCCACGTCGATGTTCCGCATGATCGCGTCGGTGACCTTGGCGGCCACCTCGCCGCGCACGGCCCGGTTCCCGGCGAGCGGAGCCATGGCGGCGACGTAGCGGTCACTGCTGCCGATCTCCGTCTTCGCCCAGGCGGCGATCGCGCCCAGCGGGACGAGGACGGCCGCAAGCACGATCAGCACCGCCGACAGGAAGCTGCGCACCCGTCCACGAAATCCCGGGTTGCCCATCGGCGCGCGCGGGTGTGGGCTATATGGGGGACGCACACACGTGCCCCGGGCAAGCGGAAGGAGTGCTGCCATGGCCGCACACGCTTCGGTACCCGCCACGAGCCGTCGCACGGCTCACCCTCACCCTCTGAGCAGGGCCGTCCTCGCGATCCCCGTCGTCCTGGGGGTGATGTACGGGCTGTACACCTTCGCCAACCAGCGTGGCGGCGGCGCGATCACCGGCGGCCAGATCGTCCTCGGCGTCGTGTCGGGCCTGGTCGTGATCGGCCTGGGCATCGGCCTCCTCAGCATCCAGTCCGCCCTGCCCCGCGAGCTCCGCGCGGCGGCGTACGGCACGCTGTTCGGCGCCGCGATGGGCTTCCTGTACAGCCTGTCCGACCACAGCGTGCTGAGGTCGTCGGGCATGGGGGCGATCTTCGGCGGGGCGATGTTCCTGGTGTCGTTCTACGTGTTCTACACACACGAGGACTGAGCGCCCACCGGTCCTCCCGGCCCCGGTCCGCCTCCGCCCCCGTACCCTGGAACGCACCAGTACGGGGCGGAGGAGGCGACCGGTGGCCGACAGCGAGAAGAGCCAGGAGCGCAGCATCGCCCTGCGCGCGGGCTTCTACATCTTCGGCACCCATGTCTTCGCCGGCTTCGTGTGGCTGCTGTTCTATGTGGGCGGCCACGCCCACCAGTAGGGGGGCAAACGAGCCCCAGCCACGTGTGGGCTCCGCCCGCAAGCCCGGGCCACATGGAGCCCCGGCACATGGAGCCCTGGCACATGGAGCCCCGGCACATGGAGCCCCGGCACATGGAGCCCTGGCACATGGCTCCCAGCCACATATGCGCCCCGCCCATGGCCCCCGGTCATATATAGCTCCCGGCCGCATATGAGCCCTGCCCATGGTGCCCAGCCACACCTAGCCCCCACCCATGTGCCGCACACCCACAAGTAGCCCCGAACATCCCCAACAACTAGTCCCCGCAGGGGAGTTCGGGATTCCGAATCTGCTGTTAACCTCCCGGCTACTCGCATGCTGGGCCCGAGCCGGGCGGCTTCTCTATCCTCGCGCGGCATGCACGCGCGGCTTCGCGTACCCCGCATGCTTCCCACGCATGAGGCGGAGTACTTGTGGCAGAGAACAGGCACGCCCGACGGAGCACGCTGCTGCGCAGGGTGTTGAGCACGACGCTGACGTCCGGACTGGCGCTCGGCGCGCTCGGCGCCCTCGGTACGACGGCCGCCGAGGCCGGCCCCCGACCCCACCCGGCCATCGAGACCGACCAGTGGGGAGCCCCGTACGCACTCACCGACGGCACCACGATCCAGACGCTGGTCGACACCAGAACGACCAAGGACGGCACGGTGGTCGCCCTGTGGTCCAGACTCGCCGCCAACCGCTCGCAGCGTGATCTCCTGGTGGCGGTGCGTCCGGCGGGGACCACCAAGTGGGGGCCCGTGCGCACCCTGGCGAGCTCCACGTACGACACGTCCTCGCCCGTCGACGCGCACCTCCTCGCCGCGCCGGACGGCTCGGTCACTGTGGCCTGGGTCGACGTGGCCGCCACCGGCGCCGTGCTGCGCACCTCCGCGCTGCCCGCCGGGGCCACGTCCTGGTCGTCCCCGGTACAGATAGCCGCGGCCGACCGCATCCAGGACATCCAGCTCGCGGGCACACCCTCGGGACGCACCGTCGTGGTGTGGGCACATGGCGTCGACCCGCAGTACGAGGTGTTCGCGGCCGAGCGCACCGGCGCGGGCGGCACCTGGTCGGCGCCCGCCCGCCTCGACGCCACGGGCGCCGGGGCACAGGACGCGTACCCCCGGGTCGCGGTGGCCGCGGACGGCTCGGTCGACGTCGTGTGGACCGAGTACGGGTCCACGGGCGCGGCCTTCAAGTCCGCCGAGCAGGGTGCGTCGACCGCCACCTGGAGCGCCCCGCACGACACGTTCCCCACCCCGGTCCCGGCCGCCGAGGCCCGTCTGGCGACGGGCCCGGGCGGAACCCTCGCGCTGACGTGGCTCGCGGGCGGCGCCCTCAACTACGCGCAGAAACCGGCCGCGACCGGCACCTGGGGCCCCGTCGAGAGCGCCGCGAGCACGGACAGCTTCGGCGACGCCGTGCCGTACCCGCTGACCGGCCCGAACGGTGACGTCACCCTCGTCTGGTCCGACTACCAGTCGGATGCGGACGGCTTCTACATCCGCACCTCGACCCGGGCCGCCGCGACCGGCACCTGGTCGGCGGTGCAGACCCTGTCGACGCAGTACGCGGGCATGACGCCCTTCGGCGCGGACATCTCGGCCGACGGCACGGTGCACGCCGGGTGGAGCCAGCCCGCCGACGACGGAAACTCCGACCGCTTCGTGGTGGCCACCCGCATGGCAGGCGCCTGGAGCACGCCCAAGGAGCTCAGCGCCAACCCGTCCGGGTATGCGCGCGGCGGCATATCCGTGGGCGGCCCCGACAACCGCCCGACCGCCCTGTGGGAGGACCCCACCGGCACCTCCACCACCCGCCTGATGACCGCCACGACCGCCCCGGGCCCCGCCACCTGGCGCGACTACAACGGCGACGGCAGGGGCGACCTCCTGGCCCTCACCCCCGGCGGCACCCTCACCATCCGCACCGGCAACGGCAGCGGCGACGTCACCCCCGGCCCCTCCGCGCCGGGCTGGCCCACCACCTCCCGCTACGTCCCGGCCGGAGACCTCACCAACGACGGCAACAACGAACTCCTCGTACGCGACGCCTCCGGGCAGCTCACCCGCTACGACGGCGCCACGAACAAGCCCTTCGCCCCGAGCGGCCCGCACCTCGCGCTCGGCGCGGGCTGGAACGCGTACGACCAGCTCACCGTCCCCGGCGACCTGACCGGCGACACCCGCCCCGACCTCCTGGCCCGCACCCCCTCGGGCGACCTCTACATGTACGCCGACAACGGCGCGGGCCGCTTCAAGGACCCCGTCAAGATCGGCTTCGGCTGGGGGATCTACAACACGGTCATCGGCGCGGGCGACCTGAACGGTGACGGTTTCGGCGACCTGCTCGCACGGGACACGTCCGGAGTGCTGTGGCGCTACGACGGCAACGGCCGGGGCACCTTCGGCGACCGGGTCCGCCTGGGCGCGGGCTGGGGCATCTACAACGCGCTCGCCGGAGTCGGCGACATCACCGGCGACGGCAAGGCGGACCTCGTGGCCCGCGACACCGACGGCGTCCTGTGGCGCTACCCCGGAAACGGCGCCGGCGCGTACACCGACCGCGTACGGATAGGCGGCGGCTGGCAGACGTATCTGAACCTCTACTGACCCCGGGCTCCGCGCGGCGCGTGCCGAAAGACCCTGGGCACGCGCCGTGACGCCGGGCTACAGTGAACCCATGTCGTCCGTGTCGCAGTGCCGTACTCACCTCTGCTGGTGGCGCTCCTCCTAGGAGCGGCCACGACTCACACGCGCGACAACGTCAGCGGGCCGTTCATCACTGGACGGCCCTTTTTGCTGCCCTCGCCGGCTTTGCGCAGGGGGCGCCGTCCAGGCCCGCCCCCACCCCACTGCCCACGAGGAGCCCACGATGAGCACTGCGACCACCACCGACCGCATCCTGACCGGCGACCGCCCCACCGGCCCCCTGCACCTGGGCCACTACTTCGGCACCCTCCAGAACCGGGTCCGCCTGCAGAACGAGGGCGTGGACCTCTTCCTCGTCATCCCGGACTACCAGGTGCTGACGGACAGAGACGTGGCGGAGCGCCTGACGGAAAACGTGGAAGACGTGGTCCTGGACTACCTGGGAGCGGGCGTGGACCCGACGCGATCGACGGTCTTCACCCACAGCGCGATCCCGGCCCTGAACCAACTCCTGCTCCCCTTCCTGAGTTTGGTGTCGGCAGCGGAGTTGAGCCGCAACCCCACCGTCAAGGACGAGATCGCGCACTCCCGCCAAGCAGCGGTCTCGGGCCTGATGTTCACCTACCCCGCCCATCAGGCCGCCGACATCCTGTTCTGCAAGGCGAACCTGGTCCCGGTCGGCAAGGACCAGGTCCCGCACCTGGAACTGACCCGCACGATCGCCCGCCGCTTCAACGAGCGGTACGGCCCGGTCTTCCCGGAACCGCGCACCTTGCTCTCGAACGCCCCGCTCCTCCTCGGTACGGACGGCACGAAAATGAGCAAGAGCAGGTCCAACTCCATTGCTCTGAAGGCGAGTTCGGACGAAACGGCCCGCCTGATCAGATCCGCGAAAACGGACACGATCCGCGAGATCTCATACGACCCGGAGCACCGCCCAGAGGTGAGCAACCTGGTCCTGCTGGCAGCCCTCTGCCAGGGCCGCGACCCGCACGAGGTCGCCTCCGCGATCGGCGACGGCGGCTCGGCGGCCCTGAAGGCAACGGTGACGGAGGCCGTCAACACCCACTTCGCCCCGCTGCGGGCCCGGCGCGCCGAATACGCGCAGGACATGGCGTACGTACGCAAGCTGATCGCCGAGGGCAACGAGCGAGCGAACGAGATCGCGGAGACCACGCTGGACGAGGTGAGGAAGGCGATGGGCACGTTCCGGATGCCCTAGGCGCGGGGAACTGCGCGACCAGCCCCCACCGGGCCGCAGCCGAAGCGCGGGACGCGGGAGCTCCTACGCGTGCAGCCACCCTTCACTCCGGGCCGTCTCCGACGCCGTCCGCAGCAGATGGGCGACGGCCGGCCGACGGCCCCGCCCCCGGGTCAGGAGATGGAGCTCGATCGTGGCCGAGGGGCGCAGGGGGCGCCACACCAGCGTGGCAGGGAGCCCGTCCACCGCCGACTCCCCCAGGACGGACACCGCCTCCCCTCGCGCCACCGGCGTGTGCGCCGCGTCGAACGACAGCTGCCGCAAAAGGAGTTGGGGCGAAATCCCCGCCCTCTCGAAGATCCCCAGAATCGCATCGAAGTGCCCCGGGTTCGCCTCGCGCGGGTGGACGAGGAGCCGCTCGCCCGCGAGCGAGGACACCGCGACCGCATCCCGCGCGGCCAGCGCGTGCGAGGAAGGCAGCAGCACCCCCTGCGGTTCGAGGCGTACGACCGTGCGCACCAGCTCCGGGGTCGGGGGCGGGCACCTGACCAGGCCTGCGTCGAGCGTGCCGTCGGTCACCCCGGACACGATGTCGGCGGTGGGCAGGAGCCGGGTGGTCACCGCGAGGTGAGGGTGCGCCGAGGCGAGGGCCGCGAGCAGGGCGGGCGCGGTCCCGTACCCCGTGCTCGTGCTGTACCCCAGCGTCAGCGCGTCCCGCTCGGACTCGGCGAAGCCGCGCACGTCACGCCACAGCCGGTCCGCCGACTCGCAGAGCTCCGCCCCGCGCTCCATCAACAGCCGCCCCGCTTCCGTCGGTTCGACGGAGTGCGTGGTGCGGTCCAGGAGGCGTACCCCGAGCTCCTGCTCCAGCTGGCGGACCTGGCGGCTGAGCGCGGGCTGGGCGATGTGCAGACGTTCGGCGGCACGCGTGAAGTTCCGCTCCTCGGCGACGGCCAGGAAGTAGCGCAGGCGACGGAGTTCGGACATGCCGAGCAGCTTACGACCGTGGGTGAGCAGCCGTTATGCCGGTACGGCATGGGGCGGTCCCGAACAGGTCTTTCCCTCCGCACACGCCCCCTTCCTAGTGTTCAGGTGTCGGAACGAGGCACCCCGGACAACCCCGGAGACCTCGGCGAAACCCACCCCAGGGAGCAGGAAATGACCACCTCGACCAGCACCCCCGCGGACACCACCACCCCTGCGAACGCCGCCGCCACCGCCAGCACCACCGAGGCCAGCCGCGCCGTGATCCTCAACTACATGGACACCCTCACCACCGGCGACTTCGACGCCCTGCGGGAGTTCTTCGCGCCGGACGTGACCTGGACGCTCGCCGGTGACCTGCCCCTGTCGCGGACTTGGGTCGGCCCCAGCGCGATCCTCGACGAGTTCATCCCGGCGATGGTGTCGCGGCTCGACGCGGAGTCGCTCGAGCTCGAATTCGAGGGTGTCATGGCCGACGGCGAGCGGGTCCTCGCCGAGTGGAACACGCGGGCCGTCGCCAAGTCGGGCCTGCCGTACGACCAGCACTGCCTGGCCATCTTCACCGTCCGGGACGGGCGGATCGTCGAGGTGCGCGAGTACTTCGACACCCTGCACGCCAAGAACGTCGTCTTCGTCTGACCCCTGGGGCCCCCACCCCCCACCCCTCCCCACCCCCCACCCCCGAGCCTCCGAGAGGAAACGTCATGAAGGCCCTACTGCCCGGCTCTCCCGACGAGGCCGACAAGCCCGTCGTCCTCGGTGAGGCACCCGAACCAGGTCCCGCCGACGATGAGTTGGTCGTCTCCGTCGAGGCGTATTCGGTCAACCGGGGCGAGACCTTCCAGCTCGACGGGCAGCTCGACCGAACGTGGCCGGGCTGGCGGCCCGGCAAGGACGTGGCCGGTACGGTCGTACGCCCCGCCGCCGACGGGAGCGGCCCCGCTGTGGGCACCCGGGTGGTGGCGCACCCGCCCGCGTTCGGATGGGCCGAACGGGTCGCGGTGGCGAGCGCGAGTGTCGCCCAACTCCCCGACAGCGTCGACGCCGTGACCGCCGCAGCTCTGCCGCTCGCGGGCATGACCGCACTGCGGCTGCTCCGCGCGGCGGGCCCCGTCGCCGGCCGCCGCGTCCTGATCACCGGCGCGAGCGGCGGCGTCGGCCACTATGTGACCGAGCTCGCCGCGTCGTCGGGCGCCGCCGTCACCGCCGTCGTCGCGACCCCCGAACGAGGCGCCCGGTTGGTCGAGTTGGGCGCGACCGAGCTGGTCACGGCCGTAGCCGAGGCCGAGGGGCCGTATGACATCGTCCTCGAATCGGTCGGCGGAGATTCGCTCCCCGCGGCCCTCGCCCGCCTCGCCCCCGGAGGACTGCTCGTCTGGTTCGGCCAGGCCAGCCGCACCCCTGTGACCCTGAACTTCTTCGACTTCTTCAAGGGCCCGAACCAGGCCCGCCTCGCTCACTTCGACTACACCTCCTCCGACACGTCGTACGCCTCCGACCTCGCCACACTCGTCCGCCTGGTCGAAGCCGGGCGGCTGCACCCCGAGATCGGCTCGGTCCGCGACTGGTCGCGGACGGCCGAGGTCATCGCCGACCTGCGGGCCCGCAAGGTGCGCGGAAATGCCGTACTCACCTTGTCCTGACGGTATGCGAGCAGCCGCCGGAACGGCTCCCCCGCGCGGGGGAGACGGATGGTTCGCTCGGGGGATGGAACGGGTCGTGCCGTGCGAGAACCTGAAAGGGCACGGGGGAGCGGACGGGGGAGTGGCGGCGACAGTGGCCCACGGGGCCCGGTGCGTCGCCACTCGCACCCCCACACCTCCCACACTCCAACAGGGCCGCACATTCCCCCTCGGCATTGATTGGGGGGAGTGATTCCCCCTCATGCAGTCGGGTCGCTTCGAAGGGCGCTTTCCTAGACTGGGCTTTCCTGGAACGGGCGCGACGGGCCCGGACCCGACAGACAGGGTGGCGATGGCTGAACAGCGCAGGCGCGGGCGTGCCCAGTGGTTGCTGCTTCCGATTGCCGCGCTCATCGGCTGGGGATGCGTACACGTCGGGCTGCTGGGCTCGGATTCGGGGAGCCCGGCGCGTACACCGCCGGCCGGGGCGTCCTCGTCCGCGAAGCCGTCACCCGCCCCGTCCTCGCCGAGTGGCTCGTACGACCCCGCCGACTACGCACCCCAGGTCCGTACGTACGCGAAGAAGGCCGGGGTCAGTGCGCAGCTCCTGATGGCGATCCTCTACAACGAGGACTACAAGCCGCACGACGCGGCCTTCGAGCGGAGCTGGCAGAAGTACAAGCCGGACGCGGCGTTCGGCATCGCGAACATGCACCGGGCGGCGTTCGACCAGACCAAGCGGGGGCGGGACTTCGCGTCCCGCAAGTGGGAGGAGCTGCCGGACGACCGGGCGCTCGCGGTGGAGGCGGCGGCCTGGTACCTGCACGACATGTCCGCGCAGCTCCCCTCGCACTGGGCGGGTTCGTACACGCGGGAGGAGCTGATGGCGCTCGGATACAACGCGGGCGGCGGCAATATGGCGGCGTTCGCGCGGGGGGCGAAGACGGGGAGCCAGGCGTCGGACTATCTGACGCGGCTGCGGGACAACTGGAAGAAGGCGGGGACGGCCGTCGGGGGTTAGGGCTCTTCGGCCGCGTCTTCGAGCAGCGGGCCCAAAGTCAGGGCTGTCCCGGCGGCACGTCGCCCGTGCACAGCATCTTGTGGTTGACCTCCGCGCACGCCTCGGCCTGCTGCGGGTCGGGGGCCACCAGCATCGGGCTCTCGGTGTCCGCGCCGGTCGAGCTGTTGCGTACTTCGGACCAGATGGTGTCGCAGGACGGGCTGTAGCGGAGCCTCACCGCGTACGAGGCCGTGGTCAGGGCGCTCTGCGTGCGGGCGTCGGTGCGGCAGGGGGAGGCGGAGGGGGCGTCGCCCTGGCAGCTCGCACCCTGGCAGGCGGTCGGCGCGGGGGCGCCCGGGGCCGCTTCGTGATGGTGCGGCAGGGCGGCCCAGGCGGCGCTGGTGACCAGCGCGAGCGCGGCGGCGACGGTGATCGTGCGGCGGTGGGGGCGGCGGGCGGAGGGCGCCCCGGGCAGCTCCGGCTCCGGTTGCGGCGAGGCGGTGGGCCGAGGGGGCCGTACCGCGCGTTCCCAGAGGTCGAGGAGACGCGCGTGGTGCTCGGCGCCGCCCAGGGCGCCGAAGGCGTCGACCGCGTCGCGCGGCGGGAGGTTGTCGCCGTTGAGATAGCGGTGCCAGGCGGATTTGCTGTACGCGGTTCGGGTGGCCAGACCGGCCAGGCTCAGGCCCGAGGTCTGTTTGAGGTGCCTCAACTCCTCGACGAGGAGCCTGAGTTCGGGTCGGGTCGACTCGGGCAGCTGTCGCCACTGGGCCACGCGGTCCCTCCCAAAAGTCCACAACATCCTGTTCCGGGGGCATCTGTACCCCAGAGGGGCCGGAGTCAAGCTCCGGCCCCTTGGGCGAACGGGCGAGGTGGTGGGTCGGGCCCCGACCGCAAGTCCCCGACGGTCAGGGCCCGACCGTCAGATCCCGGTGCTCAGCACCACGGCAGGGAGGACCCGGCCGGGACCCGTACGTAGTGGGCGGAGACGTAACGGCCGTGGTGTCCGGCCAGGCGGTACCAGACACGGTTGCCGTGCACCGAGGTGCCGTTCGTCTTGCAGGTCAGATACACCTTGCGCCCCGAGCGGAGGGTGCCGGTGGTCCGGTAGGAGGTGCCGGCGCCGGAGCGGATGTGCAGCCGGTGGCCGTACGCGGTGACCACCACACCACGGGCGTGGATCCGGTGGTGGTGATGGGCGGTGGCAACGGTCGCCTGCGCCGGGGCGGCGGACGCGGCGGCGGGGGTCGCGGCCATCGCGGTGGCCGGGAACAGCGCGAGCAGGGCGGCGACGGCGACGACGCCGCTACGCACGGTGCTTCGGTTCATGTGTGTCTCTCCAAGGTGCGGGGTCCCCGAGTAAGTGACCCTGTGTCAGCAACTGTGTCCGGGGAGCAACGGCGGAATTCGTCCCAGCCGTGCCTGGGACGAATAGGGACGGTGCCGCCGGGGCCGGGCCCGGCACGGCAGGCGCGTACGGGCGCTCGCGGGGCCCGCGTTCACTCGCGTGGCGGAACGCCTGGGCCTCACTTAGCGTGAGGAAGGGGTCCAGGAGACCACCGAGGAGACCGGCACATGGGCCGTCACACCAAGGACTCTGTCGAGGTAGGGCGCGCCGAGCGCATAGCGGCCGCGTCCGAGCGGCCGAGGTCGCTCGCCGCCCCGCAGCCGGGCACCGCTCCGCCGCCGGGCGTCGCGTACGCCCGTGAAGGCGTGCCGCCGCCGATGGCCCCGCACACCGGGGCCAGGCACGAGCACCGCTGGCTCGTCCTCGGTGTGATCGCGCTCGCCCAGCTCATGGTCGTCCTCGACGCGACCATCGTGAACATCGCGCTGCCCTCCGCGCAGCGCGATCTCGGCTTCACCGACGGAAACCGCCAGTGGATCGTCACGGCGTACGCGCTGGCCTTCGGCTCGCTGCTGCTGCTCGGCGGGCGGATCGCCGACCTCGTCGGACGCAAGGTCGTCTTCCTGACCGGCCTGGTCGGCTTCGCGCTCGCCTCCGCGATCGGCGGCGCGGCGCCCAACTTCGACGTGCTGGTCACCGCCCGGGCCCTGCAGGGCGTGTTCGGCGCGCTGCTGGCACCGGCGGCCCTCTCACTCCTGACCACCACATTCACCGATCCGAAGGAACGCGCGAAGGCGTTCGGCATCTATGGCGCGGTCGCGGGTACGGGCGGCGCGGTGGGACTGCTGCTCGGCGGAGTGCTGACCGAGTACCTCGACTGGCGCTGGTGCCTGTACGTCAACCTCCTCTTCGCCGCGCTGGCCTTCCTCGGCGCGCTGCGCCTGCTGCACCCGGGGGCCCCGCAGGACCGCCCGAAGCTCGACATCCCGGGCACGGTCCTCGTCTCGGCGGGCCTGTTCTGCATCGTGTACGGCTTCTCCAACGCGGAGACGCACGCGTGGAGTTCGGTGCAGACCTGGGGATTCCTGGCGGTGGGCGGCGTGCTCCTGATGGCATTCGCCGCATGGCAGACAAGGGCGAAGCACCCCTTGCTCCCCCTCCGCGTCGTACTGGACCGGGACCGGGGTGCCTCGTACCTGGTCATGTTCATCTCGGGCGCGGGCATGTTCGGCGTGTTCCTGTTCCTGACGTACTACCTCCAGCAGATCCTGCGGTACTCGCCGGTCAAGACCGGGCTCGCCTTCCTGCCGATGGTGTTCGCGATGATCGTGAGTTCGGTGGTCGCGCAGAACAAACTGGTCCCCCGGCTGGGCGCGAAGCCGATCGTGCCGCTGGGCATGGGGCTGGGGGCGGCCGGGCTCGCGTGGATGACGGCGCTCGACGCGACGAGCGGATACGCCGGGCATGTGCTGCCCCCGCTGCTGGTGATGGGCGTCGGTATGGGCCTGATCTTCGCTCCGGCGATGAGCATGGCCACGGCGGGGGTGGCCGCGCACGACGCGGGCGTCGCCTCGGCGATGGTCAACACCAGCCAGCAGGTGGGCGGTTCGATCGGCACGGCGCTGCTGAATACGCTGGCGACGAGCGCGGCCACGAACTATCTGGTGGGCCGCCGGCCCACCCCCGCGGTGAGGGTCCAGGCCCAGCTGCACAGCTACTCGACGGCGTACTGGTGGTCGGCGGCGTTCTTCGCGCTGGGCCTGGTGGTGTCGGTGATCCTGTACCGAAAGGGCCCGCCACGCCCGGCGGTCGGGCCTTCGGAAGGGGTGGTGCATATGTGAGGGGGGTGGGGGAGGGACCACCGGATCACCCGGGCTTGTCGTCCACTGGGTCGTAACGCCGACCAGTTCGACCTCGCGCTGCGCGGCTACCGGGACCGCTTCCTCGGTGCCTCGGCGATCGGCCCGGGACGACCGGCCCGTTCGGGCTTTCCGACCCGGCCGGGCCCGCAGGCTGCTCACCGAGGCGGGCTTCCGCGAGCCGCATGTCGAAGGCCTTGCCGCGCCGATGCACTTCGGCGCCGACGCCGACAGCGCGCACCGTTTCGTCCTCGGCCTGCTCGGCTGGATGCTCAACGGACCGAGACGTCGGCCATTGGGGGGCGCCGGTCGGCTCCCGGGACATTTGTCCTGTGGCAGTCGGGATTCTTCGCTCTGCCGTGGGGCCCCTCTCCGGCGGGAGTATTTGTGGTGTCGGCAAGGGGTCGGCGGGCAGTGGGAAACGGTGAGGGGAACGCCATGAGCGCCACGGTTGTGATGGAGATGCCGGTTCAGGTCGAGGAGTCTGGCGTCGAGGGTGTCGTGCTCAAGGGGCTGCCGAACTGGTACTTCCCGCTGGTGGGGCTCTTCGCGGGGATCTTCGACATCGCTCGTGCCTACCCGGTGCTGTACGCGCTGATTCCGGTGGTGGCGATCGTGCAGATCGTGCTCGCGTTCACGGTTCTCAAGGCCCGTATGCGGTACATGAAGTCGCTGTGGAAGAACAAGCGCACTCGGTTCCTGGCGCTCGGTCTCCTCGTCGTCCGGTTCGTCATCCGGTACGGGCTCGGTGTCGCCGGTCTCGCGCTGGGTGCGGCCGCTGGGCAGCTCACGCTCGGGATCGTGATGGCGGTCATCGGTACCGCGATGGCCTGGGGCGACCAGTGGCTCATCCTCCGCACCCTCAAGCACGCCCAGGTCAAGGCCGTCTGACCTCGCTACCCCCGGCGCCCCCGCTCCTCCAGCCCCCAGGAGGACGGGGGCTCCGGCATGTTCAGGGGCCGAGTCTGCGGAAGGGCGTCGTCACCGCGCCGGGGCGGGTGTCGTGACCGGCGGGCGGCCGTTCGTCAGGGGCGACGGCCTCCGGTGGAGCACGCCGACCGTCACCGCCGCCGCCGCTGACACCGCCCCGCCCAGGGCCAGGGCGGCCCGGGGCCCCGCGGCGTGGGCCAGCCAGCCGATGCAGGGGGCGACCAGGGGTGTCGTGCCGAGGGAGGCCAGCATGTACAGGCTCATCACCCGGCCCCGTATGTCGTCGCCGACGCCGAGCTGGAGCCGGGCCTTGGCGGCCGTCAGGAACACCAACAGTGCCGTGCCCGTAGGAATCAGCATGAGGAGGAAGGCCAGTTGATCCGGCATCAGGCTGCTCGCTGCTTCCAGGACGCCGAAGACCGTCGCCGCGGCTGCCATGTGGCCGCCGCTGGGCCGCTGGTAGCGGACGGCGAGCAGGGAGCCGAGTACGGATCCGGCGGCGAGTGCCGCGTTGCCGAGTCCGAAGGTGGCGGCCGGTGCCCGGTAGACGTGGGTGGCCATGAGGGCGGTGGTGATCTGGAAGTTCATGCCGAATGCGGCGACGATCGCGACGAGCACCAGCGTCCGTGCGAGATCGGGGTGGTCGCCCACGTAACGCAGCCCCGCCCGCACCTGGCCCGCCGCGCGGGTGGTGGGCGGGGCCGGGTTCAGGGACGCGGGGTCCATGCGGAGCAGGCAGACGACCACGGCCAGGTAGGACAGCGCGTTGGCCACGAAGGCCGGTGCCGGGCCGCACACCACGATGAGGGGGCCGGCCAGCGCCGGGCCCGCCATGCGGGCGAGGTTGAGGACCGCGCTGTTGAAGGCCAGGGCGCTGACCAGCTGGCCCGGGCCCACGGATTCCGCGATGAAGGCCTGAAGGGCCGGCTTCTCGACGACCATGGTCAGCCCGAACGCCAGGGCCAGGGCATACAGGGCGTCCAGGTCCACCGTGCCCGTCACCACCAGGGCGGCGGGAGCCAGCGCGATCACGCCCATCACCGCCTGGGTGACCATCAGGATCCGCCGCCGCGAGTACCGGTCCACGAGGACGCCGCCGTACGGGCCGAGGATCAGCAGCGGCAGGAACTGCAGGGCCGTGGTGATGCCGAGGACGGTCCCGTTTCCGTGCGACAACTCCAGGGCCAGCCAGTCCTGGGCCACCTTCTGCATCCACGTTCCGGTGTTGGACGCGGTCTGGCCGAGGGCGAAGAGCCGGAAGTTGGGGCTCTTCAGCAGGGGCCAGCGCCGCGACGGGCGGGACGGCAGGTGCAGGGCCCATCTCCTGGCCGGCGAGGAGTCGATGTTCACCAGACGGCAGGCACCTTCTGGGCTGCCGCGCGCAGGCGGGTCCGGCAGGCCGCCACGACGGCCCGGGTGACGCCCGGCATCGCGGGTCGCCAGCCGACATTCGCATTGACCTCGCACAGGGTGAAGCCGCCGCCCGGCGCGAAGAGCAGATCGACCCCCGCCACGCCCAGGCCCAGCACCTCCGCGGCCCGCACGGCCAGCTTCTCGCCCTCCGGATAGCGGCCCGTGCACACCCGCGCGGTCCCGCCCAGCGCCAGGTTGGACCGGAACTCCCCGTCCGGCGCGGTACGGACCTGTGCCGCCACCGCACGGCCCTCGACCACGATCACCCGCAGGTCACGCCCGTACGAGTACTCCAGATACTCCTGGAACAGGTACGGGCTGTCCTGGCCGAGGCTGCCCTGGATGCCTTGGAGCATCGCCCGGTGGGGAGCCAGGAACACCTGCTCGCCGCGGTGGCCGCGCACCGCCTTCACGACACACGGCTGCGGTGCCCCGGCCCGGATCGCCTCCGCCAGCGGCGCATCGGCGTACGTCCAGGTGTCGGGCACCGGAAGGCCCGCGAGGGCGAGCTGCTGCAGGTGCCAGAACTTGTTCAGACATGCCAGCACCGCATCGACCGGGTTCAGCAGAACGGTTCCCATCGCCTCCAGGTGCCGCAACAGCGTGATCTCGCGGTCGGTGCGCGCCGCGGGCGTCCACACCCGTGCGTACGCGAGCTTCGGCGCGGCCAGTTCGCACCCGTCCAGGTCGAACAGCGCCGGCCGCCCGCCCTGCACGGCCATCAGCAGATCCTTGCTGCACACCACGGCACACCGGTCACCGAACTCCGAGGAGAACGCCTCCGCGATACGTCCCGTCAGTTCCCGTCCCTTCAGGCCCGCCCCCAGGACGAACCAGAATTCGGCCGCACGCCCCCCCAGGCACTCACCACCGGTCGACTCGACATCCGCCACGGACACCCAACTCCCCTCACCCACCAGGTACGCGGACTCAGTCCGGGCCGCCGGGGTGCGGCCGGGGCTGCCTCAGGAGTGCCCGTCGTACGCGGCGCTCGGGCCCGGCGAGGGTGGATCCCTCCGATCCGCTGACCGCACTGAACGTACACACTGATTGGCATTTCATAGCGTTAATAACTCCCGCTCTGTGGCATATGGGTGAGTGTGTCTCAGGCCACCGCCGACGCGAAGAGAAGCCTCGGCCTCGTCCCGTGCCGTCGGCCATTGGGGGGCACCGGTCGGCTCCCGGGACATTTGTCCTGTGGCAGTCGGGATTCTTCGCTCTGCCGCGGGGCCCCTCTTCGGCGGGAGTATTTGTGGTGTCGGCAAGGGGCCGGCGGGCAGTGCGAAACGGTGAGGGGAACGCCATGAGCGCCACGGTTGTGATGGAGATGCCGGTTCAGGTCGAGGAGTCTGGCGTCGAGGGTGTCGTGCTCAAGGGGCTGCCGAACTGGTACTTCCCGCTGGTGGGTCTCTTCGCGGGGATCTTCGACATCGCTCGTGCCTACCCGGTGCTGTACGTGCTGATTCCGGTGGTGGCGATCGTGCAGATCGTGCTGGCGTTCACGGTTCTCAAGGCTCGTATGCGGTACATGAAGTCGCTGTGGAAGAACAAGCGGACCCGGTTCCTGGCGCTTGGGCTCCTCGTCGTCCGGTTCGTCATCCGGTACGGGCTGGGTGTCGCCGGTCTCGCGCTGGGTGCGGCTGCTGGGCAGCTCACGCTCGGGATCGTGATGGCGGTCATCGGTACCGCGATGGCCTGGGGCGACCAGTGGCTGATCCTGCGCACCCTCAAGCACGCCCAGGTCAAGGCCGTCTGACCTCGCTGCCCCCGGCGCCCCCGCTCCTCCAGCCCCCAGGAGGACGGGGGCTCCGGCATGTTCAGTGCTTTCCGGCGTCAGACCTGTTTCCCGGGGACGGGATCAGGTCGTACGTCACGGATTCGTCCTGTTGTGGATGGCCCGGAGTGCGGGGGTAGTGGCGCCGGACCCTGTCCCGTCAGTCGAGCCAATCCAGCGGGTCAGTTGCTGGCTCTCCTGTAACGGAGAGGACCGTGCACCTCACCGGAAGAGCCATGACGGCAAGCTGCTGCTGGGAAGCAGGGGAAATGAAAAGGGTGTCGCCTGTTTCGGCAACCCCGGAGATTTCGATGTGCACCGAATAACCCAAGGAGATCAGTTCCCTGATCTTTGCGGCGCGCGGTTGGATGTGGCTCGCGAGCGACTTCAGCTGCTGCTCCAGGCGTGGGGAGTTGGTCTCCGAATACACGAGGGCCCACCAGCCCTCTTGGGAGACAACGCCGACGCCGGCCTCACTGATGCTGCCTGCCCGAGGCAGTTCAAGCGCATCGCTGATGGCTTGCGGGTCGAGGACGGTTCGAGTCACCACGAGCGACGTCGAAACGGTTTTCCAGGACTGTGCAGACAATTTGGTATCTCCGCGCCTAAGCTCAGCGTTCGTTCAAGTTGGGGGTCAGCACGAGAGGGATCCCGATGCTCGCGGCACGCGCCATCTGCTCTGCGGTGAACGGCAGGGAACCGTCATGGCCCGCGAACCCGTACACCGAAAGGATGGCCTCATACCCCTGCGCTACCAGGTTCGCGATCTGTGCCCTCTTGTCCTCGGCGACGGACAAGAGCGCGTCCATCTGCAACGAGAAATCCCGTGAGTAATCGTTATCGAACTCAAGCCGCCACCGCCCATCCGTTGAACCGCTCGTATCCCACCGGTCGTATCCAGGCGCTCGGGTGGAGGTCGGATTGAGCACCAGTTCCTGTGTGACGACAGCAGGGTCCATGTCGGCGCCTTTGATGACGAGCGCGGCCTCGGTCATTACCCATGGCCACGTCGAGTGAGTGTCGCTTCCCATCGAAGCCCCTCCCGTATTAATTGCATTACCAGTCAAGCAGGGCCTACTTTACCTCCTCCCTGCATGCGGCCCAGTGCACATTTCCCATATCGGGTTTCAATAGGTCCGACAAGCTGGTTTTTCGGCCGACTGTAGTCGAATTCTCGTATACGGTGAATCCGCCCTGTCCCAGTGCTTCAGGCGGGCCAAGTGTATAGTTCGGTATTTTGTCGCCCGGATGGAACGTCTCGACTGCCGCTCCAGGATAGGAGCCGCCTTCCACTGCTACCCCATTTAGTCCAGGGATCATTTTACCGTGCTCGATATAGAAAGAGAGGGTTGTCCCTGGAGGCACCGTGATATCTCCGGCACCAGATTTGTAGAAGCCATGCCCGGCCAGCACTGTTTCCCCGTCCGGTCGGCCGCCCTCCAGTACTCGCGTCGCGTAGTAGCGGCCGTCGGTATCTGGCCATTTCCCCGCAATGGGCTTGGGGTTGCTGCCTATTACGGCTTGTTTGACTTCGGCGAATGACGGCAGTTCGGCGGGGTTGCTCCCTCTGCTCACCTCAAACGGTGAACGCCCCGACGTCGGCATTCCTGGCAACCCTTGTCCCGGCAGCTGTGCAAAAGGATTTCTGCTGAGGTTCAGTGGGGTACCGAAGAGTTCTTTGAAACCGCCTGCTTCGGCGCCTACTTGAGCCGTGCTGCCGGCGGCGCCGAACAGGCCCCCGTAGAGCATGCCGTCGGTAACTGCGCCGCTTGCCTCGTCGAGGCTGAAACCGCCCTGCAATCCAGCGGCAATCTTGAGTGGCTGGGCGACGGCGAGGTCGACGGTGACGGACTCGATGCCTGCGATGGCGGCGGTGGCGAAAGCTGTGCCCGCGATGGTGGCGACCTCGGTGGTGAGGGCTATACCGGCGGTGGTGGCTACTTCGACGATCGCGGTGGTGGCAGCCGCGGCAGCCGCCTCGGAGATGCCGAGGGTGAAGAAGGCGAGGCCGGTGCCTACGGCGATGGTGGCTCCGGCGATCTCCAGCTCGTGGTCGAGCTTCTTCTTGGCCTCGGCCACGGCGTCGGCGTAGCTGTCGATCCCCTTCGCCAGGTCACGAGGACCGTCGACGAGATCTTGGAGCCAGCCCTTCTTGTCCCGGTAGTAGCGGGCCCAGAACGGGTCGGCGAAGGCCGCGATGGCCTCGCCCTTGTTGTTGTGGATCAACGCCTGGGCGGCCTTGTTGGCGGCTGCGGCTACGTCCTCCATGTCGTCGGCGAACTTCCGCCAGGCGTTGGCGATGTCGCGCAGCTTGCCCACATCGCCGGCGGGCCACTCGATACCGGTGACGTCAGTGACGATCTCCCGGACCTTGTCGCCGGCACTCACTGACCCGGACTCCCGTCGCGGTTTCCGGCGTCATCATGCTGCTGGTTGGGCCGCGGCACCGGCTTGCGGAACATGGAACCGATCAGGGCGTCGTTGTCGATGTGCCCATCTGCCATGTCGACCATGGCCAGGTTGATGCTGGCCAGCCCGTCCTTGACGATCCTGGCTGACTTGTCGATCCGGGCGATGAGCGGGCCGTACTTGTCATGGAACTGCTCGCCCGGCTTGTCATCACCCCACGCGGCCCCCGCCTTGGCCAACGATCCCGCCAGCGTGCTCAGAGCACGCTCCATCGCCACGCTCTGCTCGTGGAACGTCGGTGCGGTCGCCTTCAAGTCAGCGGTCTTGATGTCGAGGATCTCGCCGTCATCGCCCACTGGATGTCCCTCCCCGTAGTCTTCGCGGCCGTATGACCCTAACCAGAGGCCTCAGTTGAGTCGCGACGGGGTTGCGGCTGGCGGGTGTGGCCGTGGTCCTCGATGACGCCGAACTCACTGTGCGCCCCGAGGCGGTCGACGGCGATGACATTTGTCCTGTGGCAGTCGGGATTCTTCGCTCTGCCGTGGGATGCCTTCCCGGCGGGAGTATCTGTGGTGTCGGCAAGGGGCCGGCGGGCGGTGGGAAACGGTGAGGGGAACGCCATGAGTGCCACGGTTGTGATGGAGATGCCGGTTCAGGTCGAGGCCGAGGAGTCTGGCGTCGAGGGTGTCGTGCTCAAGGGGTTGCCGAACTGGTACTTCCCGCTGGTGGGGCTCTTCGCGGGGATCTTCGACATCGCTCGTGCCTACCCGGTGCTGTACGCGTTGATTCCGGTGGTGGCGATCGTGCAGATCGTGCTGGCGTTCACGGTTCTCAAGGCTCGTATGCGGTACATGAAGTCGCTGTGGAAGAACAAGCGGACCCGGTTCCTGGCGCTCGGTCTCCTCGTCGTCCGGTTCGTCATCCGGTACGGGCTGGGTGTCGCCGGTCTCGCGCTGGGCGCGGCTGCCGGGCAGCTCACGCTCGGGATCGTGATGGCGGTCATCGGTGCCGCGATGGCCTGGGGCGACCAGTGGCTGATCCTGCGCACCCTCAAGCACGCCCAGGCCGCCCAGCCCAAGGCCGCCTGACCCCGCTGACCGCTACTTCCCCGGCGCCAGGATCCCCCGGTTCTCCAGGAAGAGCAGCATGTGTCCGCAGTCCACGCAGGCCACGGCATCGAGCGCGCTCGTTCTGGCGAACATCTTGTCCGGACGGTAGAACTTGACCGTGGGAAGGGACATGCCCGCGTAGACCGTGACGGACTCGACCTTCCCGTCGCACAGCGGGCAGGACTCCGGTGGTACGGAGGGCAGTTGCGGTATCGCCATGGCGCCGATCCTATGCAGCCGCCCCCGCTCAGGACGCCTTGACCTCGCCCACGAAACGGGCCCACGCGGTGACACCCACGACGAGTACCGGTCCGGTTGGGTTCTTGCTGTCCCGGACTGGGATGACCGTCCCGAAGCCGTCAGCCACTTCGAGGCAGTCGCCGCCGTCCGCGTTGCTGTGCGACGACTTACGCCAAGCCCCGTCGGCCACCTCAAGGCAGCTTCCGCCCTCAGCGTTGCTGTGTGAGGACTTACGCCATGCGCCGTCGGCTACCTCCACGCAGTTACCGCCCTCAGCATTGCTGTAGGACGACCTGCGCCACGCGCCCTCCGCCACTTCGAGACAGTCCCCGCCTTCCTCGTTGCTGTAGGAGGACTTCCTCCAGCGGGCAGCGGCCAGGGAACGCGTTATCTTCATGCTGCGTAGTCCTCCATCGCCGCCTGGATCATGGCCAGGGACGCCGTCGGCGACAACGCGACGGCCCTGGCGAGATCGTAGGCTTTGAAGTAGCTCGCCACCAGGGCCGGGCTGTCCAACAGCTGGCCAGAATGGGCTGCTTCGAGGTAGACGACCGGCGGGGCATCGGTGAACGCCATCACCTTGACCGATGCGTGCATGAGAGGCAATGGCCCTGCGTCGAACGGCAGCAGCTGCACCACTACGGCACCGCTGTTCGCCAACTCGCAGATGTGAGCCAGCTGTTCACGCATCACCTCGGCGCCGCCCACGGGGATCCGCAGCGCGGACTCATGCAGGATGCACCACAACTCAGGCGCCGTCGGTCCATCAAGAAGCTTGGCCCGTTCCCTGCGGGTCGACACGTTGTGCTCGACGTCCTCCTCGGACGCGAAAGGCCGACCCGCACGGGTCAGGGCGCGGGTGTACGCCGGAGTCTGTAGGAGGCCCGGCACCACCATGGGCGTCCAGTGGAAGATCGCGGAAGCCATCGCCTCAAGCTCCGCCGCAAGGCGGAAGTACTCCGCATGCTGCGAAGCCTGCTCCATCGCCTCGCACATCCGGGTCAGGATGCCGTCCGTGTGCAGCGCAGCGTCGAGCAGCTTGGCCATTTCCTTGGTCGGGCGGCGGGTCGCCGACTCCATCAGGCCGATGTACGCGCCCGAGCAGAAGACCAGCGCGCCCAGTTCCTCCTGGGAGAGGCCCGCCTCCTCGCGTTTGCGGCGCAGCTCGGTGCCGTAGAAGGCGCGGGGTGAGTCCCACGGGTTGAGGTCCTTGGGTCGCATGGGCAACTCCCTTGTGCCACACCGGTGTTGGATGGGTCGGGCGTACTGCCCATCGAGGGTAGCTCCGTACGGTCACCGTCCGCGCACGGAACGTGAAATCACCCGTACGGCCGCAGCCGGTGCGGCAAACCATTAGATATGGGGCATTACGGCTACTTTCCTCAGTTATGGGAGTTTCGAGTTCCGCGAAGCGGATGCTGGTCGGGCGGCCGCTGGACACCAGCCGGCTGGGTGAGACGCTGCTGCCCAAGCGGCTCGCGCTGCCGATCTTCTGTAGCGACCCGCTCTCCTCGGTCGCGTACGCCACCGAGGAGATCCTGCTGATCCTCGCGCTCGGCGGAGCCACCCTGCTGCACCTCACCTGGTACGCGGCGGCGGCCATCATCTTCCTGCTGGTGGTTGTGGTGGCCTCGTACCGGCAGACCTGTTACGCCTATCCGGGGGGCGGCGGCGCGTACGTCGTCAGTGCCGAGAACCTCGGGCCCACCGCCGCGCTCACCGCGGCCAGCGCGCTGCTCGTCGACTACGTACTCACCGTTGCGGTGTCCGTGGTCTCCGGCGTGGCGGCCATCACGTCCGCGATTCCTTCGCTCGCCGATCACCAAGTCGCCCTGTCCGTCACGTTCGTGGTGATCCTGACCGTCATGAACCTGCGGGGGGTGCGCGAGTCGGGGCGGGTCTTCGCGATCCCCACGTACGGCTTCGTGTTCGTGATCTACGTGATGTTCGCGTTCGCCGCGGTGCGGCTCGCCACCGGCGCCACCATCCGCGCGGAGTCCGCCGCGCTGCCCATCCAGGCGGCCGGGACGTACGCCGGGATCGCCGTCGTGCTGCTCGCCATGCGTGCGTTCGCCTCCGGGTGTACGGCGCTGACGGGTGTGGAGGCGATCAGCAACGGCGTCCCCGCGTTCCAGAAGCCGAAGAGCCGCAACGCCGCCAACACCCTTGCCGCGATGGGCCTGTTGTCGGTCACCATGTTCGCCGGGATCACCGCGCTCGCCATGGTCTACAAGGTCCATGTGGCCGCCGACCCCACGGAGTTGGGGCTGCCCGCCGGGACCGCGATGTCCACCGCGCTCGCGCAGATCGCGCGGGCCACGTTCGGGCACGTGGACATCATGTTCTACCTGGTGCAGACGTTCACTGCGGGCGTGCTGATCCTGGCCGCGAACACCGCGTTCAACGGGTTCCCGATGCTCGCCTCGATCCTGGCCCGCGACCGGTACGCGCCGCGCCAGCTCTACAACCGGGGCGACCGGCTCGTCTACTCCAACGGTGTCGTGCTGCTCGCGCTGGCCGCGATCGCGCTGATCGTGGCGTTCGACGCGGAGCTGTCGCGGCTGATCCAGCTGTACATCATCGGCGTCTTCGTCTCGTTCACGCTGTCGCAGGCCGGCATGGTCAAGCACTGGCGCAAGGAGCTGGCGACCCCGAAGGGTCGGGAGAACCGGCGGCACATCCACCGCTCACTCGCCATCAACTCGGTCGGCGCGACCATGACCGCGATCGTCCTCGTCATCGTCCTGATCACCAAGTTCACGCACGGGGCGTGGCTGGTCATCATCGCGATGCCGCTCCTGTTCTTCGGGATGAAGGGTGTACGGCGCCATTACGAGCAGGTGGCGAGGGAGGTCGCCGTGCCCCCGGACGCCAAGCCGCGCAGGCCCTCCCGCCACCACGCGTTCGTCCTCGTCGCCAGTGTGCACGCGCCCACCCTGAAGGCGATCGGCTTCGCCCAGGCGCTGCGGCCCGACACGCTGACCGCGCTCACGGCCGCCGCCGACGAGGACGCGGTCAAGCTGCGCGAACAGTGGGCCGAGCATGACCTGGGCGTACCACTGAAGATCATCGACTCGCCGTACCGCGAGGTCGTCGCCCCGGTGCTCGCCCACGTGAAGGAGACGGCGGACTCCGATCCGGGGGCGATGGTGTCCGTGGTCATCCCCGAGTACATCGTGGGCCACTGGTGGGAGCAGCCGCTGCACAACCAGAACGCGCTGCGGCTGAAGGCGCGACTGCTGTTCATGCCGGGGGTGACGGTGATCGATGTGCCGTATCGGTTGCAGTCCGCGCGGAAGGACGAGCCGGTCAAACGGTGACTGCGTAGTGCTCCCGTAGTACTCGGGAGCCACCCCCTCGCTCTCAGGAGCCACCCGAGAAGTGAGCTCTCCAGGGCGACGCCGATGACATGGGCCGATTCATAACTTCCTTACCGACAGCAGCAATGCACCGGTACGGAAGGGTCCCTCATGGCGTCGCGCCGCTCGCCGCACGGCCAGCAACCAGATGGCAGACATCCGCATCCGCGTACCGGGCGGTTGCGCCGGTCCCTGGTCGCGCTGCTCGTCGCCGCGTCGGTGGCGGTGCCGCTGTCGGGTGCGGCCCGGCCTGCCGCGGTGCCCGCACCCGCTCCGGCCGATCTCGGCCCGCTCACGGTGGCCGGTCTCGACGCCCGGTACGCGGCCAACCGCGCCGCCGTCCTGGCCGCCGGGAAGATGGCCGACGACTACGGGGACCGGCGCAGGGCGCGGGCACTGGACGCGATGGCGGAGCCGGGCCGGACCTTCCTCTCCTTCGACGGGCGCGACGGCGGACGCACCGCCGAGGTGTTCGGCGACCTGGCCCGCGCGGAGCGCATCGCGGTCCTGGTCCCGGGCTCGGACACCAATCTCGACCAGTACGCGCGGCTCCGGAACGGCGCGCTGGCCCTGTCGCAGCAGCTCGGCCCGCGCGCGGCGGTCATCGCCTGGATGGGGTACGAGACCCCTGCCACGGTGAGCCCCGAGATCCTGACGCCGGGCCGGGCGGATGACGCTGCACCCCAACTGACGTCATTCGTACGAGAGTTGGTGGCAGCCAAGTCCGCCGCCCGCACCACTCTCCTCTGCCACTCCTACGGCTCGGTGGTCTGCGCGAAGGCGGCGTCCGGCGTCGATGTCGCCGCCGTCGTCCTGTACGGGAGCCCTGGAACGGGGTTCGACACGGCGGCCGCGCTGCACACCCGGGCCGCGGTGTGGGCGGGCCGGGGCGGTGCCGACTGGATCTCCGACGTACCGCACGCCAGCCTCCAACTCCCCTGTGTGACGGTCGGGTTCGGCACCGACCCCGTATCCCGTCACTTCGGCGCCCAGCTCTTCGACGCGGGGCCCGGCGGGCACAGCGACTACCTGAAGCCCGGCTCCGTACCGCTGAAGAACATCGCCCGGATCGTGAACGGAGAGGGGCTGGAGGGGGGTCGTCATGCGTGACCTAGTCCGCCGTATCGAGGACGCGACACCGGCCGGCCGTGACCGTGCCGTGGACGCGCTGCGGGCCTTCGCCATCCTCGGGGTGGTGCTCGGCCACTGGCTGGTCACCGCGCTCGTCTTCGACAGCGGCACGGTACGCGCCGCGAGCCCGCTCCAGCACATGCCCCAACTGGCGCCCATATCCTGGGCGTTCCAGACGCTGGCCGTGTTCTTCCTGGTGGGCGGGCAGGTTGCGACGAAGAGTTACGCGTCCGCCCGCGCCCGGGGTGTGACGTACGGGCAGTGGCTGCGAGCGCGGCTCGGGAGGCTGTTCCGGCCGGTGGCGGCGGTGCTCGTGGTGTGGCTGGTCGCGGCGGGCGGGATGCTCGCGTCGGGCGTGGGGCTCGACACGCTGCACACCCTGGTCAAACTGGTTCTGTCGCCGCTGTGGTTCCTGCTGGTCTTCGCGGCCCTGACGGCGGCGACGCCGCTCGTGTCCCGAGTGCATCCGCTGTGGCCGCTCGCGGTCGTCCTGTACGTGGACGTGTACCGCTTCGGGAACGGCGGAGCGCCGTGGACGGGGTGGCTCAACCTGCCCGCGGGGTGGCTGGTGCCGTACTGCCTGGGGGCGCTGTGGGCCCGGCGGGGCGTGGGTACGTCGCTGCGGGCGACGGGGTGGGTGCTGCTGGCCGGGGGTGCCCTGGGCACCGCGCTGCTCGTGCTGTTCGCGGGGTATCCGGCCTCGATGGTGGGGGTGCCGGGGGCCGCGATATCCAACCTGAACCCGCCGACGCTGGCCGCGGTCACGTTCGGGCTCGCGCAGTGCGGGGCCGCGTTGTTGCTGCTCGGCCCGCTGCGCAGGGCGCTGCGGCGGCCGACGCTGTGGGCGGTGGTGGCGCTGGTGAACCTGTCCGCGATGACGATTTTCCTGTGGCACCAGACGTCGATGATGGCGGTCACGTGCCTGGGCCTGTTCGCGGGCGGGGACCTGCCCGGCCTGCACACCGTGCCCGACGGCGGCACATGGGTGCTGGCCCGCCTTGCCTGGCTGCCGGTGTTCGCGCTGATGCTGACGGTGTGCTGGGTGACGTTCCGTACGTACGAACAGTCCAGGCGCGGGCGCCGGGGGACGAGAGTGGTGCGCGAAGGGCGTCCCGCTCGGACGGGGGAGATGCGGCGTGCCTAGGGTGAGCTTCGTGAAACAGGGGGACATGGAACGGGCGCGGCAGGTGGGGCGATGGGGCACTTCGCGGCTGCGGGCGGTGCCGCGCGTCCTGCGCCAGGACCTGCTGACCGTCTCCGGGCCGGCGCCGGGCAGGGCGCAGGAGGGCTGGCTCGCGTGGCGGCCGGCGCTCGTGGTGCCGCTGCTGATCGGCGCGGTGGTCACGATGGTGGGCGGCGCCAACCAGTACGTCAACGACTTTCACCTGGGCAGGGTGGCGGGGGTGACGCTCGCCGCGCTGCAGTCGGCGGCGCTGATCGCGGTCCTGTACCGGCCGCTGGCGGCGTGGTGGGCGACGACGGCCGTCACCCTCGTCACCGGGCTGTGGGCGGCGGGCCACGCCGATGGGGACGCGCCCTATCCGTGGAGCGGTGTGGGGGTCGTGCTGTCGGCGCTGGTCCTCTTCTTCGTCGCCCTCAGGCACCGGCCGAGGGTCGCGGTCGAGACGTTCGCGATCAGCTACGGCGCGGGGATGCTGTGCACGGCCTTCCATGTCGGGGAGCAGACCACCGGCGGGCTCGCGCTCGTGCTGTTCTCGATCGCGGTCGTGGTGGGGGCGGCGCTGCGCGGCCGCAGGGTGGCCCGTACGCAGCTCGTCGAGCAGGAGGAGATCACCGCCGAGGAGCGGGCCCGGCGCACGCTCCTTGAGGAGCGCAGCCGGATCGCGCGCGAGCTGCACGATGTGGTGGCCCACCACATGTCGGTCATCTCCATCCAGGCACAGGTCGCCCCACACCTTGTGGAAAACCCGTCGGACGAGCTGAAGGAGAACCTGGCGGGGATACGGCAGAACGCGGTGGAGGCGCTCACCGAACTACGGCGCGTGCTGGGCGTACTGCGTTCCGAGGACCCGGCGGCCGAGGGTGCTCGCCATGCCCCTCAGCCGTCGCTCGACCGTCTTGATGAGCTGGTGGCGAACGTGCGGGGGGCGGGGGTGTCGGTGACCGCCGATGTGGTGGGTACGCCGCGCTCCCTCTCCCCCGGGGTGGAACTGTCCGCCTTCCGCATCGTGCAGGAGGCGCTGAGCAACGCGATGCGGCACGCTCCGGGGGCGGCGGTGCGGGTGCTGCTCGGCTACCACCGGGCCGTCCTGGTCGTACGGGTCACCAACACGGCCCCGGACCGCCCGGTCGCACCGTCGCCCGGGGCGGGGCACGGGCTGCTGGGGATGAGGGAGCGCACTGCGATGCTGGGCGGTGAACTGGCGTCGGGGGCGACGCCGGACGGAGGGTACGAAGTGAGCGCGACACTTCCGCTGGAGGGCAGGCCGTGACGATCCGGGTGCTGATAGTCGACGACCAGATGATGGTGCGTCAGGGGTTTACGGTGCTGCTCAACGCGGAGCCGGACATCGAGGTGGTGGGGCAGGCGGTCGACGGCCTGGACGCGGTCGCGCGTACCGCCGAACTCGCCCCCGACGTCGTGCTGATGGACATCCGCATGCCGGCACTGGACGGCATCGAGGCCACCCGTCGCATCACGGGGGTGGCCGGTCCGGAGGCGTCGGAGGTGAAGGTGCTCGTTCTCACCACCTTCGACCTCGACGAGTACGTGTACGAGGCGCTGCGCGCGGGGGCGTCCGGGTTTCTGCTGAAGGACGCCTCCGCCGAGGAACTCGCCCATGCCGTACGGGTGGTGGCGTCCGGGGACGCCCTGCTCGCCCCGAACATCACCAAGCGGCTGATCGCGGAGTTCTCGCGGCTGACGGAGGCGCCGCGGGCTCCGGCGAAGGGGAGGGTGGGCGACCTCACGGACCGCGAGACGGAGGTGCTGTGCCTGATCGCGCAGGGCCTGTCGAATGCGGAGATCGCGGGGCGGCTGGTGCTGGCGGAGCAGACCGTGAAGACCCACGTGAGCCGCATCCTGGTCAAGCTGGGGCTGCGGGACCGGACGCAGGCGGCGGTGTTTGCGTATGAGTGGGGGGTGGTGAGGGCGGGCGGCGTGTGAGGGGGGCTTGCACGCCCGCCCGTTGCTCGGGGTGGGACGGCCCAGCCGCTGAACGGGCGGGCGGGAAAGGGGAGAGCCCTCTACAGCCACCCGAACCGCCGCGCGTACCACCCCTTCACCAGCTGCGTCAGCGTGCAGTACGCCAGCAGCACTCCCACCAGCCACGGGAAGTACGACATCGGCACCGGCACGAAGCCCAGCGTCGCGGCCAGCGGTGAGAAGGGGAGGTACAGGCCCGTCGCCACCGCCAGGATCGTCATCACCATCACCGGCCACGTCGCCCGGGACTGGATGAACGGGATCTTGCGCGTACGGATCATGTGGACGATCAGGGTCTGCGACAGCAGGCCCTCGATGAACCAACCCGACTGGAACAGCGCCTGGTTGTCCTCCGAATTCGCTCCGAAGACATTCCACATGATCACGAACATCGCGATGTCGAAGATCGAGCTGATGGGCCCGATCGTCACCATGTAGCGCCCGATCCCCTTCGCGTCCCAGTTGCGCGGCTTGCGCAGGTACTCCTCGTCCATGCGGTCCCACGGCGTGGCCAGCTGGGCGATGTCGTACACCAGGTTCTGGACGAGCAGCATGATCGCCAGCATCGGCTGGAACGGGATGAAGGCCGACGCCACCAGTACCGAGAAGACGTTGCCGAAGTTCGACGACGCCGTCATCTTGATGTACTTGATCGTGTTGCCGAACGTCGTGCGGCCTTGCACCACACCCTGTTCGAGAACCGTCAGGTCCTTCTCCAGGAGGATGATGTCCGCCGACTCCTTGGCGATGTCCACCGCCGTGTCGACGGAGACGCCGACATCCGCGTCCCGCAGCGCCGCCGCGTCGTTGATGCCGTCCCCGAGGAAGCCCACCGTGCGCCCCTCGGCCTGCAGAGCCCGTACGATACGGGCCTTCTGGACGGGGTTGACCTTCGCGAACACCGTTGTGTCCGCGGCCAGTCGACGCAGCGCCGTCTCGTTCAGGGCGTCCAGCTTGGGGCCCGTCACGACCGTACCGACCTCGATGCCCACGTCCGCGCAGACCCGCGCCGCGACCAGCTCGTTGTCGCCGGTGATCACCTTCACCGCGATGCCGTTGTCCGCGAGGCCGCGCAGCGCCGCGGCCGCGTCCGCCTTCGGCGGGTCGAGGAAGGCGAGGAAGCCGACCAGGGTGAGGCCGGATTCGTCCGCGACGGTGTACGTGTCGCGGGCCTTGGGGATCGTACGGGTCGCCACGGCCAGGACCCTCAGACCCTGGCGGTTGTGGTCCTCGGCGGTGCGGGTGACGTGCCACCGGAGCTGATCGGTGAGCTCGACTTGCTCGCCCCGGTCCCTCATGTGCGTACAGAGGCCGAGGACCTCCTCCACCGCACCCTTGGTGATCAGGATGTGTTCGGGGCGGCCCGCTGCCCCGAGCAGGCCCTTGCGATGGAGAACGACGGACATGCGGCGCCGGGCGAAGTCGAAGGGGATCTCGTCGACCATCGAGAACCGTGCGTCGACGACAACCTCCTCGGCCTCGTCGACGCGGTCGATGACCGCCTGATCCATGAGGTTGCGCAGGCCGGTCTGGAAGTGGGCGTTCAAGTACCCATACTCCAGGACCTCGTTGTCCTCCCGGCCGTGGACGTCGAGGTAGCGGTCGAGGACGATGCGGTCCTCGGTGAGCGTGCCCGTCTTGTCGGTGCACAGGACGTCCATCGCGCCCAGGTTCTGGATCGCGTTGAGCCGCTTGACGACGACCTTCTTCTTCGCCATCGCGACGGCTCCGCGCGCGAGGTTCGCGGAGACGACCATCGGCAGCATCTCGGGCGTGAGCCCGACCGCGACGGCGATGGCGAACAGGAACGCCTCGTCCCAGTCGCCCTTCGTGATCCCGTTGATCGCGAACACGACGGGGACCATCACCAGCATGAAGCGGATGAGCAGGAAGCTGACCTTGCGCACCCCGTGGTCGAAGTTGGTCTGCGGACGCTCCCCGACGAGCGAGCCCGCCATCGAGCCGAAGTAGGTGTCCGCGCCGGTGGCGACCACAACTCCCGTCGCGGTACCGGATGTCACGGACGTGCCCATCAGGCAGAGGTTGTCCGCGTCGACGGGGTCGGTGGCCGACGGAGACCGGTTGTCCTCCCCGCTCCTCGCGTCGGCCTTGGCGACCGGCAGTGACTCGCCCGAAAGGGCTGCCTGACTCACCATCAGATCCTTGGCGGTGACCAGCCGCAGGTCCGCCGGGATCAGGTCGCCCGCCCCCAGCTTGACCATGTCGCCCGGGACCACCTGGTCCATCGGGATCTCGACGGTGGTCGTCAGCGCCCCGCGGCCGGAGCGGCGCTGGACGGCGGTGGTCGTGGTGACCAGCTTCTTCAGCGCGTCGGCGGCCCGCCCGGAGCGGAACTCCTGCCAGAAGCGCAGCAGTCCGCTGACGGCGACCATCACGGACAGGATGACGACACCGGGGTCCGCCGGGTCCTGCCAGTACATGACGGCGGCGAGGAGGATGAGCACGGCGATGAACGGGTTCGCGTACGCCCTGGCCAACTGCGCGTACCAGCGCGGGGCGCGCTCCTGGGCGACCACGTTGAGTCCGTGCCGCGCCTGGCGGTCGAGCACCTCGGCCCGGCAGAGCCCGTCGCGGTCGACGCCGTAGTCCTTGAGTACGTGTGCGGTGGGCTGCGCGGCGATGGCGCCGAGCCGCTCGCCGACGACGCGGGTACGGGCCTCCAGCTCGGCGGCCCGCCGCTCGCGACGCCCGAGCCGGCCCGGCGGTGCGAGCTTCTCGGGGGTGGGGGCAGGGGTGAGCATGGTCATGACGAAACCTCCCTGGGGTCGTCAGGGGTGGGGCGGGATGGGGTGCGCCTGTGGGTGTGTGCCGCGCTTGAGCGCATGCCGACCGCGTGTGCGGAGGGTGCGCTCGGCTCCGGGAAAAGGGCCGGCCGGCCGGTTCAGCCGACGGGCAGGGCGCGGCGAGGACTTCGGTCGGGACTCATTCCCGAACACCTCCTCGCTGCGGGCACGGGGACGACGGCCGTGCGTGTATTTGCGTCGATACGAAAGTAACATACTTGCGCGGATGCGAAAGTAGCCCGAAAGGCCTGGTGGAGGCTGAGGTCCGGAGCCCGGCCCCGAGCTCATGCTTTCGGCGGGTCGTGAGGGCCGGGGACCCGGCCCAACGGCCGATCCGCGGAGTGCGCACCACCCGGCACGATCGGGGGATGGACTTCACCCGTCGTATCGCGGTGACCGCGGTACTGGCGGGAACCCTGGCCGTCCCGGCTGTGTGCGCCGTCCCGGCTCAGGCGGCGTCCACCGCTGCGGCCCACGCGGCCCCGGCCCGTGCGGCCTCGGCGGCCGAGCGCGATGATCCGGCGCTCGACGTCGTGGCGGTCTCGATCACCGCCCTGGCCTCCGTGGGCGGCCTGCTGATCGCCCGCCGCCGCCCGCGCTGAACCACGTTCTTCCTGCTTCTCCACCCGGGGGTGTCCTCATGCTGCTGCACGTGCTGTACCTGATCGGTGTCGCCGCGTTCGCGGCCAGTGGTGTGCTGGCCGCGCACCGGGCGAACATGGACCCCTTCGGCGGCCTGGTCCTGGCCTTCGCCGCGTCGGTGTCCGGCGGCACCCTGCGCGACCTGATCCTCGACCGCCACCCGCTGTACTGGACGCACGACTGGGTCCTGCTGACCGTCATCGCCTGCACCGCCGTCGCCACGATGCTGTACCTGCGGCGCCGGGAACTTCCGCAGCGTTCGCTGATGGTGGTGGACGCGGTGGGCCTCGCCGTGGTCACGGTGATGGGCGCCCACGCCGCGGTGGACGCCGGGGTCACCCCGGCCGCGGTGGTGATCCTCGCCGTACTGACCGGCGTCACGGGCGAGGTCGTACGCGACGTGCTGTGCGGCCAGTTCCCGCCGCTGCTGCTCCGCGAGGAGGTGTACGCGACCGCCGCGCTGACCGGCGCGGTCTGCTACCAGGTCCTCCACTGGCTGGAGGCGGGCCCGGTCCTGACGACGGTCGCCGCCGCCGGGGCCGTCCTCGTGCTCCGGCTGACGGCGATCTTCCGGGATCTGCATCTGCCGCGGTTGCAGGGGGTGCGCTGATTCCGGTGGTGCGTCAGACCTCGCGCCGGGAGAACAGCGCGTACGCCGCGAACGCGGCCACCAGCGTCCACAGCAGCAGGACCCCGCCGCCCGCCGCGGGTGTCAGGTCGCCGGGTTCCTGGTGGACCTGCATCAGCCGCAGCCCGGCCCGGTCCGGCAGCAGGCGGGCGAAGGAAGCGAGTCGGGACGAGGCGCCGAGCAGGCTGGACACGAGGAACAGCAGCGGCAGCAGGATGCCGAGCGCGGCGATCGACCGCCGCACCATGAAGGTGACCGCCCCCGCGCAGACCGCGATGAGCGCGCCATAGAGACCGGCCCCCAGCGTCGTACGCAGCACGGCGGCGAGCGGGAGTTCGGACGGCGCCGCGCCCAGGGCCCGAGTGCCGCAGAGCAGGGCCGCGCCGCCGGTCAGCAGGCCCCAGGCGAGGCCGACCGCCGCGAGCAGGGTGAGCTTGGCCGTCAGGAACCGGGCCCGGCCGGGCACCGCGGCGAGCGAGGTGCGGATCATGCCGGTGCCGAACTCCGACCCCACCGACAGGACGGCCAGGACCACGAGGGCGAGCTGGCCGAGCTGCATTCCGGAGTAGGAGAGCCCGATGGGGTCGAAGCCCCTGCGGTCGGCCGGTGACGCGCGCCGGAACTCGGGTCCGATCAGCAGACAGAGCAGCAGGCCTGTCAGCACGGTCACGAGGAGCCCGGTGAGCAGCAGTGCCGGGGTGGAGCGCAGCGAGCGCAGTTTGAACCACTCGGCGGCGAGCGCGTCACGCACGGCCTGCCACCTCGCTCCGGCGCTCGCCGGTCAGGGGCGTGCCCGCCCGGTACTCGGCCGCCTCGTCGGTCAGCCGTAGATAGATCTCCGCCAACTCCGGCTCCACGGGGGTGAGTTCATGGACAGCGCAGCCCTGCTGCGCGGCGAGGTCGCCGATCCGGCGTGCGGACAGGCCGGTCACGAGGGCCGGTCCGTTCGGGCTCTTGTCGTGGGTCAGCTCTCCTCCGGCTCTTCTCAGCACATCCGCCAGGGCGGGGAGTTGGTCGGATCGCAGTCTGACCGTGGGGGTTCCGCCGCTCAGGAGGTCGCCGAGCGGGCCGTCGCTGAGGACCCGGCCCTGGCCGATGACCAGGACGTGGTCGGCGACCAGAGCCATCTCGTTCATCAGATGGCTGGAGACGAGCACGGTGCGGCCCTCGTCGGCGAGGGCGCGCACCAGCGTGCGGAACCAGCGGATGCCCTCCGGGTCGAGGCCGTTCACCGGCTCGTCCAGGATCAGCAGTTCGGGATCGCCGAGCAGGGCGGCGGCGATGCCGAGCCGCTGCCGCATACCGAGCGAGAACCCGCGTACCGGTCTGCGCGCGGCGGTGGCAAGGCCGACCAGTTCGAGCACCTCGTCCACCCGGGCCGGTTCGATGCGATGGGTGCGGGCGAGCCAGCCGAGGTGGGCGCGCGGGCTGCGGGCGGGGTGGACGGCCGACGCGTCGAGCAGCGCGCCCACGGAGCGCAAGGGCGTGGGGAGTTCGCGGTAGGGGACGCCGAGGACGGTCGCGGTCCCGGAGTCGGGCCGTCCCAGACCCATGACCATGCGCAGGGTGGTCGACTTGCCCGCCCCGTTGGGTCCGAGGAACGCGGTCACCCGGCCCGGAGCGACATGGAAGGAGAGGCCGTCCAGGATGCGTCGGCCCGCGTAGGTCTTCACCAGGCGCTGTACGTCGATCATTCGCCGTCTCCGGTCGTGGGGGCGAGGGCGCCGAGGTCGATGGTCCGGTCGATGAGCAGGGGCTCACCGGTGTCCAGGTGCGACACCAGGACGGTGGTCAGCCCATCCCGGACCCGTCGCCGCAGGTCGTCGGTGACCGAGGCGACGGCGTCCGGGTCGAGCGCGTTGAACGGCTCGTCGAGCAGCAGCAGCCGGGGCTCGTGCGCGGTGGCACAGACGTAACCGAGCTTCTTGCGCTGGCCGAGGGAGAGTTCCCCGACGAGTACGTCCCGGCGGTCCGCGAGCCCCAGTGCCCCGGCGCGATCGAGCAGTGCCTTCTTGCGGACCCCCCACAACCGGCCCACCAGCGCCAACTGTTCGCCGGTGGTGAGGTGTTCGTACAGTGGGGGCGGCTCCTGCAGGAAGCCGCGCAGGGCACGGACCGCCCGGTCGCCGGGGTCGCGGCCCGCGATGGTGACCGAGCCGGCCGACGGTGTGCACAGGCCGGCGAACACGGCGAGGAGGGTGCTCTTTCCGCAGCCGTTGGGTCCCGCGAGACGGACCGATTGCCCCGCCTCGATATGCAGGTCGAGGCCGCCGAAGAGCTCGGTCCCGCCGCGCCGGACGGAGAGGCCTGATGTCGCGATCACTGTGGTTTCCCCGGGGGTCGGTGGGCGAGTGGTGGGCGTGGTCCGGGCAGGTCCGTGCCGCTCAGGCGGCGCAGACCGAGCGCGTACACCGCCAGGACGGCGCCGAGGAGCGCGCATCCCAGCAGGCTGTTCACGGTGCTGTCGGTGAGCGATCCGATCAGCGCGAGACCGGCTGTCGCGGGCAGCGTGAGGAGGGCCGCGAACACGCCCTCCACCAGGTCCGCCGTCGGGGGCCGGGAGACCCGCCCCGCGTCGAAGCCCTCGGTGCGCGGTACCGCGTACCAGGTGAGGACCGAGGCGCCGCCCGCCGCGAGCGCCACGACGGGCAGCAGCAGGACGGTTACGCCCCACTCGGCGCCGCTCACCCCGCCCAGCGCGGCCACCCCGAGGAAGAGCGGTGCGGTCACGGCGAGTACGGCCAGCGCGCAGGCGACGGCCTTCGCCGCCGGCCAGGCGCCCGACGGCAGTGGGGACTGGCGCAGCAGGTCCCAGGAGGCCCGGTCGGCCTCGATGCCGCAGCTCTGGATCACCTCGCCGGTCGTCGTCAGCGCCGCCGCGATGAGCAGACCCGCCAGCGCGGGCGCGGGCAGCTGCCACAGGGGGCGGTCGAGAGCGGCCGCGATCCCCGCGCAGAACGCCCCGCAGGCGATGCTCAGCCGCTGGAGCCGGGCGAGCCCGCCGACCACCGCCGGGTCGCCGCGCCGCAGCCGCAGCCGGGTCAGCTTCACGACGAGGGACAGGGGGGCCGGCCTGCGGGGGGCGGTGCGCGGGCGCCGGGCGGTGCGGTGGTGGATCCGGTACGGGGCCGAGGGGTTCGCCGCGTCGCGCCGGGCGGTGGCCCGCACGCGCAGGGCGGCGGTGGCGGCCGCGAGTACGGCGACCGCGAGGTAGCCGGCCGCGGTCCAGCCGAGACGGGCCGGGGTGTGCAAGGTGGTCCACAGGCCGGGTCGGCCGGCGGCGAGCGCGTCCGCGACCAGGCGGGTCACCGTGGCCTCGGCCTCGTCCGGAGTCGCCCCGAGGTTCCGGACGAAGGGAGCCGCGAACAGACCGGCGCAGCAGCCGGCCACAGCGGCGAGCAGCGCCCGGGGCAGCTGCGCGATCCGGGTGACCCGCACCATGAACAGGGCGACCAGCAGGACGCGCAGGGCCCCGGCCACGGCGACGGTCCCGCAGGCGTTGACGGCGAGGACCGGCAGCAGGTCGCGGCCGTGGCCGGTGGCGGCGAGCCAGGGCAGCGCGACCGCGCCGAGGGCCACCAGGAGCGCGAGGGCGGTCCCGGCCGTGGGGACGACGAGCCGGGCGGCGACCACCTGGCCCCGGGACACCGGCAGCGTACGCAGGACGCTCGTGTCCGCGGGACGTACCAGGGAGCGGGCCGACGACAGGTCGGCGCCCAGGAGTTGAGCCGCAGTCCAGGCCACCGCCGGAGCCCAGGTCAGCGAGGCGAGACCGGCGGGCGTGAGGCCGCCGACCGGGGCCAGCGCGCCCAGGGTGCGGCCGAGCAGCGCCAGGGCGCCGAGCACCGCCGCCGTACCGGCGGACAGGATGACGACGGCCGCGCGCCGCCGCCGACGCCCCTCGGCGCCCGCGCCGGACATGAGGTTCAGGCGTCGGCGGGTGTCGGCAAGGCACAGCGCGGCGGCCACGTGCGGCCACCGGGCGGGGCCCGTGGAGTCAGGCCTCATCCGGCGCGGGCTCCTTCCGGCGCCGCCGGGCCCCACCGGCATACCGCTGGGCGGGGCAGAGCACCGCGGCCGGGATGACGAGCGCCACGAAGACCCCCGCGAGCAGGTGCAGACCGGGCGCCCCCGGGAGCCTGAGGCCGAGGAAGCCGAGGGGAGCCCACCACACCACGCCGCCGACGACGAGCAGGAGGCCCCCGGACCGGGCGAAGGACACCATCAGACCCATCACGACCAGCACGATGCCGCTGATCAGCCAGACGAAACCGAGCAGGTGGAGGATGTCCATCACGTTGCCGGGGTCCCCGGTGAGGTCGTCCGACGCCTCCACCGCCCGTCTGGTCGCGTCCATACTGGTGCTGAACCGTGCGAAGTACGCGAGGGCGCAGGCACCGGACGCCACCGCCGCGACCCCGCCCGCGATCCGCACGGCCGGATGCACCAGGCCGTCCGCGATCACGGCCCAGCAGCGCAGGGCGAGTCCGATGACTTTCCGGTTCCCCAGGATGCTGAGGACAAGACGCTGGATCACAGTTCTCCGGCCGTACGGTGTGCGTCGGGGCGGTTCTTCTCGGGGGGTTCGGGGCTCAGGAGGGCAGCAGCAGAAGCGTCCCGGCGTACAGGACGGTGAGGGCGCCCGCCGTGGCCAGCGCGCGAGGCCAGGCGGCTCCCGCGAGGGCCCGGGCGGCCCAGAGGAGCGCACCGAAGAGCAGCGGAAGCCAGGCATCGGTACGCGTCAACGCCGGTACGGCATCGGCCAGTTGTGCTCTGCCGAAGAAGGCCAGGATGCCCTGTCCGGCCAGCTTGGCGAGGACGTACAGGCCCCAGGCGAGGGTGAACGTGCGGCGCACGCCGGTGAAGTCGAACGTGGCCGGGTCGGGGGTGCGCCACCGCAGGGCCAGTGCGCCGAGCACCCCGAAGAGCACGCCGAGCACGCCGATCGTCACCAGGTTGGCCAGGGTCGCGGTGCTCCACCCGATGGCCGTGCCGATCCCCACCGCGCCGTCCGGCGCGTCCGGCAGGCGGACCTGGAGGCGCGCCCGGATCTCGTCCCACAGCGGTACGCAGAACACGGCGGTGCAGAGCAGCAGCAGCGCGATGCCGAGCGCGTGGGCGCGCCGGGTCGGGAGCCGGTCCGACGGCCCGCCCGCGGCCGACGGCATGGCCGGCGCCCTGCCGAAGTCGCCGACGTACACCGGAAGTCGGGCAGCTTCCGGCGTACGTCCTATGTGCTCACCCATGTCTCCACTCCCGCAGCTACGACAAGACCTGCCAGCGACACCGCCCAGAGCCGGGCGGCATCGACGATCTGGGACCACCACTCGGTACGGCCGACCGGGCGGCCGAGGCCGGAACGGGCCCAGGTCACCAGCGGCACCAGACCCGCGCCGGCGGCGACCGCCACAGCCGCCAGCTCCAGCGGCATGTGCGGCAGCAGATGCCGGACCACCCCCTCGCCGCCGAGGGCTGGGGCCGCCTGGCCCCAGCTGTGACCGGCGAGCGCACCGGTGACCAGGGCCACCGGCACCGTGGCCAGACCGGCCGTGACGAGGCCGAGGAACAGGGCGCCGGAAACGCCGACGTTCCTGAGCAGGATCGACTGGAAGAGCTCCCAGTCGCCGTCCTGCCGGACCCGGGTCAACGCGCTCGCGTCCGTCGGCGCGTTGAGCCAGCCGACGCCGAACGCCGTGAACCAGAGCACCGCGCCGCACAAAAGGCTCGGCCATTGCCGGCGGAGGAGGCCGGCCGTCGTCCTCATCGCATTTCCCGACCCGTTGTTGCTTTACCGAATGAATAACACTTGAGCGGCCCGTGACCGCCGGGATTCCACTGGTACGAATCCCGGCGGCACATGAAATGCACGTCAGGCGACGAAGGCCTTGCGGCCACCGCGCTTGATGGCCTGCTTGGCGGCCCACATGAGGGCGCCGCCGATGGCCAGACCGCCGGACGCCAGGCCGATCGCCGAGGCGATGTCCATGCCCGCCATGATCGACTGCCAGGCGGCCGAGGCCGCGTCGTTGCTCATCTTGAACGAGCTCTTGAGGAAGAACGGCGCGGCGACGGCGGCGACCATGAAGGCGCCGAAGACGGCCGAGCCGACGGCGGCCGCGGGCATGACGCGACGGATGGTCGAACGGTTCATGAGGTGGGGATTCCTTCCCGGAGGCTATGGATGATCCGGGCGCGGATGCCGCGCTGCGCACCGTCCCGTGCGCCGCTCCGGCGTCCCGGGCAGCACCTTTGATCTTGCCGTCCGTGATCGACTTGTTCCATTGCCTCTTAGGGCAATGCCCTAAGAGGCAATGGAATCCGGGGTCAGAGCTTCGCGATGCTGGACGGACACCAAGGTCGCCTCAAGCCTGGAGTCGAGGTCGAGTTTGCGTACGACGCTCGTGATGTGGGCCTTGACCGTGCGCTCGGCGATGCCGAGGCGCCGGGCGAGCGCCCGGTTCGGCTCGGCCTGGGCGAGGTTGCGCAGGACCTCTCGTTCCCGGCAGGTCAGCCGGTCCAGCTTTCTGGTGTCGAATTCCACCACGCTCATCGCTTCAACTCCCCCTGTCGGTTCTCCGTGCCGCTGCCCGGGGTCGATGGGGGCGGCACAACAGAAAGAGCCGGACGATGCTGTTCGTGCCAGTCCTGGTCGGGACTACCGCGACGCCGTCCGGCTCGCTGACTTGACCTGAAGTTTACCTATTCGGTCGGAATTTGCGAGCTGTGCGTGGGCTGACTCACATTTACCTCCGGGAAACTTCACGGCTCAACGGGTGGAGCGCTCGGGCGGGTTGCCCGGCTCAGCCGCGGCGGCGGCGCAGGAGGAGGAGGCCCCCTGCTGCGGCGCTTGCGGTGGAGACGGCGGCCAGGGCCTGGGGGGCTGTGGAGTCGGACGGGCTCGGCGGGGTCGCGGCGGGGGGTGTGGGGTCGCCGCCGTGGCCGTGGTGGGCCACGGTGGAGTGGGGGGCGTCCGCGGTCATCTTCTGCTCCGACGGCGCCGCGGCGGCCTTCGTGGTGCTGCCGTACACCACGTCCGAGCAGCTGTAGAACGCCTCCGGGCTGTCATCGCGCTGCCAGACCTTGTAGATGATGTGGCGACCCGTGCGGGCCGGCAGCGTACCGGTGAAGTTGTAGTAGCCGTCGGTCGCCGTTCTGGAGGTCCGGTAGGTGGCTACGGGGGTGTCGTCCAGGTCGGACCACTTCAGCGGCTTGGTCGGGTCGAAGCCCTGCTTGGTGATGTACACCGTCATCGTGCCCGAATGCGCCGCCGTCACCCGGAACTTGAAGTCGAACTGCCCCGCCGCGACGCCGGTGGACGGCCAGTCGGTACGGGCCCAGTCGAGGGCGCGGTACTTGTCCCGGTTGGCCGAGCACAGTCTGCCGTCCGGGATGAGCTGGCGGGACTGGCCGTTGGCGTTGGCGATGTTCACTTCGTTCCAGTCGTACAGCGGCTGGGTGCCCGAGTCCGCGACGAGGTCCTTGCACACCTGCGACACCGGGTGCTCCGGGCCCTCGGCGTAACAGGCGGCGATCCGGCTGACCGGGTTGAACATGGCTCCGTGTGCGGAGGCGGGCGTCGGGGTGAGGGTGAGGAGCGTCAGGGAGGTCGCCCCGAGGACGCCCAGGGACGCTGCGGTACGCCGTGCGGACATGCGAGTGCTCCTTGATCGTGGGGAGGCGGGGCGACTGCGACGGTTCGCGGACGCGCCAAGTCGCCCTCTGGTAGCGGTAGTTGAGAGACTGGCATTGGTCTGGACCAAGTCGCAAGAGGTCTGCGACTACCTGTCCGCCCGGGGAGGCCGGTGGTCCGTCGGCCGGGGCGCCGGCCTGTCCTTCGCCGGGCGGGACCACCAGACGGCCTCGCCGTGGGTCAGGCCGGGCAGGCGCCGTTCGATCGCCGCGACCCGGCGGGCCGCCACCGTGCCGCGCAGCAGCCATCCCCCGGCGGCGGCCGCGCTCTCCTCGATGAGCGCGCCCAGGGAGGTGAGCCGGCCGGTCACCGTCGCGAGAGAGGCGGGCGGGATCTCCAGCTCGAAGGTCCGGTACGGCTCGTAGAGCGTGGTTCCGGCGTCGTGCAGGGCGCCCTCCAGGACGATCCGGGTCAGCGCGCGGAAGTCGCCCGCCGTACTCATGACGCTGTCGAAGCCGGAGCGTACGAGCGTGACCGCGCAGTCCGTGACCGCCCAGCCCAGCGGGCCCGTACGCAGTGCGTCGTGCACCGTCTCCTCCACGGCCTGGTGGAACGCGCGGGGCAGCGCGCCCAGTTCGGTCTCGTACCGGAAGGTGTTGCCACTGCCGTACGGGGCGGGTTCGACGCGGAGTCCGACGGTGGCCCAGTGCCCGGTGGGCGCCGGTCCGCGATGCATCTCTCCGGCGAACTCCCCTGTGGTGGTGGGGCGTTCGGTGTGCACCGTTCGGCTCGGCTCGAAGACCGCCTCGATGCCGTACGTGTCCGCGAGCGTCGCGGCGATGACCTCCTTCTGCACCTCCCCGTACAGGAACACCGAGGTGGCGCCGCCGGGTTCGGTACGGGCGCGGATCAGCGGGTCCTGTTCCGCGAGGTCCTTCAGGGCGGCGTCGAGCCGGGCGGCCGTCGCGGTGCCGGGGTCTCGGGGGCGTACGACCGACTGGAGGGTGGGGGCGGCGAAGCGGGGGCCGGGCTCGTTCGGGTGGCCTGGGTGGCCCAGGTGGTCGCCTACGCGGATGTCGGGGAGCCCGCGCAGTTTGCCGATGTTGCCGGGGGTGAGGGCGGGGCCGGGGTCGGCTCCGACGATGCTCAGTGAGGTCAGGCGGCCGGTGTGGGTACCGGTGGGGGTGGTGAACGTCAGTGTCTGACGTACCTTCACCTCGCCTTCGAAGAGGCGGAGGTATGCCGTTTTGTGGCCGGTCGCCGCGTCGCGTTCCACCGCGAAGACCGTGCCCCGGGGCGGGGCCGTGGGGTTCGGCTGCGGTGCTGGGATCAGGGTGACCATGGCGTTGATCAGGGCTTCGATGCCCTGGCCGCCGATCGCCGAGCCGAAGTGGACGGGGTGTACGAGTGCCCTTGCGGTCTGGTCGGCCAGGGCTTTGCCGAGTTCGGCGGGGGTGGGGGGCGGGCCGTCCACGACTCGGGCGAGGAGCTCGTCGTCGTGGTCCGCCAGCAACTCGCCGACCGCGGTGGTGAATTCGGTGTCGTACGGCTTCGGTGAGGCGGTCGCCGCTTTTGTGCCCGCGTTTCGTACCGCCGTCATGGCGACGATGTGCGGGGTCAGTCTGCGGCGGATGTCCGCGAGGAGTGCCTCCGTGCGGGCACCGGCACGGTCGATCTTGTTGACGAAGATCAGCGTCGGGAGGCGGCTCTCGCGCAGGGTGCGCATGAGGATGCGGGTCTGTGCCTGTACGCCTTCCACCGCGGACAGGACCAGGACCGCGCCGTCCAGAACGCCCAGGGCGCGCTCCACCTCGGCGATGAAGTCGCTGTGGCCCGGGGTGTCGATGAGGTTGACCTGGGTGTCGCCCACGCGGAACGACGCGACGGCGGAGTGCACGGTGATGCCGCGCTGCCGCTCGATCGCGTTGGTGTCGGTCTGGGTGCTGCCGGCGTCCACGCTGCCGAGCCGGTCGATCGTGCCGGTGTCGAAGAGCAGGCGCTCGGTCAGGCTGGTCTTACCGGCGTCTACGTGGGCGAGGATGCCGATGTTCAGGGTGCGGGTGGGGCGCATGAGTGCGGAGGTCTCCGGAGGGGGCCGTGAGGTGTGGGCTCTGGGCGGTCTCGGAGAGTCGGCGCACGGGTCGCTCCGCGGGGATGAGGGGCTTGGCTGGGCTCGGTCAGGGTAGGGCGGGGCGGGGTGGGGGTGCGAGGGGTTTTTGGAGCGGGGTCCGGGGCGGAGTCCCGGTGCATCCCGGCGGCCCGCACCCCTCCCCGGGACGTTCGGCTCCGGTGGGTGGACAGTAGAGTGCGGCTCCGTCCCCCGCGCACTCACACCGAGGTACCCACCGTGACCCCCCACCCCCCCAACCCCCTCCCCGACGTCACCGTCATCGGGATCGGGGCCGACGGGTGGGACGGGCTCGCTCCCGCCTCGCGGGACGCGCTCGGCGCCGCCCACGTCGTCATAGGCGGGGCCCGGCAGCTCGCTCTGCTGCCCGAGGTGTGCGACGTGGAACGAGTTGCCTGGCCCACCCCGCTCCGGCCCGCCGTCCCCGTACTCCTCGAAGCGCACCGCGGGCGCCGCATCGCCGTGCTCGCCAGCGGTGATCCCATGTTCTACGGGATCGGGCGCACCCTCACCGAGGTCCTCGGAGTCCCGCCCCGCGTTCTGCCGCATCCCTCCTCCCTCTCCCATGCCTGCGCCCGCCTCGGCTGGGCCGTCGAGGAGACCGAGGTCGTCACCGTCGTCGGGCGGCCGCTCGGCCGGATCGCCGCCGCCCTCCACGACCGGCGCCGGCTCCTCGTGCTCAGCGCCGGTGCCGACACCCCCGCCGACGTCGCCGCCCTCCTGCGCGACCGCGGGTTCGGGCCCAGCCGGATGCGCGTGCTCGAACGGCTCGGAGCGGAGGACGAGCGCTGCGTCGAGGGGGTCGCCGACGGGTGGGACCTCCCGCCCGGCGACGCCCTCAATGTCATCGCAGTCGACTGCCGCCGCGCCCCCGACGCCCTCCGCCTCGGTGCCGCGCCAGGGCTGCCCGACGCCGCGTACGAGCACGACGGGCAGCTCACCAAGCGGCACATCCGCGCCGCCACCCTCGGCGCGCTCGCGCCCGCGCCCGGCGAACTGCTCTGGGACGTCGGCGGCGGCTCCGGCTCCATCGCGGTCGAGTGGATGCGTACGCACCCCTCCTGCCGGGCCTTCACCGTCGAGCGCGACCCCGTACGGGCCGGCCGCATCGCCCGCAACGCCGACCGGCTCGGCGTGCCCGCGCTGCGCGTCGTCACCGGCGCCGCCCCTGCCGCACTGGCCCAACTCCCCACCCCCGACGCCGTGTTCATCGGCGGAGGGCTCACCGCACCCGGGCTCCTCGCGGCCTGCTGGGACGCACTTCCCGTCGGCGGACGGCTCGTCGCCAACACCGTCACCCTGGAGTCCGAGGCGCTGCTCGCCGAGTGGTACCGGCGCCGTGGCGGCGAGCTCGTACGGCTCGCGGTCGCGCACGCCGTGCCGGTCGGGGGGTTCACCGGGTGGCGGCAGGCCATGCCCGTCACGCAGTGGTGCGTCACCAAGTCCTCCGATCGGTCCTCCGGTCCGATCGACCTCGCCCCCGACCCCGACCTTTCACCAGGAGCAGCCACATGACCGTGTACTTCATCGGCGCGGGGCCCGGTGCCGCCGACCTGATCACGGTGCGCGGCGCCCGTACGCTCGCCTCCTGCCGGGTCTGCCTGTACGCGGGCAGCCTCGTCCCGCGCGAACTCCTCGCCGAGTGCCCCGAGGGGGCTCGCTTGGTGGACACCGCGCAGCTCAACCTGGACGAGATCGTGGGGGAGTTGGTACGCGCCCACGAGGCCGGGCAGGACGTGGCCCGGCTGCACTCCGGGGACCCGTCCGTGTTCAGTGCCGTCGCCGAGCAGATGCGGCGGCTCGACGCGGCCGGGGTGCCCTACGAGGTCGTGCCGGGGGTGCCCGCGTTCGCCGCGGCCGCGGCTGCCCTCAAGCGGGAGCTCACCGTGCCCACGGTCGGCCAGACCGTCATCCTGACCCGCATCGCCCAGCGCGCCACGGCCATGCCGGAGGGGGAGGATCTCGCGACGCTGGGGCGCAGCGGGGCGCTTCTCGTTCTGCACCTGGCCACGGGATATGTCGACCGGGTCGTCGAGGAGTTGCTGCCGCATTACGGGGCGGACTGTCCTGCGGCGGTGGTCGCCTTTGCCTCGCGGCCCGAGGAGCTCGTTCTGCGCGGGACGCTGGCCGACATCGCGGGGCAGGTGAAGGAGGCGGGCGTTGTGCGTACGGCTGTGATCCTGGTGGGGCGTGTCCTGGGCGCTGCGGGGTTCAGGGACAGCCACCTGTATTCGGCCGACCGCCACCGCTGCTAGCCCCGGGGGCTCCGCCCCCGCCGCCCCGCTCCTCGAACGCCGGAGGGGGGGTGGGGCGCCTCCCGGGTTCCGGGCGGAGCCCCGGCACCTCCGGGTTCGCGGGCGTCACGGACCGGCCGGGTCGCTTCGGCCCACCACATTCCCCGCCCTGTCGATGCAGATCACATCCACCACCACCGGCGCCCCCCGCAGCACCCCCAGCGCCTCGTCCCGCGCCCGGGACGCCACCAGGTCGCCCAGCGGCACCCCCGCCGCAGCGCACAGCTGCAGGGCGGCCAGGCCCGTGTTGGCCTGCTCCACCTCCGCTGCCAGCGGCGCCGACGCGCCGCCCTCGCGCGCCAGGTCCGCCAGGAACTGTTTGTTCACCTGGGAGCGGGCCGAGTGCAGGTCCAGGTGGCCCGCCGCCAGCTTCGAGAGTTTGGCGAAGCCGCCGCAGATCGTCAGGCGGTCCACCGGATGGCGGCGTACGTACTTCAGGACCGCGCCCGCGAAGTCCCCCATGTCCAGGAGCGCGTCCTCGGGCAGGCCGTACTCCGTCACCACCGTCTTCTCGGACGTCGAGCCCGTGCACCCCGCCACATGCGTACGGCCCGCCGCCCTCGCCACGTCCACGCCCCGCCGGATCGAGTCGATCCACGCCGAGCAGGAGTACGGGACGACGATGCCCGTCGTGCCCAGGATCGACAGGCCGCCCAGGATGCCCAGGCGAGGGTTCCACGTCGAGCGGGCGATCTCGGCGCCGTGGTCCACGGAGATGGTCACCTCGACGTCGCCCGTCGCGCCGTGCCGACCCGCCACCAGCGCCACATGGTCCCGCATCATCTGGCGCGGGACCGGGTTGATCGCCGGTTCGCCCACCGGCAGCGGCAGGCCCGGCAGGGTGATCGTGCCCACCCCCTCGCCCGCCCGGAACACCACTCCCGAGCCCGGCGGAAGCAGCCGTACCGTCGAGCGGATCAGGGCGCCGTGCGTCACGTCCGGGTCGTCGCCCGCGTCCTTCACCACCGCCGCCATGGCGTGGCCGGCCGCCAGTTCCTCCGCGGCCAGCGCGAACGCCGGGGTCTGGCCGCGCGGCAGCGTGATCGTCACCGGGTCGGGGAACTCGCCGGTCAGCAGCGCGGTGTACGCGGCCGTCGTCGCCGCCGTCGCGCAGGCACCGGTCGTCCAGCCGGGGCGCAGCCCGGTGTGCTTGAGTTGGGCGCTGCGTCCGCCCTTCGCCTCACCCGCGGAACTCATGGCCCTCGGCCTCACTCACGAACGGAATCCGATCCTGTGCACGTCTTGATTCTGGGGGGTACGGGCGAGGCCCGTCGGCTGGCGGGGCTGTTGCACGGCGCCGAGGTCGCCGGGCTGCGCGTGACCAGTTCGCTCGCGGGGCGGGTCGCCGCGCCCCGGATGCCGGACGGGGAGGTCCGCGTCGGCGGGTTCGGCGGTGCCGAGGGGCTCGCCCAGTGGCTGCGTACGCACGAGGTGGACGCGCTCATCGACGCCACCCACCCCTTCGCCCGGACCATCAGTTTCAACGCGGCGGCCGCCGCGGCCGCAGCCCATGTTCCCCTGCTCGCGCTGCGCCGGCCCGGCTGGGTCCCCGGCGAAGGCGACCGCTGGCACCCGGCGGACTCCCTCGACGAGGCCGCCGCGCTGCTCCCCGCGCTCGGCCGCCGCGTCTTCCTGACCACCGGGCGCATGGGTCTCGCAGCCTTCGCCCATCTCGATCAGTTGTGGTTTCTGATGCGGTCCGTCGATGCGCCCGAGCCGCCCTGCCCGGTACGGATGGAGGTGCTGCTCGACCGTGGGCCCTTCACGCTCGAAGGGGAGCGCGAAGTGCTGCGGCGCGCCGCCATCGACGTGCTCGTCACCAAGGACAGCGGGGGCGCCGCCACCTCGCCCAAGCTCACCGCCGCCCGCGAGGCCCAGATCCCCGTCGTCGTCGTGCGGCGGCCGCCCGTGCCGGACGGGGTCGCCGTGGCGGCCACCCCCGAGGAGGCGGCCGCCTGGGTCCGTCAGTTCTCCGGGTAGCGGCGCGGGGTCCAGACGATCTCCTCGCCGTCCCCGCGCCGTACGGTCCGGGTCTGCGAGGAGCCGATAAGGAGGATCGTGCGCATGTCGACCTCGGCCGGGTCCAGGTCGGTCAGGCGCACGATGCGGACCCGCTCGGCGGGGCCGCCCACGTCCCGGGCGACCACGACCGGGGTGTCCGGCGCCCGGTGTTCCAGGAGCAGTTCGCGGGCCTTGGCGACCTGCCACGTGCGGCTCGCGGAGCCGGGGTTGTAGAGCGCGAGGACGAGATCGGCCGAGGCCGCCGCGCGCAGGCGCTCCGCGATGACCTCCCAGGGCTTGAGCCGGTCGGACAGCGAGATCGTCGCGTAGTCGTGGCCGAGCGGGGCGCCCGCGCGGGCGGCGGCCGCGTTGGCCGCGGTCACCCCCGGCAGGACCCGCACGGGAACGTCCGCGTACTCCGGCTGCGAGGCCACCTCGAGGACGGCCGTCGCCATCGCGAAGATGCCCGGGTCGCCGCCCGAGACGACCGCGACTCGCCTTCCCCGCATGGCCAGTTGGAGCGCGAACTCGGCGCGCTCCGACTCCACCTTGTTGTCCGAGCCGTGCCGCCGCTGCCCGGGGCGCTCCGGCACCCGGTCCACGTACGTCGTGTAGCCGACCACGTCGTCGGCGGCGGCGAGCGCGCCCCGCGTCTCGGGGGTCAGCCACAGCGGGCCCGCCGGACCCGTGCCGACCACCACGACCTCGCCGCGTTCGCGCTCCGGCGGGGTGGCGTCGATACGGCTGGGGAGCACCGCGACGGAGAAGTACGGCACCGACTCGGCCTCGATGTCGGCGAGTCGGCCCGTGCGCTCGCCCTCCATGGTGGCGCGCTCCACGTACCGCGCCTCGTCCAGGCGGCCCGAACGCTCAAGCGCCCGGCGCACCTTGGTGAACGTACGGCCCAGCTTCATCACCACCGCCGAGTCGGTCGCGGCCAGGCGTGCGGTGAGCTCCTCCTCCGGGAGCGTGCCGGGCAGGATCGTCAGCACCTCCTCGGCCTCCACCAGCGGCTCTCCGAGCCGGGCGGCCGCGGCGCTCACCGAGGTCACCCCGGGGATCACCTCGGTCGGATAGCGGTGCGCGAGCCGCTTGTGCATGTGCTGGTACGAGCCGTAGAACAGCGGGTCGCCCTCGGCGAGCACGGCGACCGTGCGGCCCGCGTCGAGGTGCTCGGCGAGCCGGGCCGAGGCCTCCTCGTAGAAGTCGTTCAGGGCGCCCCGGTAGCCGCCGGGGTGGTCGGTGGTCTCCACCGTGAGCGGATAGACCAGCTTCTCCTCGATGTGGTCGGCACGGATGTGCTTCGCCGCGATCGAGCGCGCTATGGACCGGCCGTGCCGCGCCGAGTGGTACGCCACCACGTCCGCCTCGGCGATGGCCTCCACCGCGCGTACGGTCATGAGGGAGGGGTCACCGGGCCCGAGCCCGACCCCGTAAAGACGGCCCGTGTTGTCGTTCTTCTCGTTCATTCCGTCTCGCTCGCGATCGCGTTGAGTGCGGCCGCGGCGATCGCGCTGCCGCCGCGCCGGCCCCGTACCACCAGGTGTTCCAGGCCCGAGGGGTGCGCGGCGAGCGCGTCCTTGGACTCGGCGGCGCCGATGAAACCGACCGGTACGCCGATGACGGCGGCCGGCCGCGGCGCGCCCTCCTCGATCATTTCGAGCAGCCGGAACAGGGCGGTGGGCGCGTTGCCGACGGCCACCACCGCGCCGTCGAGGCGGTCGCGCCACAGCTCCAGGGCGGCGGCGCTGCGCGTCGTGCCCATCTTCGCGGCGAGCTCGGGCACCGACGGGTCGGCGAGCGTGCACAGCACCTCGTTGTCGGCGGGCAGCCGCTTGCGGGTCACCCCGCTGGCCACCATCCGCGCGTCGCACAGGATCGGCGCGCCCGCGCGCAGCGCCTCGCGGGCCCGGGCCACGACGCCGGGCGTCCAGCCGAGGTCGCGGGTCAGGTCCGTCATGCCGCAGGCGTGGATCATGCGGACCGCGACCTGGCTCACGTCGGCGGGCAGGCCGGTGAGGTCCGCCTCGGCGCGGATCGTGGCGAAGGACTGGCGGTAGATCTCCGCGCCGTCCTTCTCGTAGTCGAACACTGTCACTGTGCGCTCGCTCATCTCGTCGTCGTCCCTGTTCCCGTTCCGGTTCCCGTCGCCTGCGTGCGGGCCGTTCCTGTTGCCGCCGTGCCCCGTGCCGCGGCGACGGCAATCGCCAACTCGCCATCGTCCAGGGGTACTTGTCGTTCTCCGTCGCCTCGTACCATCACCGTGTAGTGGCCGTCGGGGGTGGCCGTCACGTCCACCCAGTCGCCGTGCGGGTGTCCGCAGCGGCGTTCGCAGCCCGACCAGTAGACCGGGAGTGCGCCCGGGCCCGGCAAGGCGTCCCGGCGGACGTCGGCCAGCGCCTTGGCGCAGCCGGGGCGGCCGGTGCACGCCCCGACCCCGGCCCATGGGGCGTCCGGAGTGGTGATGAACCCGGCGTCGTGGAGCCGGCGCAGCTTCTCGTGAGCCGCGCGCTCGTCGAACCCGGGGAGGACGAATCCGCGCCACGGGGTGATCCTGACCTCGCCGCCGGGGCCGGCGAGCGCCCGTAGCTGGGTGCTGGTCACGCGGCCGAGTACGGGGGCCACGATCACGGCGTACGTTCCGTCGGGGGCGGCAGCGGTGCCGGGTTCCGGGGCGGTGGTGTGCGCGTCCGGTACGGGGGCGGGCTCGGCCGGGATGCCCGCGCAGGCCAGGGTGCGGGTGAGGGCGACCTCGTGGCCCGGGGGGAGTTCGCGCACGCGCCAGGCGCCGGTGCCCGCGGCGGCCGCGGAGGCGAGGAAGGCGCGGGCGGCTTCCAGTGCCGCGCGGGGGGCGTCGGCCGCGGCCACGCCGACGGCGCTCGCCCCGACCCGTACGACCGCTCTGCCCTCCGCCTGTGCGAGCAAGGTCACATCGGCGCCGAGGTCCGCGACGTCTCCGCGGCCGTCGTCCAGGGCGAACAGGAAGCGGCCCGAGAGTGCGGGCGTCCAGTCCTGTGTGCACAGGAGGGTGTCCAGTTCGCGCAGCCAGGGGTGCAGGGTGCCGTGGCCCCGGCCGTCGAGGCCGGCCAGGGGGGAGGCCACGATGTTGCGGATCCGCTCGTGCCGCTCGGAGGGCAACAGGGCGGTGTGGCGCTGGAGTTCGGCGAGGCCGGTGCCGCAGGTGTCGCCGATGCCGCGCAACTCGGCGTTGCCGCGGGAGGTGATGCCGAGGTGGCCGTCCCCGTACCGCTCGGCCGCGGCGGCCAGCGCGTTGACCTGACGATTCGTCAGAATCCCGCCGGGGAGCCGGAGTCGGGCCAGCTTGCCGTCGTCCGCGGTGTGCAGGCGGAGGGCGCCGGGGCAGGCGTCGTCGCGGTCCCGTACGACGGGGGTGGGGCGGGTGGGCGCCTCGGCGGCATCCCGGGCCGTCGCCGGGGCGCCGTGCACGACAGCTCCCAAGGGGTCCGCCATGCGGGGTTTGCCCTGGTTGGGGGGTGTTGTGGAGGGGGGCGGCATGGCGGCGAGCATACCCACGACCGAGGCGGCGGCCACCCGGGCGGGCTTTTCCCCCACCCCGCCCCTTCCCGAGACCCGCCGGGGGTTGGAGAGGGGTGAAGCCGGTTTCCTGGGGCTCCGCCCCAGACCCCGTATCGCGCCTTAAGGGCGCTCGTCCTCAAACGCCGGACAGGCTAAAGATGCTCGCCCGGCCAGCACCGACCCTGCCAGGGGCGCGGGGAACTGCGCGACCAGCCACCCACGGCCCGCGCTGAACCTCACCACCCGCGGAAGCGCCCCGCACCCACCCCGCGGAAGCGACCCCCACCTCCGGAGCCCGGATGGGCGGCGGGTGCCCCGGCGCCCCGGGGCCACTCCGCCAGGTCGCTACTATGCAGGCAACGGGCCACCGGCCCGTCGCGCCGGTGACGGCGTCAGGGGAGGAAGCCCGGTGTGATTCCGGCGCGGTCCCGCCACTGTGAGCCCGGACCCGAGCCCCCGCTCGGCCGGGCGAGTCAGGAACTCCCCCCTCCCTTCGGGGAGACCCATTCCGACACCACCCGGGGCGCGGACACCCCGAGGAAGGCCTGACGCCGCATGCTTGAGGACCCCCAGGGCACCCGCCCCCGCCCCATCCTGCTTCTGTCGACGTCCGACACCGACCTCCTCAGCGCCCGCGCCGCGAACGACGGCCCGGTGCCCTACCGGTTCGCCAACCCGTCCCGGCTCGCCCTCGACGCCCTGCCCGGGCTCATCGACGGCGTCGGGCTCGTCGTCGTACGACTGCTCGGCGGCGTACGCGCCTGGCAGGACGGGTTGGACCAGCTCACCGCGAGCGGGCTCCCCGTCGTCGTGCTCACCGGCGAACAGGCCCCGGACGCCCAGCTCATGGCCGCCTCCACCGTCCCCGTCGGCATCGCAGCCGAGGCGCACGCCTACCTCGCGCACGGCGGCCCGGCCAACCTCGACCAGCTCGCCCGCTTCCTGTCCGACACCGTGCTGCTCACCGGCCACGGCTTCGAGCCGCCCGCACCCGCCCCGTCCTGGGGGCCCCTTGAGCGCACGGCCCGTACGGTCGAAGGCCCGACCGTCGCCGTTCTCTACTACCGCGCCCACCACATGAGCGGCAACACCGCGTTCGTGGACACCCTGTGCGGGGCCATCGAGGACGCCGGGGGCCGCCCGCTCCCGCTGTACGTGTCCTCGCTGCGTGACCCCGAGCCCGCGCTCATCGACGAACTGCGCGCCGCCGACGCCATCGTGACCACCGTCCTCGCGGCGGGCGGCACCAAGCCGGCCACCGCATCGGCCGGCGGCGACGACGAGTCCTGGGACGCGGGCGCCCTCAGCGGCCTCGACGTACCCATCCTCCAGGCGCTCTGCCTCACCGGCTCCCGCAGCGCATGGGAGGAGAACGACGAGGGCGTGTCCCCGCTGGACGCGGCCAGCCAGATCGCCGTCCCCGAGTTCGACGGCCGCCTCATCACCGTCCCGTTCTCCTTCAAGGAGATCGATGAGGACGGATTGCCCGCCTACGTTGCCGACACCGAGCGCGCCGCTCGCGTTGCCGGGATCGCCGTGCGGCATGCCCGGCTCCGGCACATCCCGGCCGCCGACAAGCGGCTCGCCCTCGTGCTCTCCGCGTACCCCACCAAGCACTCCCGGATCGGCAACGCGGTCGGCCTCGACACCCCCGCCAGCGCCGTCGCGCTCCTTCGCCGGCTGCGCGCCGAGGGCTACGACTTCGGGCCCGAGGACGAGATCCCGGGCCTGGTCTCCGGCGACGGCGACGAGCTGATCCGCGCCCTGATCGACGCGGGCGGCCACGACCAGGACTGGCTCACCGAGGAGCAGCTGGCCGCCAACCCGGTCCGCATCCCGGCCGCCGACTACAAGCGCTGGTACGCGACCCTCCCCAAGGAGCTGCGCGAGAACGTCGAGCAGCACTGGGGGCCGCCGCCCGGCGAGATGTTCCTCGACCGGTCCCGCAATCCCGAGGGCGACATCGTGCTCGCGGCCCTGCGCCGCGGCAACCTGCTGATCCTCATCCAGCCGCCGCGCGGCTTCGGCGAGAACCCGATCGCGATCTACCACGACCCCGATCTGCCGCCCTCGCACCACTACTTGGCCGCCTACCGCTGGATCGCGGCCTCCACCGCCGACGGCGGATTCGGCGCCGACGCGATGATCCACCTCGGCAAGCACGGCAACCTGGAGTGGCTGCCCGGCAAGAACGCGGGCCTGTCCGCCGCCTGCGGCCCGGACGCCGCGCTCGGCGACATCCCGCTGGTCTACCCGTTCCTGGTCAACGACCCGGGCGAGGGCACCCAGGCCAAGCGCCGCGTGCACGCCACGCTCATCGACCACCTGGTGCCGCCGATGGCCCGCGCCGACTCGTACGGCGACATCGCGCGCCTGGAGCAACTCCTCGACGAGCACGCCCAGATCGCGTCCATGGACCCGGCCAAGCTGCCCGCGATCCGCGCCCAGATCTGGACGCTGATCCAGGCCGCCAAGCTCGACCACGACCTGGGGCTGGAAGACCGCCCCGAGGACGAGGGCTTCGACGAGTTCATCATGCATCTCGACGGCTGGCTCTGCGAGATCAAGGACGTCCAGATCCGCGACGGCCTGCACGTGCTCGGCAACGCCCCGGCCGGCGCCGACCGCGTCAACCTGGTCCTCGCGATCCTGCGCGCCCGCCAGATCTGGGGCGGCACCACCGCCCTGCCGGGCCTGCGCGAGGCCCTCGGCCTGGACGAGTCCGCGGCCACCCGCACGGATGCCGACGAGGCCGAGGAGCAGGCCCGCGCCCTCGTGCAGTTGATGGACGACGCCGGATGGGACCTGGCCGCGATTCCCGCCGACCAGCCCCAACAGGTCCGCGAAATCCTGGAGTTCGCGGCCCGCGAGGTCGTTCCGCGCCTCGCCGCGACCACCGCCGAACTCGACCACACCGTCCACGCCCTGGGCGGCGGCTTCGTCCCGGCGGGCCCCTCGGGCTCCCCCCTCCGCGGCCTGGTCAACGTCCTGCCGACCGGCCGCAACTTCTACTCCGTCGACCCCAAGGCCGTCCCCTCCCGGCTCGCCTGGGAGACCGGCCAGGCCCTCGCCGAGTCCCTCGCCAACCGCTACCGCACCGACAACGGCGACTGGCCGACCTCGGTCGGGCTCTCCCTGTGGGGTACGAGCGCGATGCGCACGGCGGGCGACGACGTGGCCGAGGCGATGGCGCTGCTCGGCGTCCGCCCCGTCTGGGACGACGCCTCGCGCCGGGTCACCGGCCTGGAGCCGATCCCGCTCGACGAGCTGGGCCGCCCCCGCATCGACGTGACCCTGCGCATCTCGGGCTTCTTCCGCGACGCCTTCCCGCACACGATCGGCCTCCTCGACGACGCGGTCCGCCTCGCGGCCTCGCTCGACGAGGGGGCCGACCAGAACTACGTACGCGCCCACACCCAGGCCGACCTCGCCGAGCACGGCGACGAACGCCGGGCCACCACGCGCATCTTCGGCTCCCGCCCCGGCACCTACGGCGCGGGCCTGCTCCAGCTCATCGACTCCCGCGACTGGCGCACCGACGCCGACCTCGCCGAGGTCTACACGGTGTGGGGCGGCTACGCGTACGGCCGCGAACTGGACGGCCGCCCGGCGCGGGACGAGATGGAGACGGCGTACAAGCGGATCGCGGTCGCGGCGAAGAACACCGACACCCGCGAGCACGACATCGCCGACTCGGACGACTACTTCCAGTACCACGGCGGCATGGTGGCGACCGTCCGCGCCCTGCGGGGCACCGCCCCCGAGGCGTACATCGGCGACTCGACGCGCCCCGAGACGGTCAAGACCCGCACCCTGGTCGAGGAGACCTCGCGGGTCTTCCGGGCCCGCGTGGTGAACCCCAAGTGGATCGAGGCGATGCGCCGCCACGGCTACAAGGGTGCCTTCGAACTCGCCGCGACGGTGGACTACTTGTTCGGCTACGACGCCACGACGGGCGTGGTCGCCGACTGGATGTACGACAAGCTGACCGAGACGTACGTCCTGGACCCGGCCAACCGCGAGTTCCTCCAGAACGCCAACCCGTGGGCCCTGCACGGCATCGCGGAACGCCTCCTGGAGGCGGAGTCCCGCGGCATGTGGGCGAAGCCCGACCCGGCGGTCCTGGAGGCCCTTCGCCAGGTGTACCTGGAGACCGAGGGGGACCTGGAGGACGAGGGCTGAGTTTTTCGGTGGGGATGGCGGGCCCGGGTCTCTTCTGATCCGGGCCCACTTTCTTCGGCGTTATCCCTGGGTGCTTTCCTCGGCGTTATCCCTGGGTGCCGAAGTCCTGGGTCCACCAGGGCCCGCCGGACCCGTAGTGCACGCCGATGCCGATCTCCTTGAACGCGCAGTTCAGGATGTTGGCGCGGTGACCGGGGCTGTGCATCCAGGAGTCCATGACGGCGGCCGCGTCGGCCTGACCCCGGGCGATGTTCTCGCCGTACGTACTCCACTTGTACCCGGCGGCGGTGATGCGTTCGCCGGGACCGGCGCCGCTGGGGTCGGTGTGGTCGAAGAAGTTCTGCGCGGCCATGTTCTCGGAGTGCTTGAGTGCGGCGTCGTAGAGCTTGGCGTTGCTGGTGAGCGCGGAGCAACCGGCCTTGGCCCGCTCGGAGTTGACGAGGGCGAGCACGTCCTGGGCGGCGGCCGGCTCGCCGGATTCGGTGCTGGCGGCCGCACGCTTGGCGGTGGGGCTGGGCTTGGGCGGCACGGGGCGCGAGGAGGGCTTGGCGGGGGGAGCGGAGGGCTTGGCGCTGGGGCGGGCCGAACTGCTCGGCCTGCCCGGTGAGTTGGAGGCGGAGGGGGTGGGCGGCACCGGCTTCGTGCTGACACCGTCGGGCGCGGCCTCGGTCGTGGTGAGGGGCGCGTCGGCGACGGTGTGGGATGCGTCGTCCCCCGAGTCGATGAAGAACTGGAAGGCCCCGCCGAGGGCGGCGATCGCGGCGACCCCGGCGATGACGGCGGCGGCCCGGCGCCGGCGCCGCGCCCGCTGGTCGCGCCGGTCGCGCCGGGAGGTGGGGCCGCGGCGCTTGTGGGCGGCGTGGGCGGCTCGGGGGGACACCGGGGCTTGAGGGGTGGGCCGGGTGGTGGCGTGGGCGGCGGTCTGCAGGTCGGGCGTCTGCCCGTGCAGCGCGGCGAGAAGACCGGCCGTCGCTGTCGCCGGGACGAGGGCGAGGCCGACAAGCAGCCCCTCGGCGGGTATGAGCCCGCTCCAGTGCCCGGAGCAGACGGCGCAGGTGCGGGCGTGCCGGGCTATGCGCTTGCGCCAGAGGGCGGAGGGCAGGCCGTCCCAGGAGAGAGCGAGCCCGGAGAGCTCGCCGCAGCGCTCGACCCCGGCGAGGGCGCGCACGACGACGCGGGCGGTCTCCAGCTGGCCCTTCATCCGCTGGATGCGTACGGCGGCGTGCTCGGGGGACAGGTCGAGTGCGGAGGCGACCTCGCCCCGGGTGAGGACGCCGGCCGCCTCCAGCCACCACAGCGACAGGAGCGCGCGGTCGTCGGTCTCCAGCCAGCGGGTGGCCTCGGTGACCTCCTTGCGCTGCCCGGAGAGCCCGAGCTTGACGATGGTGAGGTCGACGAAGTCGGCGCCCGGGTCGGCGACGTCGTAGGCGTCCTGGAGTCCGCCGTCGACGGGGGTACGGCGGTGGCCCTGCCAGTACCGCCGGATCTCGTTCATGGTGACGGCGACCAGCCAGGACCGGAAGGCCTCCGGCTCACGCAGCGAGCCGAGCCCGTCGAGCATGCGCAGCAGGCTCTCCTGCACGACATCGTCGACGTCGGCGTGCCCGTTCAGCGCGCGGCCGACGATGTTGTACACGAGCGGCAGATACCCGGCGACGAGCTCGTCCCGCGCCCGCTGATCCCCGTCCCGGGCCGCGACGACCACTGCGGCTGCCTGTTCACTGATCACGCCTAGTCCACTCTCCCCGGAGCATCGAACCTAACTGACCCGACGGAGAGGAGACAGTGCGGAGGTGACCGGATAACAGAAACCTGCGGGCAGATAGGGGATGCCTTCTGCCAAGTGCTGGCTGCTTCTGACAGGTTTTGGCTGGTGGGGGCGGTGCGGCGGCCAGGGGGTGCTGAGGGTGTGGTCCTCGTCACGCCCGTTGAGCCGATCGGGTGAGTCCGTTCGGGTGAGGGCGGCGGGGCCCGCCGGGGTCATGCGGCGAATCCGCACGAAGTCGCAGCCCCGCGCCCTGGCGGGATGGGTGCAGGCTCCCCCCGGGGCTGAGCCGGGGCGAGACCCAAGTCGCGCTGCCTACACGGTGGTTGGGGTGGAGGCGAACGAGGCCCGATAGGCGCGTGGGCTTGTCGTGAGGCGGGTGGCGAAGTGCTGGCGCATGGTGATTTCGCTGCCGAAGCCTGCTCGGCGGGCCACCTCCGGCATGGGCAGGTCGGTGCGTTCGAGGAGTTTCTGGGCTGTTGCGAGGCGCTGGTCGAGCAGCCAGCGGCGGGGCGTCGTGCCGGTGGTCGCGGTGAAGTGGCGGGCGAAGGAGCGGGGGGACATCCCGGCGCGCTCGGCGAGTGCGGGGACGGTCAGCGGCTCGTGAAGGTGGCTGAGCGCGTACGCCCGTACGTCGGCCAGGGCGTCCAGGTCCCGGTCGGTGCGCGGGGTGGGATGTTCGATGAACTGGGCCTGGTTCCCCATTCTGAACGGCGCGGTGACCATCGAGCGGGCGACCGTCGCGGCGGTCTCGGCACCATGTGCGATGCGTACGAGGTGCAGGCACAGGTCGAGGCCCGCTGCCGTGCCGGCCGAGGTCCAGATGTTGCCGTCCTCCACGAACAGCGCGTCCTGTTCGACGCGGACCCGCGGATGGCGGGCCCGGAACAGGTCGGTGAGCGCCCAGTGGGTCAGGGCGCGGCGGCCGTCGAGCAGTCCGGCCTGGGCCAGGGTGAACGCGCCGCCGCACAGGGAGGCGATCGTGGTGCCGCGGGCATGGGCGCGGCGCAGTGCGTCAAGTACGGGTGCGGGGGCGGGGGTTGTGTGGTCGTCCAGGCCGGGGACGAGGATCAGCTCGGCGCGGTCCAGCCAGGCCAGGGTCCGGTCCGGGATGAGGGTGAGGCCGCCGCGCATCGGCACGGGCGCCGGGTCCGCGGCGACCCGGCGCAGGTCGAAGGCGGGCACGCCCCGGTCGGTGCGGTCCGCACCCCACACTTCGGTGATCACGCTGACGTCGAAGGCCCGGATGCCGGGGAAGGCCAGCAGGGCGATGCGGTGGAGGGGACTGCGCGGCAGGCTCGGCATGCTGGCAGTAAATCATCGATCGCTGACTTCTGTACCTCTGGGACGGGGTGCTCCACAGCGGCAGCATGGTGGCCATGAGCAGCGCCAAGAGCAGCAATGACGAGAAGGTGCAGAGCATGGGCACGGGCAAGGGCATGGACATCGCGCCGAACGCGGCGCTCGTCGTCGTCGACGTACAGCAGGGCTTCGACGAGCCGTTCTGGGGGCCGCGCAACAATCCCTCCGCCGACGAGAACATCGCCGCGCTGATCGCCGCCTGGCAGGAGACCGGCCGGCCGGTCGTCTTCGTACGGCACGACTCGTCGAAGCCGGAGTCGCCGCTGCGGCCGGGGTACGCCGGCAACGACTTCAAGAAGTACGTGGAGGAGCGGCGGGGGCTGGGCAGCGGGCCGGAGCTGCTGGTCACGAAGACCGTGAACTCGGCGTTCTACGGTTCGCCCGACCTGGACGCCTGGTTCAAGGCGGCCGGGATCCGCCAGTTCGCGGTGACCGGGATCCAGACCAACATGTGCGTCGAGACCACGGCCCGGATGGGCGGCAACCTCGGCTACGAGGTGCTGCTCCCGCTCGACGCCACCCACACCTTCGACCTGGCCGGCCCCTTCGGCTGGCACCGGTCCGCCGACGAGCTGGCCCGGGCCACCGCGGTGTCCCTGCACGGCGGCGGCTTCGCGACCGTCGTGACGACGGCGGGGCTCCTGGCGGCATGCCGGTAGCGGGGAAATCGCGGTGCCGGGCTGGGTAGGCTCCCCGGGTGACCCACGCCCCTGGAAGGCACCCGGAGCCCGGGCCCGCACCGACGCCGGACATCACGTACACGCGGTGCAAGCGGTGCGGTACGGAGTTGGCGGGGCTGGACGGGCGGTATTCGTGCGGGGTGTGCGGGTGGTCCAACCACTGGTCCGAGGGGCATCGGCCGTTGCCCGTCGCCGGGGACGACCCCGATGCGCCTCCGGCGCCGTTCAATCCCTTGGGGGAGCGGTAACGGCTCGGCGCGTACGGGGAGTTGGGGCGGGCGAGGTGCGCCGGGGCTCTCCCCCAGACCCCGGGTGCCCCCACCCGCCCCTTGCCCCGGAGGCCGCTCGCGGCACGCAGGGCCGAGGGAACCCGGTGACCCGGCGTTGCAGGTGTATCGTGCGCAGCACCTTCGTCGCGAAATGTACTGTTTTGTACGATGACTTGAGTGCTTCCAGGCCCGCCCGGCTCCGTCGCCGCACCCTCCTCACCACCCTCCCCGTGGCCTTCGCGCTGGGCGGATGTGACTCCGCGCCCCCGCGCGAGGCTTCGCGGCGGCCCGCTCAAGGGGCGCTTCGGGGGCCCGTGCGGCAGGCCGGGGTGACCGAGCCGCGGGCTCAGCACGCGCTCGTCCTCTCCTACGACCTGACGCCGGGCACGCACGGGGCCTCCGGGCGGGACGCCGTACGGCGGCTGCTCGCGCGGTGGAGCGAGGCGCTGTCCGGGCTTGAGCCGGGGGCCACCGCGACCGTCGGGATCGGGCCCGCGCTGCCGAAGCGGCTCGGGGTCGGGGCGCCCGAGGGGCTGCGGGAACTGCCCGCGTTCGACGGGGAGCACCTCGATGCCGGGGCCGGCGGCGGCGAGATCGGGGTGCAGATCTGTGCGCCGGACCCGTGGGCGTGCGAACGGGCCGCCGGGCTGCTCGCGGGCGCCGGCACCGGGGTGTTGCAGCCGCGCTGGCGGCAGGCCGGGTTCCTGCCGGGCGAGCTGCCCGGGCCGCAGTCCGGTCCCTTCACGGCCGTGCGCGACGGCGAGACCCCGCGCGATCCGCTCGGGTTCAAGGACGGGACGACGAACCCCACCGACGCGGAGAGCGAGCGGTGGGTGTGGCTGCCGGGCCCCGGTCCGTACGCGGACGGCACCTTCCTCGTCGTCCGCCGGGTACGGCTGCGTGCCGAGGAGTTCGGGAGGCTGCCCGTTGCCCGGCAGGAGCAGATCATCGGGCGCCGCAGGCGTGGTGGCGAGCCGCTGGGGGGTGGCTCCGAGCGCGAGGGGGCGGACCTGGACGCGCGGACTCCGGAGGGCGGTTACGTGCTGCCCGCCGATGCGCATGTGAGGCTTGCGAACTCCCGGCTCGATGACGGGGCTCGCATGCTGCGGCGCGGCTACTCCTACGAGAACAGCCGGGCTGACCGGGGGTTGCTCTTCCTGGCCTACATGAAGGATCCAGAGCTCTTCGTGCGGGTGCAGCAGCGGCTGGTCGCGGGCGACGCGCTCAACTCCTTTGCGGAGCACTATGGTTCGGCGCTCTTCTATGTGCTGCCGGGGGCGGGGGCGGGGCGGCCACTTGGCATGGGGGTGCTCTGACGCTCCGCGAGGGGTGGGGACATTTGGGGCGCGGGCCCCTCCGGGCTGCGCCCGACCCTCCTGACAGCGGTCAGCCCGCGGGCCGTGGGTGGCTGGTCGCGCAGTTCCCCGCGCCCCTAAACCCGTTCTCGGCCGCGGGCCGTGGGTGGTTGCTCGCGCAGTTCCCCGCGCCCCTGGCAGGGTTGATGCTGGCCCGCACCGGGGCATTTCAGCCTGTCCGGCGTTTGAGGACGAGCGCCCTTCAGGCGCGAACGGGGTCTGGGGCGGAGCCCCAGGAAACTATGCTTCACCCCTCCAACCCCCGGAGGGTCTCGGGGAGGGGCGGGGTGGGGAAGCCCCCCCGGGGTCACCCCGCCCCCGGGAAGTGGCAGGCCACCTCCCTTCCCTCCCCCGGCACCACCCCCCGCAACACCGGCGCCTCCACCCGGCAGATCGCCGCCGCCCGCGCGCAGCGCGGATGAAACGCGCACCCCGGCGGCGGCGACGCCGGGCTGGGGGGGTCCCCCAGGAGCGTGATCCGCTCCCGGGCCCGCTCCGCCGCCGGATCCGGCAACGGCACCGCGGACAGCAGCGCCTGCGTGTACGGGTGGGCCGGCGCCGCGTACACCCGCTCCTTCGCGCCGATCTCCACCACCCGCCCCAGATACATCACCGCCACCCGGTCACACACCCGCTTCACCACCGACAGGTCATGCGCGATGAACAGGTACGCCAGGCCCAGTTCCTTCTGCAGGCGCTCCATCAGGTTCACGATCTGGGCCTGGACCGAGACGTCCAGCGCCGACACCGGCTCGTCCGCCACCACCAGCTTCGGGTCCAGGGCCAGGGCCCGGGCTATCCCGATCCGCTGGGCCTGGCCTCCCGAGAACTCGTGCGGGTAACGGTCGATGTGCTCGGGGATCAGGCCGACCAGATCCATCAGCTCCACCGCGCGAGCCCGCGCCGCCGACTCCGAGCGGCCGTGCGCGAGCAGCGGGTCCGCGATGATGCGGGCCACCGTCTGGCGCGGGTTCAGGGACGAGTGCGGGTCCTGGAAGACCATCTGGAGGTCCTTACGCACCGGCCGCAGCTCACGCCGGTTCAGGCGGCTGATGTCGCGGCCCTCGTACGCGATCGTCCCCGAGGTCGGCTCCAGGAGCCGCACGATCATGCGGCCCGTCGTGGACTTCCCGCAGCCCGACTCCCCGACCAGTCCCAGCGTCTCGCCCGCCGCCACGTCGAAGCTCACGCCGTCCACCGCCCGCACGGGCGCCGAGCGACTCCCGCGGCCCGGGAAGTGCATTCTCAACTCCCTTACGGACAACAAGGGGTGGGCAGTGGAAACATCGCTCATGACGTCACGCCTTCGTACGCGGGGAGGTGGCAGGCCACCGGGTGGCCGGACGGCCCGTCCAGCAGCGGGAGTTCGTTCGAGCAGCGCTCCCTCACCTCGGCGCTCGCGCTCGCCGCGCGCGGGCAGCGGGGTGCGAACGCGCAGCCCGGGGCCGGGTCGAGCAGGGAGGGCGGGCTGCCCGGGATGGCCCGCAGGGGGGCGTCGTCGTCATCGTCCAGGCGGGGGAGCGAGTCGAGCAGGCCCCGGGTGTAGGGGTGGGCCGGCGTGGCGAACAGGTCGTCCACCGGGGCCTGTTCGGCCGCCCGGCCCCCGTACATCACCAGGACCTCGTGGGCCACCCGGGCCACCACCCCCAGGTCATGGGTGATCATCACGACCGCCAGGCCGCGCTCCTGCTGCAACCGGGCGAGCAGTTCCAGGATCTGGGCCTGGACGGTGACGTCGAGGGCTGTGGTCGGCTCGTCCGCGATGAGCAGCTCCGGCTCGCACGCCAGCGCCATTGCGATCATCGCGCGCTGGCGCATGCCGCCGCTGAACTGGTGCGGGTACTCGCCCGCCCGGCGCGCCGGCTCCGGGATGCCGACCTCCGCCAGCATCTCCACCGCCCGCTTGCGGGCCTGTGAGCGGCGGGAGCCGAAGTGCACCCGGTGGTGCTCCGCGATCTGCTCGCCGACCGTGTAGTACGGGTGCAGACTGGACAGCGGGTCCTGGAAGATCATCGCGATGCGGCGGCCGCGCACCCGGTTCAGGGCGCGTTCGGGCAGGCCCACCAGTTCCTGTCCGTCCAGGGTGATGGAGCCGGTGACTTCCGCGCCGGTGTGCAGGCCGAGCAAGGCCATCGACGTGACGGACTTGCCCGACCCGGATTCGCCGACGATGCCCAGCGTGCGGCCCCGGTGCACGTCGAAGGAGAGCGAGTCCACGGCCCGTACCGGACCCCGGGGGGTCGGGAACGTCACACTCAACTCCCTTACGGACAACAGGAGTTCATCCTCAGCCATTACAGCCTCACTCGCGGGTCGACTACCGCGTACAGAAGGTCGACGGCCAGGTTGGCGACGACGATGAAGGTCGCGGCGAGCAGGGTCACGCCGAGGATGACGGGCTGGTCGCCGGTGGACAGGGCGCCGTAGAAGAGCCGGCCGATGCCGGGCAGGCCGAAGATGGACTCGGTGATGACCGCGCCCGCCAGCAGCCCGCCCAGGTCCATGCCGAACAGGGTCAGGATCGGGGTCATCGCGGAGCGCAGGCCGTGTTTGACGACGACCGTGCGGCGCGGCAGGCCCTTGGCGCGGGCGGTGCGGATGTACGGCTCCGCCATCGTCTCGATCATCGAACTGCGGCTCTGGCGGGCGTACATGGCGGCGTACAGGACGGCGAGTGCGATCCAGGGGAGCAGCAGGTTGGACGCCCAGTGCACGGGGTCGGAGGCGAGGGAGACGTACTGGGGGTAGGGGAGCAGGCCCGCCACCCGGATCAGGCCGTAGATCAGCATGACCGAGGTGAAGTACACCGGCATCGAGGCCGCGGCGACCGCGCCGACCATCAGGGCGCGGTCGGTGAAGGTGTCCTTGCGCAGGGCGGCCGCGACGCCCGCGGACAGGCCGAGCAGGAGCCAGAGCGCGGCCGCGCCCAGGGCCAGGGAGGCCGAGACCGGGAGGCGGTCCATGAGGAGCGACCAGACGGACTCGCTGTTCTCGTACGAGTAGCCCAGGCACGGGAAGCCGCAGTGCAGCGCGTACTGGCCGGTGCCCATGGTGCGGCCGGTGAAGATCCCGGAGGCGAAGTCCCAGAACTGGCGCCACAGCGGCTGGTCCAGGCCCATGTGCGCGCGGATCGCCTCCAGGCGCTCGGCGCTGCACGACTTGCCGCAGGCGGCGGCCGCCGGGTCGGAGGGCAGGACGTAGAAGATGGTGAAGGTGACGGCGGCGATCGCGATCAGCACGCCGATCACGCCGAGGATCCGGCGGGCGAGGTAGCGGGTCATGTGCGGCTGCCCCTCGGGTCGAGTACGTCGCGCAGGGCGTCGCCGAGCAGGGTGAAGGCCAGCACGGTGAGGAAGAGGCAGGTACTCGGGATGACGAAGTACATCGGGTCGGTGTCGTAGAACGACACGCTCTCGGCGATCATCTGGCCCCAGGACGGGGTGGGCGGGCGCACGCCGACGCCGAGGTAGCTGAGCGCGGCCTCGGTGGCGATCATGCCGGGGACGATGAGCGTGGTGTACGCGATGACGGGTCCGGCGACCCCGGGCAGGATGTCGCGGGTCAGGATGCGCCAGGGGCCGGAGCCGCCGACGCGGGCGGCATCCACGTACTCGCGGTGTTTGAGCGAGAGGGTCTGGCCGCGGACGACGCGGGCGATGCCGGGCCAGCCGAACAGGCCGATCACGGCGGTCATCAGCAGGATGCGGTTGACGTCCTTGGCCACCGACATCATTGCGATCATGAAGATGAGGGACGGGAAGGACATGGTGAGGTCCATCAGGCGGGACAGGACCGCGTCGGTGCGCCCGCCGAAGTAGCCGGCCGCGATCCCGGCGGCCGTGCCCGCGACCACCACGATCGCGGTGGCGGTCAGGGCGATGAGCAGGGAGACCTGGGCGCCGTACACGACGCGGGCGAACAGGTCGCGGCCGGTGACGGGTTCGACGCCGAGCCAGTGGTCGGCGGAGATCCCGCCGAGCGGGCCGAGCGGCTGGCCGCCGAGGTAGGGGTCGACGGCGGTCTTGTCGAACGCGTCGGGCGACCAGCCGCCGAGCGCGCCGAGCAGCGGGGCGCCGGCCGCCATGACCAGGAAGAGCACGACGACGGCGAGGGAGATCTTCACGGAGGTACGGCGGCGCAGTTCCGCGCGGGCGAGCTGCCAGGGCCCGCGGCCGGCCACCGGTGCCGGCGGTTTCACCAGAGTGGTGGTCATGGTCGGACGGGCCTCAATTCCCGCTCTTGGCGGGGTTCTTGAGCCCGACGGTGGCGTAGTCGAGCTGGCCGCCGAAGGACGTCTGGCCGTAGCCGCCCGCGATGTTGGTGCCGAGCACCAGCGGCCAGCGCCGCACCAGGACCGGGACGGCGGGGGCCTTGGTGAGGATTTCGCCGTCGAGCTGCTGCCAGGCCTGGGAGGCGGCCTTGGTGTCGGTCATCGCGGAGATCTCGTCGACCCGCTTCATGGTCGCGTCGTCGCGGAAGAGCGACTGGTTGCCCTGGTTGCCCTTGTCCTTGATGTAGCGGCCGTCGAAGACGAACGGCAGGAACGTGGAGCCGGACGGGTAGTCCGGGCACCAGCCCGTGTACACGACGTCGGTGCGGTTCTTGGTGTCGCCGATGGTGGCGTAGAACGCGGACGGGTCGACGGTCTCGATGGTGACCTTGATCCCGGCCTTCGCGAGCGACTCCTGGATGGCCTCGGCGCGGCCCTTGTCGCCGGTGGAGACGGTCATCCTGGTCTCGAACCCGCCCGGCTTGCCCGCCTCCTTGAGGAGTTCCTTGGCCTTGGCGACGTCACCGGTGGTGGGGATCTTGAGGGTGTCGGGCTGCTTGCCGTCGAAGAGGGTGGCCGGCATGTACGCGGTGGACAGGTCGTTGAACGCGGGCCCGCCGGAGGAGGTGAGCACCGCGTCCTTGTCGAGCGCGTACATCACCGCCTGACGCACCTTCGCATCGGTGAACGGGGCGCGCCCGGTGTCCATTTGGACCATGTCGGTGCAGTTGGTGGACTCGGCGAGGAGGCGCGAGCGCACGGACGCGTTCGGCAGGACCTTCGACGCGCTCTCGGGGCGCAGCGCACCCCAGGAGACGGCGGAGGCGTCGGCGCCCTGGCTGGCGATGAGGCGGTCGTCGATCTGGGTGGCCTTGAGTCCCATCGTCACGACGATGCGGTCCGGGTAGGCCTTGCGGACCTGGTCGGTGGCGGGGTCCCAGTGGGTGTTGCGGACGAGGGTGAGCTGCTTGTTCCGCTGGTACGACTCGACCTTGTACGGGCCCGAGGAGAAGGGTCTGTTGTCGTACTTGGGCCCGTTGTCCTGGGCCTTGGGCACGGGCGCGAAGGTCGGCATGACGGTGGCGTTGGGGAACTCGGCGAAGTGCTTGCGGAGTTCGAAGACGATGGTGTGGTCGTCCGGGGTCTTGATGGAGTCGAGGTGCTTGCCCTGGGCGGGGCCCTGGTATCCCTCGGCGCCGGTGAGGTAGCGGGCCGCGTAGTCGGCGCCGCCGGGCAGGTCGGGCGAGAAGGACCGCTCGACGTTGTACTTGACGTCCTGCGCGGTGATCGGGGAGCCGTCCTCGTAGGTGAGGCCCTGTTTGAGATGGAACGTCCAGGTCCTGGCCCCGTTGGAGGAGGTGCCGAGGTCGGTGGCGAGGTCGGGTGTCAGCTCGTTGCCGCCGGCACCGGGGACGGCCTTGTAGGTCACCAGGGTGCGGTAGAGCAGCCGGGTGCCGAAGTCCATGTCGCTCATGACCCAGTTGCGGGCGGGGTCGAGGTGGGTGAAGTCCTGGTTGGACAGGACGGTGAGGGTGCCGCCCTTGACCGGCGTGCCGCCGACGACCTTGCCCACGTTCGCGACGGCCGGGTTCTTGCCGCCCCCCTCGCCCGCGCCCGTGTGCTTCCCCCCGGAACAGCCGGCGGCGCCGAGGGTGAGCGTCGCCGCGAGGGCGACGGCGAGGGCGGTGCAGGTGCGCTTGTTCATCAGTGGTCACTCCGTGAACGGGTCGGAACAGCCGGACGGCCGGACGGTCGGACAGCCGGTCGGCCCGAGGTGGCTGGCGGCTGGAATGTGACCCGTAACATAGTAATGTGAAATTGCACTGACAAGGTGTCGGGAAGTCTTTTATCCGATCCGGGCGAGTTCTTGGCAGGGACAGTGCCATGTGAAATATTACCGAGGTGCCCACGGGATCTGCGAGCTCCATGAGAAGCGCCTCGGACGTCATCGTCGTCGGGGCGGGGGTCGTGGGGGCCGCCTGCGCCTACTACGCGGCCCGGGCCGGTCTGAGCGTCACCGTGCTCGACCGGGGCCCGGTGGCGGGCGGCACCACGGGATCGGGCGAGGGCAACCTCCTCGTCTCCGACAAGGAACCCGGACCCGAGCTCGAACTCGCCCTGTTCTCCAGCACGTTGTGGCAGGAGCTCGCCGGACTGCTGCCGCGCGGGGTGGAGTACGAGCCCAAGGGGGGTCTCGTCGTCGCCCGTGACGAGCCCGGCATGGCCGCGCTGCGCACCTTCGCGGCGGGCCAGGAGAAGGCGGGCGTGACCGTGAGCGAAGTGGCGGCCGACCGGCTGCCCGACCTGGAGCCGCACCTGGCGCCCGGTCTCGCGGGGGGCTTCCACTATCCCCAGGACGCCCAGGTCATGCCCGCCCTCGCCGCCGCCCACCTGCTGCGTGCCTCGGGCGCCGAGGTCCGGCTCGGGCCAGGCGAGGAGGTCATGGGCCTGCTCACCGGGCCGGGCGGTGCGGTGCGGGGGGTGCGGACCGCCTCCGGTGCGCTGTACGCCCCGCACGTGGTGAACGCGGCCGGCACCTGGGGCGGCGAACTCGCCCGCCTGGCGGGGGTGTTGCTGCCCGTGCTCCCTCGCCGCGGCTTCGTCCTGGTCACCGAGCCGCTGCCGCGCGTGGTGCGGCACAAGGTGTACGCGGCGGACTACGTGGCGGACGTCGCCAGCGGTTCGGCGGCGCTCCAGACCTCGGCGGTGGTCGAGGGAACCCCGGCGGGCCCGGTCCTGATCGGCGCGAGCCGCGAACGCGTCGGCTTCGACCGCACGCTGTCCGTGGAGGTCCTGCGCCGGCTCGCAGCCGGGGCGACGGAGCTCTTCCCGGTCCTGGCAGGGGTGCGGACGATGCGGACGTACGCGGGCTTCCGCCCGTATCTGCCGGACCACCTTCCGGCGATCGGACCGGATGCGCGGGTGCCGGGGCTCTTGCACGCGTGCGGGCACGAGGGGGCGGGGATCGGGCTCGCCCCGGCGACGGGCCGGATCATCGCGGACGTGCTGACCGGAGCTCGACTCCCGTTGGAGACAGGGCCGTTCGACCCGGCGCGGTTCGAGCCCGAGGAAAGCCGTTGATCGCGTGGACACTACGGACACGCGCACGCTTGGACGCTTGGAAAGGAGGGCCGTGGTGGCCCGAACCCCCAGGGAGCTGGCCGGGGCGCGGCCGGACCCGGCCTTCGAGATCACGCTGGACGGCCGCCCGGTACCGGCGCTGCCGGGCCAGTCCGTCGCAGCCGCGCTGTGGGCGGCGGGCATCCTGTCCTGGCGGACGACCCGGGAGGGCGGCCGGCCTCGCGGGGCGTTCTGCGGGATCGGCCAGTGTTACGAGTGCCTGGCGGTGATCAACGGGGTGCCCAATCGGCGGGCCTGTCTGGTGCCGGCGGGAGCGGGGGATGCGGTCACGACGCAGGAAGGGCATGGGCATGCGGGACTTGGTGTCTGAAGTGCGCTCGGCGGACGGGGACGAACCGTACGACCTCGCTGTCGTCGGAGCCGGGCCCGCTGGGCTCGCCGGGGCCGTTACCGCGGCCGACCTCGGTCTGCGCGTCGCTCTGTTGGACCTCTCCGACCGGATCGGCGGACAGTTCTACCGGCAGCCCGCGGCCGGTCTGCATGCCACGTGCCCCGAGCGGCTGCACCACGACTGGGAAGCGTTCGCGGACCTGCGCAGGCGGCTGGAGGCGAGCGGGGTTGCCCACCTCGCCGGGCACCACGTCTGGACCGTCGAGCGAGGCGGGGGCGGTGCCGAGTGGGTGGTGCATGCGCTGACCGGGGCCGATGGCGGGGAGGAGCGCCCCGTACGGGTCCGGGCGCGGGCCCTGTTGCTTGCCACCGGGGCCTATGAGCGTCAACTCCCTTTCCCCGGCTGGACGTTGCCCGGGGTTGTCGGGGCCGCCGGGGCGCAGGCCATGCTCAAGGGCGGGCTCGTGCTGCCCGGGAAGCGGGTGGTCGTCGCCGGGAGCGGGCCGCTGCTGCTTGCCGTCGCTTCCTCGCTCGCCGAGGCCGGCGCGGAGGTTCCGGCCGTTGTCGAGGCGTCCGGGTATCTGGGGTACGCCCGCCACCCCCGCGCGCTCGCGGCCAACCCGCACAAGCTGGCCGAGGCCGTGACGCATGGCGCGGTGCTCCTGCGCCACCGGGTCGCGTTGCGGACTCGCAGTGCGGTGACCGAGGTGCACGGGGCCGAACGCGTGGAGGCCGTCACTGTCGCGCGGCTGGACGAGCAGTGGCGGCCGGTGCCGGGTACGGGGCGCAGGATCGCCTGCGACGCGCTGGCCGTCGGCCACGGCCTGATCCCCGGGATCGAACTGGCCACCACCCTCGGCTGCGCCACCCGCCGCACCCCGGACGGTGCCCGCGCCCTGGTCCTGGACACCCGCCAGGAGACCTCGGTACGCGGACTCTGGGCGGCGGGTGAGCCGGGCGGCATCGGGGGCGCCCAACTGGCCCTTGCAGAAGGGGAGTTGGCGGCGCGGGCGATCGCGGCCCGGCTCGGAAGGGACCCCGGCCCGGGCGGGCGCGTGCGGCAGCTGAAGTCCCGCCGCACCCGGCTGCGCAGCTTCGCCGAAGCGATGGCAACCCGGCACGCGCCGGGGCCCGGCTGGACCGACTGGCTCTCCGATGACACGGAGGTGTGCCGGTGCGAGGAGGTGAGCGCGGGCCGCATCCGGGAGGCGGTCCAGGAGTACGGCGCCCGGGACGCCCGTACGGTCAAACTGCTGACCCGGGCGGGGATGGGGTGGTGCCAGGGCCGTACGTGCGGGGCGGCGGTGTCCTGCCTGTCGGGCGACCCCGAACCCCCGGCGGAGCGCCGCCCGTTCGCGACGCCGGTCCCGCTGGGGGTGCTGGGGGGCCTTTCCCCCACCACGCCCCTCCCCGAGACCTGCCGGGGGTCGGAAGGGTGAAGCCGGGTTCGGTTTCCTGGGGCTCCGGGGCGCGGGGCGCAGTCCCGTAAGCGGGGCGGGACCCACCCATGGAAGCAACGTGACATTGTACTCTGGGTCTCCGCTCGGTACGGAGGAACAGCGCATGGGTCACCTGAAGCAGAGCAAGGTCATCACCACCACCGAGCGCCTGCGCGACCAGGTCGCCCACGCGCTGCGTGCCGCGCTGATCTCCGGCGAGCTCCGCCCCGGCCAGGTCTACTCCGCGCCCGGCCTCGCCGAGGACTTCGGGATCTCCGCGACCCCCGTGCGCGAGGCCATGCTCGACCTCGCGCGCGAGGGTCTTGTGGAGCCCGTCCGCAACAAGGGCTTCCGGGTCACCGAGGTCAACGAGCGCGACCTCGACCAGTACACCGAGATCCGCGCACTGATCGAGGTCCCCATGGTCGGCCGGATCACCCGCACCGCGGACCGCGCCGACCTCGAAGCGCTGCGGCCGGTCGCCGAGGAGATCGTGCGGGCCGCCCGCGACCACGACCTCATCGGCTACCTGGAGGCCGACCGGCAGTTTCACCTCTCGCTGCTCGCCCTGGGCGGCAACGAGCGCCTGGTCGAGACCGTCGGCGACCTGCGCAAGCGTTCCCGCCTGTACGGTCTGACCGCCCTCGACCAGCGCGACGAGCTCATCCCCTCCGCCGAGGAACACGTCGAACTCCTCGACCTCATGCTGGCCGGTGACGCCCGCGCCGCCGAGAAGTGCATGACCCGCCACCTCGGCCACGTCCGCTCCCTGTGGGCGCGGAGCGAGGCGGCCGAACCCAAGCCGAAGCGCCGCCTCGGCGCGGGCCGCTGAGCGGGCCCGTACCGTTTACGCGTCCCCGGGCTCGGTCCGCTCGATCGGGATCCAGAGGACGGCGTCCGTCACGTCGCCGGTCTCCGCCGGCCGGGTGCGCAGGATTTCCGGGCCCGGGCGGCTCTGGTACGGGTTCGACGGGAACCACTCGGTGAACACGTCCCGCCACAGGTGCTGGAGCGCCTCCGGGAACGGGCCGGTGCTCTCGAAGACCGCCCAGGTGCCGGCGGGCACGAGGAGCGAGTCGAGGTCCTCGGGCGGCGCCGTGTGGGTCAACACGGCGTGCCAGTAGTCGAGTTCGGTGCCCTCGGCCCGGCTGGGGTCGAGGTCGTCGCAGGCCGAGACGATGCCCTCGGGCTCCTGGTCGGACAGGGGGTGTATGCGCTGCGACGTCTCCTGCCCGATGCTCCGGACGAACTCGGCGATGGCCGGGTTCACCCCCTCGTGCACGAGCGGAACCCGCGCCTTCCGACCCACCAAATGAAACGCTTCCTTCTCCACGACCCGGTATCGCATGCTGGTGCTCCCTTCGACGATGAGACGGAAGGACATCCGGGGCTGGGACCGCAGGGCCGCGCCGGTACGGCGAGCCTCGCCGGGGCCGACGCCGTGCACGGCACGGAACGCCCGCGCGAACGCCTCCCCCGACGTGTAGCCGTACCGCACCGCCACATCGAGCAGCGTGCGCTGCCCCGCGAGCACCTCGGCGCCGGCGACGGTCAGCCGCCTGCGCCGCACGTATTCCGACAGCGGCATTCCGGCGAGTGCGGAGAACAGCCGCCGGAAGTGGTACTCCGACGTCATCGCGATGCGGGCGAGTTCGCCCACGTCGATGTCCCCGTCGAGCCGGTCCTCGATGTGGTCCATGGCCTGGTTGAGCCGTTTCAGCATCCCGGCCCCCCTTCCTTCCTTACGCACCCCACGCTAGGAGCGCCCCACTCCACCCGACCCGACATTCTGTGCCCGCCCCGATCGGTCCCTCGAACGCCCCGGAGTCCCGGTGCTGCGGTCCGGGGCGCGGCCCCGGGGAGCCCGGACGGTGGGTCAGGATGGCCCGGGAGGGGGCCCGAAGCCCCGGCGCTGGCTACTCTGCACGGGTGACCACCGAGTTGACCTTGCTTACGCGCGTCGCCTACCGGGGCCAGGAAGTGACCGCCCCCCGCCTGCGCGGCCTCCTCGCGCTGCTCGCCGAAGACCTGCGGGCGGGCTGCAGCACGGGCCGGCTGGTCGAGGGGCTGTGGCCCGAGGAGCAGCCCGAGCGGCCCGGCAAGGCCGTACAGGTGCTGGTCTCGCGGGCCCGGTCGCAGCTCGGCGCGGATCTCATCGCCAGCACCCCCACCGGGTACCGGCTCGCCCTCGCCGAGGAACAGGTCGACAGTTCCGCCCTGCTGTTGCACGCCGCGGCGTGCGAGGCACGGGCCCGGGCCGGCGAGCACGACGAGGCACTGGCCGAGGCCGAGGCCGGGCTGGCCCTGTGGGACGGAGCGACCGGTGACGGGGACGACCTGCACGACCCCGTCGCCGCCCTCTGCCTCGCCCGCGCCGGAGCCCACCGCACCCTCGCCCGCGGCCGCGCCCTCGCGCTCGCCCGGGTCGGCAGGAAGGCCGACGCGGTCAAGCCGCTCGCCCGGCTCGCCCGCGAACTCCCCCGGGACGAAGAGGTGCTGGCCGAACTCATACGCTGCGAGGCCGCCACCGCCGGCCCCGCAGCGGCTCTCACCCGGTACGACTCCTACCGCCGCGCCCTGCGCGACGAGCTCGGGGCCGACCCGGGCCGTGAACTCAGGGCGATCCACCAGGAGTTGCTGCGCGGCGAAGCCCCCGTCGTCCGGCACGGCGTGCTGCACGAGCCGAACCCGCTGCTCGGCCGGGACGCCGACGTCGCCGCGGTCACCGGGCTGCTGCGCAGCGCCCGGGTCGCCACCGTCGTCGGCCCCGGCGGGCTCGGCAAGACCCGGCTCGCGCACGCGGTGGGCCGCGCCGCCGAGCAGCGCGTGGTGCACTTCGTGCCGCTGGCCGGTGTCACCCTCGACGACGACGTGGCCGCCGAGGTCGCCTCCGTGCTCGGCGTCGCCCTGCGCACACCGGGGGCCGCCGGGATCATCGCGGGCATCGTCGGCGCGCTCGGCCAGGGCCCCGTGCTGCTCGTGCTCGACAACTGCGAGCACGTCATCCGGGGCGCCGCCGAGCTGGTGCGGGCGCTGGTGGCGGGCTCGAAGGAGCTGCGGGTACTCGCCACCAGCCGCGCCCCGCTCGGCCTGACGTCGGAGTCCGTGTACGCGCTGCCCGAGCTCGGCCTCGTATCGACGGTGGAGTTGTTCCGTCAGCGGGCGCGCGCCGCGCGGCCCGATGCCGAGCTGCCCGAGCGGGCCGTCGAGGAGCTGTGCCGCCAGCTGGACGGGCTGCCGCTCGCGGTCGAGCTGGCCGCGGCCCGGGTCCGGGTGCTTTCCGTGCCCGAGATCGCCCGGCGGCTGCGGGACCGGTTCGCGCTGCTGCGCGGCGGCGGAAGGGACGTACCGGAACGCCACCGCACCCTGCGCGCCGTCGTCGAGTGGAGCTGGAACCTCCTGGAACCCGAGGCCCAGGCCGCCCTGCGGATCCTGTCGGTGTTCCCCGGCGGCTTCACCGAGGACGCGGCCGAGCACGTACTGGCCGGCGACGACGCGCTGTTCCTCCTGGAGCAGCTCGCCGACCAGTCGCTGATCAAGGCGGCCGACACCGCGTCCGGGGTGCGCTTCCACATGCTGGAGACCGTGCGGGAGTTCAGCGCGGGCCGCCGCGAGGAGGCCGGCGAGGAGGAGCTCGTCACCGGCCGCTTCCTCGGCTGGGCGAGGGACTTCGGCCGGGCCCACAACGACGCGCTGTTCAGCCCCGAGTCGCTGAGGGTCTGGGAGTTCATCAGGACCGAGCAGGACAACCTCGTCCTCGCGCTGCGGCACGCGCTGGCCCGTGACGACTGTCCGGCCATCGCGGCGCTCACCGCCGTACTCGCCTCCCTGTGGGCCACCGACTCCAACTACACCCGGCTCACCGACCTCGCCGCCGATTCCGGAAGGCCGCTCTCCCACTTCCGGCCGGGCCCCGACGACATCGAGCCCGTCCGCAGTGCCGCCGTGGTGTGCGCGCTGAGCCTGTTCATGGGCTACGGACCGCACGCCGTACGCCAGTTGGTCATCGTGCGCCGGCTGCCGCCCGCCGAGCCCGACACGCTGCTCAAGGCCATGGACCGGGTGCTGCGCGTCCTGCCCGAGGTGCGCCCGCCGCACTACACCCGGCTGCTGGAGCTGTGCGACTCCGAGCACCCGCTGCTCGCGGGGGTCGCCGAGTGCTTCGCCAGCTATGTGTGGGAGCACGAGCACGAGATGGACCGCGCGCTGGACTCGGCCCGCCGGGGCCTGGAGGCTCTCACCCAGGTGCGCAATCCGGCGACCGAGATGCTCGGCCACGGCCGCATCAGCGAGCTGTGCCTGCAGAGCGAGCGGGGCGAGGAGGCGTACCGGCATCTGATGGCCGCGCTGAACGTCCTGGAGCGGACCGGGGACTGGTCCGACTCGGCCGGCTGGCACGACACGGTCGGCGTGCGCTGGGGGCTCGTACTCGCGTGCCTGCAGCTCGGTGACGTCGACGAGGCGGAGCACTGGCTGAACATGGCCACGCTCGAACTGGAGCCGGAGTCGGTGCGGGCCTTCAGCCCGGATCTCGCGGACCGCGCCGAGATCGCTCTGCTGCGGGGTCTGACCGAAGTCGGGCTCGGCCTGTGGCGGAAGGCGGTGGGGCAGATCCGCGAGGTCGACGCGCTGCATGCCAACGACCCGTTCGTACAGGCGTGGTCCCTGCAGATCCAGTCGGCCGCCGTGGCCGCACACGCCCGGCACGGCCGCCTTGAGCCGGTGGCCGAGCTGGTGCCCCGACTGAGCCTGCGTGTACTGGGGTTGCTGACCAGCCCGCGCCCCGAGGACAGCCCCGCCGAGCTGCCCGTCTCCGGCACGATGCTGCTCGCCATCGGCCTCGCCCGGATCGCGAAGGGCGACGCCGCCTCGGGCGTACGGCTCCTCGCGCTCTCCGAACGGCTGCGCGTGCACCGGGAGTTCCCGACCATGTCGACCGTCCGGTCCCGGCAGTCCGCCGAAGACGCCGACGGGGCGGCCTACGCCGACGCGGTGTCGGAGTACGCCGCCCTGGGGCGGAGCGACCTCGAAGCGGCCGCCGTGCACGTGCTGCGCGGCATCAGCGCTGCGGATCCTGATTGAACTTCGCCTTCGACCAGAAGTAGCCGAGGACGGTGAGGCCGAGCGACCAGGCGATCGCGAGCCACGCGTTGTTGCCGATCCCGGTGCCGAGCAGCAGGCCGCGCAGCGTCTCGATGGCCGGGGTGAACGGCTGGTACTGGGCGATCGGCTGGAACCAGCCCGGCATCGAGTGCAGCGGCACGAACGCGCTGGAAAGCAGCGGCAGCAGGATCAGCGGCATCGCGTTGTTGCTGGCAGCCTCGGCGTTCGGGCTGATCAGGCCCATGCCGACGGCGATCCAGGTCAGCGAGAGCGAGAAGAGCACGAGCAGTCCGAAGGCCGCGAACCACTCCAGGACGGTGGCGTCGGTGGAGCGGAAGCCGATGGCCACGCCGACCGCGCCGACGAGGACCACGCTGACGATCGACTGCAGCACGCTGCCGACGACGTGCCCGACGATCACCGAGCCGCGGTGGATCGCCATCGTACGGAAGCGGGCGATGATGCCCTCGGTCATGTCGTTGGAGACGGAGATCGCGGTGCCGACCACGGTGCTGCCGATGGTCATCAGGAGCAGGCCGGGGACGATGTAGGCGATGTACTTGGCGCGGTCGGGGCCGCCGCTGCCGATGCCCATGCTCATGGTGTCGCCGAAGATGTAGACGAAGAGCAGCAGCAGCATGATCGGCGTGAGCAGCAGGTTCAGGGTGAGCGACGGGTAGCGCCGGGCGTGCAGCAGGTTGCGGCGCAGCATCGTCGAGCAGTCGCGTACGGCGAGGGACAGGGAGCTCATCGGACGTTCTCCTTCAGGGCGGCCGGGGCGGCGGCGGTGGTGGGGTGGCTGGTCAGGGCGAAGAACACGTCGTCGAGGTCGGGGGTGTGGACGGTGAGTTCGTCCGCCTCGACGCCGGCGGAGTCCAGCCAGTCGAGGATGGCGCGCAGCTCGCGCTGGCTGCCGCCGCTCGGGATCTGCAGCGACAGGGACTCGTCGTCGCGGGTCGCCTCGCGCAGGGCGGCGGCGGCACTCTGGTACGCGGCCGGGTCGGTGAAACGGAGCCGGACGTGACCGCCGGGGACGAGCCGCTTGAGCTCGTTCGCGGTGCCCTGGGCGACGAGCTTGCCGCCGTTCAACACGGCGATACGGTCGGCGAGTTCGTCGGCCTCGTCCAGGTACTGGGTGGTGAGGAAGACGGTCACGCCGCCCGCGACGAGGCCGCGGATGATGTTCCACATGTTGTGCCGGCTGCGCGGGTCGAGGCCGGTGGTCGGCTCGTCGAGGAAGATGATCCGCGGGCTGCCGACCAGCGTCATGGCGATGTCGAGGCGCCGGCGCATGCCGCCGGAGTAGGTGGAGGCGGGCTTCTTCGCGGCCTCGACGAGGTCGAAGCGTTCGAGGAGTTCGGCGGCGACCCGGCGGCCCTCGCGGCGGGACAGGTGGTGCAGGTCCGCCATGAGCAGCATGTTCTCCTCACCGGTGATCAGGTTGTCCACCGCCGAGAACTGCCCGGTGACCCCGATCGCGGCGCGCACCGACTGGGGATGGGAGGCCAGGTTGTGGCCGCCGACCCACAGCTCGCCCGCGTCGGCGGTGATCAGCGTGGAGAGGATCTGCACGGCGGTGGTCTTCCCGGCGCCGTTCGGCCCGAGCAGCGAGAAGACGGTGCCCGCCGGGACGTTCAGGTCGATGCCGTCGAGAACGGTCTTGTCCCCGTAGGCCTTCCGCAGCCCGGTGGCTGCGATCGCGAGTTCGTTCGTCGTCGAGTTCATGCCGCAGAGCTTGCGGCGGCCCGGGTTCAGCGCGGTTTCAGCGCGGTTTCAGGGGCCCCGGTCCGGTGAATCCGGCACGTGGGGAAGGCCGGCCGGATGCGTGCGCAGGGCTGCTCGGGGGCTGGTCGGGGGCAGCTCGGGAGGGCCAACTGATCATTTTCGTACGGGAGTTGGCGGGTGTCCGGGCTCCTGGGGGGGCGACATGATGATGGGCCCCGTACCCGACCAGGTACGGGGCCCATCGGCGCATGCGTGGCGGGGTCGATCAGGCGGCGGCGAGGGAGATCTCGGTCGACTTGATCAGGGCGACGACGGAGGTGCCGGCGGCCAGGTTCAGGTCGGCGACGGCGTCCTTGGTGATCGCGGCGGTGAGCTCGCCACCCTGGACGTCGACCTTGACGGAGGCCATGGCGCCACCGGTGGCCACGTCGGCGACGGTGCCCGGGATCTGGTTCCGGATGGACAGGCCCTCGACCGGCCCGGTGGCCAGCGAGACCTCGGTGGACTTGATCAGCGTCTTGACCGCGGACCCCTCGGCGAGACCGAGCTCCTTGACGGCTTCGAGGGTGATCGCGGCGGTGATGTCCTGGCCGCCGTCGAGACGGACCTTGACGGTCGCCATGGCCTCGCCGGGGGTGATGGCGGTGACGGTGCCGGCGATCTGGTTGCGGATGCTCAGGCTCATGAAGAAAACGCCTCACGTGGGTGGTTCCGTTTTGTCAGGCTTTGGCCTGCAACATGGTCCACGCTATAGGCGTCCGGGGGCCGCGTTTCGAAGGGTGTCGCATCCGCGAGCCTCGTTCGGGGGAGAGGGGGGGGGCAGATTCGACGCGTCCGAAGGCCCCGAGTTTCCCGGGCCGTGCGGCTCGGCGATATGGGGGCTTTGGGCCGGGAGGGGGCGTGCGCTCCGGTAGGGGGCGAACTCGCCCAGGATGAAGAACGCCGCCCGCGTCATGCCCCTCGAAGCCATGCCCTCACTATCGCTCGGCTTCCGATACGTATCGGAAGCCGAGCGATAGTGAGGGCCGGCGAGAGGACCGTCAAAGGCCGAGGTCGGTGAAGAACTGGTAGCTGGTGGGGTCGCCGGACATCTGCCAGTTGATGCCCTGGAGGAGGAAGCAGGCGACCAGGTTGCTGGCGGCGAACAGGGTGATCACGGCCAGGGTGACGGTGGCGGCCTTGCGCAGCAGGGGCGAGGCGGCGGTGGCGTTCAGGGGCTCGGCCTGAGGGGTGAGGAACAGGGCGGCAGCGGCGGCCACGGCCGCGCCGAGGAAGGCGATCAGGGCCCAGGTGTACAGGTGCAGGCCGAAAAGGGCGCCGGCGTACCCGGGGTCGGGGGGCACGATGTGCATCAGGACCTGGGTGGCCGAGACGACGCTGCCGATGAGGGCGGCCATGATGGCCCAGCCCCATCCGGAGGCCCACTCGCGGGTGGTCACCTCGCCCCTGCGGGAACGGGCGATGATCCAGGCGGGGCCCACCGCGCTGAGCAGGAAGAACATTCGCTGCAGCAGGCACATGGGGCAGGGGTACTCCCACAGCCCGAACTGGAAGAAGTACGCACCCGCGAGGGTGCCGCACAGTCCGACAACGTAGGCGTGGGCGAACCAGAGGCCCAGCCGGTTGGACAGCCGGGCGGGGCTGCTGGAGCTGGTCAGTGTGGTGGTCGCGGTGGCGGTTGCAGTGGTCATGTGAACTCTCCCCCTCAGAGGGCGATGTGGAAGGTGTGGGTGATGACGTGGGGGAGGAACGCGATCGCCGTGGCGACCAGGGTCCCGGCCCAGAGCAGGCTGCGGGAGCGGGCCGGCCAGTCGCGGAGCACTGCCATCACACACAGGAAGATGAGGAGGAAGAGGAGGGTGTACATGAGGTCCCAGCTTCATCGGGGTCCATTGTTGTTTTCTTGCCTCCACCTTCCGCCCGGCCGCGCGGGGCCGGTAGTGGCAACGGGCCGATGCATCCATAGAACGGATCTATGCCCCCGGTATTGATCCACCGGTATTGATCCGTCGGTATTGGTCCAGCGGCATTGACCCATGCCCTCGATCCGCGGCGGGCGTCGGGGTGGCGGGGGCGAGAGGGGCGGGGCGCTCGCAGGCCCGACGCCCTGTCCCAGACCTCGGAATCCTGGTGAGCGAGGCCAGCTCAGACGTGCGGGGACCGCCCGAAACCGCCCCGGACAACAAACAACCCCCAAGCCGAAGACCTGGGGGTTCAAGGAACTGGAGCGAGTGACGGGAATCGAACCCGCGCTCTAAGCTTGGGAATCGCCCAGCACTTTGACGCGCACGCGGTCTCTGACCTGCGAGAACGACCGCCGACGGCCCGGCTCTGGCTGCCTCGTCGGAGCCCTTGGTGACCGTTGCTTACCGCCCCTACTGGCACGTTGTGGCACGGCTGGCAGCCCTACTCGGCTACTGTCCGGCGTTCAGGGACCCCCGCTATCCGCTGCGTGCGTGCCTCACGGCCATGGGACGGCAGAGCAGAGGCGCACCCCGGTATCTGAGGCCGTGTGCAACGCTCCCACTTGTTCGCTGCACGGCAGGGGCCCTGGTACACCGCCGCAGTCGTGGTTGAGGAGTGTGGGCTCTGCCCTACAGACTGCGACGTTCGGGTGGACGACCATTGCCTTGTTGGATGATCTGGGCATGTGACGGGGGAGGGTGAGATGCGCTGCCCCCGTTGGATCCGCTCCCGATCCTCTGAGGAACGGTCAGCCTTCGAGACTTCGCAAAGGTGGGTGGCCGTGTCAGCTGCACCGCCTACGCTGCATCACTGGCTCTTGCTGCTTGGAGGATTGCTACTGCTGTCATCTGCTCTGAGGATCTTATGTGGTGACAGGGTCGAAGGAGGCTACTCGACCTTGCTGCCTACGACGCACCACTGCGAGCCACCCTGAAGAGTCACGTACGCCACCTGGCGATCTGCTACCCGATAGGTTCATCTCATGCCTGGCCGCCTTCTAGAACTACATGTCGAGAACTTCCGCAGCCTTCGTGACGTGACCATCCCACTCGGTCCGCTCACCGTCTTGGTGGGCCCCAATGGTGTGGGCAAGTCGAACGTACTGAAGGTGTTCGACTTCCTGGCCGCGATCATCCGAACTGACCTCCAGCCGGCACTCGACGAGCGAGGGGGATTCGATGAGGTGGCTTTCTGGGGTGGCGACAAGCCGCCAACATCGATGGCGATCAGGCTCAAAGCGGACTGGACGACGCATGCGAGTGTCAAGGCTCCGGACGAGTATTCGCTGACCATTCGCAGGCGTTCCTCGCCTGGTGGTCGCGACTCCTACACGCTGTCGCGCCAGGAGAGTTTCCAGTTCAAGCGGACACAGGGCCGAGGTCGGCGGATCACAATCTCCGGTGATGAAGCCCGCGTCGTAGACAAAAGGGCTGGTCGTGAGTCCGATGGGGGTAGTTTTGGTATCCAGCGATTGAGCAGTGGTCTGTCTACCCTGCCTCGGCTGGGGCGTTCAGATGGCGGGGAGGAGGTTGCGAGAGTTGCGGATCGTTTGTCTTCTTTCAGGGTCTTCGACGTGGACGTAACTGCTGCTCGACAGCCGACTCGTGCCCGCTCGATCAGGGCTGGCCGCTTGGATTCCCATGCTGAGAACCTGGCTGCGTTTCTGATCCAGCTCAGTGCGGACGAGGAACGCTGGGACCTTCTGACGCGAGATGCTCGCCGTATCCTTCCCCAACTGGATGCCATCGAATTCGAGCAAGTCGGGGGCTATGCTGATCGACTCGCCGTGGTGCTCCATGAACACGGCCTGCGTCGGACCACTCCGCTTGCTGACGCCTCGTTCGGAACAGTGCGTCTCCTCGGTCTGCTAGCCATGCTTTACGATCCCCGGCCTCCGGCACTGACGTGTGTTGAAGAGATCGACCACGGTCTGCATCCGCAAGCTCTTGAGCTCATCGTGGAGCGATTGCGGGAAGCGTCACAGCGAACGCAGTTCATCGTGGCGACCCATTCGCCAGCGCTCGTCGACCGATTGGAGCCTCACGAGTTCGTCGTCTGCGATCGTGACGAAGCTGGCGCATCCATAATTCCTGCTCTGACAACAAATGAGATCGAGACGATCGTTGCAGAGACAGGTGATCAGCCTCTTGGCGAGCTGTGGTTCTCTGGCGTACTGGGTGGCGACTTGACGGAGGACGAGCTGTGAGTCGCAGGCGGATACCCAGGTCCCTGAGCCGAGGTGTGGTTGTGCTCGCAGGCGAGAGTGCGAATGATCGTCGCATGCTGGCTGCGTTCATCAAGGCCGCGCACCCTGCCCTTGCGCATGCCGTCACTCTTACTGAGATCACCGACCCGGTGCGGCTGCGGAAGAAGTCGGGTGCCAACTTGGCGACGGCAGCGGGCACCCTGGTGAGCAAGGCACGCGGCAAGGCCCGATTTAAGGGTGGCGAGTTCGTTGGGATCGCTGTCCATGAGGACATGGATGCCTGCCCTGGGCCCGCCTACGACACTGCGCGAAGGGCCGTCTCAGATGCGCTGGCGAAGGCGACTGGCGCCTCCGAGTCTGTCTACGCGCTCGCTGCCGCAGAGTCTGAGGCATGGCTCCTCCTCTTTCCGGAGGCGTTCACGATCTACCGACCCTCGTGGAGAATCCCGGCGACGTGGCAAGGGAAGGACAGCGGGCGTCGTCAGACTCCGAAGGAGGACCTCGAAAGCCTCCTCAACAGTCCGCGCTTCAGGGAGAGCGATGGGCCTGAGATCGTAGCTGCAGCCTTGGCGCATGGCCTGCTTGCGGAACCCAAGGGGACGAACCGTTCCTACCTGGAGTTCATGACAGATATTTCCGGCTGGGAGCCTCCTCGAATGTCGAGCCGCTGACCCACGGGCTGACGAACTGCTTGGGGCCAGCCTGCTCAGACGCTGGTTTGAGCTAAAGGTCTCGACAACGAAGAAGGCCCAGGTACCTGACCTGGGCCTTCTCTCAAGAGCGAGTGACGGGAATCGAACCCGCGCTCTAAGCTTGGGAATTACGTGGGGCTGGGGTACCTACATTGGGCCTGACCCTGCGGAAAGGTGGACGATGCCAGCCCTCTGTAGAGCGTCGTAACGCGCTGCTGGTGACCGCTGTTTACCGCAAGCAATGGCACGTTGTGGCACGCGCGGAGACCGCGGGACGTTTGAGGTAGCGGGGCGGGGGCGCCGACCCTCTGGGGGTCTACGGTGGGAGCCCGTCTAAGACGTCATCTCATTTGGCTGTCTCGGTAGACTGCTGGCTGTGGTGGGGATTGTTGAG
>NZ_BAAASQ010000001.1:0-155600 GCF_039532965.1 Streptomyces mauvecolor | reverse complement strand
CCGCCCCCGCCGGCCCGGGCGGGCCCACCCCCGAGCCCGGCCGCCGCCGTACACTCCGCGCTCGCCAGCACCGCAGCGGATCCCCAAGGCCCTGACCCCAGCCTCCAAGCGGCAGGCGACGATCCCCGGGGCAACATGATCAGGCTGATGCTGCGGGACAGCGACCACACCCTGATCGCTACGCGAGGCGTGAGGTGTGAGGCGCGAGCTGACTGGCATACGCTTCGACCAAGCCACCATCTTCGCGCCAGATGAATCCTGCCGTGTCGGGGTGTCAGTGGGGCCTGGCAGCATGCCGATCATGAGCCGCATCATTTCGTTCAACACCGCCGACCAGGCAGACGTCGTGGCGTTCCTGGGGGCAGCCGCGAATCTCACGTCAGAGCAGCAGCGCCTTCTGGGCTACATGCGCGACGACGCGGACGAGCACCAGCACGACCTGGACCGTGAGGGCATCGACTGGGGCCTTTCGGTCCCCGACGCGTTGGAACATCTGATCGCCGGTCGCGCCGACTCGGAGGCCGAGTGCGCGGGCAATGCCTACTACAGCGCGCTGCAGCACATCATCGACGCCAACGCCTCCGACCCCTCCGAACTCGGCGTCTACTCCAAGCCGTCCACGTTCTTCGGCCTGATGGACGACGAGCTGCGCCGCCTGGGCGTGAGAGCCCACCTGCTGCCCCACGGGTACCTGTTCACCGGACCGCCCGCCTCGATCCCCTTCCCCATCCCCTGTCCCGTGGACGGCTCGCCCGGCATCGGCATGCTGGCACTGTCCAAGGCCAAGCCCGCCGCCGACGCCTACCGCGCGGTCCTCGACCAGATAGACCCCGACTTCACCTATGACCTGCAACTCCTGGCCGAACGGCTTGAGTTCGAGCACAACGAATGGCAGGACAGCCAGGACATCGACTGGTACACCCAGGACACCATCTTCTTCTCCATCAAGGGCTGACCTGCCGGGCCGGTGCTACGGGAGGTGCTGGCGCTACCCGCGGGAGGGGGATAGCTGATGACGGTAGCGATTGACCGGGCCACCGAAGCAGACGTCGAGGTGATCTCGGAGATCTTCGGAGAGATCGAGGCCTACGGCGTAGCTCCGAAGAACGACAAAGTGTTCTACCGCATGGAGCTGTAGGGCTCCCGGGCGGGAGCCAGTCTCCTGACGTCGAAGCAGGTTGCCCTCATTGGGCGGGCGCGCCAGCGGGGGCCGGGTGGCCGGCGGCCTTGCCGGTGGCGTCGCGGCGCATGGCAGTCATGCCCAGGTCGGCCAGGCGTGGAACGAAGGTGACGTCCAGTGGTTCGGTGGGGTGGAGCAGGCCGCGCCCGCAGCTCTCGGCGAGCCATACCTTGATCTCCGCGTCGGGGTAGGCGGGGTTGACGCCGATCTCTCCTTTGGGGAGGAAGCCGTTGAACGGCGTCGCGATTCCGAGGCTGTTCCAGTAGTTCCATGCCGGGAGGGCTTTGGCCTGCTCGAAGGCGAGGTAGAGCTGCGGGTACCTGTCGAGGATCCGCATTTCGCGGAAGACCGACTGTCCCAGCAGGGATGGTGCGGTCAGGGTGAGTTCGTCGAACCTCCCCTCGCGGAAGCTGTAGGCGGTTACGTCCTGGTGGGGGGCGAGGGCGATGGCCGCGAACAGATGGACCAGGCGGTCGCGGGTGTAGACGGCGACGTTGGACACCAGGTGGGGTTCGATGCGGGCGATGAGTTCGCACAGGCGGGTGTGGTCGGGGTGGAAGCGGGACAGGTCGAACAGCTTGTCCATTCCGGTCACCGCCGAGAAGGCCAGCCGCTTGTAGAGACGGTTGTTCATCTCTCCGGCTGCGGCGCATTTCCTGGTCTCGGGGCTGGTGGAGTGCAGCATCAGGTACTCGGAGAGGACCTCGAAGTACAGGTAGCCCAGGAACGGCAGGCTGGGTACGGCGGCGGCGAGCTGGTCGAGGAAGGCGGCCGGCGGCGTGCGGGTGCCGGCCGCGTTGGCCAGGAGCAGGTCGAGGAACGGGGCGGTGCGGCGGATCTGTTGTTCGGCGGTGTGCCGCAGCCGGGTGTCTTCTGGCTCGGTGAGGAAGCTGCGGTGTTGGAGGTAGGTGCGCAGGTGGATGCGGCCCAGGCGAAGGTAGTCGATGCCTTTGGCCGAGGCGGGGCGGGCGGGGGTGACCTGGACGGTCAGGGTCCGGGTGTGGGGTTTGGTCTGGAGCAGGTAGGCGCCCAGGTTGTGCGGGCGCAGGCCTGCGGGCTCGGGTGTCAGTGGGGCGCAGTACAGGGCGGCGACGAGGCAGCCGGAGGAGACGTGGAGCTGGCCGCTGCGGCGGATGGCGTCGAGTGCGGTCGTGGTGTGCATCAGGTGGATCGGGCGGCCGCTGGTCAGGGTCTTGGTCATGGTGTTGTCGGTCAGGAGCCGGCCGTTGGGGGTGTCGTGGAGAAGGCGGTGCTGCCAGTCGGTCTCGGTCTCGGCGAGGCCGGAGGGTGCCTGGCGGGTCGGTGTTTGGGTGTGGTCGGTGTGGGCGTCGTCGAGTTCGTGGTCCACGGTGGGTTCTCCTACAGGCCGCGGGTGAGTGTCTGGTGTGCGTGGTGCAGGGCGTGGGCGTTGGCGGTGCCGTCGAGGCGGGCTCTCTCGCTGCGGGTGACGAAGGCGCAAGCGGCCGCGGGTGCCCAGGGCGGCGGGCGGCGGCGTAGTCGGGAGGTATCGGGCCACCAGCGCTGGAGCGGCAGGCGGTAGCGGTCCAGGCAGTCGGCCGCCTTGAGCACGTCCACCAGCAGCGGGGATGCCTGGTAGGCGCGTTGTTGCCGGTCGGTGAACTGTTCGTACGGCACGTCGTGCAGGGCGATGGCGGTCGCCGCGCGGTGGAGGGCTTCTTGCGGCAGTGGGCGGCCGAGGGCGTTGGTGACCGCGTCGGCGTTGGCCAGGAGGAAGGTAGCCGCGCGCTGTCCGTGGCCTGGGTCGTCGCGGTCGTTGCGCCGGCGGCAGTCGTGGACGGCGCCCGCGGCGCAGGCTGCTGCCGTGTCGTGGGCGTCAAGCCGGTACTCCTGGGCCAGGAGTGAGGCCAGCAGGCTGACGCGGGCGTTGTGGCGCACGCCGTGGTTGGAGTCGGTGGCCAGGTCCTGGCGGGTGAACCAGGAAGACGGCGGTACGAGCATCAGCCCGGGCCGTGGGAAGCTGGGTGCGGCGTCGAAGTTCGCCGGCCGGTTGCTCACAATCCACTCCAGCGTCACGTGGTCCATGGGCTGGTGGGCGGGCAGGCGGCGCTGCTGGGCGAGTTCTCGCAGGCTGGCATGGGCCCGCGGGGCTCGTGGGGACACGGTGTTCCTTCCACGGACAGATGGGTGCGGCGGGCGTGAAGCTGGGTGTGGCGATCCTGACCATGGGCACGCGGCCCAAGGAGCTGGCGGATCTGCTGGCTTCGGTCCACCGGCAGACGCTTCCGGCGGCCCGGACCGTGGTGGTCGCGCAGGGCTGCGAGGTGCCGGAACTGCCGCCCTGGGTCGAGACAGTTCGTCTCGCGGAGAACCTTGGGGTGACCGGCGGCCGCAACGTGGCGCTGGCTCACCTGCGCGACATGGACCTGGTTCTCGACCTGGATGACGACGGCCTGCTGGTTTCCGACGACGTTTTCGCCACCATCGACACGCTCTATGCGGCGGAACCCGAGCTGGGCATCGTCGGCTTCCGCATCGCGGACGAGACCGGAGTGACCCAGCGCCGGCACGTGCCGCGGCTGCGGGCAGCAGACCCGATGCGCGGCGGGTTGGTGACCGGGTTCCTGGGCGGCGCGCACGTCCTGTCGCAGAAGATGCTCAACCAGGTGGGCGACTGGCCGGACGCCTTCTTCTTTGCGCACGAGGAGACCGACATGGCGTGGCGGGCGATCGACGCCGGATGGCGGGTCCGCTACGCGCCTCAGCTCCTGTTGCAGCACCCGCGCACGTCTCCGGCCCGGCACGCCTTCTTCTACCAGGTCAACGCGCGCAACCGGGTCTACCTCGCCCGCCGTCACCTCCCGGCTCCCCTGGTTCCGGTGTACCTGGGCGTGTGGGTGGTGCTGACGGTGGCCCGGACCCGCAGCCTTGGCGGGCTCCGGGCGTGGTTCGGCGGGTTCGCCGAGGGATGGCGCACCGAGTGCGGGCGGCGCAAGCCGATGCGCTGGCGCACCGTGTGGAAACTGGCCCGCCTCGGCCGGCCGCCCGTGATCTGACTCCTTCATGCCGCGGCCGGGGCCTCGGTCTGGGCAGCGGTGCGCAGCCAGGCAGGGATTGCCTCGGGGGTCTGTTCCAGCCAGCGCACATAGCGGTCCACCCCGTCTTCGACGGACACCTGAGGCACCCAGCCGAGCAGTTGGCGCATCCGCGTGGTGTCCGCGCAGCCTCCGAGCGGGTCGTCCAGCGGCCGGGGCGTCTCGATCAGCCGTGCCTCGGGGTAGTGGCGGCGCACCAGGTCCGCGACGCGTCGGATGGAGGTGGCCTGTCCCGTGCCGACATTGAGCGTCCTCCGGTGCGCGGCGCCGGTGACGGCGGCAAGCAGGGTCGCGTCCGCGATGTCGTCGACGTGCACGAAGTCGCGGACCTGGGCGCCGCCACCGTTGAGATGCAGGGGCAGGCCGAGCGCGGCCCGCATCGCGAACCAGGCCACCACCCAGCTGTGGCTGTTCTCCTTCACCACCTGCGGCTCGCCGTAGACGGAGAAGTACCGCACGATCGCGTACGAGTCGGCCGCACCGCTCAGGGCCAGGGCACTCTGGTGCTCGCCCCACAGCTTGGTGTTGGCGTAGACCGAGCCCGGCGTGAGCGGGTCGCTCTCGCTGAACCGGGCCTGCCGGTCTGCTGATCTGGAGCCGAGGCCGTAGACGCTGGCCGACGAGACGAAGACCAGTCGCTGGAGCGTGGCCGAGTGCCGGGCCGCGGCGTCCAGCACGGTCTGGGTGCCGTGGATGTTGGCGGTGAGGGCGGCCGCGGGGTTGCGGGTGCAGGCCGCGACGTCGGCCAGGGCGGCGGCGTGGATGACGAAGTCGCTGCTTTTGACCAGGTCGTCGATCAGCGGGGCATCGGTGATGTCGCCCACGATCACATCCGGGTCGCGCGGGGAGATGTTGAAGACGGAGGAGTAGACGGATGAGCCGTAGGCGTCCAGCCGGCCCACGGCCAGCGGCCGGGCGCCCAGGGCGCGAAGCCGGTGCACGATGCGGCTACCGACCAGGCCGAACCCGCCCGTCACCATCACCGTCGCGTCCTTCAGATCATCAAAGCGGTCCGCGGTGTTCACGCAGCTCCACCCCTTTCATGCGTCGAGGCCGCGCCCGGTGTGCGGCACGCCCCCAGAACAGCAGCGCACCCGCACGCGCCCCAGGGGAAAACTGTGTGTCCGGTGTGTGCTCGCGTGGCCAACCGCCCGCGGCCCGCTGCGCGGTGCGGCATGGTGGAACAAGAAGGAGCCGATGCTGACACTCCGGGGGCGGCATGGAAATGGACCGGCATCCGCTGGCCTACCTGCGCTGGCAGCGTCACTGGTCGATGGACGACCTCGCCCGGCTTCTGCGTGCCCAGGCCGGGGCTCTTGGGCTGCGCAGCGGCATCGACCGCAACCGGATCTGGCGCTGGGAGCACGGCACCACACCCGATGCCGACAGCCAGCTTCTTCTCGCCCGCCTCCTGGACGTGCCCGCCACGGTCATCGCCCAGCTCAGGTGGCCCCTCTGGCTGCCTGTCTTCGAACAGCCCGCCGCATTCAGCCCGTCGGGAAGCCGAGCAGCCCTGAGAGAGGTTCAGGTCAACCGCATGGACCGACGATCCTTCCTGGTCTTCAGCAGCAGCGCCTTAGTCGATCTCGCCGCGAACTGGGCCCGCATCGAGCCCAGTCACCTCTGCCACGCCCTCGACGGCCGCGGCATCGACACCGAACTGCTGAACTGGCTGGAACAACGCGCCGGCGAGCTGAACGCGATGGCCTGTGGGCCCGGATCGCCCGTCCCCGCGCTCATCGACGCCCACCTGCACACCGCGATCGAACTCATCGCGCAAGACCGCTGCACCCTCCCCCAGCAACGACGCCTGCACGCCGTCACGGCCGCCCTCGCCCATCGCGCCGGCTGGCTCCGCTTCGACGCCGACCGGCACGCCGATGCCCAACGACACTGGCAAGCCGCCGTCCACGCCGCCCACCAGGCCGGCGACCGGGACCTGGCCGCGGTAGCACTTTCCGACCTCGCCTACCAGGCAACCTGGCTCGCCCGCCCCTCCGACGCCCTGCGCGTCCTGGAACACGCCAGCTCCCGCACCCGCACACCCGCCGTCCGCTCCCTGCTCGACGTACGCCGCGCCCGTGCCTGCGCGGTCCTCAAAGACCGCTCCGGCACCACCCACGCCCTCGCCTCCGCACAGAACGAACTGGAGCACATGCGCCCCGAATCGACCCCCGCGGTCGTCTCCTGGATGTCCGTGGCAGACGTCAACGCAGACGCCGGACGCTGCTGGCTCGACCTCGGCGACCCCAACAGCGCCGGCACCGCCATCGGCACCGGCCTGGTCGAACTGGACCCGCGCCGTGCCCGCACCAAAGCCGTCTTCCTGACCTACCGAGCCGAAGGCGCCCTCCACCGTCACGACGCCGCCGCAGCCGCCGCCGATGCCCGCACCGCACTCGACACCGCACTCGACACCGGAGCCGCACGCTGCATCGACCACGTCTCCGCACTCATCGCACGCCTGGACAAACGCAGCGAGCGCCCCATCGTCGAACTCCGCGAATACGCCCACGCCCGACTGGCCTGATCAACAACGCGTCCTCCTCCTACGAAGCGACGGCGACGGCTGCGTCGTGCCGCCTGTCGGCGTACTCCCCAACGCGACCAGCGAGCCAACGAGGTACGTCCCCACCCTGCAGGTGGTCGCGCGCACGCCGGGAAGGTGGAGCCGCCCGGCTCTTCAGGGTGCGGGCCACGACGAACCGTCAAGCTCCCCAGGGGCGTCACTGCGCGATGGGCCAGCTGCTCCGCGACAACCAAAAGGGGTGTGGGGCTGAAGTGCATGCCTGCAGCCGGATGCCGCAAAGAGCTGATCTACGCTCGCTGCATGGGCCTGTGCATGGAACTCCTGATCATCGACTGCACGTACATAGAAGCGGCGCCAGCCGAGTTGAAGGCCGACCTGGTGGAGACCGCTGCGTTCGGCAGTGACGACGACTGGGAGGCCGACCGGCCGGAAGGCTGGACCTGGCCGGACGCCGAGAATGGCCCCTGGTACGCACGCTACGAGTTCCGCAACACCCTCACCTCGTACAAGCCGCACTTCTGGGCCGGTGAACGCTGGGACAAGATGCGAGGATTCGTCCGCCCCGGACTGCGCACGGCACTCGACGAGTTCAGTGCTCCGTTGTTCTGGGGCGAATACAACTGGGAGTTCGCAGACCCTCCCTTCACCCCCGCCGTCCCCGGACGGGAGAACCACTGGTGCCCAGAGGCCCTGCGGTGGCTCCTCCCCGAGGACGTGGCAGCCCTCCACCACTTCTGGCCCCAGGTCGAGCCCGGCCTGCCGTCCCTACGCGAACCCTTCGAACAGCACGTCGCGAGCCCACGGGGTGGATCAACGACTTCTCGTCGTTTGCCGCCCTCGTCACCGAATGGGGGGAGGTAGTCACCGAGGCTGCGGTGCGCGGGTGGGGCATCATCGGCCTGAAGTGCTGACATAGACCCCGAGCAGCACTGGCGACGCCGACCGTATGGCGGCCGAACAGTCGACCTCGTTCCCCTGTACGTCGCTGAGGAGCACGGCCTGTACCCCGACACCGCCCGTTAAACCGGGCTCCATCCGGCTTCTGCTGCCAGGGCGCGCCAGGCCAGGTACACGGTGTGCCCGGGAGTCAGCGGCGCCGTCGGCGGTTGCTCGGGATGCAGGCTGGCCCAGAGTCGGCGCCGTAAGTCGGCACGGATCCGCTCCGCCTGCCAGGAACCCAGTTCCTTCGCGAAGACCTGGAAGGTCCGTCCGGCGGCCGTCGACCACAGTAGCGCCATCACATCGTCCGGAAGCTGCCCAGGATGCGGGGGTTCAGGTGGGGCGACCAGGTGGTGGCGTAGCCCGAGCGCGACAAGACCGGCTCGCGTGGTCTGATGCCCCACCCGCCTGATCAACTTACGGACGCACCACGCCACTTCGTCAGTCCCGGCGCCGAGCGCCTTGGCCATGGAGCCGTCCGTCCCGCCGACAACCAAGAGATTCAGGACTGCCCGTTCCGGCGTGGCAAGATTCTTGAGGCCCGCGGGGCAATCGCCATCGAGGACTCCAGGCGGAATGACCCTGCTCAGGACCGGACGGGCAGCGTCGGTCGCACTTGTGGATCCGCTACGGGTTCGCCGCGCAGCGTGGGTAGTGAGTGCCGGATGTGCGGTGTGGCCGCTCATGACGCGCGGCTCAGCGACGTCGGGTGCGCTGGTGTCTGCCTTGCTCCCCTCCGCGTACGCGCTCACTGCAGCTCTGCCGGTTCGTCAGCAACCAGACCGAGGAGTGTGCGGCACTGGCGGGCGAGGTCACACACCGCGCCGTAGGCGACTTCAGGGTCACCGGGCAGGCCGGCCGCGGCTTTGTCCCGGATGAAGAGGAGGGCGAGCGCTACGAGTTCTGCATACGGGGTGCCCACGTGAGGCTCGGAGGCGATGCGTTCGGCCATGGTGGCGGTGAGCAGGATCAGATACTCGCGCAGGCGCTCGTGCCAGCGGGTGATCCTCTCCCGGGAGGGCACCCGGGAGCGGGGTTCCAGGATGGTGGAGATCGTCGCGCTGATCTCGGCGGCGTCCAGCGGCACTGGAGTTTCGGCCTCGTGGCCGGCCATGACGCAGGGCTGCTGCGGGGCCTTCGCGGGAGGGCCGGAAAGGATCACGGTTCGTTCCTCCGGTCGACCTCGACCCATAAGACCGACTTCTTGGTGTCGCCGGTCAGGTCGTGTCCGAAGCGGACGGCCGCGTTGGTGAGGGTGGCGAGCAGCCGGGTGTGGGCTGTGGCGCTCAGGTCGTCGGGCACGTCGGCCTCTATGCGGATCAGGTCGGGGGTCTCGTCGGTGCGGGGTGTCGTGCCGAGTTCGGTTTTCAGCATCGAAGCGAGCGCGGTGGCCGCGGTCCTCGCCGACGAGTTCACAAGTCCCCCCGCACGCGGTTGATCACGTAACGTAGCGCTAATGCATTAGTTTGTTCCTAATGCATTAGCTTGTCAACCGGGACGTCAGCACCCGCCCCACCACCGTCGTTCCGAGCAGTACGGAGATCCCGCATGGTCCCCGACGAGCCGCCGCCGTATCAGAAGGTCGCCGACGATCTGCGCCGCAGGCTGGCCGCTGGGGAGTGGGCCGTCGGTGACAAGCTGCCCTCCCGTGCCCAGCTCGCCGCCCATTACAAGGTCGGCCCCAATGTCCTGCAGAAGGCGCAGGAGCGCCTGATCATCGAAGGGCTTCTTGAGGGCCGGGCGGGCGTCGGCACCTATGTGCGGGTGCCGCGCGAGCGGCGGCGCCTGGTCCGCTCCCGCCACCGGGAACGGCGTGGGATCGACCCGTTCGAGGCCGGTATGGCTGAGCTGGGCATCAGCGGCAGTTGGGATGCCCATTCACAGGCCCGTACTCCTGCTCCGGACGCGATTGCGCAGCGGCTCGGCATCGCCCCAGGGGACCTCTGCGTGCGCACCGCCTACGAGTTCCTCGCGGACGGCCGGCCCGTGCAGACCTCCGTCAGCTGGGAGCCCATGGCGATCACCGGGGATACGCCTGTGCTGCTGCCGGAGATGGGGCCGATGGCGGGCAAGGGGGTGGTCGAGCGGATGCAGTTCATCGGGATCACCGTCGGTGAATGTGTCGAGGTTCCCCGGCCCGCCCGTGCCACGCAGGCGCAGGCCAACCTGCTCGGCATCAGCCTCGGCGACCTCGTCCTGGTCATCGAGCGCACCTACTACGACACCGACGGCCGCCCCGTGGAAACCGCCGACATCGTCGTCCCCGATGTCCGGTGGGAAGTCGCCTACGAGTACGGCGTCCAGCCCCGCACCGAGTAGTTCAGCTCGACGGGCATCGTCGGCTTTGAGGCCTGCGCGAACTGGGGACCCCGGTCAGCGGCTCCTGGCGCGCGGTGTCGCACCCCGGGCAGCCGGCTGGGCGGCCGCGGCCCGGGGCTCGGTGGAAGTGCCCGCCCGTGGGGCCTGCAGCGTCCGGTGCTATTGCCGGGCGAGGCCGGCGGGGTCGATCTCGAAGGGGAACGGGGCCTCGGTCCGGGTGACGGTCCCGGGGAGCGCGATGGCGGTTTCCGTGTACCGGCCGCTGTCGAGTTCGCCGATGATCAGGCGGGGGGCCGGGTCGAATTCCAGGCGCCAGTAGTGCGGGATGCCGGCTTCGGCGTACAGCAGGGGCTTGAGCTTGCGATCCATCGTCTTGTTGCCAGGCGAGACCAGCTCAATGACCAGTTGGACCGCGTCGGCGTCGATACTGACCTGGTCCTCTGCAGTAGCGCCCGCGTCGGCGACGACGATGTCCGGCACGACCAGCCCGGAGGGCAGCGTGACGTTGATGGCTTCAAGCACCTCGACCGGAGCCCCAGCGGCCCGGGCTGCGGCGTCGAGGGCGACATGGAGCCGGAAGCTGGCGCGCTGGTGGCGCAGGCCGGGAGCGGGGGACATCACAAGTGACTCCCCGAGCAGCTCGTAGCGCACGGTGCGGTCTTCGGGCAGGGCCAGGACGTCGGCGACGGTCCAGGGCCCGTTGTGGTGCGTGAAGCTGGCAACGCTCATTCCTTCCACCTCCTCATCGCGTGGCACTGACCAGTGTGGCCTGCCAGGCGGCTGATGTCTTGGGGCAATTGCGCGGTCCGCCGGGTGGCGGTGTCCGGTTCAGCCGCCGTGGCGGCCCTGGGCCAGGTCGCGTCGCAGGTCGTCCAGGGTACGGCCGTCCGGCAGCTGCCACAGGGTCCAGCCGTTGATGACATTGCCCGTGATGGCCTCGGCGGCCTTGGACGGGGAGGGGAACACGGCGGCCTGGCCATCGACGATGAGCTGGCCGTCGCCCGTGACCACGGCGCGCCCCTGGCGGCCTGCCCGTCGCTGGTGGAACGCGAGGACGGCGCCCTCTGCGAGCAGACCCGCCTTCATGAGGTCGGCGAGCGGTCCGTGCGGGACCGCGGGCGCCGCAGGAGTGCCAATCCGGTCTCCTCCGCCCAGGGAGAGCGTGACGTGGACGGTGTCGTCCCCGCCGGCCTTGACGAGGTGGGCGAGCACGGCGGGATCGAAGTGGATGCTGAGTGTGGGCATGCGCGGCTCCCGGGTCGGCGAGGGCTGGCGACCGGCCCTGTCCTCTGTATCTGCTTCGAATCACAGACGTCGAGAGCTTATCTCTACTTCGTGTACCAGCGGTAGAGCAGTGGTTGGCGTCCGGCAGCCATCCCTGCACGCCCGCACCAACTCCCCTTTGCTCGCCGCCTGGCGTCCCGTGGCTCGTGATGCGGGGCGCCGGGCACGGTAGGGAATATCACGGGAGTGATATAAGTTCTCCTTAACTACTGAGAGTTAGAGATTTGCTGAGTGGTTGGGGGCTTGGATGGGCGACAGGGCCGCGGCACCGGTGGTACTTGCCGAGGGTGAGTACCAGGAGATTCTCGGCACTCTGATCCTGCCGGAGCGGACCCGGGGCGCGGTCCGGCAGGATCGTCCGGTGGTGGTGTTCGTCGCCGGGCAGGGCGGCAGCGGCAAGAGCTTGGTGATGGACCTGGTGTGCGTGGCCCTTGCACGGCGCGGGGGTGCGGTGCGGGTGGACCGGGACGCATACAAGGACGTCCATCCGCACTACCCCGGCTTCCTGGCGAAGGATGTGCGCACAGCCGGGGTGTGCGTGCGGCGCGAGACCTATCGGTGGCAGGCAGAGGTCGAAGCTCATGCCCGGGCGGCTCGGTACGACGTGGTGGTGGAAGAGGCCCTTCCCGATCCGGCCGCATGGCGAGCCTCGGCGGCCGCCTACCGCCAGGCCGGGTACCTCATCGAGTTCGTGGCGCTGGCCGTGCCCGAAGCGGTCAGCCAGCTGGGGCTGTTGGACCGGTATCTGCGGCTCGCCGACGAGGGACCGGGCCCCCGGTACGTGTCGTGGGAGAACCACGATGCCTGCGCGGCGGCGCTGCCGTCCGTCCTCGCGGACATCGAGGCCGAGCGTCTCGTCGACCGGGTCGTCGTCGTCCGGCGCGGCGCCGAGGTCGTCTACACCAATCAACTCGGCCACGGCGGACAGTGGATCCGCCCGGCGGGGGCGCGTGAGGCGCTGCTCGCCGAGCGGGCCCGTCCCTGGGACGCGGCGCAGACCGGCGTGTTCCGCCAGCAGCTCGCGGACGCCGACCGGCGTGCCCACGATCCGAGGCTGCCGCGAGACTGGGCGCTGGCGGTGCGGGGCAATGCGGAGCGCGCGGCCGCGCTCGCCGAACCTGTCCGGCGTATCGCGCAGCCGCGGCGCGAGGCGCCCGGGGTCGACTACCACCGCCTGTCTGCCGACGAACACGCGTGGATCTTCGATGAGTTGATCGTTCCGAATTACCTGAGCGACATCACCCCGCAGGACGCGCCGGTCGCCTTGTATGTGATGGGCCCGCAGGGCGCCGGCAAGTCCTACGCGGCCCGGGTGCTGCACCGCGCGCTGCGGCTGCGCAGGCCCACTCGCATCGAGGGTGGCCTCTTCAAGTCGATGCACCCGGACTACGGGCAGCTCCTGCGCGAGCAGCCGCGCACTGCCTCGGCCCGGATCAGGGCCGATTACCGGGGATGGCAGGAGCGGGCCGAGGCCTATGTACGGGAGCGCCGGGGCGATCTGCTGATCGAGATTGCTCCGGACAGCGTCGGCCACTTCCTCAACAGCGCGCGGCGCACCCGTCGTGCGGGCTACCTCGTGGAGCTGCTGGTGCTGGGGGTGCGGGCCGCGGACAGTCGGCTGGGCACCGCGACCCGGTGCGCCAGCCTGGCGCGCCTGGGTGTGGCTCCCCGGTTCACCGAGGGCGCTGCGCATGACCAGACCTTCGCCGTCGTGGCCGACGTGGTCCGCGCGGCCGAGCACGATCCCGGCACGGTGGCCTCGGTCTCGATCATCCGCCGGGACCTGGCCGCGGTGTACCGCAACGAACGCACCCCGGACGGGGCTTGGGTCCGCCCGCCCCGGGGCGGGTACGTCCTGGAGGCCGAGCAGCAGCGCCCGTACACGACGGCCGAAGCCGCCCAGTTCCTCGCCGCCCTGCGGGGCGTGCAGAGCGTGCTGCCGCAGTACCGGAAGGATCTGATCGAGATCGCCGCGCTGGCCTGGCCTCTGATGCCCGCCCCTCTGCAGCCGCGCCCGCTGGCCTCCACCCTCACCCCGGCCCGGCTGCCGTTGCCGCACCCGCGCTCCGGCTACTGGCCGTCCAGCTCCTTGGCGCGGGCCGCGTAGCGGGCCGCGATCTCGTCCGCTTCCTGCGGGCCGGCGCTGTTCAGGGCCTTCCGGTCGGCGGCGCAGGCCGCCAGCCCGTCCTGCAACGCCTTGAGGCGCTCGGGGTCGGGCCGGTCGGCCCGCCGTTCCTTCATGATCTGTCCCGCGTACCAGGTGTTCACCACCTGGATCAGCTGCTCGGTGTCCTCGCGGCTCAAGTGCTCTGACAAGGGATGTTCCTTCGCGTATCGGGAATGTGATGAGGCGTCATTGTCCCTGGCCGAGACGGTGCGCCCCGACCGACCGGGTTGCCGAAAGGAGCCGCGCCGCCGGACAAGGGCGCATAGGTTGATACCGCTGATGATCATCTATGGGGGGATCCGTGGCCGACGACCTGCGCGCGCTGTTCAGCTCCAATGACGCCTCGTCCTTCGACACCGACGAGGCGTTCACCAATCGCGGCCACCAGTGGGCGATCGTGGCGGCCGCAATCGAGGAGCATCTGCAGCGCCTCGCCGACCCGGCCTTCGATGTCGAGGACTTGGAACGGCCGCGCGCCAACCTGGTGGTGTTCCACGGGGTGGGAGGGGTCGGCAAGTCGACGCTGATGCGCAAGCTGGAGGCCGCCCTCACCACGGATGACGCTCGCCCGCCCCAGTGGGGCGCCCCGGCCTGGACGCGCCGGCTGCTGCCGATCCGGATCGACCTGGCCCGTTCCGCCTCGACCGGCGCGGACTTCGAGCGGGTGATCCTGACGATCCGTCTCGCGCTCGCCGGGGAGCTCGGGCGGGCGTTGCCCTCCTTCGACGTGGCGTTGCGCCAGTACTGGGAGCACACCCATCCCGGCGAGCCGCTGGATGAGTACATACGGCGCGGCGGCCTGGCGGGCAGGTTCTCGGCCATGCTGCCCCAGCAGATGCAGTCCGCAGTGAGCGAGGTCGCCGGCGCGCTGGAGCTGCCCGGCCTGGTGGGGTCCGCGGCCGGGCAGGTCACCGCGGCCCTGGTAAAAGCGTTGCGTGCGCGCCGCGAGCACGCGGTGGCCCTGGCCGGCGCCTCGCGTACCGCCGCCCTGCTGGAAGCCACCCCCGACCTGGAGGCCCTCTCCTACTATTCGCACCTTCTGGCCTGGGACCTCAGCCGTCTGCCCGCGAAGAAGAGCGTGGTCCCGGTCGTCCTGTTGGACACCTGGGAGGACACCGCCGACCGCCACCGCGATCTGGAGCGCCTGCTGCAGCGACTGGTCTGGCTCCTGCCCAATGCCCTCTTCGTGATCAGCGGCCGCAACCGGCTGCAGTGGGGCGACCCCGCGCTGCACGGCCAGCTCGACTGGACCGGACCTTTCGCCTGGCCGGGCATCGATGCCCCGACTCCATCGCTGGTGGCCCATGCCCGCACCACGGTTCCAGGAGGCCGGCAGCATCTGATCGGGGACCTGTCCGCCGAGGACTGCGACGCCCACCTCGCCCGCCGCCTGGTCAAGGACGGCCAGCCGCTCATCGGCGCCGACGTCCGCGCAGTGATCACCGCCCGGTCCCACGGACTTCCTCTCCACCTCGACCTCGCCGTCAGCCGCTTCCTGGAGATCCGGCGCACCGGCCGCACCCCCGTCCCCGCCGACTTCGACCACACCTTTCCCGGCCTCCTGGCCCGGGTGCTGTCCGACCTCACTCCGGAGGAACGGCACGTCCTGCGCAGCGTCTCGCTGCTCGACGCCTTCAACCTCGACCTCGCCACCCAAGCTGCCGGCTTCACCCACCAGGCACCCGCCCGGCGCCTGGTCGACCGGCCGCTCGTCACCCACAACCCATACGCCCTGTGGCCCCACCACCTGCACGCCGCGATCCGCACCGCCGTCCACGACGACACCCACAGCGAGGACCGCTGGGCGCCGGCCGAATGGCACCAGGCTGCCGCCCGCGCCCTGGCCGCCCTCGGCGACCAATGGCGGAGCGCCGCATCCCTCGGCCCCAGCCGAATGCTCCTCGTCGCGTGTCTGCGCCAGGCACTGCGCCTGGCCCGTGACTACCGGCTCACCGACCTGGGCTGGCTCACCGACGCCGCCTTCGCCTACACCAGCGACTCGGTCTGGGAACCCCTCGCCCCGCCCCCCGGCCCGGACGGAAACGATCCGGGACTGGACACCCCGGCCGACGCCCTGGCCGAGCTGCTCACCGCGATCGCCCGCCGCCAGCGCGAGCACCGGTCACGGACCATCGACCGCCTCACCGCGGTCCTCGACAGCCACCTGCTGCCCGCCGAACTCACCCAGATGGCCCTGTACTACCGGGCCAAGGCATACAAGGACCTCGACCGCACCGGCGACGCCCGTACCGGGATGCAGGAAGTCGCCGACGCCGGCGGCCGGTTCGCCCCCCAGGCCCGCCGGGGCCTGGCCAACCTCGCCCGCATCGGCGGGGACTTCCCCACAGCCCTGGCCGCCGTCCCCACCCTGGGCTGGAAAGGCCGCCACTACCGCGTTCTCGGTGACATCCACTGGCCGCACGGCAACATCGACGAGGCAATCACCGCCTTCGAAGCCGCACGCGCCGAGGCCGAGCAGCACGACGCCGCGGGCGAGCGCGCCATGGCACAGGTCCGCCTCGCCCTCGCGACCTCTTTCAGCGACCCCGTCCGGGCCGACGACGAACTCGCTCTCGCCCACCAGCTCCTCGACGGCCTCGACCAGCGCGCCAACACCCTCCTCGCCCAGATCGCCGCCCTGATCAAGGACGCCGGAACCGACCGCGACATCGTCGACCGGGCGCACGCCCTGCAGGCCGAGGCCACCACCGCCGGGCTCCCCTACCTCACCCGGTACCTGGAGCTCGGCCTCGCCCTCCACCACGCGGTCCGCGGCACGACAGTCGAGCTGGCCGCCACCATCGGCCGGCTCCACGAACTCACCGGCGGTGGTGACTTCGGTTTCTTCACCGACATCGCCCACTTCATGGCCGATCTTCCGCTCCCCGAGCCCGGCTCCCGGACCCGGTGGCTCGACGGCGAACCCGCCGTCCGCGAGCGGTGGCACACGCTGCTCGCCGCCCGCCGCGCGTACGTGCACGCGCCGTCGTAGCGGGCCCTCACGCGATGCGCGGGGGCAACGAGTGGCGCCGAGGACCTCTGCGGGAGCCGGGCGATGTCCGAGGTGACTGACATGATCCGCTGCATGAACACCTCGACCACCGTCAGTTGGGTCACCGACCCGATATCCGCTGTCCGGCACGCGCAGACATTGCACAGCATCGACGGCTGTTGGACCCGAGCCGACGTGGAGCGCCTCGTAGACGTGCACCCGGACTGGAAGATCCGGCGGGAATTCTCCGACCTTCTTGTCGTCGGCCTGGAACCATCCGAGCGGCATGCCGGCCTCGGCCCAGAGCTGTTCTTCGACAAGCGAGCCCCCAAGAGCCCTGACGTCGGGCGAGTGCGACTGCCTCTCGTCGAGTTCGGCCTCCAGACCACTCTGGCAGATCGGACGGCGGCCCTGCGGGAGCTGGCCGCTGCGCTCTCGGACATCGGCCAGCCCACGCCCGTGCCGGCAGCCGCCGACGGTTTCGGCCTGCGCTGGCAATCCGACGCCCGCACCATGCTCTTGCAGAGCAACCAACGCCGCGCCTGGGTATCCATCCAGCCCACCGGACCGAACACCTCCCGCCTGACTTCCTCAACGCAGTCGCCGCCCTCGTACCCCTGCTGCACGACAGCGCCGCGGGAACGTGCGGCCGATCTGGCGTCGAACAGCGGATCGCCACAACGCCGGGCTGGTCCGTGGAATTCGACGAAACACAGGCCCGAGCCCTCATCAAAACCGCCGACCCGGACGGCCAGGTGATCCTCATCGGCTCTGCCGGGCATCACGACCGCTACAACCGCCTGCAGCTCTACTCCTTTGCCACGGCCCCGGCGTTGGAGCAGCGCCGGGATGTCTTCGGCGAGATCTTCCGGGCGGTGTGCGGTGTCATCGGCGAGCCGACGATTCTCGGCGGCGGGCCGAACGGACCGGATGTCCGCTGGAGGAACGCGGGCCCCCGGGCGCGGGTCCTGCGCCTGCGGGCGGACACCCGGAACATCTGGATCGAGACCGGCTTGGCCGAGGAACTCGAAGACGAGGAACTCACCACGTTCGAACACGGAGGGTTCGGGGGTTCCAGCGGGCCGAGCGACTTCCCGCATCTGCCCTACACCTGGCAACTCATCCACCTCGGGCCGGGCGACACCGCGGAGTACCTGCCGGGAGGCCGACTGGCTTCGACCCTGCCACACCTCCAGGAGGCGCTGAAGACCCTGGTGAAGGTGTGGATCGAACAACTCCCCATCCAACAGCCCGGCAAGAAGGCCACGTTCACGATCGCGAGCAGCGGCATCAAGGGCGGCCTCTCCTTCGCCTACGACCCCGCCAAGGGCATCCTGCTCCGCATCGGCAGCCGCACCGGCGACTCCGTCGACGGGCTGCGGCGATGAGCACACTGGGCTGGGAGGCGTCAGGAACTCGCTGGAAGGCCGAGTTCAAGAACCCGACCGAGAGCACCGCCGGCGAGGTGGCCGCCCTCATCGTCGGTGAGCTGGCAGCCCGTAACCTCACCGATCCCCTGGACCTTGTGGCCAAGCGCGTGGCGATCGGGCCCCACGGATTCCTCCGGACAACCGGCCTCGGGATCGCCTCGGGGTGAGAGCAGACCGCGGACCCCGAAGGCGCGGAGATCACTTTGAGGGCAGGCCGCAAGACATGGACCTTCAGACCCCGGCCGTGCAGAAACGCACGCCTCCCAGAACGGCAGCGCGTCCGGCACCCGGTGGCGTACGCACGACGCCATCGGGTCCTCCTGCGCACGGCGTGTGGAGAACCTGCGAACCCGCGTGCTTCGGCCACAGACCTGGGGACCACCGGGCGAAAACTGCAGGGGCACGCGGAAGCGGAAGGGCACGGAGACCGTCTGTCACTCTGCGCCCCAGCAGGAGGCTCGCCTACCGTGCGTGGCGGAACCGACCACCAGCTCATCGGGGAAGAGCCGCTCGCCCTGCCTCCCGGGCCTCGTTCAACGCCTGGTCGAAGGCGCCCGTGATGACCTCGGCCTGCGCGGCGATGCCGTGGACCTCCTCGATTGCGTGCTCGTCCCCGGCGGTACGCGCCACAAGATCAAGTACTTGGTCGCTCCGGTCGTTGAGGTAGTGGATCTGCTGGAGTTCCTCGTATCGTGCGTCCGCTTCCGCGGTCTGCTGCGCGTAGTCCTCCAAGGCCCGCACGCGGCAGGTGATCCCGCGCAGACTGGCGTCCAGTGCGCGCCGCCGGTCCCGCAGCACGCTGATCAGGGCGGCGCCCTGTGGATGGTCGGGTTCCTGGCGGCACAGTTTGCTGTACAGGGCCAGCGACAGCGCGATCTCCCACAGCTGTGCGGGGAGCATGTACGCGTTGGCGTCGCGGTCGATCAGATCTTCGCGGTGTACCCGGGACGCCACGATGGCGTGCTGGGCGTGGTGGGCACGGGCGAGCAGGTGCCAGGCATCGTCGGTGAGTTCGTCGGCTAGCACGTAGCGGCCGTGCGCGGCGGTGAGTGCCCTTCGTCGGCTGTCGATCGCGTGGTCCAGGGCTGCGAGGAAGGCGACCACGGCGACGAGCAGGGCGGTGACGGTCACTGCGGTGCGCACGTAGGGCACGGCCGTGTGGGCCCACTTCTGTTCGAGCGCTGCGAGGGTGGTCCTGCTGCCGCTCGATGGGGCGCTGGCCCGGTCCAGGACGTGGACGAGCATCGCGCCGATGGCGACGGGGATGCTGCCCTTGAGGAGCACGGGCAGGGCGGACCTGAGCGGTGAGTGCAGCCGGGGGCGGGGAGGCGTGTCCGTGCCGGCCGGGACCAGCAGGGCGCGGGGTGCCCGCTGGATCAGGGCGCGCTGGCGCGGGGGCAGGCCGGGGTCGATGACGCGGTCGGGCACCGGGAACGCGTCGGTCTGCTGGGGCTCGGTCACTGGTCGGCTCCTCGCGGGTGGGCGGACGGGGCGGTGGGGCAACCGAGTCCGGGGCCGGCGGCTGTGGGGCGCGGGCTCCAACCGGGATGGTCCAGCTGCTGGAGATGGGCCGCGGCCGCGCGGTACGCGACCGCGGCCTGGTGGAGTGCGTGGGTCGCCTCCTCGATCAGTGCATCGGGCAGGAGTTCCGGTTCCGGTGCGCTCTGGACCGCCGGCTCCGTGGTCTCGGCTGTGCCCTCGCCTGATCCGGTGCGGGTGATGCGACGGTCCCGCTCCTGCTTCGCGGCTCGGGTTTCGACGGCCTGACAGGCGAGTTGGGTGAACAGGTCCTGGCAGGTACGGAGCCGGACGCGGACGGAGGATGCAGCGGGCTGGGTAAGCAGGCCGGCGATGTCCCACAGCAGGTGGTGGCCGAGCTCGACGGCCTGGGCCAGTTCGGGCGTCTCGTGGTCGTCGGCAGCCTGAATGATCTGGTGGCAGACGATGAAGGCCTGCATCTCCCGCAGTCCGGTTTCGTGTCGGATGATGCGTGCGTGCCCCTGGGCCCGCGCGTCAAGGCGCCCGGGCAGGTGCTCGGCGAGCGCGGGGATGAGCAGCATCAGCGGCAGGCCGATGTCGGGCAGCAGTCCGTTGGCCATCGCCGCGCCGACCAGCGTCAGCGAGGCGAAGGCGGCGAGCGCGGTGGTGCTGGTGATCCAGAACCGGTAGCGCGCATCGAAGTAGATCCGCAGCGGCGGTCGCCGGGTGAGCCAGCGGCCGGCCAGTCGCGCGGTACGGGACGGCGTCGGTGACAGCACGGCGACCTGCAGCGGCACGACCGGTGTTTCTTCGGACAGCGGAGCCGGCCAGCGCAGCCATCCCCAGTCGGTGCGCTCGTCGATCCGGGTGAGCTCCTCCCCGCGGTGGCCTTCCTGTCGGTAGCCGGGTCCTCCGTCGAAGGCCGAAGCCTTGATCCGGGGCTGGGTCTGCTGGAGTTCGCGCTGCCAGCGGCCGGGCTCGCTGGTGAAAGGGCGCAGTTCCGGGTCCGGCAGGGGGTGGTGGGGTGCGGTGGTCATGGTCTCCTCGGTCCGCTCGAAAAGGGGCGTGCGTGTGATGGAGGTTCAGGTGCCGCTCGGCGCCGCCGGGTCCCACGGGGCAGCGGCGAGGGTGCAGGGGGTGCAGCGGCCGTCACTGCTGGGGTGGGCGCGGCGCGGGGTGGGTCCGGTGCAGGTGGTGCATGGCGGCCAGTTGAGGCAGGCCGGGCAGAGGTCTTCTCCCGGTGCCGGGCCGGGGTTGCCGCAGGCGGCGCATTCGACGAGCACGCGGCGGGCGACGGCCTCGGCCGGAGATCGGTCGGCGGCCCCCGCCCCTGTCCGCTCGCAGACGGTGAGCCCGGCGAGGTGGGGCGTCGGGGTGCTCTGGGCGGCACGGAGCCGGGCGGCGATGATCGCGGCAACCGACGTACGGACCGGGTGGGGCAGCGGGCGGTCGGCGATGACGTGCTCGAGCTGCTCGGCGCTCCAGCCGTTCGCCAGAAGGGCGGTGGCGATCTGCCCCTGGTCACGGAGCGCCGATCCGGTCAGCAGCAGGTTCGGGTGCTGCATCCCGATGGCGAGCAGCAGCCGGACGCCCGCGGTGGCCTCGATCTGATCCGGCGCCTCGGGCGCCTCGGTGGGGGCCGGGGTGTCGTCGTTTTCGCGCGCGGGCGCGGTACGGACGGACGGATGGACGGGATTGGTGTTCTGCTTGTTGGTCTTCTTTCTCTTGGTGTTCTTTGGTGCCGGATCAGCCAGAACAGGGTTATCCAATGCTGGATTTCCCGTCATTGGCTGCGACCTGCGCGTTTGCGGCACCAGGACGGTCGGGGCCGCATCCCCCAGCAGGTCGTACAGATGCGCGGGCATGTCGGTGATGGCATAGACGGCTTCGCCGAGCGTCCCGTCCTCGTTCCGCTCACGGTCGCGGGTCAAGTAACCGTGCTGCTCCAGCTCCTTGAGGCCGCTGTTGACCGCGTCCCGTCCGTCGGTGGCGCACCTGGCGAGCTCGGCCACGGTGACCCGCCAGCCGTCCCGGTGGGTGGAGATCAGTCCGAACAGGCCCTTGGCCTTGAAGCTGATCCGCGGGTCGCGGAAGAGGGCGTTGGAGATCTGGGTGAAGCGGTCCCCGGCCATCGTTCCGCGCCGAATCCCCGCCCCGTAGCCGCTCATCGAGAGCCTCCAGCCGACGGCACGGCAGGTCGGCGGGTGCCGGAACCCGCAGTCGGTGAGGCGGTGATGTCCGGGGCGAGCGGCGAGGCGTCGTGCGCATGTTCCATGCCTTGAGTCCACCCGCGCCCTCCGACCGGAACGCCGACCGGATGCCCCCACCAGCCGTCACGATCCGATGACGTTCCACGCCGCGCACCATGGAGGGACCGGTGGAGGGGCCCCTCCACCGGGGTTGCGCACCGGAGGGACCCGCTGCGCGGGTGACTTCCGCGCCGTCAGCCGGGCGAGGAGCATGAGCGGTGGAGCAAGGAGGTGCCACGGTGTCGCATCCCAACGGCCACGGACCGCAGCCCGAAGACCCCGAAGAGATCCCCTCGTCCCCCTCCTCGCAGGATCCCTCGGAGAACGGGCACCACGATGACGACCCGTCGCCCCCGTCCACGGGCGGACCGGAGTTGCAGTGAGCATCGACTTTCCCGTACTGCGCCACGCGTGCGCCGAGGCGCTCACCGCCCGCAGCGCGTTCGACGGAGCGCCGGGCTTGCGGGCGGCGTTCGAGGCGGTGCCCCGGGAACGGTTCGTGCCCACCCGGGTCTGGCTGCCCGAGCGCGACGCTGCGGGACGGTGGCGGGTGTTGGACCGGCAGGCGGAGCCGGTGGAGTGGGCGCGGCGGGTGTACGACCCGGACACCGCGTTGATCACTCAGCTCGACGACGGGGCAGCGGAGCCAGTGGCGCCCGCGAAGGGGGTGTTTACCTCCTCGCTGTCGTGCCCGTCGGTCGTGGTGTGGATGTTGCGCCTGCTCGGCCGGGTGGAGGGGGCGGTGCTGGAGATCGGCACCGGCTACGGCTACGGGACGGCTCTGCTGCGGGCTTGGCTCGGGACGGTCCGCCTCACCACGATGGACATCGACCCCTCGATCGCCGCACAGGCACGGCGGGTCCTGGCCGACGGCGGCTGGGAGGCCGACGTCATCACCGGAGACGGCGAAGCGGGGCACACGGCGGGCGCACCGTATGTCGGGATCATCACGACCGGCAGCGTGTACCGGATCCCTCCCGCGTGGCCGAACCAGCTGTCCGCGGGCGGGGTCCTGGTGGTGCCGGTCGCCACGCCGTTCGGCACCGACGCCCTGCTGCGCCTGGTGGCCGACGGGAAAGGCGGCGCCACGGGCCGGTTCGTCGGCGCGGTGGCGTTCATGCGGCTGCGCGGACAACGCGAACCCGAACCATGGTCGGCCTACGGCTGGGGCCGGCTCCCCGACTACGGAATGACACTCTCCACGGACGGCGCCGAGCAGCGCATCTGGCTCGCCCCCCGCTGACCGGCCAACCCGGGCGGTGCGCAGTAGCGGTGTGAGCGAAGCGCGTCGGCCGGCACCGGTCCGTCACCGCGCTGCGCACCGCCGGATGCGCAGTAGGCCGGCTCGGCTTCCTGACGACAGGTTGCGCACTCGGTCACCGGCTCTCCTCACCGTGCGCGTGCGCAGCCGTCCCTTCAGCTCAACGGCCCAGCCGGACCCGGGCAGGTGCGCATCGGCCCACGGAGCGGGAAGCGCGCACCGCCGATGGGCTCCTCGGGCGCCAGCCATCGACGGACCACACGACCTCCGGGGTGGAGCCCGTCGCGCGCCGGTGGCTGAACGAGGAGACCGCCGTGGAGGGGGCAGTGGAGGGGCCCCTCCACTGCCCCCTCCACGGTTTTGTGGCCGCTTCGTGACCTTGGAGGGGGCAGATCGGTCGGCGAATCGGTCGGAGGTGACGGGTTTCGTCCAGGTAGCAACACACCGCTTCTACCTGGGAGTTCCACATGTCTGCTGCGACACGGTCCTCGGGCGGCCAGGAGCCGCCGATGGCCGCGGGGGTAGCCCTGGCCCGGATGGCCCGTCAGGTCCGGCTCGGGCGCTGGGGGGTGTGGGTCGCACTCGCGTGCGGCCCTCTCGCCCTCGCGGTGGCGGCCCTGCCGTCGCCCGCCGCGCCGACGGCGGCCGCCCCGGCGCCGTCGAGCAGCACGGTGCGCACACCGGCGGCCGCCGATCCGTCCGGGTATGCCGAGCTGTACCTGGCGGCCTGGCTGCGCAGTGCCGCCTCGGATGAGAGCAGTGCGCAGGCGCGGCTCGCCCAGGCGATGGCGCCGTCCGTTGCGCTGCCGCAGCCGGCGGGTGCGCAGTCGGTGCTCGAGCGTGCAGTGGCGGTGCGCAGTGCGCACCGCGAGGGCGGGCAGTGGTCGGTGACGGTGGCTGCGCAGTATGCCGACTTCTCGGTGCGCTACTTCGCGGTGCCCGTCGTGGCCGACGCGTCGGGAGGCTCGTTCGCGGTGACGGGGGCGCCCGGTCAGGTGGCCGGCCCCACGACGGCGAAGACCCCGGAGTCGGTCTACGGGGTGGTCCTGCCGGCGAAGGGGGTGCTCGCCGCCACGGTCGCCGAGTTCCTGCGCACCTATCTCACCGGTCTCGGTCAGGTGGACCGCTACTTGGCCCCGGGGGTTCAGCTCGCGGCGCTGTCCGGGACGTCGTACACCGACCTCCAGGTCGAGCAGGCGAGCGCGATCGAGGAGGCAGCGGCCGCCGAGACGGTTCCGGCGGACGGCACCAAGACTCGGGTGCGGGTCCAGATCAAGGCTCAGGACAAGGCCGGGGCGTGGCCGCTGGCCTATGAGTTGACGCTCACCGCGCGGGCCGGCCGGTGGGAAGTCTCGGCGTTCGCCACTGCTTCGATCGCGGGCGGGGGTGGCCGGTCGTGAGGATGGCGCACTCGGTGGTGCTGGCCGGGAAGCTCGATGACCTCGGCAACTCGTGGATCGACATGTTCACCACGTGGGGCACCCGCGGGCTGAAGGCCGCCCTGATCGTGATCGTCGTCGTCGAGATGGTGCGGCGGTTCTCCATCAAGGTGGGCATCGGGGCGCTGCTGCTGATGGCGATCGCGCTGGGGATCTACGAGGCCCGCGACGATCTCGCGGGGATCTTCAAGGATCAGGTCAATAACCCCACCAAGAAGTCGGCGCCCGCCGTGGTGGTGCCCGTGCGTCCGCTGGATGCAGCGTCCTCTGCGACGGGGGGCGAATTGTGAGCGCGAGCGCTGCTCCCCGCGTGGGGCGCTTCTATACGGCGGCCCGCCGCCACCCGTGGGTGCTGGGGAAGGTCGCCGATTTCAAGATTCCGCTCGGCCCGTACACGCCTGCGCAGATCGCGGTCGCGGCGGTGGGCGGGCTGCTGTTGGTGGAGACGGTGACGTGGTGGACCTGGATGGGACCGCTCCCGCTGGTGGTGTGGGTGGTGGCGATCTGGGTGGTGCGGCGGCCGAAGTTCGCCGGGCGGGCGCCGCTTCCGGCGGCGGTCGGCTGGCTGACCCTGCTGATGCAGCCCGCCGCCGGACGGATCGGCGGCCGGGTGGCACGTGACCGTGCTCCGCACCCGGTGCGCGGCGGCTTCATCATCGAGGGCCTGGGCGACCTGGAAGCCGTGCCCGTTTCCCGCAGGCGGCGTGCCGGCGATCCCCCGGCCCGCTCCCAGCGGGCGGTGCGCCGGTCGCAGACGCGGGTGAAGCCGGCTGGGCGGCGGCCGCGGTCGGCCGCGCACCGTCCGGAGTCGGCACGCCCGCCGGTGGCCTCACCGGCCCAGCGCCTGATGGCCCAGGCCGCAGCGCGCCACACCAACCAGGCCAAGGGGGGCTTGTCGTGAGGGTGCCGATCCGTCATCTCGCCGGTCATCTGCTGTGGTCGGCCCAGGGCGGGGTGTGGGCGATCTACCGCCTCCGCCCCGGGCCCGACGAGCAGGGCGCGCACACCGAAACGGTCCAGGGCACCTATGTGCCCCGGCAGGTGCGCGAGGAACTGCTGTCCAAGGCCGCGCACTTGGTGCGCTCGCTGGAGGGGGCGCCGCGGCTGTACGGGCTGTGCGCTCATGTCGATGGGGGTGAGGTCGCGCTGCGGATGCTGGACGGCGTCGACCCGACGGCGGGCAGCGCCGCCCGCCAGGCGGGCCAGCACCCCTGGGCACAGACCGTCGAGGCCGCGCTGGACCTGCTGGAGGGCCAGGAGATGCATCGCCGCACGCTGTGGCTGGCGGTGCCGCTGAACACCGAGAAGGGCGCGCTCACCTGGGCGGGCGGCGTCGGGGCGGTCTGGGCCGATCTCTCCTCCCAGCTCGGCCTGTCCCCGGCCCCCGTATCCCGCCGCGAGGTGGCCGCCTACCGGCGCCAGGCCGAGCAGGTCGAGGCGCAGATCACGGGGGCGGTGGAGTTCCGTCCGGCCCGCCCGGCCGAGGTCGTGTGGATGCTCCAGCACGCGCTGCGCCGCGGGCTTGCGGAGCCTTTGCTGGCCGAGGCCGAGTCCAGCCCCCTGTACGGCAGCCGGGTGCAGGACGGTGCGCTGCGCTCCCCGAGCTATGCCGATCTCGGTCAAGTCCGTCTCCTTGAAGGCGGAACCGCCCCGTGCGAAGACGACGGCGATGACGAAGACGAGGGCGGGGACGACGTTAAAGGGCGGCGGGGGCCGTGGTGGCGCCGCGGGACGTCCTCGCCGTTGCTGCGCCGCTGGCTGCAGGTGGAGACGGAGGACGGCTGCGGCTACCAGGCGCACCTGGCGCTGGCCGAGTGCCCCCCGGCCATCGGCGCCGACTCCGGCGATCTCTTCGCGCAGCTGGAGGGGCTGGCGTTCCCCGTCGACTACTGCGTCGACCTGAATCTGGTGCCGGCCGAGAAGGCCAAGGCGCAGGTGCAGCGCAAGAAGAACGAACTCGTCGACCAGGCCGACCAGTACGACGCCCGCCCCACCGGCATGCCCTCCACCCTGCTGGACGCCGCCCGCGATCTCGGCGAGCTCGACGCCCGCCTGTCGCGGACCTCCGTCGAGGTCGAGGTCCAGTCGGTCACCGTGCTGAGTGTGTGGGCGGCCCGTGCGGCCGACTGCGACGCCCGCGCCCGGGCGCTTACCTCGCTGCTGGCCGGAGCCGACTACCGAGCGGTGCGCCCGGCCGGACTGCAAGAAGCCCTCTTCACTCTCGGCCTGCCCGGCACGGTGCGGCCGCACACGGTCCGCGAGTTCGTCCAGCACCAGGTCTCCGACGACTGGGCGATGAGCGGCGCCCTGACCGTGACGGAGGCGGGCGACCCGAACGGGATGCTGCTCGGCTTCGACCAGGACACCGGCACCACCCGGCCGGTCCTGCTGAACATCGCGGACGCCCCCAAGGCAGATGCCTCCGCGTCCTTCGCCGTCACCGGGGACCCCGGCGGCGGCAAGAGCGCGCTGCTGAAAATGCTCACCCAGTCGGAAGTGGACCGGGGCGGGCGGGCGATCTGCATCGACCGCACCCCGCTGCGCGAATGGGCCACCTTCGCCCGCTCCGCCGCCCTAGGCCGCTGCCAGATCATCGACGCCGCCGCAGCTGGGATCTCCATCGACCCGCTGCGCATGTTCCCCGGCACCGCGCAGGGCACCCACTACGCGCTCAGCTACCTCACCCTCCAGCTCGGCATCGCCCCGATGACCGCCGCAGGCGGCGTCCTGCACCGGGCTGTCGAACAGGCCGCCCAGAGCGCCGCCCCCTCCATGCACCAGGTGATGGCCGAACTGCAGACGATGGCCGGCAGTGGTGAGGGAGCGCGTCAGGAGGCCGCCGCCACCTTGGTGGACCTGATGCGGATCGTCTCCTCCAACCCGCTCGCCCAGATGGTGTTCGACCCGAAGCTGCCGCCGGTCCGCCTGGAGCAGGACCTGGACTCGGACCTCATCGTGATCACCACGGCCGGGCTCACGCTGCCGCCCCAGGAAGCCTTCGCCCACCCCGAGGTGCTGCGCCAGCAGCCCCTGGAGGCGCTGATCGGACGGGCGGTGCTGTATCTGATCGCGGCGCTGGCCCGGCAGACCGCATTCGCCGACCCGAGCCGGTTCTGCGCCATCGTGGCGGACGAGTTGTGGTGGCTGACCGGCTCCGCCGAGGGCACCGCGCTGATCAGCGAGATCCTCCATGACGGCCGCAAGCACAACGGCGGACTGTTCGCCGGCGCCCAGGACGAGAAGGAACTCGGACCGGACCGGGGCCTGTTCGCCTACCGCGCCCTGTCCCGCACCCAGGACCACAAGACCGCCCGCCGCGGTCTGGAGTTCATCGGTCTCGACAGCACCGATCCCGAGCTCATGCGGATCGTCACCACCGACCTGTCGCCGCTGCGCGACAAGAGCCGCAAGGGCGAAATGCTGCTGACCTCGCCGCGTCTGAACACCTGCCGCGTCAAGGTCGCCATCCCCCGCCTGCGCCGCATCCAGGCCGGCATCACCACCACCCCCGGCCAGCAACCCGCCCCCACCGCCCCAGACGTACCGGTGACCGACGCGGCAGAGGAGCAGGTGGGATGACCAGTCGAGCGTGGGACCGCGCCCAGCGCCGATCCTCGACCGTCGGCGCACTCGCCGTCCTCGCCGTCCTGGCCGCCGTCGTCACCACCGTGGCCATGGTGGGCGTCCCCGACGTGTGGTGGCCGCAGATCGGATCGGCGTTCGCCGCCAGCCCGCCCAACCCCGCCCCCTCCACGGCACCCGACGGTCCGTGCGCGCTGGTCGCGGGACCGGCCCGGGACTTCTGTGTCTCCCCGCCGGCCGCCTCCCCTGCGCAGCCGCACGGCATGGGTGCGGACGCGTGGCGGCTGCTGGTGCCCGCGGTGGGAGTGGTCCTCGTGTGCGCGGTGCGCTGCAGCGGCCGGCGGAGGCCCTGATGCGGTGCCTGGATCGCGGCCGGCTGCGGGCCATCGGCTACACGGCGTTCCTCACGATGGTGTTCCTTCTCGTCAACGCCCAGGTCGCGCACGCCGCGGACACCAGCGGCAGCGGCCTGCTCTCCCCGCTCACCCTCAACAGCTCCGAGGGCGTGCCCATCGACGGCTACGAGCTGTCGGCCGAGGGCGGCAGCGTCTTCTCCTTCAAGTCGAACGCGTACGCCTTCATCATGTCGGGCCTGTTCACCCTGCTGCGCCTGGTGGTCGGCCTCACCTGTTGGGCGATCGGTTTCTCCTTGCGGTTCCCGCTGCTCAAGATGCTGGCCGACCCGGCGCAGAAGGCCGCCGACGCCTACAACCACGCCGTCGTCGACACCCTCAAGCTGAAGGGGCTGATGCTGGCCTGGGCGTTCGTGTTCGGGCTGATCCTGTTCGTGCGCGGCAAGGCAGGCAAGGGCCTCGGGGAGATCGTCCTGACCCTGGTGATCGCCGCCCTCGCTGCGTCCGCGTTCGTCCGCCCCGACTACCTCCTCGCCCAGAACGGCCCGATCGCCCAGACCGAGCAGGCCGCCGCCGAGGTCGCCCGCGACACCGTCAACTCCCACTACTGGGGCGGGAAGATCGCCAGCGATCAGGGGCCGTGCAAAGGCATGGCCGGCCGCGCCGAACTCAAGTGCCTCCAGACCGAAGGGGCCAAACCGCTCCCGCCGGCCGAGATTGCCCGCCCCATCCAGGACTCCCTCACCAACGCCCTGGTCGTCAAGGGCTACATGCTGCTGGAGTACGGCCGCGTCCTGGACCCGGCCAAGGACGAGGACAAGAAGGCCTACGCCCTCCACCTCAAATGGGTCTCCGGCGGCTACAAGCCCGAGAACCAGCCCAAGAAGAACAAGGACGCCTGCGATCTGCTCCGGGGACCGGCCCTCAAGTACTGCGAGCAGGGAGCCACCGGGCAGGTCAAGGGACCCGATACTGACCAGCTGCCCTCGCTCACCACCGGTGATGCCCTGCTGCAGGCGTCCCAGCCGGTCCTCACCGAGGAAGACCAGCAGTTCGCCGCGTTCCTCAAAGACCTCAAGGACCAGGGCGGGCCGGTCGGCAAGGCCTGCGCCCAGTACGCCTCGCAGCCCACCGGCTGGCGGACCGCGGGCGCGCTGATGCTGTTCGTCGCGGCGCTGCTGATCTGCGCGATCCCGCTGTCCGCGTCAGTGGTCCTGCTCGGCACCCAGGCCGCCGACGCCGGGGCGGCCGCGGTCGGCGGCGTCTCGTTCGTGTGGGGGATGCTGCCCGGCCCGAACCGGCAGGTGGTGTGGAAGTGGGCCGCCATCTTCATCATGTCGGTCGCGGTCCTCTTCGTGTGCTGCATGTTCCTGCCGTTCTACGGCATCGGCGTGGATGTGGTGTTCACCGACGGGCCGGAGCTGCCGGCCGAGCGGCTGCTGGTCCTGGACGTCCTGGGCGTCGTCGGCCTGGCCTTCCACCGGGCCCTGATGCGCGGCATCAGCAGCTTCGGGCAGCGCCTGGCCATCCGGATGCGCTACGCGAAGGTCGGCGGTACGCACCTGCCCGGAGACACCTCCGAGATCGGCGCCGCACTTGCCGTGCACTCGGTCGGTGGCGGCGGGTTCGGGCTCGGCGGCCTGCGTTCCCTGGCCCTCTCCGGTGGTGGCTACGGTCAACTCGGCACCCGCCACCGGCTGATGGCGAGTCTGGCGTCGCTGGCGGACGGTACGGGCATGCCGGTCGACTCCGGCCGGCTGCTGGCCGATGCCGGGGCCGAGGCCTCCCGTGGGCTGGCGCCGCTCGCCCTGGCCACTACCGGTCTTCGGCTCGGTGCCCGCGGTGCCTGGGGTCTGCTGGTGGGCCGCCGCCCGGACGACCACGCTCTGGAACGGTGGCGTAAGCCCACCGCCGACGGCGATCCCGCAGGGTCCGAAGGCGAGCTGGGCGCAGGCGGCGGCACGCGGCGCCGGGGGCCGGCGGACCGCTACCGGGATCCGGACGGCGCCATCGGTGACCGGAAGACCGGAATCGTGCTGCACGACCAGCACCAGGACCGGACCTTGTTGTCGACCCGGGCCCACAACCGGCTTGTGCGGCTGCGCGGTTACCGGATCCTGCACCGCACCGGGCGGATCGCGTACGGCTCGAGCTGGGGCCTGCGGGAGAACATCCGGCGCGGTCGCGGATACGGATCGCAGTACGCCCAGGACACCCGGCAGCAGGTGAGGGTCTGGGGCAACACCGTCCGCGAGGACGGCCGGGCCTGGAGCGGTTCCGGCAGCGGTGCCGCACGGCTGCGCGCGCAGCCCAGCACCCCCACCACTCCTACCCCGGCACCGGCACCGGCACCGGCACCGGTCAGTCGGCCCTTGCGTCCGGCCACCCCGCGACCAGGTACGCCCCCGCCGCCCGTCGTGCCCCCCAGGCCGCCGTTCCCGCCGATGCCCCGGGTTCCGCCCGTTCCCCCGACGCCAGCGGCTTCGCCGGCCGCGCCGACTCCCCCGCCGGCACGTGATCCGGCGGAGCTGCGGCGCCGGATGATCGAGCGCCTGGGGGCCGGGGATCCGCCCGAGGTGCGCCGCCGCGTCCAGGACGAGATCCGCCGCCGTTTCGGGGACCCGGACCCGGGCGGTGACGGCTCGTGAAACGCCCCTCGTTTTCCCGCCCGCGCCGGCGGGCCAAGTGGGCCGTGGTGCTCGCGCTCGTGCTGTTCACCGCGGTGTGCTGCGCCGCCCCGCTGACCGGGACCCTCAACGCGCTGGCCGCGCTCGCCGCCACGCGCTCCACCACCAGCAACGACCAAGGAGGCGGCACCATCGCCGACATCCCGCCCCGGATGCTGCAGGCCTACCAGAAGGCCGCCACCCTCATCGGGCACGAAGTACCGGGCTGCCGGGGCCTGGACTGGCCGGTACTCGCCGGGATCGCCAAGATCGAGTCCAACCACGCCGCCGGGCACAGCATCGCCGCCAACGGCGACATCACCCCGCGCATCTACGGCGTTCTGCTCAACGGCTCCGGGGTGGGCGGCAACACCAGCGTGGTCGCCGACAGCGACCACGGCCGGTGGGACGGCACCGCGCAGGGCGAACGGGCCGTCGGTCCCTTCCAGTTCCTGCCCTCCACCTGGGAGGACAGCGCGGGCCGGGACGCCAACGGCGACGGCGTCAAGAACCCGCACAACGCGGACGACGCCGCGCTCGGCGCGGCCGTCTACCTCTGCGGCAACGGACGCGACCTGACCGATCCCTCCCAGCTCCGCTCGGCGATCCTGCAGTACAACCACTCCGGCACCTACGCGGACGAGGTCCTCGGCTGGATCCACCAGTACCGGGCAGCCACCAAATCCAGCGTCGATCTGAGCCACGTGACCGGAACGGCGCGCACCGTGCTGGACGCGGCCCTGTCCCAGAAAGGCGTCCCCTACTCCTGGGGCGGCGGGGATGCCTCCGGCCCCACCACCGGCATCTGCTGCTCGCCCAGCGGAAAGTCCGGGGCGAGCATCAAAGGCTTCGACTGCTCGGGACTGACGGTGTACGCGTACGCCAAGGCTGGTATCTCTCTGCCGCGCACCGCATCCGACCAGGCCGGCGCCGGTCAGCGCATCTCCGCTGAGAGAGGCCAACGTGCGCTGGCGCCGGGCGACTTGGTGTTCTTCGCGTACGCGCCGGGCCGGGACTCGACGATCTTTCACGTCGGGATCTACGCGGGGAACGGGCAGATGATCAACGCCCCCAAGCCCGGGTCCTCGGTACGCATGGACGCGGTCGATGCGATGTCGGGCTTCGCCGGTGGGGCGCGGCTGCTGTGAACTCACCACGCATGCGGCCCCAGGAGCCGCGCCGGGTCTGGCCGCTCGCCCTGTGCACCGCCTTGCTTGCCTGCGGCGGTCTGGTCCTGGTTATCCCCTCACAGCAACCGGCGATCTCCGGTCCGATGGCAGCCCGTACTCCCGCCGCAGTGACCACACCACACGCCGGGCACCCGGCTCCGCCGCGCATCGTCGCTCCTCCCCGGGCAGCCGCCGCCACTTCCGCCGTCCCCGCGCCGGCCCCCTCCGCAAGCCCCACCACGCCCGCGGCGGCCCCGCCTCGCGGCGACGGCCCGGCCGGCGATCCGGCCATCCAACGCCTGCTCGAACGGTCCTGGCCCCGAGACCTGCCAATCCCGGACGAGGAGCGGCTCGTTGCCGCGGGAGGACGACTCCTGGTGGCCGATGCGACGGGCGCGGGCCGCGATGCCTTCCCGGCCTTGTTCCCGCCCGGCGAACGGAAGGTGATCGTGCCGGCCTTTACCCGCATCCGCATCCAGGCCGCCATCGCCCGCACCGACCCCACCCACCCCAACCGGACGGTGGTGCATCTGGTGTGGGCCGGCGCCGACCGCGGCGGCACCTACACCGACGGCCGCTTGACCGACCTGTCGTTCACCCGCACCCCCGCACAGAACGGAGCAACCGCGTGGATGCCCCTGCCCCTGTCCTGAACCCGCCCGCGACACCACAGGCTTCAGGCCCGGTCCTGAGCGGGCTCGACGGGTCAGTTACCTGCGTCGAGTGGATCGCCGACCATGCCTGGCTGCTCCCCCTCTTCCTGGGAACCGTCGCCGTGGTCACCGAGCTGGTCCTGCGCCGCCTGGCCGGGCGCGCCTCCCAGGAACGCATGGCGCTCGACCTGATCCCCGCCCGGCACTTCGACCCCTCCCCCGAGCAGATCCTGCGCCGCGGCATCGAGCTGACCCGCGCCTCCACCTCCATGCCCTGGTGGGCACCGCGCCGCTCCAAGGCTGTGCGGATCCGGCTGCGCGCGGACGGCGCCAACCCGTTCCTGTACCGCGTGGAGGGCCCGGCCGGCGCCGAACGACTGCTCACCACCACGCCCTTCGGCCCACACGTCAAAGTCACCAAGGCCGCTCCACTGGACAACCGCAAGCGCCGTCACGAAGTACGGGCGGAGTTCCTTCTGCGCGGCAACCCAGTCGCCACACTCCGCGACGTCCCGCTCGAACCCGACCCCCTCCAGCCGCTCGTGGACGCCGTCGCTGACCTGCGCGCCCAGATCGGCGACCTCGCCGAGATCTGCATCGACCTGCAGCGCGCCCCCAAAACCGCACTCAAGGCCCGCCGGTGGCAACTGCTGGACACCGCCCAGCGCAGGGAGCGCACCGAAGCCACCCGCCTCACCCGCTGGATGCACCGGGACCACCAACGCCTCGAGGACTCCTGGCTCTTCCAGTTCTCCCAATTGCTCACCCCGGACGGCCGCCGGGCCCGCCAGGGCAGCCGCATGGTCATGACGCCGCCGGCAGTCCGGGTGGATCCCGCCAAGGCCCTCGGGAAACTCGCCGAGGACAGCCACCTGGTACGGGTGCAGATCCTGGTGCGCTGCGCCTCGGACACCGAGGGCCGCGCCGAGGCCCATCTCGCCCGCATCCAGGCCGGACTGGACGTGTTCGGCGGCTCAGCCAGGCTCGCCATAAGAGGATGGCGCATCGGGCCCTGGCGGCTGGGAGCCGACCGCTTCCCCCACCGGAAGCAGTTCGACCGGCGCTGGACCACCGGACAGTGCCAGCCTCCAGCCGCAAACTGGGTACAGCTGACCGAGCTGCTCGGTCTCCTCAAACCCCCCACCGTCCACTGCCTGCTCCCGCTGCTCCCCATCGAGCTGCCCGACTTCAAGCTCGGCGATCCGTCCCTGCTTCTGCAAGGCTGGTACCAGAGCCCGGACGGACGACACCGGCTGGTCGCCACCCACACGGACGAGACCCTCTTCGAGGTCGGCGTGGGCAAGGCGGGCGGCGGCAAGACCGAACGCGCCCTCGTGCAGGCGGTCGGCTACGCGCACGCCGGAGGCGGATTCCTCTTCGCCGATCCGCACCGCGACTCCTGGCAGCGCGCCGCCCCCTACCTGGCCCATGACCACCTCATGGGCCGCATCGCCCGCATCGACCTCAAGGCCACCGGGCCCGACTCGCTGATCAGTTCCTGGAACCTGATCGGCATGCACCACGGGCGCGCCCGGCACGAGGTCGTCGAGGACACCGTCGACGCGTTCGCCACCGCCTTCGCGTGGGACGACGCCAGCGCACCGCGCGCGATTGCCATCTTCACCGAGGCGCTCACCGTCCTGACCGCGGTCAACGAACTGGCCTGCCGAGCCGGGCGCCCCCACGACCAGGCCACCATCTTCCACGTCCGCACCCTGCTCACCGACCCCGGCTTCCGCACCAGCGCACTGGCCGCCGTCCGCGACCACCTGGACGAGGAGTCAATGGCCTGGTGGCAGACCGCCTTCCCCACCTTCGCGACCGACTCGTTCAACATCCTCATCAACCCGCTCGCCCGCCTCGCCGCGAACCCGGTCACCCGCGCCTTCCTCGGCCAGGGCCACGGCATCTACAACATCCGCGCCGCCATGGACCACCGCATGATCGTGTGGGTGTGCACCGCCGGCAACGGCCCCACCGACAAGCTGCTGGTCGCCCTGCTCGCCCGCGACCTGCTGCGCGCCGGCCGCTCCCGCACCGACCTGCCTGAAGCCCTGCGAGTCCTGTTCCGGGTCTACCTCGACGAACTCATCACCCTGACCGGCACCGCAGCCGACTCAATCGCCGCGATGTTCGAAGACCTGCGGAAATTCAAGGTACAGATCCACGGCATGACCCAGCTGCTGTCCCGACTGCCGACTTCCGTACGGCAGTCACTGCTCCAGAACGCGTCGACGCTGTCGACCACCACGGGTTCCAGGGCCGCGGTCTCGGCCATCACCGAGGAATGGGGCGACCAGCCCAGCGCCACGCACGTCGCCAACCTCGACCGCTACGACCACTACGCCCAGTTCACGGTCGATGGCCGCCGCGTGGGCCCCGTCCTCCTGCACGGCCCCTTGCTGGACGAGGTGTTCGCCGACCTCTACGAGCCCCGCCAACTCCGGGCCCTGGAAGCGGCCGCCGACAAGACCGCAGGGGTACGGCCGCTGTCCGAACTGACCACCTGCGCCGCCACCCAGCAGCAGCGCGTCCAGACCTTCCTCCTTGAGCACGCGCCCGCCGCCACCGTCACGCTCGCCAAATCCACCAAGGAGTTCCAGTGACCGTCAAGCCGCTCACCACCGCACCGTCCCCCGTGCCCGCCTTCATGCCCAGCCCCCTCGAACCACTCCCCCACCAGGTGCTCGCCACTCTCGCCCAGCACCGCATGGCCACCAACCGGCAACTGCACGATCTGCTACGCCCCCAGGCCTCCCGGCAGATCATCTCCAAGCCACTAGCCCGGCTACACAAAGAGGGCCTGGTCGACTACACCACGCTCCCCCAGTCCAACCGCACACGCGCCTGGTTCCTCACCCCGGACGGGGCCCGCATCACCCGCGACTGGCCCCAGCTCCGCGGACGGCCTCCCTACCCGATCACCTCGGCCTCCGCCGCCTCGATGAAGACCCCGCACGTCCTGACCGTGGTCCGCGCCCATCTCACCTTCGTCACCGACGCGCGTGACCGCGGCGACGAGCACGGGCACCTTGACTGGACCCCCGAGGTCGCCCACTCGCTCGGGGACAATGAGCGCGTCATCGCCGACGCGCTGATGTACTACGTCCTGCACGCAGGGAATGGCAGCCGCACCAAGCTGCGCGCCCTGGTCGAGGTCGACCGGGCCACCACCAGCAGCGAACGCCTGGCCACCAAGCTCATCGACTACGCCCGCCTGCACACCTACACCCCCGCCCCGCCCGGCCGTCGCGCCGCCCAGGGGAACACGGCTCCGGCCTGGCAGCGCTGGTACCCCGTCTTCCCCCGGATCCTGTTCATCCTCACCGGCGCCGGCCCCACAACGCTGGGCCACCGCATCGACGACCTCCAGGCGATGGCCGGTGAACATCCCGCCGTCGCCGAGCTCGCCCGGAAGGTACCGCTCGGCGCCGCCGTCCTGGACGACCTCGAACAGCACGGCCCCACCGGACCTGTCTGGACCCCGCTCAACGGGCAGGGTGAGCGCCGCTCCTGGACCGAGCTGTGAACGGGTCCCGAAGCTGCGCCCCGTTCCTGGCCGCGACGTTCGGAGACTTCGGCCTACGGGTTGCTGATCTTCTGCATCGGCGCGTACCGCAGCAGGATGCGCCGTTCGCCGTAGCGGGGCCCGAACGCGACCAGCACCTGGCCGCGGCCGGGGACTTCCAGCACCGTACCGATCCCGAACATCGCGTGTTCGACCACGTCCCCTGGGACCAACCGCTCGTCAACCCGCGGGCCGGGGGCCCGTCCACGGTCGCGAGTCCGGCGGCGTTCTCGGTGCGCATCGAGTGCCTGCTGCCCGACCGGGAAAGCGGGCCCGGCGAGATCGGACGCCTCCAGCACGGGCATGCCGCCCGTCGACCACCAGGCGACGTCCGCACCGGTATCGGCATCCGCGGCGGGCACCGGCGCCGGGTCCGCCGCCGGGATCGGGGGCAGGGCGGAAGGAGCGGGCGGGGCGGTCACTGTGGTCTGTTCCCACCACGACGGCCCGCGCGTGGCGGCGGCCGGGGCCAGCGGCGGCCGGGCTGTGGCGCCGGTGGTGAGCAGGGTGATCAGGTCGTCGGGCGAGGGTCGCTGGTCCGGCTGTTTCGCCAGGCACCGCTGGATCACCGGGCGCAGCCCTGGTGGCAGGCCGCTCAGGTCGGGCTGGCCGTGGACGACGCGGTAGAGCAGTGCATGCGCCGTGCCGTGACCGAAGGGGCCGTAGCCCAGGGCCGCGTAGTAGAGCACCGCGCCGAGCGAGAAGACATCACTGGCCGGCGAGACAGCGAGTCCCTGGGCCTGTTCGGGCGACATGAAGCCGGGGGTGCCGATCGCGGCGCCGAGGGTGGTGAGGGCCGGGCCGTCGCTCAGTGCCCGAGCGATGCCGAAGTCGATGATCCGCGGACCGTCCAGCGTGACCAGGATATTCGACGGCTTCAGATCCCGGTGCACCAGGTTGGCGCGGTGGATCGCGGTGAGGGCCTCGGCCAGGCTGGCGCCGACCTCCCGTATATCGGACTCAAGCAGCGGGCCGCCCTCGGCGATCAGGGTCGTCAGGTCGGGTGCCTCCACATAGGCGGTCGCCACCCACGGCACCGCGGCCTCCAGGTCCGCGTCGACGACGGAGGCGGTGTAGAAGCCGCTGATGCTGCGAGCTGCTTCGACCTCCCGCCGGAAGCGTTCCCTGAAGCCGCTGTCGCCGGTCAGCTCGGGGCGCACGGTCTTCACGGCGACGGTGCGGCCGCTGCGCGAGCGGGCGAGGTAGACCGTGCCCATGCCGCCACTCCCGAGCCGGCCCTGCAGCGTGTACGGGCCAATGTTGGCTGGATCTCCCGCATCCAGCGGCTCCATCGCGCACCCCCCTTGCGTCCCGTAGCTGCCCGACAGGGTCTCACGGGCCCTGTCCGCCCGCTCCGCTACCGGTGCAACTCCTGCCAGGGAAGTGGCAGTTGAGACAACCGTCTGGATTCCGCATATGCCATCACCTGTACGGACAGTCACCCCCTGCCATTGCGCCAGAGCAGGGGTTTCCGGCCCCGTTGATCGGCTGCACCCCGACTGACCAGTGACGAAGTTACGACCGAAACGTACCGAACTGCGCCGCATAGCTACCGGAACAGCATGGCTTCTTCACTGAGCGTGGCGCTAGTGTGCCTCTCTACGGCAAAACCGGAAGACGCCCCTCACACGTAACTGTGTTTCCACACCAAGGGGTTGTTCCGGGCTTCACGTTCCAGAACCAGGCAAGCGAGACCCAACGCGCCATACGGGGAGGACCAGTTGATCCTCGCACCACGACGTCACCGTCACACCACGGCCATGCGCTGGCGAGCCGCTACTGCCTCAGTCGCCGCCTTGGTCCTGCTGAGCGCCTGCAGCGACAACAATGCCAGCAAGAGTTCGGACACGGACCCCACCACGGCTGTCACATCGTCGACCGCGCCGCGCCAGACGCCGCAGAGCGCGTCTCCGGACGCCGCCGAGAAGGCGGCCGTCCTCGCCTCTTACAACGCGATGTGGGTAGAGCAGATGAAGGCCTACCGCAAGGCCGATGCCGCGGGCACCGACCTGGAGAAGTACGCCACGCTGGATGCTCTGGGCCGGTTCCGCATCGACCTGGCCCGGATGAAGAAGGCTGGCACGGCGGTGACGGGGGAGCTCGGCCACACCCCTGCCGTGGCATCGCTCAATCTCACAGCGAAGACACCGACCGCCCAACTCACCGACTGCATGGATCTGTCCAAGTCGCAGACCATCGACACCCGGGCCAACAACAAGGTGATCCCCTATCCGACCGCTCAGCCACTGCGGTACATCGCCACGGCCACGGCCGAGAAGTGGCCGAACGGATGGATGATCACCAAGTTCGTGCCGGACGGGAGCCACACATGCTGAGAAGGCTGCTCAGTTCGGCTCCCGTCGCGCTGCTGCTAGCCGCAGGTCTCACCACGGCCGCCCACGCGGGCGAGGACCCCATCGGCAATGACCCCAACTGCCGGGGGCAGTGGCTGGCGGTCACGACGTGCGCCCAGGACCCCGGCACCCCGTCGGCTTCCGGCGGGAGCAACCACCAGGCATCGTCCGCCGCCGAGACCGGTGGGAGCAGCACTCCCCCGCCGTGCACCTACACCAAGCTGGTCCCGCAGCCCCCGGCGGACAACTTGGGCTGGGACGGGCACAAGCCCGGCGACAAGGGTGCGGTGTATCAGGTGTACTGCCCGGACACGATGCGGATCGGGGTGTCGTGGATCCCGGACGGCGGCCCTGCGGCGCCTCCGGTCGACCCCGAGGTCCTGGCCCACCGCGCGGTCGATTCGATGAAGCTGGTCGGACCGGACATCGCCAGTCCGCAGGCGGCGGGCACCTACGCGGTCGGGGTGCCGATGTGGCTGTGGGTGAACCAGTCCCCCACCACGTTCGGTCCGAACACGGCGACCGCGTCCGCGGGCGCGGTGACGGTGTCGGCGACCGCCAAGGTCGCCTCCATCACCTGGAAGTTCGGTGACGGCACGTCGGTAACCTGCAACGGCCCCGGCACCGTGTACCAGGCGTCGTCGGGCATGAAGCCGTCGCCGACGTGCGGTCACACCTTCGCGAAGTCGTCGGCGGGACAGTCCGGCCAGAAGTTCGCGCTGACGGCCACGTCGACGTGGCAGGTCGACTGGACGGTCACGGCCGGCGCCGTGGACGCGGGTCAGTTCACCGAGGTCCGCCAGTCCCAGAGTCAGGTCGGGGTCGGGGAACTCCAGGCCGTCGGCAACTGAGTGTGAGAGCGAAAGGCGTTACAGCGTGAGCAAGACGGCAGCGCCCGCCTCAGCGGCGGGCCAGATTCCGGCACAGCCTGGCCCGCCGTCCCTGCGATGGCAGGCGAGGCGCCGCCGTCCGGGGGTGCTCGCCCTGGCCGCGGCACTGATCGCGGCAGGCGCGGTGGGCAACTACTGGTACTGGACGCAGAACGGCCAGCGCACCCCGGTCCTGGTCATGGCCCGGGACGTGGCAGCGGGCACGGTGATCCAGGACGCGGACCTCGCGGAGGCGTCGGTGGCTCTAGATCCCGCGCTCAAGGCGATCGGGACGGGGCAGCGCGCGCAGGTGGTCGGCAAGCGCGCCGCTGTCGAACTGCTGCCTGGTGCGCTGCTCGCTCCGGGGCAGATCACCAGCCGCACGCTGGTGCACCAGGACGAGCAGCTGGTCGGGCTGAACCTGAAGCCGGGGCAGTTGCCGGATTCCCCGCTGAAGCCGGAGGACCAGGTCCAGGTCGTGTTCACCGGCGACAGCGGCGCCCCGGCACCGGGCAAGAGCGGCAAGCCGGGCCAGGACAGCGGCCCGGCCACGGTGGATGCACGGATCGTCCGTGTGGGCAGCAAGCAGGACAGTACGGGCCAGCAAGTCATCGACGTAGCGGTCAAGTCGGCGGACGGACCGCGGCTGGCAGTTCAGGCCGCGGCCGGGACGGTCGCGCTGGCTGTGAAGGCGGCGAGCGGGGCCGGTTCCTGATGGCGGTGATCGCTCTGGTGGGGGTGCCGGGGGCGCCCGGGGTGACGTCGACGGCCCTGGGGCTGCTGCGGATGTGGCCGGTGGAGCACGGCCGGCGGGTGCTGCTGGCCGAGTGCTGCCCGGACGGGGGTGCTGTGCTGGCGGGGGCGTTGCAGAGCAGGCTGACGGCCGACCGCGGCCTGCACAATCTGGCCGCCTCCCGCCGCAGTGTCAGTCTGCAGGACGCGTTCTGGACCCAGCTCGTGCGGATTTCCGACGAGGACCGGCGTGATGACCCCACCCGGATGCTGCTGCCCGGCCTGACCAGCCCGTCGGAGGCTGCCGGCCTCGCACCGGAATGGGGGGCGATCGCGGATCTGTTCGTCGGGATCGACCGGATCGAGGAGCACGGTCATGATGTGCTGCTCGACCTGGGGCGCAACGGGGCCTTCGGCCCGGCCCGGGTCCTGGCCCAGCGTGCTGACCTGGTGCTGCTGGTGATGCGCAGCACCTTGCGCAGCCTGCACATGGCCGCGGCCCGCGCCAGGATGCTCACTGCGCTCCTGGACGGCGAGGGCCGGCGCTCCGGGCGCCTGGGGGTCCTGCTGATTACCGAAGGGCCGTATGCGGCCCGTGAGGTGGAGGAGCACTTGCAGGTGCCGGTGGTGGCGAGTCTGCCGTTTAGGCCGCAGGAGGCCGCCGTGCTGTCCGACGGGGCTGCGGAGGGCAAGCGGTTTCGGGAGAGCAAGCTGATGCGGGCCGTTCTGGACGCCTCGACCCCGATCCGGCAGCGGGTGGCCACCCAGCGCGCCCGCCTCGCCTCGCCCCTGCATCAGCGGATGATGGGAGGCCCCGGTGCACGCTGAACCGGTCTACAACGGAGTGCCCTATCCCCCGCGTCCGCCGGCCGCCCCTACCGGACCGGCGGCGCTGCCCGGCGTGCCAGCGGGCGCAGCCCTGCCGCGCATGGTGGGCCACGGGGCGGTTCCCCAGGTGCGGATCGACTACAGGGCGGCGCAGGAGATCAAGCGGATCGTCGTGGATCAGCTCCTGAAGGAGAAAAAGAACAATCCGTCGCTGGCCGGGGAGGCGGAGGAGCAGCGTGGCCGCGCCCTGATCAATGAGCAGGTGGCAATCTGGGCGGACGCGACCGGCCGCGGGGGCGGATACTCCCCCATCGAGGAGCAGGAGCTGGCCGGACTCGCCTTCGACATGTGTTTCCGGGCCGGGCGGCTGCAGCGCTACCTGGACGACGACCTGGTGGAGGACATCTGGATCGAGGGCCCGCACCAGGTGTTCCTCAAGTACAGCGACGACGCGGAACCGGTCCAGGTCACACCGGTCGCCGATTCCGAGGAGGAACTGCAGGAACTGGTCCGGGACTTGATCCGGGCCAGTGGGCAGAGCGGGCGCACCTTCTCCACGTTCAGCCCGGAGGTCGAGCTGCGCCTCAAGGACGGCTCCCGGGTCCAAGCCCTGGGCCCGGAGGTGACCGGCGAGTTCACGCACGTCGCGATCCGCCGCCACCGCCTCAAGGACGCCGACCTGGCCCAGATGGTCAGCCTGGGTGCGCTCGATGAGCAGATGGCCGACTTCCTGCGCGCCTGTATCCGGGCGCGGCGCAACATCATCTTCGCCGGGGAGCAGTCCTCGGGCAAGACGTCGATGCTGCGGGCGGTGTTGCGGGAGATTCCCGCGAGCGAGCGGTTCGGCACGTTGGAAACGACGTTCGAGCTGTGGGCCCACAAGAACGGCTATCACCAGCATGTGGTGCCGATGGAGGCTAGAGCGTCCAACGGTGAGCGGGTGGACGGCCGGGCGGCGGGCGAGATCACGCTGCTGGACCTGCTGAAGAGCGCGAAGCGCATGTCGCTGACCCGGGTGGTGGTCGGGGAGGTCCGCGGTGAGGAGATCACCGCGATGATGCAGGCGATGACGTCGGACCGGCCCGGCAACATGTGCACCATCCACGCCTCCGAGCCCGAGGCGGTCTTCGACCGCATCGCGGAGCTGTACCTGCTGGCGCAGTCCAACTTCACGCCGGAACTGGCCTACCGGCAGATCGCCAACGGTCTGCACTTCGTGGTGTTCTTGTCGGTCGATGAATCCGGGCCTGTCAAGCGGCGCTTCGTCTCTCACATCTGGGAGGTCAAGCCCGTGGGTCCGGACGGCCGCCCGACCTACAACGAGATCTACCGGCCGGCCAGCGAGTGGGATCAGCGGGCGGTGCCCTATGCCCCGCTGTCCGTGCGCAACCGGCAGAGACTTCAGGCCGCGGGCCTGCGCATGGACCTGGTGGCGCAGCCTTCTGCCTGGCCGCACGAGGTGGGCGCATGATCACCGGATGGTGGTGGGCGCTGTCCGGGGCCATGCTCGGCGGCGGTCTTGTCGCCCTGGTGGCCGGGCTGGCCGGTACGACCACGCCCAAGGGGCCCAGGCTCCTGGCTACTTGGCGCCAGCGGTCCCGGTCGGGGCCCGCGGCCCGCAAAGCGGCCCGCCGCCGGGCCCTGTTCGGCGCGGCGCTGGTGGCCGGGGTGGCGGTGTGGCTGGTGAGCGGGGTGTTCGTGGTCGCGTTGATCGCGGCCGCCGCGGTGGTGGGCGTGCCGTGGCTGACAGCCCCGGTGGCGGCGACCAAGGAGCAGATGGCCAAGCGGGATGCGCTCGCCGAGTGGACACAGCGCCTGGCGGAAGTACTGCGCCTGGGCGTCGCCATCGAGCAGGCGCTGAGGACCAGCCGCCGTCATGCTCCCCAGGCGCTGGAGGGGGAGATCGAGGAGCTGGTCGACAAGGTGGATGCCGGATGGCCGCTCGGCGAGGCGGTCGAGGACTTCGGGCGCGCCCTGGATGACCCGACCGCGGACAAGGTGTGTGCTGCACTGAAGCTGTCGGTCACCGACCCCGGACCGGGTCTGGCGCAGGCGATGCAGGACATGTCCGCGTCCCTGCGCGATGAGGTGAGTGCGCGTCAGAAGATCGAGGCGGAGCGGGAGAAGTCCCGCACCGTCGTGCGCACGCTCACCTTCATCACCCTGGCCCTGGTTCCGCTGGGCTTCACCGTCCCCCAGATCACCAATGTCTTTACGACGCTGCTCGGCCAGCTGGTCCTGGGCCTGCTCTCGGCGGCGTTCGTCGCCGTGCTGGTGTGGTCACGCAGTTACGCCAGCCGCGGCCGCACCGCCCGGGTCCTGATTCCTGACCCGCGCAGCCCCGTCAAGCCGCCCGCCCGGATGGAGGTCGCACCGTGACAACAATCGCGGTCGTGGCGCTCTTCGGCTGTCTCATCGGCGCGGGCCTGGCCCTGGTGGTGCGGGAACTCGCTCCGGCTCCGCCCAAGTTGGGCCCGGCCCTCAAACGGCTCAGCCCGCCCGCCCCGACGGCCGGGACCGCGCGGCCCGAACAGCGTGCGGACAGTCTCGTGGGCGCGTGGCTGGTGGCCCGGGTACCGGCGCCGCTGCCGAGGGCCGACCTGGATCTGCTGAACCAGCCGGTCGAGCAGTTCTTGCTGAACAAGGTGCTGCTCGCCTTCGTCGGGCTGGTCCTGCCGTCCGTGCTGAGCGCGGCCTGGATCCTGCTCGGCATCACGCTGCCCCTGTTCGTGCCCGCGGTGGCCGGCGTACTGGCCGCCGCCGTGCTGTGGTTCGTGCCCGACCTCATGGTGCGCCGCGATGCCGCCCGGGCACGGGAGGAGTTCACCCACGCCGTCACCGTCTACCTCGAACTGGTCGCCCTGCGCCTGGCCTCCAACATCGCCGTCGACCAGGCCCTGGAAGAAGCAGCCCGGGTCGGTACCAGCTGGTCGTTTTTGCGCCTGCAAGAAGCCCTGCTGCGCGCCCGGATGGAGAAGACCTCGCCCTGGCAGGTCCTCGAAGACCTCGGCACCCAGCTCAAGATCCCCGTCCTGCGGGACGTCGCGGACTTCGCCCAGATGTCCGGCAAGGACGGCGCCTCCATCTACGCACCCGTCCGGGCCCGCGCCAAGAGCACCCGCGATGAGCAGCTGTCCACCGCCGTGGCCAAGGCGAACGCCGACAGCGAGAAGATGCACATCCCCGGCGCCGTGATGTGTGTCCTCGTCCTGTGCCTGCTCGCCTTCCCCGTGGTGCTGAAACTGTTCGCGCTGTCCTGACGGCAGGGCCCCGCCCGCCGATCCCCCTATATGTGTAAGGAGAACAAGCCGTGAAGGACTCCTACTTGAAGGCCGGCGTCGCCGTGTCGCTGCTGACCGGCAAGGTGCGCGGACACCTCAACGAGGCGTACGAGGAGATGAGCGAGCGCGGTGAGCGCGGCGACAATCCCGTGGTGACCGTGCTGTTGTGGGTCGCGGGCATCGGCATCGCTCTCAGCATCGTCGCCGCTCTGGTCGCGCTCGGCACGAAGGCGTCCACCAAGGTGGACAACGTGGACCTCGACGGCAAGTGAACGCACCGCGCACGCCCTGGGGAGAGGACCGGGGCTCGAACCCGATCCAGATGGCCATCATCTATCCCTTCGTGATCATCCTGATCCTCATGCTGCTGCAGGGGATCATGTGGGCGTACGCCCGCAACGCCGCCTACAGCTCCGCCCGGGCCGGCGTGGCGGCCGGCCGGCTGTACGGGGCCACCCCCGGTGACGGTGCCGCCAAGGCCAAGCGCGTGCTCGACGAGGTGGGCTCCAGCCTGCTCACCGACCGGACGGTGTCCACCGACGGCAGCACGCCCCAGCGGCTGCGGGTCCGCGTCGACGCACAGGCCCTGTCGATGATTCCGGGCATACCGGGGATCCATGTCCAGGCCACCGTGTCCGGGCCCATCGAGCGGTGGACCACAGCGGGAGCCCCCTGATGCCCCCCGCACCCCGGCCGGTGCGCCCGGCGGACGAGGGCAGCGTCGCCATCGAGGCCGCCATCATCGTGCCGGTCCTGATCGTGCTCGTGCTTTTGTTCGTCGCCGGCGCCCGCCTCTCGCTGGCCGGGCAGAAGACGGACGCCGCCGCCCAGGCCGCCGCACGCGCCGCCTCGCTGGCGCGAACTCCCGCCGCCGGCAGCGCCGATGCCAAGGCCGCGGCCGCCGACGCGCTCGCCTCCAGCGGCCAGGTCTGCAGCCACACCAGCGTCCAGGCCCAGGTGGAGGGCCTGGCCGTGCCGGTCGGGCAGGTGTCCACCGTGACGGTCACCGTGTCCTGCACCGTGCCGATCGGCGACCTGGTCCTCATCGGCGGCGGGCCCGGCGTACGCACCGTCCACTCCACCTTCACCTCGATCGTCGACGCCTTCAGGGGGCGCGGATGAACCCGGCCCTGCTACGCCGCGCACCAGGCGGAGCCCCCCGGTGGGACGACCGCGGCGCCATCCCGGTCTTCGTCGCCCTCATCATCGGCCCCCTGCTCCTGCTCTGCGGGCTGCTCACCGTCGACGCGTTCGGGGTCCTGCGCGCCAAACAGCACGCCGACGATCTCTCGGTGGAGGCGGCGCGCGCCGCCCAGCAGGCCATCGACCCCGCCCAGGCGATCCCCGGCAAGGCCTTCGTCGCCGACCCCGCCGGCGCCTCCGCCGCCGCGCGCGTCTACCTCGCCAGGACCGGGGACAGCGGCACGGTCCAGGTCACCGACGGCGGGCACACCGTGACGGTCACCGTCACCGGCCGCTACCACGCCGTGTTCTGGCCCAAGACATTCACGGTGCACGCCACCAGCTCGGCCACCCTCCTCCACGGCATCACCCAACCGGACCGATAAAGGGACTGCTCATGGCCCTCCCCCGCCCCACTGCTCGCCGTCGGCGCCCGCTGCCCGCCGTCCTGCGCGCCCTGGCCGCGCTCCTGGCGCTGGCGGCCCTCCTCGCGGGCCTGCCCTGGCTGCTGTGGCAGGCCACCGCAGCGCTGCTGCCCGGTGGCCTGGACGGACTGAGTCATCTGTTCACCCGCACCGACACCACCAGTGTGGCGCTGCTGTTCGTCGCGGCCGTCGGCTGGACCGGCTGGCTGTCCTTCGTCATCTCGCTGCTCGTGGAGATCCCTGCCCGCCTCCGGGGCCACAGCGCGCCCCGACTTCCGGGGCTGCATCTGAGCCAGCGCGCCGCAGCCACGCTGGTGGGCAGCATCCTGGTCCTGCTGCCCACCAGCACAGCCCTGGCCGCCCCGGCCACCGCGCACGCCGTCACCGCCACCCAACTCCCCGGCCAGGCCTCCCCCGCACCCACCGCTCACTCCGCCGCACCGGCAGCCTCCACCACACCGGCCTCCGACACCTCCCCGGCGCCCACGGCCCAACACACCTACACGGTGCGCGAGATGCGTCCCGCCGAGAGCCTGTGGAGCATCGCCGAACACCTCACCGGCCACGGCGAGCTCTACACCAAGATCGCCGCCGCGAACGAGGGCCAAGCCATGGCCGACGGCACGACCTTCCGCACCAACTCCCCCATCCAGCCCGGCTGGATCCTCCAGCTCCCCGCCGACCTGCCGCTCCTCAACCCCACCCTCCCCGCCCAGACCGCGGGCACCACCCCGGCGGGCACGCCGCACCGCGACACCGTCCGCCCCGGCGACAGCCTCTGGACGATCGCCGAACGCGAGTACCACGACGGCGCCCGCTACCAGGAAATCTTCGACGCGAACCGGGACAAGCCCCAGCCCACCGGCGGCCGACTGACCGACCCCGACGAACTCGCAGTCGGCTGGACCCTCGACATCCCCACACCCGCCGCGCCCGCACCCGAAATCCCGGGACACACCACTCCGCCACCCACCACAGAAAACCCGGCTCCGGCCCCGGCTGCGCCCGCCCCCGCCCCACCCCACGACACGCCCCCGCCGCAGGCTCCTTCGGCCACACCCGCAGCCCCGACCGAAACACCAGCCCGGCAGGCCCCCTCCACCCCGGCACCCGCCACCCCCTCCGCCAGCCGCCCTCCCACCTCGACCCCCTCCAACGCCCCCTCCACGGTCCCCTCCGCTCCGGCCACGCCCGTAACTCCTCCGGCTGCGCAGCCCGGCCCCTCCGCACGCCAGCACGTCCAGCTCACCACCGTGGCCGGGGCCTTCGCGCTCCTGGCCGCCGCCATCACCGGCGCCCTAACCCTGCGCCGCATCCTCCAGCGCCGACGCCGCGCACCCGGCGAGACGATCGCCATCGCCGAGGAAACCTCGCCAGCCGCAGCCCAGCTGTCCGAAGCCGCCGCACCCACCCTCGTCGACGAACTCGACCTCGCCCTGCGCACCCTGGCCCACCACGCCCAGGCCGACAACCAGCCGCTCCCCGTGATCCGAGCCGCCCGGCTCAGCCGGCAGGCCATAGAAGTCCTGCCCGGCGAAGCGGACACCGCCCCTCAACGTCCCTTCGTGGAGGGAGCGGACGGCTGGTGGACGCTGCCCACCACCGCGGCGCTGCTCAGCGGGGACGAGGCCGCATCCGTCGCGGCCCCCTACCCGGTCCTGACCACCATCGGCGCCACCGAGGACGACAGCATCGTGCTCCTCAACCTGGCCCACCCGCGCGTCGTCCTCCTGGACGGCACGGTCGAGCACATCCGCGAGGCGTGCACCTCCATCGCGCTGGAACTCGGCATGAGCCCCTGGGCCGAGCACGTGGAGATCGTGACGCTCGGATTCGGCGACGAACTGCCGCACCTGCTGCCCACCTCGCGCATCGCACACAAGCGCGAGCCCGCCCACGCCGTGCGCGACCTCGGCGACTGGATGCTCACCGCCTACCAACAAGCCGACGAAGCCGCCCTGCCCTACCTCCTGCTGTGTGCGGCAGAACTGGACAGCGACACCGCCTGGCAGCTCGCCGAGGCCCTCGACAAAGCCGGCGACCTCCCGGTGACCCTGGTCGCCTCTGCCTCCCCGACCAGCCACCACTTCCCCGACGCCGAGATCCTCGACGCCTCCTCATCCGAACTCCAGGACCTGGACACCATCGGGCCGATCCACCTGCAGCGCCTTGACGACGCGGCCTTCCAGCAGATCGCAGCCGAACTCCGGATCTCCGGCCAACCATCCATCCCTGCCGAAGGTGCCTGGCAGAACGTTCCGGCCGAACCCGACACACCTCCCGCCACCACACTCACCCCACCCGGGCCCGCCGAGCCGGAACCCGCTTCCGACGCCCCGAAGGCCCAGTCCGGTCCGCAGGCCCCTGCCCCCGCGAGTCTGGGGGCGTTCCCGGCCTTGGTGACCGCCAGCACCGACCCGGCCGCCCTCCACCTCGTGCCCGCCAGGCCCCTGGCCTCCAGTGCGCAGCCCGCCGACACCCCCGCCACCCCATCCACCGAGGCCGAAGCATCCGAGCCGGCCCGCTCCACCGTGAGCGCTACGCCCGCCGCAGAAGACGAGGGCGACAAGGGGGACACGACAGAGACCCACGATCTGCACGCCCCCGAGATCAGCGTGCTCGGGCCCGTACACGCCCCCGGACTCTCCAGCTCCGGCCACGGCCCCCGGGCAGCCCAGCTCGCCGCCCTGCTGTTCTTCAAGCCGGGCCGCCGCGCCGACACCCTCTGCGTCGACATGGACCCGCTCACCCCCTGGTCGAAGAAGACCCTAGACTCCCGGCTGGGCGACCTCCGCCGCGGCTTCGGCGACGACCCCCACGGCAACCCCTACGTCCCGCGCCGCACCGCCCGCGACGACACCTACAACCTCTCCCCCCACGTCCGATGCGACTGGACCAAGTTCGAGCAGCTCGCCGAGCGAGCCCTGGCAGGCGGGCCCGCCTGCGTAGGTGACCTGGAGCGCGCCCTCGGCCTGGTCCGCGGGAAGCCCTTCGGCGCCAACGCTCTGCCCTGGGCCCTGCCGCACCAGCAGGCGATGATCACCCGGATCGTCGACGTCGCCCACACCGTCGCCACCTGGCGCATGGCCCCCGGCCCCCACCACGACCTCGCCGCCGCCCGCCAGGCCGTCGCCACCGGACTCGAGGTCGACGAAACGGCAGAGATCATTTACCGCGACTGGCTGCGCATCGAACACGCCGCCGGGAACCGTCCCGGCCTCTTCACCGCCTCCACCCGCGTCCAGCAGATCAGCCGCGACAACCGGTGCCCGCTGGACCCCGAGACCGAACACCTCATCGACAGCCTTCTCGGAGCGGGACAGCGTGCACAAGGCTTCTAGGACAGCCGGGACCATCCGTAAGCCGCAGGCGTGCGCACTGTCGCAGGCCAGCGACCGTGCGCACCGCACCGCAGGCGTGTGCGCAACCCGACCGGGCCGTGCGCAGCCGCCGGTGCGCAGTGGGTCAACCGCCCAGAGCCCAGGCCCTGATGCCTCACGCGGATCCGCGGCCCACCGGGGCGGCGTCCGTGCCGTCAGCGCTCCCCGCAGGCCCGGCCGGTGCGCATGCTCGTGACCCTCGCCGTCGCCTACGGGGCCCTTGCCGGACTGCTCCTGCCGCGCGCCGTGTACAAACTGGCCGTCCCCGCGGGCGAGAGCTGGCGGGCGCAATGCCCAGCCGGACACCCCGCACCGGCCTGGCTCGGACTGCCCCACTGCAAGAACTGCGCCACCGAGAACGAGACCGCTGCCCGCGCCCGCCGCTGGTACGGGCCCTCTGCTCCACTCGCTGCTCTGGTCACCGTCCTGGTGTGCGGTGTTCTGGCCTATATGACGGAGCCCCGGCTCGAGTTGGCTGTCTGGCTGCTCCTCACGCCGATCCTTGTGCTGCTCGCCTGGGTCGACGCCACCGTCCACCGCCTCCCCGACGTCCTGACCCTCCCCCTCACGGCCGCAACGCTGCTCCTCCTCGGCGCCGCAGCTCTCCTCCCGAACCCCGGCGGATCCTGGCCGACCGCACTGAGCGGCGCTCTGGCCCTGGGCGGCGGCTACTTCGTGCTCTTCCTGATCAGTCCCAGGAGCCTGGGGTTCGGCGACGTGAAACTCGCCGTCGCGCTAGGAGCCATGCTCGGCTGGTACGGCTGGCGCACACTCGCCCTCGGCGCCATCGCCGGCCAACTCCTCGCCGCCGCCGTCGGCCTGGGCCTGATAGCGCTACGCAAAGCCCAAGCGAAGTCAGCGATCCCCTACGGCCCGTTCCTGATCTGCGGCACCATCGTGGGAATCATCGCGCGATGACAGTGCCACACCGCTCGGACGTTGACCGCCCGCCGGCACATAGCCGGGCAGACGTCCCGTCCGCCATCTCGAACCGGCCACCGGTCAAGCCGTCTCCGGGGAATGCGACTCCGAGCGCTGGTCGACGCGACTTTGACGCACCTGCGCAGGCCCGGGGCCCTTGCCCCATCTCGCTGCGCAGCGCATCGTCGGCGGCTCCGCAGCGCGTTCGGGGTGCGCACCGCCAGTGCGCACCCCTTCGCGTGGACGGCCCGTTGTGCGCAGTCAGCTCACAGCGGACAAGTCACGCCGGGTGTAAGCGAGGAGCTCACTCAGCGCGGCCTCGTTCGAGGCCGGCCTCCGGGTGCGCCAGCCGATCACGGTTTCCCGGACCGTGTCGCACACGGTGCGCACCTGCGCAGTGAGCCGGTCGGCCAGCTCGCCCACTGCGGCACCGTCCTCGTCGTAGGGGCCGGTGATCACAATCGGCCCATACAGCAGGTAGGGCAGTTCCATCTTCCGCCAGCCACAGGCCAAGGCCCACACGACCAGGTTCGGGCTGAGCCCGTCCACGCTGCCGGTCGCAGGAACGTGCAGCACCGAGCCACGATGGTAGTAGGCGGCCTCTGCGCTCCCGCCCACCGCGCTGCGGATCTGCGCATACTGCGCACCCGCATCATCAGCGGGCAGCTCCAGCGCCGTCAGCCGTGCGCCCTCATCGACAACCCAGGCCCTCACCACGTCGCTCCCCCTCCCCTGTCCCCCGCTCCGGCCGGTGCGGTGCGCACCACGACTGCGGGCCGGTCGGCGATGACGGGGGACACCGCCGACCGACTGTCTTCACCCTAGGGTGCGCACCGGTCTCCGGGCGCGCAGTTCATCGATCACACAGCGCGCAGCAGTGCGCAGCCGCACCGCAGCGTGATGCGCATCGGTGTGCGCAGTGGCCCGATCGCCGGGTCAAGGGGTGGAGTTGCTCATGTCGAGCGAGAACACCTGGTAGCGGCGGCGGAAGTTGGCGATGAACTCCTGCACGGTCGCGGCTTCCAGGGGCCGGTTGTACTGGCCGGTGATTCCGCGCCGGGCGAGTTCTTCCAGCACCGCGGGGACGGCGGGATCGGCCTGGGTCTCGCGCTGTTCGGCCCACACGTTGTAGATGCGGAACTCCAGCAGGTAGCGGCGCAGCGTGGCTGGTGCAACGGGTGACCCGTTCCGGTTCAAGATGCCCAGTGCGGCGAGATGCTGGGAGAGCTGCGGCCCGGTGGGCTCCTGCCCGTGCTCGGCGATGTAGCCCTCCCAGGCAAGGAAGTACCGGTCCACGACGGTCAGCGTCTGGTCCACAGCCTTGCTGTTCTGGCCGCCCCTCCCCTGCTCCGGTTCTCTATCGCCCGCAGGCTCTTCCTCCGGGCTGGGCGACGGTCCGCTGGGAGCGGTCTCGTTGCCGGTCTCCTGCACCTCTTCAGTCTGGGAGTCCGATCCGGGAGAGGGGCGCGGAGCAGGCACCATCCCCGCCGGTGCGGCGGGTTCGACAGGCGGGACCTGGTCGACCGGGTCCGGCGTGTGCAGCGTTCTGCCGAAGAACGGGTGCGTACCTGCCGCCGGTGCGCCTTCCTCAGCAGCGGGTGCTGTGGGTACCTCCGCCACCGGGGCCCGTTCCGGCACCAACAGGAAGGGAGCCAGCAAGGAGGCGGGAAGCGGGCCGCCGGTGGCGGGGTCCGTGATGCCGTAGGTCTCGGCGAGGAACCAGCCGAGTTGACCCGAATCCGGCATGTAGCCGAACCGCGCGGTGAATCCACGGACGGCGTCGGCATAGTCCACCTGCTGCTCCGGGCCCTCCCACTCCCCCACGGGCGCCGTCTCGAGGGGACTCGAACCATCCGTCTGGAGGGAGTGTTCGACTGCGGATCCAGACGCATCACCTGCATCCGGGAGTTGGCCGGGCTCTCCCTCCAACTCCCCTGCAGACGCATAGACCTCCGTACGTTCAATGGTTGCTGTCGGCCGGGGTGGCAGGAGGACGGGGTCCATGCCTGCGGCTGCGAGGCCGGCCGGGGCGGTCTCGGCGAGCGGGACGCCGAACTTCGCCAGGCGCAGCGGCATGAGCGATTCGACGGGGGCCCTGCGGCGCCAGGCGCGGCCGTACACGGACTGGAGGCGGGCGCGGTAGACGAGGCGGTCCTGTTCGAGCTTGATGACCTGCTCGTAGCTGCGCAGCTCCCACAGCTTCATGCGGCGCCACAGCAGGAAGGTGGGGACGGGGGAGAGCAGCCAGCGGGTGAGGCGGACGCCTTCCATGTGCTTGTCGGCGGTGATGTCGGCGATCCGGCCGACCGCGTGCCGGGCCGCTTCGACGGCGACGACGAACAGGACGGGGATGACCGCGTGCATGCCCACACCCAGCGGGTCCGGCCAGGCGGCCGCGCCGTTGAAGGCGATGGTGGCGGCCGTCAGCAGCCAGGCGGTCTGGCGAAGGAGCGGGAACGGGATGCGCATCCAGGTCAGGAGCAGGTCGAGGGCGAGCAGCACACAGATGCCCGCGTCGACTCCGACCGGGAAGACATAGGAGAAGTTCCCGAAGCCCTTCTTGAGCGCGAGCTCGCGGACCGCCGCGTACGAACCCGCGAAACCGATCCCGGCGATCACCACGGCACCCGCGACCACCAACCCGATCAGAATGCGGTGCGTGCGTGTCAACTGCAGCGGTGCCACGTGCTGTTGTCCCCGTTTCACAGGATCGGCGTCCATTCGATCAGCCTGTCACCTAGTGGTTGTCGGTGTCAGGCGTCTTTGAGGCATCGCGCGTTGCTGTCGTGACAACAGATCTGCGTGGGGCTGGTGGAGCTGAATATTCCTCAGTCTCTCGATCGCCCTCGCAGGGTGTCGCGTGCCCGATCATGCAGTGTAGGTGAGTAAGGTACCCGCATGACTGCTCCGTACGACCCTAGCCAAAGGGAAAAGGTAGTTGCCAAGCTGCCGGAGTCTCTCCGGCGGGACCTCAAGGTCCGCGCGGCCCAGCTCGGCGTGGACATCAAGGACGCTGTGACCGACGGCATCGGTAACTGGTTGTCGGACGGTGCTGAATACACCACCGTCGACATGGCGGGCTCCAGGTCCTTCTCCACGTACATCCCTACCGGGATGTACGCCGAGTTGAAGCAGGCCGCTAAGAAGAAGGGTCTCGCGATCAACCAGAGCCTGGCCCAGTCCATCCGTGCCTGGCTCGATGCCCACCCGGCCACTGCAAAAAGGGCCCAGAGCAAGGGGGGTTGCAGGTACGTCGTCTGCAACCAGAAGGGAGGCGTGGGCAAGACCGCAGTCACGGCGGGACTCGGCCAGGCCCTCGCTGAACGCGGGGCTCGCGTCCTCTTGGTGGACTTCGACCCTCAGTGCCATCTCACAAGCCAGTTCGGCTTCGAGCCGATCGGGCTTGAGGAGCCCAGTCTCGCCAAGAAGATGCTCGGCGAAGCCAAGATCCTCAAGCTTCGCGACCTGATCGAGCCCATCGAGACGGAGTCCTTCGCCGGTCGGCTCTTCCTTCTCCCCTCCTCCACCTACGCATTCCTGCTTGACGCGAAGCTCGCCACAGCGCCGGGACTGCGCGTGCGGGAGACGGCGCTGGAGACAGCCCTGGAGGAAGTCGAGTCTGACTTCGACTACATCCTCATCGACTGCCCGCCCAGTCTTGGCTACACGATGGACAACGCCCTGTACTACGGCCGTACCCGCGATGGTGAGGACCCTGGTTGCTCGGGCGTTCTCACCGTCGTTCAGGCCGAGGACTCCTCGGCCGACGCCTACCGGCTGCTCCAGAACCAGATCAATGACCTGGCCGCCGACTTCAAGCTCGACCTGGACCAACTGGGCATCGTCGTCAATCTCTATGACGCGGGCCGCGGTTACATCGCGACCTCCTCGCTGGAGAACTGGCACGCCGTGGGCGACCCGGCCGTCCTGTCCGTCGTGCCTGATCTCAAAGAGCAACGTGAAGCCGTTCGTCTGAAGCGGCCCCTGCTGGAGTACGCACCCGAATCGAAGCAGGCTGATGCCATGCGCGAGCTGGCCAGGAGGCTTTCAGAATGAGCAAGGCATCTCTGCTGGGATCGGGGAGTTCCTTCGCAGCGGCTCCGCCGGCTGGTCGTCGCAGCGCCCGAGGCCGGGCGAAGGCCATCACCGAGGGCACCATTCCCGCCTATGAGCTGGTGCGTCTGAGCCTCGATCAGGTCTCCCCCACTCCCCTCAACCCTCGGCGGAACTTCGGCACGGACGAACAGAAGGCACAGTTCGGCGAGGAACTGCGCAAGGCGCAGCTCGCCGCATGTGTCGTCGTGACCAGGACTGCCTATCTCGCGCTGTGGCCCGAGCACGAGGCGCACATTGGCAGCGCCGAGTATGTTCTCTGCAACGGTGAGCGTCGCTTCCGTAGCGCTGTGCACGTCGATCTTGAGGCGCTCGACTTCGTCGTGCGTGACGAGTTCGCCGAGTCTCGCGAGACATTCCTGAACCACCTCCTCAAGGAGAATCTGGATCGCACGGACTTCGACCCCATCGAGCGGGCCAATGGCGTGCACCAACTCGTCTCCGTATGCGCAGAGACCCGTGAGTTTGGATCCCAGTCGCGCGCGGCCGAGCAGCTCGGCAAGTCGGCTGGGTGGATCACAAACCAGCTTCTTCTCCTTGAGCTTCCCTCCGAGATCCAGACGATGCTGAGCAGCAACGGCTTGTCAGGGCGCGACGGTGTCTGGCTCGGCCGCCGGCTCAAGGATTCGCCCGGCCTGGATGCTGCTGGTCTTCTGGCGCTGCTGGCCGAGGACAAGGAGACGAAGGCTCAGCGCAAGGCAGAGGAAAAGTCGATACTGCGGGCTGTTGCCCAGGGTGCAGCTGGCACCTCCCCTGGTGAACCGTTGACCGCGGTCAAGGGTGCACCAGGGGCTCTCCCCTCACAACAGACCGCCAGCTCGCAGCCTTCGAGCCGGAGCCGTTCAGCGGGTGGGGGGCAAGAACCTTTGACCGCGGTCAAGAGTCAGGGTGTCCCAGAGGTCTCCCCAGACGCCTCCAGCCACTCGCCAGCCGAACCGTTGACCGCGGTCAAAAGTATTGAGCCCCTGGCACCACCCGTCCCAGCCAAAACCGAGGGGGCAGCGGACCCGCAGCCCTCCCCAGACCTACGGAACTATCTGGGGGAGACCGCGGTCGAGCAAGCACGACGTCTGGCCCAAGCCCTAACTTCTGACGAACTCGTAGCGCTGGTGGAGGCGCTTCGCACCCACCTCTGATCCACGGAACGAACAGGGGCTTCCCAGATGTAGGGGAGCCCCTGTTGCTGTGTCCACAACTGCCCCGTCTCATCGGGGTCTCGGCATCGCTCGGGCTTGTGGATCAGGCCGCGCACTCTCGGCTCCGTGCCCCGACATCCGAAGAAGCCCCGTCGGCTGATTGCCATGATTGCCGACGGAAGCACTTATCTGTGGGCGCTCCACAGCCACAGCGTGGCGGACAGCGGCTTGTCATGCTGCGAGACCCTCACGCTGTACCCGCAGCCAGCTGGCGCTGGCGGTCCACTGCGTATCGTGTTCACCGAGGGCCCGTGCCGGTAGGTCCCGGGCGCGGGCGGGGCTCCTCTGGCTCTGGAGGCGTGGGGTGCGTGCGGGGGGGTGCATCCCTGTACCTGCACGCACCCGGAGCCGTCCGAGCCCTTCTCGACGCGGCATCGGCCCGCGGGTGGCATCCGAAAGGGCAGCGGGTGGTAGAGATCGACCGCTGGTCCCTGCTGGAGGCCGCGTCCGCCCTGCGGGCCGTTGACAGCCACCGGCTCCGAGGGCCCGGCAGAGCGACTCCCATGGCTCCCTCACCCTTGAACCAGCCCCGTCGAGGCCAATCAAACTGAGACCGGTCAGACTCCGCTTAGACGGGACCGCGTCGGGACGGTCTGCCCCAGAGGCAGTGACGAGGCCGGGTGACTTTTGATCGCGGTCAAAAGTCACCCCAGCCCGAGGACATCTCACGGCCCCCTCAGCTGTCAGCCGAACCGTTGACCGCGGTCAACGGTTCGGCTGACAGCTGAGGGGGCCGTTTACGGAAGTGGTCCGTCGAGCGGCGGGTGCAGTTTAAGCTGCCATCGGGTCTTGGGCTCTGGTCTTGGCGACGTCGAGAACAGCAAGCAGAGGTTCGCCCCAGGTGGCCCAACGCTTGAGGCGCGCTTGGCAGAGCAAGTGGATGCTGTGCGATTGCGCGAAATCGGACGCCGGCTTCGTGAACGTCCCATTGGTCACAGCGACGACGATGTCGGCCTTGTGCTCCGGACGGGCAGTCCCGTTAAGCGTCTGTATGTCGGGGGATCCAACCTTGCCAAGACCAGCCTGACGGTGCTTGCACTGGAACACCACACGAAGCCGATCGGGGGTCACAGCGATCACGTCGGCTCCCAGGTCACGGGCTCCTCCGCCATCCCGGATGACGTCATAGCCATCGCGTCTCGCCAAAGCTGCCACAGCCTGCTCGAACGCGCTGGGGGTCATGGCGTGGATGTCGTCCAAGGCGAGGCTGTCGTCCGAGGCCAGGAAGCGGTCCATTTCTTGTTCGCGCAGAGCCAGGCTGTGCATCTCGTCGCGGTACCGAGCCATAGCGTCCACAACCCTCAGCTCGGACTGGTCCACCTGCTGCTTGAGCGACCCGATGCTCTCCAGACCGGAGAATGCCGGAACGACTCCATCCTTGTAGCGGGCAGTGACGTCGTGGCCCGTCTGCTCGCGAAGATGCCTCCAGACATCCTGCGCTTGCTGCATGGAGGTCCCAGCAACGCGACTCTCCGCATCGAGGATGGAACGGAGAGCTTGATGTGCCCGCTGAAAGTCCATAGCGAAAGGGCCACGCGTTGTCGGGAGCAGAACAGCCAGGTGCTCCTGCTCAGTCCGAATCCTCGCCTCGAAGTCCTTCGCAGCAAGGCCGAACTCATGCGCTATCCGCCCCTCAAGCCAGTGGAGGTAGGCCGCCAATAGGTCATCATCCGTGGCCTCGGATACCCGCTGCCGCAGAGTCTCCTGGAGGTAGGAGCTGGCGTAGCCGGGGAAGGGCACGGCGGTTGCCCAGTTGATGTGCATCAGATGAGCCCCGACCGATTACGCAGAGGAACGCCCCACTCGATCCACTGCTGTAGCTCGGGGCGCTGCACCAGCTCGATGGCGGGGGAGGAGTCTGCACAGTGCCGGTTCGCGGATCTGGAGATGTATGCCAGATTGCTGATCACCACTATGGAGTCGTCATCGCGCTCGCTGGCCAACCGCTGCGCTGTAACAATCGTGCGGACGTCAGTCTGCGCGTCCGGCGCCGGGAAGCGGACGTGATCGCAGAAGACGAGACCCGTCACGCCATCACGGGAGATCTCAAGAATCCGGGGATTGAGCGACGCCGCGTGGAAGCCGTCACTTTCGAAAGCCCGCCGCACCGCATCATCGAACTCGTGCTGCTCCATCGCGTCGAGCTGCTCGATAGTCGTGACTGGCGTGCTGGCAACTTGACGCTTGCGCCTCTCCAACTCCGCCAGCCGGTAGAGCTTCCGCTGATCCTTCGACAGCAGCTTTGCGAGTCGCTGCTTCGCTGGCACGAGCTGGCCACTCAGGACATCCAGGGCAGCACGCCAGTCTTGAGACCCACTCTGTTCGTCGTTAATGCTCAGGCCAAGCCGTGCGCTGAACTCCTCAACGATAGCCTTGCATTGAACAAGCGCGTGTTCAGCCTCGCTGCGCTCGCCCCACAACTTGTCAGCCAACTCCTTGGCAATTTTGTGGCAGCCGATGGCCACTTGGTCACTGCGCTGCCAGGACAGCCTCTCCCGACGCCGTTCGGCCTCGTTGTACTCCCGATCGATCTCGCGGTGGAACTCGCGCCAGGCCGCTGCAACGTCTCCGGCCATCCGGACTTCGCTCACCCACAGAAGGGCACGCAACATGTCATCGCGGCTGGCACGCCCTATCCGTTTGCCGAGCGTACGACGCAACCAAGGACTTTCGAATCGAGTTGGGGTGACGCTCGCATTCCGGTCAATAATCACTGCGTGAGGTTACACAGCCCATCTGACAGTCAAGAGGATCACGGGATGTGGATGGCTCGCCCCGGACGCCACCAGGACCAGCCCGTAGGGAAGCCGACCTCCAACGCCCACGACGAACAGGCCGCAACAGCACGACAGATGGAGCCGATCAGTCGCCGCCGTGTCCCCGTGCCAACCTCCTTCGCAGAAAACAGAAGAGCCCCTGCTCCTCCGTCTACCGGTGGAACAGGGGCTCATGTGTTTCAGTCCAGGCGGGGGCTGTCCGACCCAGACGATGTCGATGCCGTCAAGGTGTCCGAGACTGCGATCGACCCGTGTAAGCGAGCCGACGGCGGTCAGCACGCTAACGCGGGTCGCGCCTCAGGGGGTTGAAGGAGGAGTGCCAGAGTCCCGTGCCCGACCTTCCGGTAGGGGCACGGTTCTCGGGTGCCACCGCCGGGGGGGTAGCCGCGCTGAGGATCGCGGCGTTGCCGAAAGCCAGCAGAGGAAGGTCGATGCAGACAGGCTCAAGGAGCGCCGTGGTCGGCCGGTGAGGTTGGGGGGCTGAGGAGTCGTTCGAGCTGTCGGACCTTCTCCTCGTAAGTCCCATGCACGGTGGCGTGGTGGACGGTGGCGATGGCGTCCGGCTGCGGGCCGGCCCTGCGACTGAGCAGGGCCGCGCACAGGGGGCGGGAGACGCCGGGGAAGATCCGGGTGGGTCCTGGGGGCTGGTTGCCCTCGGGGGTCAGGTCGATGATGAGTCCCTGGTCGGCGGCGCGTCGCATGGCTCCGCGCATACCGCCGAAGGCGGGGCTGGTGAGCCAGGCGCTCGGGGTGAGGAAGGCAATGCTGGCTGCGTGGAGGCGGGTCTCGAAGGCCCGCCACAGAGCCCAGCGCCAGAAGAAGACATAGAGGTTGGACAGTACGTACTCGGTGCGGCCCTGCCCGGGGAGGCGGAAGTCGTCGAGGCTCGGCCGCCAGAGTTCATCGTGTCTACGGGTCTGTCGGGGGCCGGGGCGTCGGCCTTCGATCCACGGGGCCCGCCCTTTCGCCTTGTCCTTGTACGGCGGGTTGCCAAGGATGGCCAGGGGAGTGGGGGCATTGAGGCGGCCGGCCAACGCAGGGGGACAGTCTCCGTGGAGGGCATTCCCGACGAACACGTTGTCGTCGAGCCAAGTGATCGGTGTGACGCCGCCGGACTCCAGCCAGAGGGCCGACTTGGTGAGGTCGACGTCGACGGGGTCGGTGTCGATGCCGTGGATGCAGGAGCGCATCACGTCGGCTTTGACGGCTTGGATGGTGAGCCGGGCGGGGCGGTTGGTGCCGTAGAGCAGGGCCACGTAGGCGGTGGCCAGGAGCCGGGCGGCCTCGATGAGGAACACGCCGCCGCCGCACGCCGGATCGAGCACCGTCACGGCGAGGACGCCAGCCGGGTCGTCATCCAGGTTGAGGTCGGTGATTTCGCTCAGCGCGGCGCGGGCGAGAGGGCGTGCGGCGTCGGGCGGGGTGTACCAGGCGCCGGATTCTCTGCGGTCCTCGCCAGGCAGTAACTGTTCACGCAGGCCGCCCAGTTCGTGGGCGCCCCAGTGGGGGAGTCCGTTGAGGTCGGCGAGCCGTTTGGTGATGTGCCGCGCCGAGTCGTGGGGCAGATCGACGGTCCAGGGCGCAGGCAGTCCACGGGCCGCGGCCACCGCATTGACGGCCAGCCGCATGACCTGGCGATGGCCGTCGCTGCCGGGGGCTTCCGCAGTGATCGCCGCCAGGTCGGCGGCCGGGATACTCACGCGGAATCCGATGCAGTTGGGCGGGTCCCGGCGTGGGCGGCGCGGTGCTCCTGCCGGTGCTGGGCGGCCGCGGGTTCGGCGAGGACCTTGACGTGGTGCGGGCCGCCGACCTGCCCGTGCTGGGAGCAGATGACGGCGTACTGGGTCCGGCCGGGGCAGCCGACGTGCGGGTCGCGGGGTTTCCCGGTCGGTTTGACGGCGTGCTCGCAACGGGTGTTGTCCGGGTGCCGCGGCTCGATGGTGATGACGATGCGCGCCATCAGTGCTCAGCCTCCGGGGACAGGGGTTCAGCAGGGATGTCGGCTGCGTCCGATTTCCGCGTGCCGATACGCGATGTCGACCTGGCGTTCGCGGAGCTGGTCCAAGGCGATGTCATCGGCGGCGAGGGTCGCCAGCAGGCCGCGGATGTGCTGTTCGCCTGCGAGGAATCCGGCGTGGTAGCGGCAGAAGTCCTGGGCTTCGCTGCAGGCTGCGCAGTCCTCTCCGTCCGTGTTCCACGGGGCGGTCTCGGGGCCCGGGTCTTCGCCGACGTGCGGCGGGTCGGCCGGGATGCGGGTGATGTCGTCCGTCTGGAACAGGTCCTGGCGCCAGGTCGGCGGCAGCGCGGCCAGGTACTCGGCGAGAGCGGCGGCGAGGGCGGGGTAGTGGCCGTTGAGGGACGCCCACAGGCGCTGTGCTTCGCCGGCGGGTGTCCTGTCCAGGGGGAGGCTGTAGGCCTGGCGGGCGTAGGAGCGGATCCGTTCCCGTCGCTCTTCCCAGCCGTCGGTGTCGATACCGGCGGCGGCTGCTTCGGTGAGGGCCTGCTCCTCCGTCCTCTCGATGCTGAGGTGTGCGGGTTGCAGGAAGCCGGCGGCGAGGCGTTCGGCGTCGGCGGTGCTGTACCGGGCCAGTGCGGCGAGTGCTTGGTCGGCCCAGGAGGCGCAGAGCTGGTAGCGCCAGTCGGTGTTGCCGTAGGCGGCGGACAACAGCCGTGCGCGCATCTGGTGCAGGGCGGTGGGGGTGGTCGTGGTCATGGGGGTTCTCCAGTGGGGTCCGAGGGGGGAGATTGCGGGGCATCCGGGGCGGCCGGGCTCGTGGCCGGCGGCCGCCCCGGGCCGGTCCAGGCGTGCTCCGTGGCAGGGACTTCGCGGTGCCTGGCGGGGTCGGCGGCCGCCGCAGGCTGGGCAGTCACGGCCGGCCTCGCGAGGGCGGCCGCCGTGGAGGGGGTGAGCGGATCAGGGGCGGGTGGATGCGTGCTGCGTGCCGGTGGCCGCAATGGCTAGGCGACGGTGGTTACCAGGCCTGCGGTGAGGCGCTCGCGGTTGTGGGCCTGCCGGCCGGGTGGCAGGAGGCGGCTCCAGATGGGCCGCGGTCCGTTGTGCTCACGGTCCAGTCGCACCAGGGCTCCGGTCCGAACGCTGGGCGGGTTGTAGCAGGCCGCATCCAGCCGTTGCCGGCGTTCACGGTCGCGGGTGGCGACGAGGGTCGGCCACTGCTCACCGAGGCGGGCCGCCAGACGCCGCCGCAGGGTGGTGCGCTCGCGGGGTGTGGTGGCAGCCCAGATGCCGGTCGAGGTGAGCGAGGGGTTCGCCAGGGCCCAGAGCAGACAGCCCCGGGCGATCGGGCAGCTTGTGCAGGATTTCCGCGCTTGCTGCAGCCTTCGGTCCTTGGCTGCCCGGGAGGTATCGGGGGTACCGGCTTCCCAGGCGAATAGCTCGGGCTCACTGCGGCACGCGGTGACGGTATCGGTGCGGGGGAAGGGGATATGCGCCATGTTGGCTGCGGTCAATGAGTTGGCCGTTGGGGGAGTGCCGGTGCTGCTCACGAGGTTGCCTCCGTGCTGTCGGATCGTGTCCAGCACCACTGGTCGAGCTGGTAGTCGGCGAGTGCGCACAGCGGGATCCGGTGGCGCTGGCCGTGCTCGTCCTCGGCGGTCAGCTCGGTGGTGTCCCGGCGCACGATGAACAGCCGGCCGGGGGCGGGGCCGGTGCGGTCCGGGCGCAGCGTCCAGGTCTGGCCCGGGTCGGCGAGGAGGAACGGGTCTGCGGCGAGCGCTCCTTCGCAGACGAGGCGGTAGGCGACGGGCTCGGGCAGGAGGTCGTTCGCGAGGACATCGCGGATCCGTGCGCCTAGGAACTGCCCGGCGCGCTCGGCGCCGATGAGGAGGTCGAGGGGAAGGACCGGAATGGGCATGGTGAGGGGCTCCTGAGGGATGACAGGGTGGAGGGGCCTCGGGGTGTCCCACTGGCTACCTGGCCGGTGACGGAACGGCCGCCCCGGGGCGTTCTGCTGTGTGCTCGGGCGTAGTTGTCGGCGCGCGGCCGGGCCGGCGCTTCGGCTGCGAGGGCCGCGTGCCGGTCGGCGAACGCGGTGGCCGCCCTACGTGCGGGGGGTGCGGGGTTGGTGCTGGGCGCGCAGCAAGAGCTCGCAGTTGCGCCGCTGCTGCTCGCGGGTGAGCGGCCGGGCCTTCGCGCCATGCCGGTGCCAGAGCGGCGAGGCGGGAGGCTCGGGGTAGGCGAGGGTGTGGTCGCCGTCGGGCTGGGTGTTGTGCACGGGGGCCTCCAAGTGGAGGTGCGGGGGAGGGGGGTTCAGGCGTGGTCGTCGCGCGTGCCGCACTTGCGCGCATCGGAGACGAAGCGGAGCTCGCCGGGGTGCGCGATGTTCCAGCGCTCCGCGCACTTCCCTGTCAGGTTCTTCTGTTCAGTCCCGCCGAAGCTGCTCAGCCCCACGGACAAGAGCGCGCCGCCCCGGTGGCCAGTCGACCGGGGCGGCCCTGTGCAGGTGGGGCTCTCAAGTGGTGGGTGGGTGAAGCGGGGGTCGGAGTGTGCGGGCCGGGCGGTCAGGCGCGGTAGACGGGCGGGCGGACTCCGGCACGGAGTTCGCGGATGATCGAGCAGGGGCCCTTGGTGGCGCAGTACGCGTCGTCGGTGTCCGGCAGGGCGTTGCCCGTGGTGCCCCACATGTCGCGGGCGGCCGCGTTCACGGCGCGCAGCATCTCGCCGTTGTTGGGGCGGCAGTCGCTGTTCCTGTCTCCGACGCCGTTCCGGGCGGCGCTGATGATGTGCTGGCGGGCCTGGCGGGCGGCCCAGCGGCGGCGGTCGGGACCGGTGTTCTCGTGCACGTGCCCGCAGTCGTGGAACGTGTCCATGTGGCAGGCGGTGCAGTGGTAGGTGACCATCTGCTCCGGCGTGCCGCCGGGGCGCCAGGTGCCTTCGAACTCGTAGACGATGACCTCGGCACCCGGGATCTCGGTGTGCGCGAAGGCGGTGACGAGGCCGACGCCGTCCGCGATCGCGCCGTGCGCCTTCCTGTTCCAGAAGACGCGGGGGAGGAGGTCGTCCCAGCCCTTGCCGTGGGGCCAGTGTGCGTACATGACGCCCTGCGAGGCGTCGAAGGTCGCCGTGCCGTCGACGTTCTCGCGCTGGTACTTCTCGATCTGCTCGATCGGCCCGAAGTAGGTTGCACTGAACTCCTCGGACTCCAGGAAGATCAGCCCGTACCCCTCGCGGGTGTCGTGGCCGTTGTCCTTCAGCATCTCGACCATGTCCTCGTAGCCGGGGGTGGCGGGGGCGATGGTGGCGACGAGAGGCAGCCGGTAGCGGTCGCAGCCTGTGACGTGGGCGGGGTTGGTCTCGCTGACGGTGTGCGCGGTGCCGTACGTGTTCGTGATCGTGATGCTCATGCGTGGGCGTCCTTCCTGGGTCAACAGCGGGCGGGTGATCGGGGCACGGCGGGTTCTGGTTGTTCGGCAGGCGTCGGCGCGACTCACGCGCGGGCCGCGTCCGCGTACTGCGCTTCCAGGTCAGCGCGGCCCTCGGGGTCGTCGTCCTGGTCGTGGTCGTCGGCCTCCTGGTCAACGTCGTCGGGGCCGCCGTGGACGGTGCAGACGGTGTCCGGGTGCGGCCGGTCGCTGGTGTGCGCGGTCAGCAGGTCGGTGACCGAGTGGACGGCCTGCCACGCCGGGGCGTCGCAGTCGTCGTCGTACGGGCAGCCCACGAGCAGGTCGAAGCCCCGCTCGCCCTCGCCGTCGACGTCGGTGCGCAGGGCGAGCACCAGGCGGTCCGGCCCGATGCGGATCTCGCCGACGCGGTCGCCGTCGGCGAGCGGCGAGTTGTCGCGCCACCGCCACAGCGGCAGCACGTCCGCGCCGAAGACGCGGCGGACCAGGAGCAGATCGCCCAGACCGTCGCCGCCGTCCCAGCCCATCTCGCGGCGCCGGGTGTCGCTGGCGCGCTGCAGCAGCGGCTCCAGGCGGTGGATGGTGTCGGCGAACACTACGTGGTCGAAGCCCTCGCCGCGCAGCTGCGGGAATGCGTTGACGGCGTCGGTGTGCTGGCGGCGTATGACGTCCTCGGGCACAGCGCGGGCCGGGTCGCGATCGGCCTGCCGCTTGACGCACACGTCGGCCGGGGTGGACACGAGCAGCGCGACGGTGGGCACGCCGTGGGCGCGCGCGATGTCCAGCAGGCCCTTACGGACGTGGGCCTCGGTGTTCGTCGCGCTGATGACCGTGGTGAGCCTGCGGGCGAGGCGGGCCGCCAGTGCAGTGTGGAGGAGAGAAACCGCCGCCGGGGTGGCCGACTGGTCGCCGGCATCGTCCGAGACCATCGCCCTGAAGGCGTCGAGCTCCAGGACCTGCGTGGCGGGCCAGGTACTCGCGAGGGTGGTCTTCCCGCTGCCTGATGCCCCGATCATCACAATGAGCGCCGGGTCGGGGGTGGTCGTGTCGAGCGACTGCGTCGTGCCGGTGAAGGTCGTCTTCATGGGCGTTCTCCTTGCGGGTGGAGGGTGGAGGGTGGAGGTGGCCAGGTGCATGCGCATCCCGGCGGAGTCGGCAACGAAGGCCACGGCCTCTTGCCGATGCTGCGGGCGCCCCGTGATGTGCTTTCGCCCCCGGCCGGATACCCGTCGGAGGCGATGGTGAGCACTGCTCGATCCCTGCGAGGACGTCGTCCTGCGGTGGTCCCCGTGGCAGAACGCCCGCAGGGTCTGGGCGAGCTCCTAGGCACAGATGTCAGCAGTGCGTTCGTCCGGCTCTGCTGGAGAGCGAGTCGGGCGATCGCGGCCGAGACACGGAAGCAGTCGGTGCCCGGCTCTTGCTGCCGGCGGGTGACAGCCACGATCCTTTGTGCATGCGTGAATTGATCTATTTATCCCAACGCAAGCTCGGCCAATTCCAAGAAGTGGAGAAACGGCGGCGATGGTTGGCGCGGGTCAACCAGGTGAATGCCAAAGCCCCGATGGGTATGGGAGAAATCCAGCTCTCGATGACGGACCAGGCAGCACTTGGGCGCCCGGAGCTGGCCCGAGTCCTCAACCACATCAACGCCTCACGTCCGCGGCCTCTTTGGTACTTCGAGGGACAGCCTGAACCCGGCGAGTGGGTGAGGTTCGACGTGCCCCTGAACTACTGCGTGGGAAAGCAGGGGCCACTGGATCCAAGGACCCGTAGCGCAGACCTCATGACTGAGTCGATGCTGTTGTTCTGGGAACCACACCAGCTCAGGGACCACTCTCGCCCTCGCTTGCTGCTCCACGGCGCCCCGGAACACCTCATCGGTGCCCTTCCCGCTGAAAGGGATTCCGCACGCCCGCTCTGGCAGGGATCCTCCACTGCGATCGGGATGACCGAATTTCTGCGAAGTGCGAGAGGCGGCAATGCCCCACCTACTTCGGGTTATTTGTCCTTGGCTATGGACCGCCTCCACTGGTATCTCGACCGGTGCATGCCTGCGGAGATGGCCAGCCGGATGAGCGGGCACGCGAAGATCACCTTTCGTACTACACCAGACTGGTCACGTTCGGGGGCCACGCCAGGAACTTCGGGGGTCACGCCAGGAACCGTGATCGTGGCCAGTCCGCTGTACGTCGAATACGGAGCGCCGCCCGGCCGACAGTAAGCAGAGGAACCCGGGCCGGCCCCGGACCCGCCCGGGACCAAGCGCTGCCGTATCCCCTGGGCGACACCCAGTTGCCCTCAAAACCGCGCACCAGCCGTACCGCGAGGCGGACCAGCCTGGCAGCCATCTCTGGGAGCAGATTCGCGACGGATACCCGGTTGCCGCCCGGGCTGAGGCCCATGTCCTGCAGAGAACGCCGCGTGGCCAGCCCTTCGGGGACAGCGCCACGGTCAAAATCCAGTTAGTTAGCTGGGAGAAACGCGTCACCGCGCGGAACGCGTGCGACCTCACGGCGGGCCCGCTTACGGCGGCCCGGCATCACTGTTCCAGGCCCCGGGGATCCGGTCGGGGCGGTGCGGGTAGCGGGGCCCGGGGCGCTGCGGGCGGGGCCGGGCGATCCGGCGGCGCGGGTGGAGGATGAGCAGGTGGTCCTCCAGGACAATGTGTGGGTAGGCGGCGCTGGGCCCGCCGGGGGCGGTGGTGCGCAGTTACGCGAACCGGGGGCAGTCGCAGTGCGGGCAGGCCGTGCCGTCGTGCTCGGCGTACGCGTGCAGGCACGGGCAGAGGTCCGGGCAGGCTTTGTCGCGGCGCGGGTCCCAACTGGTGCAGTGGGTGCGGACGATCTCGTCGTCGCCGACGACGGTGATTGACCAGCCGCTGTCCCAGCCGATCGCTGCGCGCGCGGCCTCGGTGCCGTACTGGATACCGAGGACGGTGTATGTCTCGCCCCAGTAGCCGCACAGGTAGACCTTGCCGACTTCGCGGGGGCCGACCGAGGCGCGGAAGAGCGTGCGGGCCTGCTGTTCGGTAGTCGCCATGGGAGGCGCTCCTTCGCTGTGGTTGAGGGACCGGTTGAGGACCATCGCGCCGTCCCGGCGCCGAAGAGCCGGGGCGGAACGGAAGGCCGTCAGAACGGCAGGTCTCGTGAGTGAGCCGAGGTTGGGGCGCTGGCCCACGGGTCGTCAGGCAGGTCTCCGCCGGGGCCTGGCGCCGCCGACTCGCCGCTCACGTCCTGGTCCTCGTCGTAGGCGTCGGCGATCTCGCAGCCGGTGGAGCAGTACTTCCTCGCGGAGAAGTGCGGGGCACCGCAGTTGGCGCACTCGATCTCCACGCCTTCCTTCGACCAGTCGATGATCACGCTGGGGTCGATGCACGCCGCGCAGCGTCCGTCGGCCTGGTCGGTGACGCCGGTGCAGCCGTCGCCGCAGATCTGCCACTCGATCGCGGTGCAGCCGCACTCCCGGCACACGACGGTGGGCGCCGGGACGGGCGCAGGGGGGACCGCGGCCGCGAGCACGTCCCACACCAGCGTGTGGGGGCCGAACTGCGGTGCAGCGAGGGTGATTTGTAGCGTGGGTGCGACGGCGGCCTTGGCGGCGGGGTAGCCGCGCCATGCGGCCTCCAGGTCGGCCACACCGAGTGCCTGCCCGAAGGCGACGTCGCCCCGCGGGTCCCCCACAGTGACAGTGACGCCCTCGCTGGGGACGCCACCGGCGTCCAGCAGGTTGTTGAGGACGACTGTGAGGTCGGCGTTCTCCGCGGCGTCGACGAGGCGGCGGATCAGGGCCGGGTCGCGGGCGAACCCTTGCACTGCGGCCCGCGCCTGCACGGTCCCGTCCACGACCCCGGCTTGCGCCGCCAGGACGAGGAATCCGGCCCGGTTGACGGCGGCCAGCACCGGGACCTGCTCGGCCAGGTCGGGCGATGGGCGGAAGCCCGCGCGATGGCCGGGCACGCCGCGCACGGTGCCCTCCCACCAGGAGGCAGCGAGCTGCCCGAGATCGGTGAGGCTGCTGGCAGTGCGCCAGCGCCTTCGGTCGGTACGGCTCATCCACGGCAGGTACATGAAGAGATCCCTTTCAGGGCAGGGGGCGGGGACAGCACCGAAGGTGGTGGGCAGCGCCGCGCCGCGCCGGCGTGAGATGTGTGTGGGCGGGGCGCGGCTGCGGGTGAACGTCTCTGCTGTGTCGGCTGGTTACGGCACGGGGGTGGCGGCGGGCGCGTTGGACGTCGTCGTGGTGGTCGGGGGCGGCGTGGTGGCCGTGCCGTCCGTGCTGGTGCGGGAGGCGAGCACGATGGCGAGGAGCACTCCGGCGATCAGTAGGAGACGGCGCAGCGGTAACGGCAGTTTGGGCTGGGACGGGGCGGGCGGGGGGGGGAGGGGGACGAAGTAGCCGTGTACCGGCTGCGGGGGCTGGGGCTTGGCGTCTGTGGGCATGGCTGAGTTCCTTCAGGGTCGAAGTGCGTGGTGAGACGGGCTGGTCGGTCTGGCCGGTCCTCGCCCGCCGTGACGGGTGGCCGAGGGCCGGGCGGAGCGGCCGGAGGCAGCGCGCTGGTGCGGATGGCACCCGGGGGCTCGCTGGGCTGGGGGAGGGGTCTGTGCAGCTCGGGTGGGCTCACTTGGTCCGGGTCATCCGGGACTGTGCGTTGAGGGCAAGGAGCCGATATGGCGGGTGGGTAGGCCGGTGGTCGCTTTCAGCGAGAGCGCGGTGGAGACGCCGGCGAGGCCTCCGGCCGTGTGCGGGCCGCTCGGTGAGGTCGGCGCAGCCGAGGGGGCGTCGATCAGCAGGTGTGCTCCTGCTCGTCGGCCCCTTCGAGGGTCGTGCGCTGGAAGCTGAAGGGCCGGTTCTCTACCACCGTGCGGTGGTCGCTCTTGATGCTCACCGGGCCGTTGAAGTTGTTCGTGACCTCCCGCGGCGCGGCCTTTCCCACCTTGGACAGGGCAATACCGGCAGCCGAGATGAGCAGCAGCGGGGCGGCGACGATGAGCCCGACGGCGATGACGCCCTCGATGGTGATGTTCTCGAAGAAGAGTTTCCCGCCGAGGCCGACGCCGATCGACATCACGCCGATTCCCGCTCCTGCTACGGCCACACCGGTGGCCCACTGCGGGACGCGTCGGCTGTCGGGCTGCGGTACGGGCTGGGCTCCGGTGGGGTGCGGCGACGTGTCGTCCTTGTAGAACGTCGGCGGGGTGCGGATGGCGGGGATCTTCAGGGCCGCCTCGATCAGGGCCTCGGAGGTCGCTTGCTGCGACGGCGAGAGCGGCGCGGTTTCGCGGTGGGGGGCGTGCGTCATGTCGGGTCTTCCTCCAGGACAGGCATCCAGGGGCGCCCCGCGGTCGGTCTCGGGGCGCCCGTAGATCACATGAGGGTGAGGCTGATCAGGCCGGATGCATCCTTCGGGGCGATCTTGTCTTCGCCGCGCAGGGTGCTGATCGTGGTGCGGACGGAACCGCGTTTCGCGTCCTTGCCGCCGTCTTCGTCGAGGGCGGCGAGAAGGTCGGCCTCGGACAGCGGGCCGGATTCAAGTGCCGCGAGGACCCGGTCCTTCAGGGTGCGCGGCATCGCCGGCAGCGATTCGGAGTCGTCCTCGTCGCCCGCTCCGTATCCGGCGTCGTCACCGTCGTCGGCGGTCTTCTGGCCGCCCTTGTCGTCTTTGGGCGGCGGGAAGATCAGCGTCAGGGGCTCGCCCGGCGGCGGCGCGCTGCCGTAGAGCTGCCGGATCACCGGGTCGTACCCGTCGTGCGGGGCGAGCGAGCCGACGAGGAAGAACCGGGCCATGCTCGACGGCCGCGCCGACGTCAGGTGGTAGCACATGCCCTGGCTGTTCGGTTTTTCCTTGCTCCGGTCGGCCGGTTCGCCCCAGCGCTGGATGCGGCGGGCCCGGCCGAGGATCTTCGGGATCGGCTGCAGGTTCTCCCCGGCGGGCAGCAGTCCGTCACCGACGAGCGAGGCCATCATCTGCGAGCTCCACCTGAGGAGGATGACCTCACCTTCCTTCAGCATCGCGCGCAAGGTGTCGCTGCCACCGAGCTCGTCGAGGTGTCCGGCCTGCGCCGCGAGCACGATGCCGATGCCGACACTGCGCCCGGTGCGCCCGATCTCCTTGATCAGCCGGGCCGCCTCGGCCCGGAACGGACTGCCCTTCTCCAGCAGGCGGTTCGCCTCGTCGATAACAACGTATTCGAGCGGGTCCGGATTGTTGATCAGGAACCCGGAGCGGCCCATGTCGGCGTACCGGTTGAACCGGTTCTCGGCCTTGGCGACGGCGGCCCGCAGCAGGCCCATCGCCTCTTTCAGCGTCCGGACATGGGTGGCGACGTTGCCCGTTGCCTCGGGGACGGACTGCCCGCCCTTGAGGTCGGCGAGGTGTACGACGATCCCGTTGCGCTTGCACGCCGCCAGGAACGCTTGAAGGGCACGGCTCTTACCCGCCCCGGTCGTGCCGAAGATGATGATGCGCTGGGCGTTGCCGGTTTCGGGGTCGTGCACCCGCATCCGCAGCGGCTCGCCGTCGTAGTACGAGCCGATGCGGATACAGCCGTTCTCGTCCAGTTCGAGGTCTTCGAGGGTGAGCGCGCGCATCTTGGCGAGCGGGTTCACGGGGAAGACCCGGACGACCGCCTGCCGGCCGCGCCCCTGCTCGAAGATCACACGGCTGGGGTCGTCGATCTCCAGCAGGTCGCACAGCGCGTCGTGGTCGGCGCCCTTCACGCCGCCCGGCCGGGTGCGGAGCATGTACTCGCGCATCACCTGCTGTTTACCCTCGACGTGCTGCTTCGCGAGGTTCGCAGGCGACGTCACGAGGTGAAGTCCTTGGACAGGTCGTACTCGTTGACCTCGACGAGCGTCACGCCGGGCAGCGCGGACCGGCCGATCTCGGCCCATACGTCCTCGTCAACAGCGGCCTCAGCTTCGGGCTTCGGGCCGATCAGCAGCATCGCGACACCCGCGCCGTGCCCGGGAATTGCCTGCACCTCAAGCAGGGCTTCGGGCACGTTCATCAGCGCCGACAGGCGTTTGATCTTGATGTCGGGGACGGGCTCGCCCTTCTCGGCCGCGGCGAGCGCCACCGCGACGCGGCGCCGGTCCTCGATCGCCCGCACACCGATCACGCGCGTGCCCTCGGCGACCCCGCCCTTCCTCGCCGCGTTCAGGGCCCACCACCGGCCGTCCGGGTCGTCGGGAATCTCCACGGCGACCTCGACCTCAGCGCCCGCACCACCGTTGGTGGCCTCGGTGTCGTCGGTCTCGACCACCGGCTCGGGCCACTTCGCGACACGCTTGGCGAGCTTCGCAGGACGCAGCCACCACACCCCGGCCGTCCACAGCACAGCAACGCCGCCCTCGACCACCCGGCCCCCGGGTGCACCCCAGGCAAGCTCGGTGACGAGCGTGGCCACGAGCACGGTGTGCGGCGCCAGGTAGACCGTGAACGTGATCGGCTTCTTCATCGGGTGCGCGAGCTGCAGACGCGGCGACAAGAACGCCCCACCCAGGCCGGCCGCAGCCGAAGCAAGGATCGCCCACGCGGTGCCGGTGTCGGTGAACAGTCCCGCCGTCATGGCGCCGGTGCCGACGAGCGTGGCAAGCCGCCCGACGCCGCTGCTCACGGCCGGTCCGCCGCGGCGGGCGGCGGTTTCGATGTACGTGCGCAGCGACATCGCTGGGCGCTCCCTTCAGGTATGCGGAAGGCGCCGCCCCGCTGACGAGCGGGGCGGCGCCTTGCGGGGCGGAATTGGGGGTCAGCGGTTGCTGTAGTACTCGCGCTCGGCGACGTCGTACGGGCCGGTCTGCATCGCCTCGTTCACGTCGCCGTAGTCCGATTCGTGGTCCCGGGCGGCGTTGTCGAACTCGGTCGACATCTCTGCCGCCTCAGCAGACAGTGCGTCAGCGAGCTCAAGGGATTCACGCATCACGGCGGCCGCGTCATGGTGCGCCGAGGTGACCGAGTCGTCGACGGCCAGGGCCGCGGCGACGTCGGCCAGGCCGTCGACGGTCTGCGCGCAGTCCTCGACATACGCGTAGGCGCCCTTCACCGCCTGGGAGAGCAGCCGCATCGCCGTCGCCGCGAGCGCAAGGCGCGCGATGACGAGGGTGAACGTGAGGGCATCGGCGATGACGTCGACGATCCGACCGCCGTGCAGGACCGGCAGATCACCGCCCGAGTCCGGCGCGTCCAGACCCTCGCCGGGGGCCGGCAAGTCCGGTGCACCCGACGCGGCGACCTCGGCACCGGTCTGTACGGAGGTGGGCTCAACTTCCGTACTCATGATCAGGCCCCGCTTCGGTCGTGGTATTCACGCTCGGCCGGTGCAACGTGACCGTGTTCCTTCACCCGGTCGGCGCGCAGCTTGTCGGCCTCGACCGCCGTGTCCCGCGCGGTGAGGATCGCTTCGGATGCGCGCGGCAGGGACACTTCGAGTGCCTCGGCCTTGTCTTGCACGCTGCCGGCGCGCTCCATCAGGCGGATGCACCATTGCGTCAGGACACCGGGGACCTTCTTCTTCAGGCACGTCGCGTAGAGGGATTCAAGCCCGGAGGCCAGGCCCTCGCACTTGCTGGCGACGAGTTTCATGTGATCAACGCCCAGAAGGATCTGCTCGCCCATCTCTTCATCGGACTCGATCAGGTCGTACACGGTCAGGTCGGCGTCGACGAACTGCGTGTCGCCAACCTCGCCGACCGCTAGTGCTGTCCCCATGACGATCGGGCTCTCCTTCGGTACGGACCGGGTCGGCGTGACCGGGCCGGACGTGCCGGCGGGCAGGCCCTTTTGGCCCGTGGTGATACCGGCTGGCTGACGGCGCTGCGGACGGGCCGGCTCGCGCTCGATGGTCACCGAGTACGCGACATCCCAGCCGGGCGGAGGCTTGAGCCACTCCCCATCGCCGCCGGGCATCGCCCCGGTATCGCTCGGGCCGCGGCCCTTCCTGCTCCGTCGGCCGCGGGGCGGTTTCGGTCCCGTCGCGTTCCCCTTCCGCTTCCGCCGCCAGCCGCGGAGCCTCTTCTTCCGCGGGGCCTTCGGCTCCTTCCGCGCCCCGTCCTTCGGGCCACCGGACGCCGATCTCGGTTTCTTGGTGAGGTCGACCTTCTCGCCGTCGCCCTTCTTCGCTTCGCTGCCGTCACCAGCCTTCGGCTTCGACTTCGGCGTCTTCGTGAGGTCGACCTTCTCGCCGGGCTTGCCCTTGTCGGTCTCCGGCTCGTCCTTCTTCGGGTCCTTCGCCTTCGAGCCGTCGTCCTTCTTCGGGTCGTCCTTGCCGGACCCGGTCTTCTTCGGATTCTTCGGGTCGCCGCCGCCCGCCTTTTCCCGCTCGCGCTTGGCTTTGCGTTTCTCGGCCTTGCGCTTGCGCCGGTCGGCCGCCACGGCGGCCGCTTCCTTCCGGGCTGCCGCACGGTCAGCGAGGTCGGCCTTGCGGTGGTCGGCCGCAGCCTGCCGGTCGGCCTTCGCCTGATCGTTCTTGCGCTGCTGCCGGCCGGTCGCCAACTTGCCCAGCGTCCCGGGGGACTTCTGCGCCCCGCTCGCCGAGCCTTTGCCCGACCCCGGCGATCCGGTACCGCCGGACGCCCCCTTCGGGCTCTTGCCCGACCCCGAGGTAATCGCGCCATCGGCACCCTTGCGGCCACCGGCAGGTGCGCCCTTCGGTCCTGCACCACGGCCACCTGCCCCGGGCGAACCGTTCGCCGAACTGCCCCGGCCACCGCCCTTCGATGCCGGTTTCTGCTGGCCGAAGGCGCCCCGGCCCGACCCTCCGCCGGACCCGCCGGACGCCCCTCCGCGGCCGCCACCTTTGCCCGCAGCGCCGCGCCCGAACTCGGCCGAGGACTGCACACCGGCCTTCTTGGCCGCGTTGGCCACCTTCTGCTTGTCGGCCGCCTCGCGCGCCTTGTCGGCGACCGCGTCATGGTGCTCGCGCCGCGCGCGCAGATAGTTCGCCGCCGACCACGTGCCGCGCAGCGCCGCGACGGCGATCGCCGCCATCGTGACCATCGCCATCGAGGCCGTCGCGCGGGCCGGTGTTCCGGTTCCGCTTGATGCGCTGGCGATCATCTGCGGGGCGATGTCGTCCGGGTCGGTCGTGTCCTCATCGTCGCCGTCGCCGGGGGTCGGGAACGGCAGGAAGAAGTCGGGCGGCGGAGCAAGGTCGCCCGCTTCCGGGGGCGGTGGAACACCGTCGTCGGGGGCATCGCCGCCGGGGGGCGACAGGTTGAGCACGGGGAGCGTGATGACGTCGCCGCCCCGATCGTCGTCGGTCATCGGGTCCTCTCTTCACAACTACTTGACGTAGCGTCTGGGCCTCGCGTACCCGCGCGCGTCACGCGCGCGTGTGGAGGCCAGGCGGCATGCCGGTTTCCTGGATTGAGCGTTGATTTTTGAACGCGGACAGTTACCGCAGGGACGTCGCCGCCTCGATGTACTTCCCGAGCTGATCGGCGAGCGAGGACCACATCGGATCGTCCTCGGCGAGGTGGGCCCGGGCCATGTCGACCAGGACGACGACGCGCTCGCGCGGGCTGGTCGCCCCGTTGATCCGGGGCGCCCACAGCTCGGCGGTCAGGCGCTTCGACCGCGCAGGGTCCTTGCCCGGCATCACGCGCCCTTGTTGAGGTGCGCGAAGAACGGGTTCGGGTCCTCGCGGGATTCCGCTTTCGGCTGGGGCGGCTCGATCTGCTGCTGCCCGCGGCCGGCCTTCAGCTCCTTGAGATGCTGCCGGTTGGCTTCCTTCTCGGCCCGCTTCTCGGGCAGTTCCTCATACGAGCGGCGGTACCGCGCGCTGTACGTGGTGAGCTGAACGATCACATCTTCAAGGTCGGAAACGACCTTCGCCAGCGGCCGGATCGTGTGCTGAACCCGCAGCTTCGCCTGGAACGGCAGGTCACCGGGCAGCTTGTCGACCTCGTTCAGATCGGCCTCGATCTCAGCGAGCAGAGCCTTGGTCTCGGCGAGCAACGGGGCGAGGTACTGCCGGCGCTGCTCGATGAACACGCGGCGCTTCTCGGGGCCTTGGGCAAGCACATCGGGCGTCCAAACGCCCTTGCGCGGCTTCTTCTCGTCGCTCATCAGGGTTGTACTCCTCTGCAGGTGGTGCGGTCCGGATCGGGAGCGGGGGTTGTGGACGGCTTCGGTGCCTTCACCGCGGCCCCCGGGACGTGGCGCCGTCCCGGGGGCCGGTGGAAACCGCCGAAACAGCGGTTCACGCAGGTCAGAGCCGCTTACGCGGCTGAGGCGCACGGTCCTGGACCAGCAGCCGGGGTTGTGGTCGTGGACCGTGCGGGCATGGACCAGGTCATCGGCGCGGACGGCCGGTCAGGTCAGGTACTTGTCCGCGTCCTCGGGACGCAGCAGGCCTGCCTGCGCCAACAGCCGGATCGCGCGGGGCTGGTTGACGCTGAGTTCGGTCCGGACGCGGCTGACGTTGACGAAGCCGTCGTCCTCGCGCGGCAGAACCCGTACGGCGGGGAGCAGTTCCTCGTCCGTACGAGCGGGCATGGCTGTACCGGTACGCCCGTCGGCAGCCGTCGGGGCGGTACGCGAGGGGGCACCTGCTGTACTGGTACGGGACGTTGCCGCCCCGCCGACCAGAGCGGGGTGCGCGGTGCTTGTACTAGTACGCGAGTCGCGCGCGATGGTTGCCGTCTGCGTGCGGCCCGACTGCTCCGTACCAGTACACGGTGCGGCGTGCGGGGCGGCCTGTACGCCGCTTGTACGGTCGCTGTACGCCCCGGTCACGCCCGCATTCGCCGCCGCCGTCGCGCCTTCGTACGGGGTGCCGTATGCAGGGTCTGTACCAGCCGCGCCGTGGAGCGTACCGGCGCGCTGTGTACCAACTGCCGTGCCGTACAGGTCCGTACCGGACGGGCTGGTACGGGCGTGCTGGGTTCCAGCCGAGGCGTCTGTACGAGCGGCCGTACTGGTACGGCGCTGCGTACCGGTCGCCGTGTCCGTACCGCCGTGTCCATCCGTACTGGCGTCGTCGTGCATGAGCGAGTGGACGCGCCAGATGACGGCCACGAAGATCAGCACGACGAACGTCGTCAGCCACCACGGAGCGGACTGCCCCGCGGGCACCAGGTGCGCCTGCTCTGAGAGGTGGAAGACCACGTTCGCCGACGCCATCAGCAGCAGCGCCTGTGCAATGTCCCGCTGGGTGCGGAACGCGGTGACGCAGTAAATGTCGATGCTGACGGGCAGCAGCGGGGCGACGTAGGGGTGGATGCCGACCAGGCGGGCCAGCTCGTACTCGCCGGAGGCGGCGAGCCCGACGCCGGCGGCGAGCGCGATCCAGGGGGCCGTCTTCCATGCCGTGCGGCTGATCTTGTGGTGCCAGCCGCGCCAGCGGGAGTTGGCCCGCTTCGCCTCGCGGGCCTCATCCAGCAGCCGACGGGCACGGGCTTCGTCGGCCTGCGCCCGCTCGGTGATGCCGCGGGCCTTCTTCTCCGCCTCCGTCGTGACGCGGTCGGCCTCCTTCTGGGCGGCCTCCCGCAACTGCGCCGCGACGGTCTTGGCCTCGCTCCGCAGCCGCTCGCGCTGTTGGTCACAGGCTGCCTGGAGCCCGGCGAGTTCGTCGGTCAGAGCCTTGCGCCGGGTGGCAGCCTCCGCGCCGAACTGGTCGGTGAGCTCGCGCAGTTTCTCGCGCAGGTCCGTGCGGGCCTGTTCCGCCTCAGTGTGTGCAGCGGCGACGTGCCGGTCGGCGTCGCGACGCCGGGCGGCGCCGGCTGTGACCGCGTCCGCGTACAACTGCTCCGCCTCCTGGCGGCGTGCGTCGTAATGCTTGGCCGCCGTCGCCGTGAGCTGGCCGACCCGCTCCCGGGCCTGCTCGACCTCCCTCTGCGCCGCGGACACCAGGGCGTCGGCCTGCTCCTGGGCGCGGGAGAGGATCGCGCTGGCTTTGGTACGGCGCTCATCGACCAGCTTGCTGATCTCGCAGAGGTCGGCTTCGGCCAGACGCCGAAGCTCGGCAACCGCGGTGGCTGTGGCCGCGCGGTCGGCTGCGGCCAGCTCCGTCAGATCAGCGACCTGCGCGCGGGCCTCGGCTACCAGGGTCTCGGCACGCTCGTGTGCGTCGGCCAGGAGCCGGTTGGCTGCGCCGCGCGCCGCCTCCAGCTCGTTCTTGGCCGCCTCGCGCTGAGCGGTGGCCTCCTGGTCGGCGTCGGCGGTGATGCCCACGGCGCGGGCCTGCGCATCGGTCAGCAGCACAGCGATCTGCGCGTGGGCGTCGGTGACGGTGCGCGCGGCGGTCGTCTCGGCTTCCGTCTGGGAGGCGTTGGCCTGCTCACGCGCGCTGTCGATGATGTCGGCAGCCCGGTCCCGGGCATCCGCAACGCGGGCCAGCACCTTCGCTCCCGTGTCCGCCGTCTCCGCCAGGGCCGAGGGAGTGGGGGTAGCGGGAGTACTGGGGGAGGCGGCGGGCTGCGAAGTCGTGTGGGTCGCTGTCGGCTTCTTCCGGGCGGTGGGCCTCTTACGGGTTCGTGCGGCGGCCACGCCGCCTCCTTCCAGGTGGGTGCCACCCCAGGGCGGGGCGGCATTCACGGGTTTTCGATCAGGTGCGCGGGGCGGGAGCTCGTCGGCTGGGCGCGACGAGACCGGTGCGCCCGGACTCGTCGAGCCAGCGCTGAGCGTGGTCGCGGTCGTGAGCACCAGCGATCTGGACGAGGCCGTCATCGGTGGTGGCGTACGCGGACCACGCCGTACCGTCGCCGGCGGTTTCGGCCTGGGCAGTGGTGATCTGGCTGGTGAGCCATGCTGGGAGCGGCATGCTGATCTCCTCTTCTGAGGGCGTGAATTGGGCCGTCGGACTGTCCGGCTCCCTGTCACCGCCCGACCCGGACGCCAGGATTCGGCGGTCGGTGCAGGCGGATCGGGCAGCCGTCAGGCCAGGGGTGCAACGGGCCTGTGCGGGGCGATGACCTGGCCATCGGGGAGCAGCTCGCCGGTGTCCTCGAAGAGCAGGACGCCGTTGCACAGCAGGTTCCAGCCCTGCTCCGAGTGGCTGGCGACGCTGTGCGCGGCCTCGCGGTCCGCGCTGAAGGCAGTCGGGCACGTCGGCGTGTGCGGGCACTGCGAGTCCGGCTGCCGGGTGGTGCCGTTGTCGAGCGGGGTACTGCGGTCCATAGGGATCTCCTGCCGGGGGGCGAGGCCCGGGTCGTTCCCGGGCTGAGGCATGCGAATATCCGGCGGCCCGTGGGCGGGCAGCCGGGCAGGGAGCGTCATGCGGGCGGGCAGCGAGTTGACCGTGCGCCGTGAGGCGGGAGCCCGGTCAGGCGGCCCGCGCCGACCGGCGCGCACCGCGCTTGAGGCTTCGGCGTTCGTCCTCGGTGAGGCCGCCCCACACGCCGTACTCCTCGTCCCGCTCCAGCGCGCCTTGGTGGCAGCTCACCAGCAGCGGGCAACGGCGGCAGATCGCCTGGGCCCGCGCGATCCGCGGCGACGACGCACCGTGCGCAAAGAACAGCTCGGGATCCTCACCAGCGCAAGCCGGGCGAGGCCGTTCCACGATGGCGGGCGAAACGGCGCCGTAGTAGGGGGCGCGTTGGCGCCGCGCACTGACGATGGACTGGTACATCAGGACCTCCCAATGGGTCCGTACGAGACAGCCCCAGTGGTGCGAACCCCTGGGGCTGATCGCACGTCTGCGGCTCGGTGGTCGGGTGCGTGAATGTGCGGCACTCTCCGCCGACCCCGCACGGACAGGCACGGGGACGACGGGGCAATGCCCACTCAGTGGCAGCACTTCAGACGCTGCAGTTCCCTGTGGTAGATGCCGTGGTTCCGGATGGCCTGGGCTTCCAGTTGCGCGCCGGTCACGCACCGCTGGCCGGTTCGGCATCCGCTACAGCGGGACTTGTGGCTGGTGACGGTCTGCAGCGCGCGCAGATAGCGGGCGTACGAGCCGTCAAGAACCTTCGTCATGGCGCTCACCACCGTTCATCCTGGCGGGGTGCGGCCGCGCGGTACTCGTGGTGGTGGTGCCGTCGCGGCCGTCCCGCTCGTGCGGAGTGGGCCGGATCGGCAACGGCGCGCTCATCGCGGCCGCGATTCGCTACGCCGGTTCGCCTCAGCCACCCTTTTCGACAGCTCGGCCCGCTCTTCGTCAGTCAGGCGAGTGGTCATCGGGTCACCCCCGTGCCAGCGAGCGCCTTGCCCTCGCGGACGAGGCGGTCGGAGTCGGTCCACACCGAGCCGACCACGAACGGCTGTCCGTCCGCGCGCAGGACATCGCGAACGCCCAGCGCCCACTGCGAGCAGCGGCGATTGAGCAAGGCGCGGGCCTTTGCCGGGTCCCGGACCACGGCCAGGACCTCGAAGGCCCCGTCGATGTTCTGGTAGACCGCGCCCTTGTGGCGCGGACCGATCTGCGTGTCAATGACGCGCCGGAGCGCGTCGAGGATGGTCGGGTCAGGTACGGCGGCCGGTGGCGCGGGGGGCGGTTGTGTCATGCTGGCGGACATCTGGGCCTCTCATTCAGGTCCGGTGGCGTAAGAAACGGCCCCAGGGATGGCCCCCTGGGGCTGCTGCGTTTCTGTGACTGGCTGCGAGCAGCCACGGCCCCGGCCACTCCGCTGGTCCGCGGGGTGGCCGGGGCCGTGGTAGTTCGTACGGTCTCAGTCCCGTTCGGCGTCGCGGGCGTCCAGCTCGGCCATGAACTCCTCGTACTCGGCCTGGTCCATCGCCTCATACGCCGCGTGCATCGCGTCCAGCTCGGTCTCGTCGGTCATCGCGCGTGTCCTTTCTGGTGGCCGGTGCTGTCGTTGTTCCGACTACTCGTACGAGCAGCCTCGGCCCCGGCCGCCCCTCTCATGGAGTGAGTGGCCGGGGCCGTTCGTGCAGAGCTGGTCAGCTCGCGCGGCGCTCGGGGCGCTGTGTCCTGAGCGGGACCGTCGGCGCGTCCAGCGGCGCATCGCCGGCGGGCAGTTGTGTGCGGCGGGTGTCGGTGTCGCGGACCGCCGATTCGGTCGACGCCCACTTCATCTCGCGCAGCAGCCACAGGGGCCGGCCGTTGCCGGGCTCGTCATCCGTCGGCGTCGTCTGCTTCTGCGCGGCGATGTGGCTGACGGCGGGGGCGGGAGCGACCTTCGGCTTACGGAGCACGGTGGTCGGGCGGCGGTAAGCGGTCTCCGCGACGCCGTCCTCCAGGCACTCCTGCCAATTCTCGAACTTGACGTCGACGCTGATCCGGCGGTTACTGCCCTGGCAGCGGGCCGCCTTGTCCTTCCGGGCGACGCCGGTGTCGTGCGGGACCAGCTTGCTCTGCCTGTGCTGGATGCCAGTGATCGGCACCCAGGTGGAGCAGTCGGGGCAGATCAGCGAGGCGCAGGACGGACGCAGGTCGTACTGGTGCGGCCGGAGGGTGGAGACGGCGAGGGCTGGGCGGCCGCTGGTGTTCCGGGAGCGGGTGCGGCTCCTGCGGGAGCGGGCGGTGCCGTCGGGGTTCGGAGCGGACATGAGGTACTCCTCACGGGCGGAGTGACAAGGGCTCGCTGTGCTCTCCGCCCGGCGGGCCGCGCGGCACGAGGCCGGCGTCCCGCAGGACGGACAGCGCACAGCGCTGCGTCGTGCACGCGGTCGTCGTGCGGTTAGGCCCGGGGGAGTTTGATGGAGCTCTCGTTCTCGGTTGCCCGAGGACCCCGGCCGCCCCGAGAGGCGGACGACTACTGCGGTGGTGCAAGTTCCGCCGACATCAACCTTGCCGACATGGATAGGTTAGCTGATACAGTCCTAACTGTGTCAACCAAGTTGGGGAACCTATTTATTCGAGTGAGGTGGCCCTACGATGTGGCCCATGACGGACGAGTCCATGCAGCCCTACCAGCGGATCGCGCAAGACGTGCGCGATCAGATCCGGCTCGGCCGCCTGAAGGGATCCGACAAGCTGCCCAGCACACGGGAGTTGGCAGCCCGATACGCGGTCGCTCCTGGCACCGTGCAGCGCGCCCTGGCTGAGCTCCGCAAGGGCGGCATCATCTACTCCCACCAGGGCCGCGGGAGTTTCATCCGCGAGTCGGCCGCTGATGAAGTCGCCGACCCGAACACCCAGGCCATCAAGCGGCTGGAGGAGCAGGTAGCAGATCTGGCTGCGCGTCTGGAGCGCATCGAGCAGAGTCAGACGAGCGGCTGATGAACTGGCCCGCCGCCTTCGAGCGACACCAGGCGATGGGGCCCTGCCTTGCAATGGTGGAGCGTTCAGCATGGCGCTCTCCAAGCGGATTCCTGGATTCGGGTCAACGTCACCTAGCTTCCGCGCACCAGGGACGGAGCGAGATGTCCCGGCGTGGACGTGGTGTGGACGCAGCGTGGAAATAGGGCCGTTCCCGCCTGGCAAGTGAGTGTCGAGGGGGTGTGTAGTGATCGCAGTTGAGCAGTGGACGGGCAAGGAGGCACTGCTGTTGCGGTCAGTAATGCGTGTGTCGGTGCGCGAATTCGCGGACAACCTTGGCATCAGCCCCCGGACGGTCTCGCACTGGCAGAAGAACAAGAGCAGCGTCTGTCGTCCGCAGATGGCACAGATCCTGGACACGGCACTGAGCCAGTGCAGCCCGGAGGAGCAGGAGGCGTTCCGAATTCGACTGTCCGCGCTTCGGGGAGTGTCGGCGCCTGCGGCGGCGAGCGGTGTCGCTCGTCCGGCTCCGTGCGTCGTCGTATCGCACAAGTTCTTACCGGTCTACCTGGGTGAGCAGAGCGCGCCGCTCTATGGTGCCGGCGAGCAACGGCCAACAGGGCCTGGCGGCCTGCAGCAAACGGTCTTGCCGGTCCGGCACTGCTCTGCTCAATCGGCAGCCGCCCACATCTATGCGTGCGGCGTTGCCGTGGTCCACATCGAAGAGCACCAGCGGGTCGAATCCCTCACCGCACTGGCACAGTGGCGCTACCGCACCTACCTGCGGGAGCCAGCCTGGGCGGGCGAGCGGCTGACAAGCCTGCTGGACCAGCACACGGCCGGGGAGGGTCCCGTAGAACCGTCGCCCGTCCCGCAATACGTACTCTCCGTCTACGAACTTCGTGACAACTCGTGGTCAGGGGCCAGCCTAGGCACCGCTCTGCAGCTGCTCACTACGCCATCCGTGCTCGTCAACCGCCAGGACCCTGCGCACGTCGTACCGCTGGGGCCCGGCGTAGAAGAGGACAAGTTCAGCAGCGGCTGGGAGCAGCCCGAGGTAGTGACTTTCGGCGGAGGGGTCTCCCGAGGGCTCGCCAGCTGGTCAGGGGTGGCCTATCACCCGCAGGCAGACGAACGCGCCCTGACCATGAGCCAGATCGTGGACCTGGAGCTTGATGTGCAAGCTCTCTGGGCCCTTTCGTCCCACGTTCTGCACATGATCGAGGACGGCCAAGATCCCGTGATGCCGCCGGACTACGGCTGGCGCTTCCTGCGCAGTGCGTACTTCCGCCTCACGACCGCCCGTCCGACCGAGACCGCCCAGCACCGCGTGATGCGCGAGGCGATCCTGGCGACCAGTGAACTTCCTGACCGGTTGCGTGCCGCTCAGGACGCACTGCGTGACAGCAATCCGTGACGGCCATGTGGAAGGCGGACTGGGTGGACCCTCGATCGACAGCATTGATGGTCATCGACGTGCAGCAGGGATTCGTCAACCAGCACACCCGCGGCATCCTGCCCGCGGTCGCACGACTCGTGGAGGGCTGGCAGACAGCCGGGGCTCCCGTAGTGCTGACCCGATTCCACAACGAGCCGGGCTCCCCGTACGAGACGATCACCGGCTGGACGAAGCTGCGGACACCCGAGGAACAGGCTCTCGTGGACGACCTCACCCCATACATCCCGGATGCCGCCGCGGTCATCGACAAGCCACAGGCATCGATCTTCACACTCAACGGAGCACGACTCATCCGGGATGCCGGTTGGACCGACCTGGTGCTCTGCGGCATCGACACGGACGCATGCGTGTACGACTCCGCAGTGGAGGCCTACCGGACAGGCTACCGGCCGTGGATCGTCACCGACGCCTGCGCCTCCACCGGGGGAAACCGGTATCACGACGCGGCATTGCTGCTGGCGGCCCGGAACATCGGCGCGGCTCAGCTCATCACCAGCGAGGCCGCTCTGTCCCACCTCAATGGAGCCCAGGGAGCGCACGCATGAGTGCACCACCGTTTGAGACAGACCTTGTGGTGGTCGGAGCTGGCCCTGCCGGCGTGGCAGCCGCCGTGATGGCTGCCAGCCTCGGCCTGCGAACTGTGGTTGTGGAGCCCGGCCTTGTGGGCGGCAAGCTTCACGCCGTCAAGGCCTTGGAGAACGTGTCCGGCGGCTGGTCGACCGGACCGCAGTTGGCCGAGGCACTGGCGTCCGATCTCCTACGTCTGCAGCAGACAAACCGGTGCTCCGTGGTGCAAGCTCGCGCCGTAGCAGTGAACGGTCACGACGATCGAGCTGAAGTTGCCCTTACTGACGGACGGATCCTCACGGCGCAGGCAATCGTGGTCGCCACCGGTGTAGCCGCGTTGACACCGTCAGATGCTGGCTGGGTCAGCGCCCCGCCCGAGGCCCCTGCTCCTCTGTTGTGGCGAACGAATCCGAAAGACCTCTCTGCGCCGGCCTATGTGCTCGGCGGCGACAGGCCGCTTGGAACCTGGCTGCGCGCGCACTCCGAGACATCCGTGAAGCTGCACATCCTGTATCCCCCGGCAGATGACTACAAGGTCGCCGAGATCGCTGGAAACCCCGGCGTCCACCTGATGCCCGTCTCCCACGCTGCCCTGTCCCAGCCGGACTTCGGAGGTGGCTGGTCGATTGATGTGAAGGATCGGCGGGGGGAACGTAAGACCTACGTGGCCGCAGCGGTACTGAACAACCTCGGCAACAAGCCCACCGCTCTGGAAGGGCTCACCATGGGTGCGGACGGGTACTGCCCGCCCGAGCTGCAACATCAACGGGTCCGAATCGCCGGAGACTTGAGGTCAAGCCGGTACCAACGAATCGCGACCGCCCAGGGCTCGGGAGCCGAGGCGGTACTCGCCTACTACTACGCCACAGCCCTTCAACAGGCTTGACCGGGGAGATCCGGGGGAGGGTGACGCGGTGTCAACCATAGGCCCGACACGGTGTCACCCGCAGTCACTCTATGAGGCGTCAGGGGAGTAGGGTGGCCTCGGACTTGATCCGTTGCAGGACAAGAAAAAGCCCCCGGGACCTTAGGCAAGTCCGCAGGGGGCTCTCGACCGGGAGAAACTCCCGGCCCGGCGCACGACCTTTGAACCAGAAAGGCGGACGCACGATGCAGGGTACCCGTACCCGCACGTGGACACACACCACCCCGCCGTGGCAGCGACGTGTGAGCGTCGCTCCGTCGGGGTGCCCGCGTTTCCGTGACTCCGTCTTTTCCTCGACTCCGGCAGCGTGCCGACCGGTCCGTCTGGGCTTCTGCGCTGGAGGGCAGCGCAGGCACATCTCTCCTGTGGAGGTTGCGACGGAGTAGCTGACTGAGGCGGCCGCCTGTATTGGGCCCAGCCGCCGGGACGCCCAGTCTCCGAAGTGTTAGCGCACCTCGGCTGAGCGTCCCCCTTCTGACACCGGGTGGGTTAGCAGCCCTCCCGAAGGGGTCGTCCTTCCGGTTAGCAGCCGGTCAGACGCTCGTACTTGGTTCTCCCCGAACCACGAAGCACCGCTAGGGGGTTTCGTCGTGCCGTTTTGGCGATGCCTCCACGACAGGAGCCATTGTGCAGCACAGTTGCGCCCTTTTCCAGCGCACATACGCCCGGTTGGGCCAGATTTGCCCGTCCACCTCGCCCTACGTGACACACATCGCCCATCCGAAAAGCCCCATCTGTGACATTGGTCCGTCGAGGGCTTGCCGCGTTGCCGGGCACCGTCGGGGGGTGCGGTGATGACCACCGCGTCGACCGCCGCGGTGGTCATCCCGTCCCCGCGTTCGACAGGTGAGGCCAGCGAGCCGTCGGGGGTCCCTGCGCATGCAGGGGCTCGAGTGCGTACGCAGCGGGTGAAGGTACCGATGCGGTTGGTGTCGTCGCCGTTCTACGCGGATGTCGCGCTTTCGGTGTACGTGAAGGTGAAGGCTCTCGCGGCGCGTCCGGAGGGCTGTGAGGCGAAGGCAGCCACGATCGCCGCGTACCTCGGACTGTCGAAGGCCTCGGCGGAGCGCGGTCTGTCGCTGTTGTCCTGTCCGGCGCCGGACGGGGTGGTCGAGTTGAGGTCGATACGGCGCACGCTGCCGGGGGGCCGGGGCCTGTCGGCGGTGCGGCGCACCCGTCCGGTACGGCGGGCCGAAGGGTTCGTGTGGCTGCCGGTGGCGGCCGCGGAGGACCTTACGCCCCGCCAGCTGCGTGCGTTCGCGGTCATCACGTACACGCAGCGCAGGGGTATCGCGCTGACCGAGGGGGAGTTGGCGGGCCATCTGCGACACCACTCGGGTCCAAGGGCCGGCCAGCCGATCACGGTGGCGGCGGCCGGAGCGGTCGTCGACGAGCTGGAGGCGGCGCGCTGGGTGACGGTGCAGCGGCGTGCGGGGCTTCGGGGCCGTCACCAGTTCATCGCGCACGACTTCGCTCCGGTCCCCATGGAGGAGCTCGTCCGGCCGGTCCCGGACGCTGTGTCGGGGACGTCCGAGGCGGTGCAATCGTGCTCGCAGGGGCCGGTGGACAACGCTCCGGCGAGTTCATTGGTTGGTGAGGGATCGGGTCTGTCGGCTGGTGAGGGATCCCTCGCGAATAGGGAATCACCTAGGACTGACTCACCTGATGACGAGCGAGCGCTTTTGTCATCCGCCGTAGGCGAGGTACGGGTAGTAGCTGTGGAAAACCCGGCTGCCACGCGTGCGCAGATGAATGGCCGGGGTGGTCTCGCGCTGCGCGCGGGTGAGAACAGCAAACCCGTCTCCCCGAACCCGAAGCACGCAAAGCGCCCCAGCGGCAGGGGATCGGTGCGGCCGTCGTACACGGGACCTGCGTTGTCGATGAGCCCGCAGGTCTACGCGGTCCTCGAACCGGTGAACTGGCTGCTGGCGCGGGTGAACAACCCGTTCGTGGTCCGCCAGATCGCCCGCGAGGTCGGCCGCCAGCTTCAGGCCGGGATGGAGCCGGACCGGTTGCGCCACCGCCTGACCGCCCGCTTCGCCCAGGTCATGCCCGACGAGATCCGTGACCCGGGCCGGTGGCTTCTCGGCATCGCCCTCCCACGCTGGGGCTGCGGGCACTTCGACTGCGAGGCCGGCACCATGTGGTCGACTGGCCATCGCTGCGACGTGTGCGCCGACGTCACCGCCGACACGTTCGCCGCCCGCCAGCGAGACCGCCGTAGCGAGCAGGGCCTGTGCCCCGAACACAGCCAGCGCCTCGATGCGTCCGGAAGCTGCCCCAGCTGCGCGCCGACCTGCACTCCCGCGCCAGAGTTGCCGGGGGTGCCGCGTCCGCGCGGTGAGCGGATTTGCTGCAGCTGCCGCCAGGTCATTCCGCGCGAGGTGCGGATTGTGATCGAGGGCCGGTGCGACACGTGCTGGCAGGACCAGACCGCACCGGGCCCCAGCCCGGCCGATACCGGCGCGGCTCCGACGACGGTTCTACAGCCGGTACAGCGGGTCGACTGGCGCGGGCTGGTGGCGCAGCAGGCCAGCCGGTCGCACAGCTACGAGGCCGCGAACGGTCCGGCGAGCCGCGCAACACGCACGACGACGATGAACGACAGAAAGCAGGGGGCAGGCGATGGGGATGTTCAGCGACAGCCTGGAGCGGGCGGCCGCCGCAGTGTTCACGCGGCCGATCCCGAAGACGGCGCAGGCGCGGATGAAGTACCTGGTCCAGCAGACCAAGAGCACTTGGGCGGCCGCGCGGCTGCTCGGGATCTCGCAGCGCACCGTGGAGCGGTATGTGAAGGGTCAGCTGAAGAAGCCGCGGGCCGAGCTCGCCGAGCGCCTCGCCGGTGAAGTGCGGCGTCGGTGGCAGCCCCGGGTGCGGGTCAGGGCGCAGAAGCAGGCCGCCACTTCGGGCGGGATTGTCATAGAGACGCGGGCCCGGTTCGGGTTCACCGCGGCCGCAGGCTCCACCGACGACGGACGCATCCGGCGCATCACCCAGCACCTGCCCGCCACCTACGCCGCCCAGCTCCTCACCGCCCAGGCTATCGGCGCCAGCGAACAACAGCTCCAGGACATCGCCGCCGAAGGCATCCAGGAGACCTACTTCAAAGACCACGGCCGCCGCGCCCAGGGCCTGGCCGTGGATTTCACCGACGTCGACTACGTCGAACTGGACTTGAAGTGATGCCAGGCGGGAGGAGTTTGGCCTCTTCACATGACTGATTCCCAATTCTGTCTGTCAAGCCGCGAGCTCGTTGGGTGGTGAGAGGTTGTAGCGTCGTCCGTCGCAGAGGAGGGCCCACAGGACGCCATCGTGGTTGGGGCTGTGACCGCCGTCGCCCAGGGCCAGACGGAAGCCGTAGTCGGTTTATATGAGCGCGGACGTTGCTATCCGCTAGGCTCGTGGGCTCAGCCTTCACGGATCACGTCCAGGGGGATTCTTGATCAGCGATGCTCAGCTCATCCTGGGATTTTCTCGGCACTTGACCGCTTACTCGGTGTCGCCTGTGCACGCTGAACTGGAGACGTTGCGGTTTGCCGGGCAGGTCTACGAGATGGCCTGGCGGCTGCGTAACGCCCAAGTTTCCTCGGTCGAGCGAGTACGGGCCATCGGTATCGAAGCCAAGATCGGCCCCTTGGAACTTGACCGGTTTGTGCTACCTACGATGGAACAGTTGGGCTGGGTTCAGTGCGACCGGCGCCCCGACGGGGGGCTGGTCAGTGTGGCGGCATTCGTTCCGCCGAATGTCGAACTGTTGGATGCCACGGATCGACTGCTGGGCATTCTGCTTGTCACACCGACGCAGCACGCCGCGCTGAAGATCATGCGGGCGACCTCAATCCAGCCGCTGGAGCGCCATGCGGCTCTGCAGGCAGGCTCTGGGCACGGGGATGAGTCTGCCGAGCGGGCGTTGGGCTGCTTGATCACCGTCAACCTTGTGCGCGAGGTGCAGAGTGAGGACGGCCGCGCGGTGGTCTTCAATCCGAACATCTGGGTCGGTGACGCCGAGGTGGTGACGGCCGCTCTGCGCACTGAGGACGCGCGCGTGCAGCGAGAGGTCGGTGCGCTGATCGAGGAGGTCATGGCCTCGCCCGGCATTCCGGAGGAGCACGTCAAAAGCACCGAACAACGGTGGATCGACTTCGCCGTCAGTGCCGGGTTGGTCGAGCGGTCCCAGGTCGTCGCCACCAGCGACAAGAAACTCCTCTTTACACCACACCTGCATCGAGACCCGTTCGGTACCGACCCCCGCGACCCATCCGGCCACATCCGGCAGCTCGTCGGCAGCATGATCTACGCATCGACGTTCGCATCCTGGAAGCTCACTAGCCCAGGCGCGTTCCTGCACGTCCTCATCCGCGACGGCGAAGCCGGCAACCACGAGCGCATCGCGGAGGACTACGCGATGCTCGAAACCGCTGGAACCATCGAAGTCGTAGGCGACGGCCGCCATGCTCGGATGCGCCTGCTGCAGGCCGAGGTCGCGGAGCAAGCGCTCGCGATCCTCGACGCACGCGGGAACACCGCTGGCGGAGAGAACACGACGTTTGCCGGGATCGGCGAGCAACGCTCGTACAACCACCTGGAACGCGAGCGTGCCCAGGTCGCCACCGCGGTCGTATTGGACGACGCCGACTCGCGGCGGTTCGTGTCAGCACTGCGCGACACGACGGCCCGGAGGAACTTCTAGTGGCGGCCGCCCAGTCGAACCGCACCCGTCCCGAAGACCCAGGCGCGGACCTGGAGCGGCGGGTGGGACGCCTCGAGTTCGCTGAGGGCGCCCTAGCTCGCCTGCGGGTCCCGTTGCGGGTAGCCGCCGACCGGGGGCGCGACATCCTGACCGACCTTGACGTGCTTGCCATCGACATCGACGGCCGGCTGCGCACGAGCCTGTCGGTTTTGGAATGCAAGACCACCAAGGGACAGTCAGGCGAGCCGGACCGGCTGTTGTGGCTCTCCGGGCTGCAGCGCCTGACCGGCACCCAACGAGCGGTCCTCGTTCGCCAAACCATCACCCGCCGGGGCAGGGCCATCGCCCAGGCGCTGGATCTGCAGATCATGGACATGCAGACCCTCGCCGCCAGGGAAGAGGGCCACGCCTGGGTACCCGAACGATTCGCCCACATCCAGGGCATGGGCTGCGAACAGGCGGAACGTCGCACTGACACCCAGCTCAAGGGCCTCAAACACATCCCCGGTGGACTGGTGGCGTTTCTGCGTGCCGACAGCCTGCTGGCCGACTCGCCCGAATGTCTTAACGCGCTGGTCGCGCTGAACTCCGCCACACGCCAGGGCGTCGTCCCGAATCCGACCTCACAGATCCTGGCCAGCCACGCCCTGATCGCGCTGCTGCTAGCCGCGATCCGCGACGCCTCCCGCCTGGATGTCGTACCCGCCAGCGACCTTAGGGAACGGGTCGCCCGCGCAGTCACCCTCGGCGATCCCGACAACAGTCAGATCCTGGCAATCCTCAGCCAGGCAGACGAACTGGTCCAACACCAAGTCCGGCGTATCCATGACAGGTACACCAAGGTCGGCGCCACCCGGCAGGACATAGCCGTAGCCAGCCTCAAATCCATCGTCGCCGAACCACCCGAGTGGCTTGACCGCTACATCGACCTCGTGAACAAGCTGAGAGCAAACCCCGCGATCGCGCGGGACCTCGTCCAGACCACCGAACTGGCTTGCTTCGACGCACGCTGCGGCGACCACGCATACACCGAGGCCGCCTTCGACCATCTGTTCACCCCTGAACACAGATACCTCTTGGTGACGGCCATCAAGGTGCTGCGCGACATCGTCGGCGACCAGCTCGCCGACGCAATCGGAGAATTCGACGACCTGGACTTCCGCCGGGCCGCGCCAACCATCCCCGACCGGTCCGCCGTACAGGCTGAGCGCGCCACCCCCAAGCTCGCGCACGAAGCGCGCCCCGCCGAGTAGCGTCGTACCGGCAAAAGCTGCTCGGACTTTCTCTGGAAGAGTCGGCTGGGTGATCCTTATCGGATGAATGGAGTCGCTGAGCCCTGGTACAGCCACACGCTGAACCTGTGGACGCTGCCGGCCACCCTGGCGGTGACCTGGGCCCTCATGAAGTCCCTGACGGCGGGCTGGCGTTGGAGCGTCGGTCGCCGCCGGCACCTGCTCAACCGGCTCCGCAAGATCGCTCCCGGTGTGCGTCACGCCTACGTCACGTCGCTCTTCGGCGAACCGACCTGGGAACGCACCCGGGAGTTCAAAGACTGTGTAGGCTCGAAGGTCCCCTTGACTGTGCGGACATGGCCGCTGCACCGGATGGGCTACCTCGTCACCTGGTGCGACCGTGACGGCAGCGTCGCGCTGTACTCGCTCACCACGACCAGCCGCTGGTTCCGCCCTCGCGTGGTGCTCTACCGGTACCGCATCCGGCTCGGCAGAGACCGGCTGTCCGCCATGCACAAGCGGCAGGCACAACCGCTCCAGACTCACGCCCAGGTCGGCGCACGGCGCTACGTGTACTGGGAGTCCTACTACTTCGGGAATCCCGGCGGATACCGGACCTGGTACATCGGCGTCAACGACAACGGACACAGCGCTCTTGCTCCCACCGGTGTGAGCGGCGACTCCGGGCCCGAGCGCCTGGCCCAGTACCGCAGGCAGGCCACGATCAACACCGTGGTCGTTGAAGGGCCAGGTGTGGGGCTCGACCCCGCGGAGCTCTTCAACGTCTTCGAGTTCGGCCCTGCCATGGACACTGTGCGGCTCACCCAGCCGCCCTATCTCTTCGTCGACCGGCGCTTCGGTCGCACCCGTGACCGCTTGTCGGCGTGGATGTGGGAATGGAACTACCGGCGCGGCCAGAAGGCGCTGGACCATGCCGGCGCGCTCGATGGTCAGCCCGAGACATGACCTCTCCACGGAGCCCGGCCGGTCGAGGGACTGCACCACTGTCCCGTTCCTGACGCTGCCAGAACGTGCGGGGCTAGGCTGCGTGAAGATCAGCCCGGGCGGGGCGACCGGTCAACACAGCGCGTACAACCCGGCCATGGGCGTGCGTTCGCGAGGAGGGGGCAGATGAACAACGACATCACCGGCCATACCTGGGACGGCGATGGCCTCGCCGACGACGGACTCGACGCACTTGAGGACTGGGAAATCGACGCGCTGAGCGAACCGTGGAAGCACTGCCCGACCACGGGCGTCCTGTCGTCGGCCGTGCTGCGCAAACTGGACCGGCTGCGCACCATCCAGCAGCGCCGCCGCCGACACGGACGCATGATTGCCATGCCCGATCCCGCCAGCAGCGCCCACGCCACCGAACGGTCCCTGCGAGGCACCCAGTTCCCGCGCGCAATCCAGCTGATGAACCGTACTTTTGCCGTACTTATCGTCACGTTGGAAGCCGAGGGGGGACCGCTGCCCGACCTCGACGCAGTAGTACTCACGGAGCAGTACGTCGAACTGCACCTGCCCGGTCCGCGGCCGCCTGTCGCCCCCTTCACGACCGACCCCAGCCGGCCGCACGTCTGGGTGTGCTGGGCCGACAGCCCGGCTCTGCGTCCCGGCGACAGGCTCGACCCGCCGTGCTCCCCATACCCCGCCCTGGTCTCGGTGGGCTGGGACCAGCAGGGCCGCACCGTCCTCATCGACCTGGAACAGGTTGGCGTCCTCAATCTCACCGGGGACCTGGACTGCGCCCGCCGTCTTGCCCAGGCCATCGCCACCGAACTGGCCGCAGCCTTGTTCACCCTGTACCTGCCCGTCGCGCTCGTCGGGCAGGCCTGCGCGGAACTCACCACCGTGCTGGACGACATCCACGTCACCACCGCCGATGTGGCCGTTGCCGAACTACGCAGCCGCGGCGCGGACTTGCGCTCCCTCCTGCACATCCTTGAAGCCGACAGCCCGCGCGCCGCGCGGCCTCACGACGACGGGTCCAACTGGTGCAGCTACGTCGTCCTCAGCCCCACCCCGCACAGCGCCACCGCCCAGCTCGTGGACACACTCGCCGCCTGGCCGCTGGCCACCGCCTCCGTGGTCACGGTCAGCCCTCCCACGCTGCCGATGCCGACCGGCTCCTGGACCCTCAACTGCCAGAGTGCTGACGACCCGGTGCTGCTCCCCGGGTCGGGCATGCCCGTGCACCTTCAGCAGCTGGACGACGCCCGCTTCGCCGACATCATCGAGATACTGACGATCGGGCAACGCACGGACGACGTACCTGGCCCCGACTGGATGAACCCTCAGGGGGAAGCGGGCGACTGAACCCCGGGACGAAACGGCCCGGCCGGCACCGTCCGAGGCCCGGGGGCCGCGGACGTCCCAGCGCTTAGTGTGGTGTCTCTCCGTCAGGCCGTCGGCTCCGGGAGCCCTTGGGGCAGGCATGGGCCGCGCATGACTGCCCGCGGGAGGAAGGTCACATCCTGTGCAGCAGTGCTGCCGCGATCGAGGGCAGTGTCTTGGGCGCTGCGGCGATCGCTTCGGCCGCCTCAAAGCCGCGTGCGTTCTCGGCCAGCAGGTAGACCGTCCCCGGACCGCTTTCGCCGGCCTGGACTGCTGCCACGAGTACGTCGTCCTCGCGCCGAGCGCGGGCGTTGATTCCCGGGTCTGGAGCGATCAGCGCGATGTCCCAGTGCTGTTGGAACTGGTCGACGACACGCGCTTCGGTGGTACTGAAGAGCGCCATAGCCCCTCCCTGTTCCACCCGCTCCTTCCATGCTTCTTCTGCCAGTCGGTCCTGCCACGCCCGGCCCAGCAGGAACTGCATGTCGGCGAACTTCTGGGGATCGGGGAACTGTTCGGGCGGGGTGAAGGCGTCACGAAGCGGCCCGTCGAGCCAGCAGTCGTACAGCGGGTCTGCCGGAGCGTGCTCGGTGCGCCAGGCGGCGAAGGCCGGTTCAGCGGCCAGCTGCTCGTAGAGCAGCTGTGCCCGTTGTGCGAACTGTTCCAGGTCGACGGCGAGGCAGCCCTCTCCGGCCGTGCCGACATCGCGAGCGGCTGCGTACTGGCAGCATGCGGCGCATGCTTTCTCCGCCCGTTCCAGCTGCGCCTTGGCTGCGGCGACGGCCTCCCAGTCCTTGGCTCTGTCGCAGTCGCGTGCGGTCCACTCGGCGCGTTCCAGGTCGTCCTGGGCTCGGCGGCGGTCGGCGGCGGCGGTCATCGCCTGGTGCATCCAGGCCGCTCGTTGGCGGCAGATCGCGGCTTCCGCGCGAAGGCAGCACACGATGTGTGCCCACACCAGCCGTTCGAACCGCGGGAGGTCCTCATCAGTCTTGCGGCGGCGTTGCTTCGCCTGCTTGAGCGGGGCGTGCCCGTCGATATAGCGGGCCATGATCGCGGCTGCCTGGCCGACTCCGTCGCCTACCGCTCCGATGTTGTGGACCAGGTCCCGGTCGCGTTGGCTGCGGTAGCGGTCCCAGTTCTTCTGAAGCCGGTCCCAAGGGGTCCGGGCAGCACTCCGCAAGTCGTTCAGTTCGTACAGGAACAGCAGCGCCTCGTCGACGCGTGGCCCTTCTGGCTCGGAGGCGGGCAGGCGTCCGCTGTCCGGGTTCAGCGCGCGGGGAAGACGCTTGATCAGCGCCAGATCACGGGCCCGATAGGTCGTTGAGTTCTGCCGCATCAGGGACGAGACGGCGTCCTCTTCGTGCTTCTCGGGGCGCAGGCTCACGTGGAGCCGGTAGTCGGTGCCTCCGATGATCCTCTGCAGCTCGGTGAACGTGGGCTCACGCTGTCCGCCCAGGTAGCGGCTCAGGGCTGCCTGCGTCAGCCCCGCGCGTCCGCCGAGCTCTGCTTGGCTCAGGCCTCCGCGTGCCTGCTTCAACAGATCGCGTGCTGTCACTGCAACGTCGGGATCAGGGAACCGTGCCATCGTGAACTCCTCCCTAGACATACCAACTCGCCAACTCAACATACCACTTCGGCATACCTAGTTGGCGGAACGGTCGCCCTCGGCTACGGGCAGTCCGCAGATAGCGCAAGCACTGGCTGAAGAAGAGGGCTGACGCAGCGGCGCATGTCCTGGCCGGCGAGCTCCGGCTCGCTCTGCTTCCAGGGGACTCCGGCGTGGATGCCATACCCGCGCTCGTCGCGCGGGAGGTCACGGATACGGCCCGGCCAGGCGCGGCAACTGGATCACGCGCCCCAGCCTGGCGCGGCGGGCGCAGGGGCGACAGAGGCTTTCCCGCCCCACGGGAGCCGTCGACCCAGGAGGAGGCAAGCGCTCCAGGTGGTGGACGAGGTGTGGGGACGACCTCCCGCCAGGCGGATGAAGCAGGGCTGTCGCGCATCCAATGTGACGCCTGATACGAGGAGTTCGGCCTGCCACTGCAATGCGGGGGCCTTGGCGTCCACCCTCGCCGTGCGCGACCAAGTCGTCACGCAGGTCGCCGAGCACCGCGTCGCGCTGATGTGAAACCCAGCCACCCGTGCCGGCTGCGGCCGCTCTGATCTGGGGGCTGGCTCGGCCACGCATCGGCGTGGAGGAAGACATACCGTGCCGAACCCTGCACCGGCTCACCCGACCACCCCGCACTACGGCATAAGGCTCTCACCACCGGAAGAGTGCGCCGGGATGATAGTCCGCACCCTTCCCGCGAGATCATCGCATCGGCACCACCTCGGTCGAACGCACCGTTTTAACCGGTCGCCACCTGGTGCAGCTCGGTATTTTCATGAGCATGTCCGCAACTGAGCACATCGCGGTGGCCCTGCCTGCCGACATCCTTGCCGCGGTCCGGATGGAGGCGGGCGGAAATGTCTCCGCCTACACCGCGAAGGCTCTCCGGGGCCAGGCTGTACGCGACGCCGCTGACCGCCTCGCGGCCTGGCAGCGGTCCCGCACTCCCGAGTTCGACGACCTCCAGGAGCTCGCGCTCGACTCCCTCGATGCGGCTGTCGGCGGTGAGCGCTGACCTCGACGCCGCCGATCCTCAGTCGGGTGTGGAGTGCGACCACGCCCCGGGGTATCAAGCGCACGTGGTGGTGATCGAGGCGGACGCCGCGAAGCCGGGCGCATCCGCGCCGGCCGTGGTCGCCACGGTGTGCGACACCTCCAGAGGCATCGGGCCGCGGAGTCCTTCGATCGGGGGGACTGTTCTCCCCGGCCGCCTGGCAGTTGGGCTGGGGCGGTAGGTTCTCTCTCGGTCGCCGTCCTGCAGGGGGTTCGTCATGTCCATGAGGCGTATCGCTGTTGCTGCTGTCTCGCTGGTGGTGGCCGTTTCGGTGGTGGGCTGCTCGGGCGGCAAGTCTGCCGAGGGCGGGAAGCATCCTGGTTCGCCGGGTGCGAGTACGTCCGGGACCGCGCCGGCGGGGGGTGCTCCGGCGGCCTTGCAGTCCGGGCCGGGCCCGCAGGCGAAGTACACGGTGCAGGCTCAGCCCGCGCCGGGCGCCTGCCACTACCGCTTCACGAGCGACAAGCAGCCGCTGCCGGACCCGAAGTGCACCCCCGGCGCGCTCAACCCCAAGGTGACGCAGGCGAACCTGAAGTCGACGATCTGCGTGCCTGGCTACACGTCGAAGATCCGCCCGCCCGCCTCGATCACAGGGGCCGAGAAGACGGCTAACGCCAAGTCGTACGACTACACAGGACCGATGAACGACGCCGAGTACGACCACTATCTGCCCCTGAGCTGGGGCGGAGACCCTGATGACGCCCGAAACCTGTGGGTCGAGCCGCCGAGCCCCGACCACAAGTCCGGCGCCGGCCCCAACAACCCGAAGGACCTCGTCGAAGCGAAGGGCCACGCGGCGATCTGCTCCGGGAAGATCACGCTCGCCGCCGCGCAGGAAGCCATCACCACCGACTGGACCACTGCACTGGCCAAACTCGGCGTCAAGTAGGAGACCGGCGCCTGCCGAGGCCACCGGGCCCGGTCGATGGTGGCCGGGCCCGGCACGGTTCAGCGGCGGGGGCGTCCCGCGAGCCACCAGGCGAGCAGTCCACCGGGAACGGCGACCGCAGCGAAGGTGAGCAGCGACGTCCCCAGCTCACCGCTGCCGGAGCGGAGTTGGGCGTGGATGAGCATGCCGAGGAAGAAGACGATGATGGCGGTCAGCATGCCGATGACCGCCGGGCGAGTCCTCATGCCGTTGGCTCCTTGGTTCACTTGATGCACTTCCCTCCGGCGAGCCTGCCCGCGTAGGTGAAGCGGATCTCGACCTTCTTGCACTTATTCAGGCTGTCGCTGCCGAGGCTGGCTATGTAGGAGTAGACGCCCGCGGCGACCGCTCCGCCGATGCCGCCGGTGATGACCCCGATGATGCCCGCGGCCGTGGCCGCGCTGCCGAACAGGATGGCGCGGGCCTGGCTCTGGCTGAGCGTGACGTAGACGTACCAGCCGAAGCTCACCCCGCGCTTCTGGATCCGCCCGTCACCCGCGGGCGGCAGCTCGCCCCACACGACCTGGACGACGTCGGAGTCCTTGAACGCCTCGACGGCCTCGTCATAGGTGTAGCCCCACTCGGCCAGGTTGACGGCGAAGCCTTCACCGCTGGCGCCCGGCTCGCCGGTCGTGGTGTGTTCGGCGGCGTTCGCCGCGGGCGCGACGGTCGCGAGCAGTGCTGCGGCGACCAGGCCGGCGCAGGCGGTCTTGAAGGTGCGCGAGTCGATGACGGACACAAGTCCCCCCAATGGGTCGGTTCAGTGACGACGCATCAGCGCCGGGTCACTTGATGATCCATTTACTTGATCTTGACTCTCCAGGGACCAAAGTCCCTCAACCACCCCACAACCGGTGAATGGCCTGAAAGCGCCCACCGCTCGCCCTTATGCGGTGGGCCAGTCACGTACCGCCGTCCTGGGACCTTCGGGGTACTGGGCGATGGCCTCGACGGTGAGGCGGACGGGTTCGTGGCAGCAGAGGACGGCAGCACGCCGCGATCCTGGGATCCACAAGAAGCCCCTCGCCGGCCCGGAGGCTGACGAGGGGCTCGGGGAGGCGAGTGCTAGGAGTCCGTGTCCCAGTTGCACTTGGAGGCGAGCATCTTCTTGAGGATCGTGTCACTGTCCCCGGTGAGCTGTGGGCGCCAGGTTTCCAGATCCCAGGTCGGACCGCCGAAGTGGCCACCGCTGGGGTTGGGGTAGGAGAACTCCGCGTGGCACATCAGCTGTTGGAAGGTCGAATTCTGCTCGGTCGGCGTGGCGCCGGGGAACATGCGGGTGTTGGACCACACCTGCCTCCAGTCGTCATTGAGGTCGCTGGCGGCGTCATCGGTCCCTGTGACGGTCTTGAACGCGGCGGCTGTCGGGGTGACGTGGACGGACGTGAAGCGGCTGTCGGTCCAGTTGATGTAGACCTCGGTCTTGTTCACCCACTTCGTGTTGGTGATGCCGCCGTAGCCGATGCACGCACTCTGGCAGGCCTCGAAGGCGTCGGCCTGGCCACCGCTCCACAGAAGGTACTTGCCGGACTGGAAGTCCTGGCGGATGCCGTTGTTGTCATCGACGTTGCCGCCGACGTGTCCGGCGTTGTACTCGTCGCTCGTGGGGTAGCCGTACTGTCCCCCTTCGTACCCGTACTGTCCCCACCACCAGCCGATGTTGCCGTGCACCGCGTGCGCTCCAGTGCTGGGGGAGAAGTAGACCGTGGCGTTCTGGAACTGCTGGCGGACGCCAATGTCATCGGGGTTCCTCAGCTCGTCGGTGAGCGGGTAGCCCATGTAGCCGCCCTCCCAGCCGTGCTGCCCCCATTCCTGGCCGATGAGGCCCCACACGGCGTGCGCGCCGGTGCTCGGGCTCCAGTAGATCGAGCCGTTGTCGAAGACCTGGCGGCGGCCGACCCCGTCGGGAAGGCCGAGTTCATCGCTGGTGGGACAGCCGAGGGCCTGCTGCACACCGGGTGTCTGGGTGTACTCGGTCCAGATGGCGCCATCGACCGAGTGGGTACCGCAGAAGGTTTCTGCGGACGCGGGAGTGGCCTGGACGCCCACCAGCAGGGAGGCGCCGGCCGCACATGCGGCGAGTGCGGCGAGGAGCCGCGAAGCCTTTGGTTTGTCCATGACAAACAGTATTTCCGGGACTGGGCTTCGTCGAACCAGGCGCCGCTGGAGAACTCCGCCGCGGTGAACCGGGCGTCGTAGGAGAACCAGGCTCCGTCGACTGGGCGACACGGAAGCGGGGGTACGCCGGTGGCGGGGTCCGGGGTCCCGCAGGGCGTGGAGGAGGGAGCCGGGAAGTGGCTGGGTGAAAGAAGTGCCCCGGTGGTCGATGCCAGCACCCGAGGGGTGCGGCTCGTCCGGTGGTATTGGCGGGGTGAACGCGGCGTGGGGGTGTTGTCGGAACTGGTCGACGCGCGTAGCGCGCGGGTGGTGGGTGCGGTTGCCTTGAGGCGGCCAGAACCTCCAAACCCCCACCGTCCGTGGAGAGTTGAATGCGTCGCTTCGCCGTTGTGCTTCCCGTGTCCGCGCTCGTGCTGGTCGGCCTGTCCACGGCGCCGGCTCTGGCTGATCCTCCCGCGCCGCCGTCGACCGCGGCCGTGCGCGCCGAGCTCGCCGCGTTGACGGTGGCGGCTCCGCACTCGATGGACGGCTACGCCCGGGACAAGTTCGACATCTGGGCCGAGCAGCCCGGCGGGTGCACGACCCGTCAGGCCGTGCTGGCCCGTGACGGCAAGGACGTCGTCGACAAGCCCGGCAGCTGCCAGCCCACATCGGGGTCGTGGTACTCGGCCTACGACAGTGCGACGGTCACGGAGGTGGCGCACGCGACGATCGACCACATGGTCCCGCTCGCAGAGGCCTGGCGCTCGGGTGCCGACACCTGGAGCGCGGACCAGCGCAAGGCGTTCGGCAACGACCTGAAAGACCCGCAGCTGCTGATCGCGTCGGAGTCCTCCAACAGCTCCAAGTCCGACAGCGGCCCCGCCGGCTGGAAGCCCACCAACCAGGCCTTCTGGTGCACCTATGCGAAGGATTACACCCACGTGAAGTCCGTCTGGAAGCTCACCAGCACCGACGCTGAGAAGACCGCGCTGGCATCGATGCTGGACACGTGCACCGGCTGAGACCCGCGCCGGGACCGCGCCGTCGTACAGCGTCTGCCCGCGCCCGCGTACACCGGCCGCTGGGAAAGGCAGCGAGTTCGCGTGCGTCTTCGAGATGGACGAATCGCGGCCGGGGCCAGTGGGGAGGACAGCGACGCCGCCCACAGCAATCCCGAGATCGCTTACGGGGCTGCCTCTATTCTCGGGTCATGGCGGACGTCACGATCAAGATCAGTGAAGAGGTCCGGGACCGGTTGCGGACTGTTGCCAAGGAGCGGGGTGTGAGCCCTCGGGCGCTGGCGGAGAGCGCGCTGATGGGGCTGCGAACCCGGGCCGAGCGGGAAGAGGAAGCCGCCCGCGGCCTGGCCTACGTCCGCGCACACCTGTGCCCGGACCTGACGGCCGACGACGTGCAGCGCGCCGAGGACTTCTACACCGCCGTGACCACCGGCCGGACCGGCGACGTGCGTTGAGCAGGCGCGCCGCCGCCAGCGCGCCGACGCCCTGCACCTGCATCGAGACCTCGCCGGGCAGAAGATCCTGTTCGCCGACGACGTCTTCATCACCGGGGCCCGGGCATACGCCGTCGCCCGCCACCTCATGTACACCGGACACGCCCGTGAAGTCCGCGGTCTGGTCCTCGCCCGTGTCCCCTGGAGTTGAGCCCACCTCCGACTGGACTGTCAGTGCCGCGCTCTAGCGTCGAATCCCTGGGACCGGACCGGCCGGGACCATAGAACGAGGGAGCGGCCATGGGCAACATCCGCATCGACAAGCAGGCGCTGCCCCGGCTCCTGACCGACAGCACGAGCACCTACGGTGCGTCCTACCAGCGGGCCTTCGCCGCCCTGGCCGCCACCCACCGGGGCCAGCCGCCGGCTCGAATCGTGCCGCTGCTGCGCCGCGCCGCCGACCAGGCGCTGCTCGGGTTCACGACGGCCGATCTGCGCGAGCAGGCCGAGGCCATCAGTACCGGCCGGCCCTACGAGCTGCGGATCACCCTCACCTGAAGCCGCGGTTGGTTCCGCCCAGGGACAGCCGGGGCGTCCGGTGGCGGTTGACCCGTCGGGAGATCCCGGCGCGGCGCGGTACCCGGGCCGCACCACGCCCCGTGGTTGGGCGACACTGGACGGACCCGGCGGCGCGGACACTGTCTGGCCGATGCTGCCCGCCGCCGGGCCCCCGCCCATGCCCCCCCCGTGAACTGCGTTCCGCCCTGCACTGCCCGTCGGCTGGCCGCCCTGCGGCCTGAGGCATCACCCCGCCGGACGCGCAGCCCCAGGGCCAAGGACGTCGTGGCGGGCGGGAGGATGCGGCTCGCCCTACGGTGAGTGTGAGTGCTCCCGAGAGTGCTTGCGCGGCCGGTCGTCTTCTCGCACGTTGGCGACCGGTCGCACCCTTGATGAGCTCGCCCGCCGCCTCGGGATCCGAGCGGCCGGGCCGGTCACCCCGGGGCCGGGGGGCATAGCTGAGTTAGCCCCAGGTTTCCCCGCTGACCAGAGCGGGTCCGAAGTAGCGGGTGGCAATGTCGGCGATCGGCGGCACGACACCGTCTTCCATCGCGTGTTTGAAGGTGTGGACGATGCACGTGCGCACCGGGAGTGTGGGGCCGCCGGCGGGTCCGCAGTCGTTGGTGGACAGGGGCCGGTTCTGCGGGCGGGCCAGGGCGAAGCAGACCAGCATGGTGCGGTGGTCCTCGAAGTAGACGTGGTTGCGGATGGCCCGGTGGGTGAAGTCGAGGTGGTCGAAGACGACCGCGACGTCCTCGTCCCCGTACGGGGCGCTGTTCAGGGCGGGCAGCACGTCGAGGATCCGCTCACCGCGGCCGAGCAGCCGAGCCTTCTCGTGCGAGGGGCCCCACGGCGGCGGGTCGGCATCGGGATCCCGGAAGTCTTCCGGGATCTCTTCCGAGCGCAGCACACTGCCGACCGGCGCGCCGTCCCAGCGCGCCTGCCCGCTGACGCTGCCCCAGTTGAGACTCGCGTTGACGCAGAGTTCGCCCGCGATCAGTGCCCAGGGTGTACGGACGACCCGCTCGCGCGCCAGATCGACCACCAGGCGCCCGAAGTCCTTTCGGGACAACAGGTGCGGCTCGGCGGGCGCGACGAAAGCATCGGTCCAGATCCCCATGGACCGGTTGTAACAACTAGGCTCCCGCCGCCGCCAGCCAATAACAGCCGCGTCACCGGGTGCTGGGCTAAGGGATCTTGCGTATGTAAGTTGCGCTCTGGCTGGCCGGACAAGTCGTTGGGCGAGTGTGCCTGGGCGGTGGCGTACTTCTTGCACCTTCGGAGATCGTTTCCAAGCTCTTCAGTGATCGTTCCCCAGCGACTGTGGCCACCATCTATTCTCGGCGGGCGAGCCACATACAGGGGGGTCCGGCGGGTGTATCGCAAGCGGTCAGTGACGGGTTCATGGGCGTCGGCGGCAGTGATCGCTCTGGTACTTGGGGCGGCTGGATGTGGTGGCGGAGGACCGGCGCCCAGCAGCAAAGGGGACAGCACGCACGCGGCGACTGAGGACTCAGCGTCGCCCCTCGGCGCTTCCCGGCTCAAGAAAACCCTGCCGGATCTGCAGAGCATGCCAACCGGCTGGAAGGCCGGCGCCACATCGCTCCACAGCACGGACATCCCCAAGGACACACCGTGCGGGAAAGCCGCCGACTTTTGCGGGATGACGAGCTACGCGGACGTCCAGTACGACAACGCGAACAGCACTGGCAACGTCCACATTGCCCTCAGCGGGTATGAGGGCGTGGAGGCTGCGCAGGCCGGCTACAAGAGCCGCAGCGTCACCTTCGCCAGTGAGAACGACCGGGAGATCTCGATGCCCATGGTGGGCAATGCCAGCGTGGCGCGTACCGGATCCCACAACACCTCTGGCCAACCGCTCACTTCGATGGTGATGCGGGTCGGCACGGTGGTCGTCGCCATGGTCTACACGCACAAGGGTGAGGTTGATCCGCAGGTGCTGCTTTCGCTGGCGCGCATGCAGGCCACGCGCATTGAGCAGTCCCAGCGGGGTGAGAATCCGATTGCTTCGCTCGCAGGGCGTCCCATGGGGTGAGGTCCGCGACGAGCATGTGGCGTGGTGCTGCATCCTGACCGGAATCGCGGACGCCGATCCAAGTGGTCCCACGAACCGCATCACACTTCACCCCGAATGCTTAGAAATCCTTCTGCAGCCGGTACGGTTCGCGGCCCAGGTTCTGGCCGGGCCGGGCCGTGTGCGTGATCGGCATGTAGATGCGGGCGCCGTTGTGGAAGCCGATCCCGATGCCGGGATAGGTGGCTGCCTGGTTCACGCGCTGCTGGTAGCCGTAGACGTGGGAGATTTCGTTGTTCCCGGTCTGGGTGAGGACCGCTGCGAGGTAGGCCTCGGCGAGCGCCGGGCTGGTCTGGCCGTCGATGGACAGCGCGGGCAGCGTGACGGGTTCGGGCGCGGTTCCGGTGACGGGCATGTCGGCGTCGTCGACTTTGGTGCCGGGGGCCAGGACTCCGGTGATGGTGGCCCACAGGCGGCTGCCGTTCGCGAAGGTGATCACGATGCCGAACGGCGGGGCACCGTCGCCTTCCCACACCTCGGCCGCGGTGATGTCGGGACCGTGCTGGGGCAGGGTGTCGAGGCAGAACCGGCGGAAGCGCTCGGGTCTCACAGGGGGCTCCTACAGGGGTGTTCGTCGTGCCAGAGGGCGGTGGGCAGGGCTGGGCGGGGAGGGCTGCTGGGCGGCGAGAGCGGCCGGGCCGATGATGTGCGGGCCGTACTTGGCGCGGGCGGCGTCGGCGACCTGCTCGATACGGCGGGCCTTGTCGTCGCCGGGGTCCAGGAGCAGTTGGTGGAAGGCGGCTTCGATGCCGGTGAGTCCCTCGGCGCGCAGGGAGATGCTCCTCACCCTTGCGCGTTGCAGTCCCAGCGCGCGGTGGAGGTCGAGGCTGGTGTGGGTGAGGGCGGCGGTGTGGGCGGTTGGTTCCGGCAGGCGTTTGTTGCGCGTGGTGGAGGAGTTGTCGGCATACCGGACCACGATCGCCAGGCCCGTGCACACCTCCTTCGAGGCGCGCAGGCGCTGGCCGAGTTCTTCGGCCAGGGAGAGCAGCGCGCGGTGGTGCTGGTCGGGGTCGAGTTCGTCGTGGGCGAAGCGGTGGCTGGCGGTGGTGGAGCGCACGAGCGCGGCGCGTTGGGCGGGACGGTCGTCGATGCCGCGGGCGCGGGCGTTCAGTTCACGCGCGGTCTGGGTGCCGAGCAGGCGGGCCAGGGTGGGCGGCGGGGTGTCGGCGAGCTGGCCGATGGTGAGGATGCCGAACTGGGCGAGGGTTTTCGCGGTGGCCGGCCCGACGCCCGGCAACGTGGCCACGTGGCGGGGCCGCAGGAACGCGGTGACCGTGACCGGGTCGGGGCCGACCACGGTGATCTGGCCGTGCGGGGTCGCGGCCGCGGCCATCGCCGCGATCATCGGGGACGGGCCTATGCCCGCGGTCGAGGAAATACCGGCATGGGCCAGCGCGCGCAGGCGGAGCACGGAGGCGATCTCGTAGGGGCCGCGGGGAGCCCAGAAGCGCAAGGCCCCGGTCAGCTCGGCGTCGACGGTGTCAGGAGGATGCGGCTGATAGCACGGGGTGATGTCCTCGACCAGCGTCAGCAGCCGCGCGAACACCTCCTCGCCTGCGCCTTGTTCGGCCAGGTGGAAGTGGATTCTGAGCACGCAGCGCGTACGGGTAGTTGTGGCCATGGTTCACCCCGCGCTTCCGGGCTTCTCCAGACGCCTCAGAGTGTCTCGTTCTCCTGCTGCGGACGGGTTCGTCACCATGGGCCGCGAGACGCACGCCGTTCGCAGCAGTATGACCATCCGCCTCTCAGTGCATTCGAGGGCTGCCGATGCACCTCTGAGATCAATATATCGAACATAAATCGAACGTTGCGAGTTAAGCGAGGACTGCCCTTGCCGTTCGAGCCACTGCGACTGAGCGTCCAGTAGGGCAGCGGGTCAGGCGGGGCTCCTGCCCGAGGCAGTGTCGGAACCCGTCACTAGGCTCCAGTGCCATGACCAGTGATCTCGGGTTCACCTGCTCGTGCTGCGGTGCCCACCACTCTGAGCTGCCGATGACCTACTCGGCCGAGGCCCCGGCTGTGTGGGATCCGGCCTTCGCCGACGCCGAAGACTGCCTGCTTTCCTCGGACCAGTGCGTGGTTCACGCGCAGCACCACTTCGTGAAGGGCATGATCGAGATACCAATCGTCGGTAGCGACGAGGTGTTCTCCTGGGGTGTCTGGGTGTCGCTCAGCCGCGAAAACTTCTCCCGCTCGGCGGACCTGTGGGACACGCTCGGCCGGGAGGCCGAGAAGCCCTACTTCGGCTGGCTGACCACTGATCTGCCGGTCTATTCGCCCACGACACTCAATCTCAAGACCCACGTCCACACCCGCCCGGTTGGCGAGCGCCCCTACGTCGAACTGGAGCCCACCGACCATCCCCTCGCCGTCGAACAACGCGCGGGGATCACCATGGACCGCGTGCGAGAGATCGCGGAGGCCGTGTTCCACTCCGGCAGCAGCGAGGAGCAGTGATGGCCGGTACATCGATGTCGTCGATCCCGGTCGCGCCTTCCGGCTTGAGCCGCAGAGCCCAGAGGTTCGTCGAGGTGGACGGCATCCGTGTCCCGGTGCAGGGCATCCGGCGCCACCGCGACGCCTGGATCGGGCTTGGGATTCCCGCAGTGGAGATCGACCGGGCCGTGGCATTTCAGGACCGCTGGGGCGGCCTTGCCCTGCCGCCGGCTTCGTTCTACGAGGGCGGCCCGCGCATCCTGGACGCCGACCATCCCGAGGGCTCGGAAACAGAGGGCTGGTCGTTCCCGGCCGGGAACGGTCGGGTGTCCATGGCCTACGGATTCGTGATCGGACCTGACGGCGAGTTCGGGATTGATGCCAACCGCTGGACGCCCCTGCACGCCAACACGGACGGATGGGTGGAGTCCCTGGCGCTCGCCGCCCATGCCGGACGCTGGGCCAAGACCGTCACCAAGATCAGAGGCAAGGCCGTCGAGTCCCTGGACCTCGGCGGATACGAGCCGGTACCCGAAGTGCAGGGCCTGACCGACACGTGGTGGCGAGGCGAGGACTCGCTGATCGCCCTCTACCGCGGCGAAGCTGTTGGCCTTGACGCGCCGCAATGCCTTGAGGCTCACGTCTACGGAGGCCTCGACGAGTGGGTCCTCCACGGTGGCTAGCCGCTCGCCAGCCCCTCCGGATTTCCTTGCAGCGCAGGGACAGCGCAGGGTCTGGAGAAATGGCTTGTCCCCAGGTCGGATGTCAACCAGGATCACCTCATGACGACCAGAAAGGGCCATGCCGTCTAGGCGCCCCGCTCCGCTCTCCACCGCTCGCGCACCGCCGTCGCCGCACCGCAGTGCCCGATGGCCGTGACCGACCGCCCACTCAGGAGAGCCAGCCCGTGCAGCAGACCGCCCTCGTTCCCTACGCCCATCTCCCTCAAGCGCACCATGACCGCCACGTCCTGACCAGTACCGTCGACGTTTTCGGCGCCGCCCACTGGCTGCTTGCCGAACGCGCTCCGCAACCCGGCGGCGATGTCCTGCCTTTTGACGCGCTGGTCGTTTCCGTCGATCTGGGCGGCAACGTCGAACTCACCGAGCTGAGCGCCGTGTGGGCCCGCTGGCCGCACCTGGACCGCCTGCCTGACGGCGGGTTTGTCGTCGCCGCGTCTCGCGTGCGCCGGTACGAGGACACGCACCAGGTCCAGGTCTTCGATGCGCTCGGCCGTGAGACCTCGTCCTTTTCCGTCGGGGACGCCATCGAGCACCTGCTTGTGGACGAGGCTGGCCAGATCTGGGTCGGGCACTTCGACGAGAACCCGATCGGGATCCACCGCTGGAGCTCCACAGGTCGGCACACCTGGACGTCGGACGACGCCGGCATCCCCGGTCTCTTCGACTGCTATGCCCTGAACGTGTCGGGCACCACCGCCTGGGCGTGCCCCTACACGGACTTCCCGCTCGTCGAGATACGCCCCGACCGCACCGATCGGCCCGTAAGGGTGTGGGCGAACCGCGTGCGGGGCTCCCACGCACTGGCCGTCCACGATGAGCGAGTCGCCTTCTACGGTGGCTACGGCGAGGAGCGGGACCGACTCGCCCACGGAGAGATCGGTGAAACATCCGTCGAGCCAACGGACGTCGGCCTGCTCACCCTGCCCGATGGCTCTGCCCCCGGCCGTCGGCGGGTTGTCGGCCGAGGAAGCAGGATCTACGTCCAGGCCGAACCGTTCACCACCTGGGGCGTGTTCGACCTCAGCAGCTGATACCCAGCACTGGAAAGGCCATTTCCAACGCTGGCATCCTATCTGACCGCGCAGGGAGCAACGTGCCGCCGTCCTTCGTCCACCGGATCACCAAGTACGACCCCGCCGACCGTGACGAACACGGCCACTACACCGGTGCCGAGGAGACGGTCAGTGACCATGGGCCGGTCGAAGCCGCGTACCTCGCGGCGATCGCCGCCTTCGCGGAGGCCTCGGGTATCGATCGGCTGGAGATCCGCGAGCCTGCAGTCACCGGTTTCGTCCACTTCGGCGTGGAGCCGTCGGATGCAGGACACGGCCTCGGCAAGCTCTTCCCGCCCGATCTCGCTGGCTACCACGACGGGGCCGAGGTTTCCCTTCCGGTCGCTCTGGAGCTGATCCGGGTCATGCTCCGCGACCAAGGTGCCTGGTGCCGTCTGGAGGCTGGGGACGTGTTCACCGTGCATGTCGGGTGGGACCAGTACGTATACGTGGGCAGCGACTGCGCGGACGCCGTGGCCCGTACACGGGAACTCGGTCTCTTCCCGGAACCGATGGCGACCTCCCCCTACGCTGCGGAGCTGGAGGAGCCGGCCGTGACGGAGGCGGCCGACGAGGGGTTCTGGGCGCACGTGCGCACGGCGCTGGCCTCACAGCAGGCGGTGCTCCTGGAGGAGGGCTACGTCCGCAACGCCGCACGCTTCCACCGCCTCACGCAGCAGAACCTCGACGCGGTACGTACCGGCCTCAGCCCGCGCGCCCTGCTGACCGTCTGGCCGGACCTGAACCCCGATGTCGGCGCGGTCCTCGCCACGCTGCCAGAGGAGGGATCCGCGGAGTTCGTCTGGGAGTCGCAGGACGGGACGATCAGACACGCGGTCGTCGACGACACCGAGTACCAAGAACTCGCCACCCTTGTAGTCGACGCCCGAGCCGCCTGCGCCCTGCCCGTATACCTCGACGAACGCCACCCACTTCTTTGCGCCGCCCTGCCCGATAGCGACGGCGTGCTGCGCGCCCGGTGGTGACCCCGCTCATATCGGTTGGCCACAGACCGGTAGCTCGACTGACCCGGCGTCTGTGTCCCGAACCCTGCTGCGACAGTTTCCTCGTCGGCCATTCATCCGTTGAACGGAATGTCGGATGATGGGGCTGCTCTCGGGGGTCTTGTGCAGTTGTTCTTCGTGGACCAGCGCCGGGTCTGGAAGGTGGGTGCGGTCGCGGGGCGGAGCTATGCAGAGCTGAGCGAGCTCTTCGAACGGCGCCGACTGCCCCGGGGCACCCCGATCCTGCTCGATGACACGATGCGTCCGGTCGAACCGCTGACCAGTTGGTTCCGGGCGATGGGGCTCGCGGGCCGTGATGCGAAGACGATGAAGGCCTACGCGTACACCGCGTTGATGTTGTTCAATTTCCTGGCCACCCGTGGCCGCGATTTCGCCTCGGCGAGCGAGGCGGACCTGCTGGAGTTTCGGTTGTGGCGGCGGGAGCAAGCCGAGGAGACCGTCGGACAGGCCGCTTGGGATCGTGATTCGGCGGCACTCGGCCAGCTCTACGATTACCTGGTCCAGCGCGGTCAGGTCCCTGGGCGGCCGTGGCGCCCCACCGGCCGTACGGCCTCGCTGGGCAGCGGTGTCAGCCGTGACCTGCGTGTGCGCCACATGGAACTCGAGCAGTACCTGTTCTGCCGTGACGTCGGATTCGGGGGTCTGCGGCCGGACGCCAGCCTGGACGGCACGTTCCGTGGATGGTGGCCGCACCGCAACCGTGCCGCGTGCGAGCTGGCACTGATGACGGGCATGCGCCTTCAGGAATGGTCCACCCTGCTGCTGCCCGAAATCGGCCTAACCGGCGGCCCGAAGCCCGCCACCGCGGACGTTGATCTGGCTGCCTGCGCCAAGTACCAGCGCCCGCGCTCGGTGTACGTTCCGCTCGGCGCGATGGCCTTGATGGACCCCTATCTGCTGCTCGAGCGCCCCCGGATCGTGGCCAAGGCACAGCGCGCGCTGCGCCGTCGCAGCCGGGAACTGTTCGTCATCCAGCGCCTGGACGCGGACAGCGCGAGGATCCGTGGGGTCCTGGATGGGTGCACGGTCACCCGCGTGATCAAGGACATGGATCCTGAACTGCGGCGCATCGCCGTACTGGAGACTGGGGACGGTCTGGATCCGCTCGCGGTGTTCCTCGGGCAAGGCGGAGCGATGTTGTCGTTCTCCGGCTGGGACCGGGTGCGCTGGCGGGCCTGGGAACGGATGCAGCAGTGGTCGAACGACCGGGAGGCCCCGGTCCTTCCGCGGCACTGCTGGTGCTATCACGATCTGCGGCACACGTTCGCCCTGCGGCTCCTCATCTACCTCACCCGTGAGGCCCTTGACGACATCAAGGCCAGGAAGCTGCCGATGGCGACGTTGCTGGACCACATGGTCGGCAACCCGCTGCTGGTCGTGCAGCGCCGCCTCGGTCACGCCCATCCCGGCACGACCTACCGCTATATCCGCTATCTCAAGGATCCGATGCGGGAGGTCGACGACGCATTCCGAAACTGGGACGCGGCCGGTGGGGCCTCGTACATCGCCCTCGCCCGTCACCTGTTGAACCTGGAGGAACCGGGTGCCCCGCAGAGGTGAGTACCGAGGAGGCTTTCCGCCTCCGGCTCCGGCAGCATCGTCGAACACGGCGCCGCGGATCGGCGTGCGCCAGGCAGTGTCGCTGGACACAGGGCGGCGCCCGGTCACCGTGACCTTCGACCCGAGCGGATATGCGTGCTCGCAGCTGGCCGCTGAACTAGCGGATGAGTGGGTGGAGTTGATGGCAGCTGCCGTGCTGTCGACGGGAGCATGCCGCGGGTTCCGCAAGGCCATCAGCGACTTCTGCACGTACCTGGACTCGGCGGAGCCGAGAGCCGCAGAGGCCTCGTTGGCGGCGGGCGAACCCGATCTGCACCATGCGGTCACGGAGTGGATCCGGCTGCTGCCGACCGGCTACCAGACAGGTTCGCCGAGCCCGGCCTGGCTCGCCAGCCGGCTTCGGCAGTTGATCGCCCGTCGTATCGCCCACCCGGACCGCTCGGTGGCCGGACACCTGCATGGCTGGGTGAAGGGTGCCCTCGGCGTGAGCAAGGGGCAGTGCGTCGAAGTCGACGAGTTCAGTCGGGCCGACAAGAAGCAGATCATCCAGGCAGCTTGGGCGGCCCGGCGTGCGACCGAGGAGAGGATCAAGAAGGGTTGGGCTCTCGCGGCCGTGGGGAGCGACCCGCGAGTCGACGGGTGGGCGGAGCCGGCCAACCTGCTGTGGGCCCTGGCTCACGGGGTGTGGACCTGCGAGGACATCGCGGAGCGCCTCCCGCCCCCAGCACAATGGTCGGCGCCGCTGCGCGAGCTCCTCCCGCCCGGCACCCTGCCGCAGCACACTGTCAACTGCCTGCTGCGGCACCTGGTCGGCATGCTCTACCCGCACAACCTCGACCTGCACAGCTATCGGATCCTGCTGATGGCAGCAACCGGCCGTACGTCGGAGGAAGTCGTGGCCCTGCACGAGGATGACATCGAGTACGGTCCCCGCAGTGTGCTGATCGACTTTACGAAGCAGCGAGCTCGGACCACACGCCGTAGCGCGTACAGCACACCGGCTCAGAAGGAAGATCGGGTGCTGCATCCCAGCAACCCCCGCCTGGATGTCGCCGAGGTGACCCGTTCCCTGCTGACCCTGGCCCGTCCGCTAGCCGAACGCTCCGCCACCTTGCCGGTTCCGCTCTTCCTGCGTGCCGCGGTCAGCCACCACACGATGACCGTGCAGTCCTTCCGCGGGACCGGCTCGGGACTGCGGCTCACCGACTGGCTGAACATCCACAACGTCCGCATCGACGGGCCGGCGGACATCCGCCGGCTGCGGAAGTCCGGCAAGGTTGAGAAGGCCCTGACTTTCAAGGGCCGCATCAGCGACATCGCCGACGACCACACCGAGGAGACGTTCCGCCGCAGCTACGCCCACGGCACCACGCTGCGCGTCATCGCAGGCCAGGTCATCACCACGGCCCAGCAGCACTGGCTGTCCAAGGCCCTCACTGGCCCGGTCGTCCTCGACCAAGAACAGTCCCTCCACGATCCGGACGCCGAAGCGGCACTGGGGCTATCGGCGCAGGACATCGAGCAGCTGCGAGCCGGTGAACTCGACATGGGCGTCTCCAGTTGCCGCGACCCCTTCACTTCCCCGTTCGGGCGCCCGGGTCAGATGTGCCCGGTCGCCCCGACCCGCTGCCTGGAATGCCGCAATGCGTTCATCCTGCCGTCCAACCTTCCTCAACTTCTGCTGTTCGCCGCCCATCTGGAACAGCTGCGTCACCGGCTCGCCCCGCGCCACTTTCACGCCCTGTGGGGACAGAGCCAGGCCAACCTCACCGAGGTTCTCGGCCTGCGTACCGACGCCGAGATCTCCCGGGCCCGCCAGCGCATCGCCGACGAGGGCCTGACGCTGCAGCTCCCCATCTCCTCGCAGGTGGAGTTAGACGTATGAGCGGCCAGCCGGCCCCATCCGGCCGCCCCAGCGTCTTCGCGGACGACGAACCGGTCCTGCAGTCCCTGCCGTTACTGCCCAGGGCACGTCCACCCTTGTTCGGGGAGACGCAGACCTGGGACTTCAACGACGTGCTGCGCCGCCCTGCCCGGCTCGTGCCCGGGCAATGGCGTCTGACGCTCATGCAGCTCACCGAGGTGCAGAACCTTCTCGCCCGCGAGCTGGCAATGATCGAGTTCAACCCACGCCATCCCAAGATCCTGGCCCGAGGACTTCATCTGCAGCCTCGGCCACGCAAGGTCGGCACGGTACAGCGGCACGTCGGCATCCTGCGCGCACTGGCTACGTTCGGAGCCGGCGAAGGCCTGCCCGAAGACTTCGGCCAATGGTCAACAGCCGACTTCCACCGCTACCTCACCAACCGCCGCGAACACCTTGACCTGACCGCGGTCCGGCCCCACATCCTGACCATCAAGCTGCTGCACCGACTGGCGCCCGCGCTCACGCATGGCGGGCTCACCGCGGACCCGTGGCCGGGACAGACTGGTGCCCAGGTACTCGAGCTGTCGCGCAACAGGCCGCTACGAACGCCCGTCATCCCGCCGCAGACCTGGTTTCCCCTCATCCACTCTGCCTGGACATACATCGAGACCTTCGGTCCCGACATCCTGCGGGCCCGCGCCTACTGGCGGTACCTTCAAGAAACCGCCCGTCCAGTCCCTCTATCCGAGGCACGCCAGCTGTGCGAGAAGTGGCTGGCCGACCCCTCCCACCGCATTCCGGTGTGGCTGGCGAACGACATGACGCGGAACAAGAACGCCACCACGGCCGTGAACTGGTCCGTGCTGGCCACGATGATCGGCGTCGCGCAGCCCACCACCGTCTTCGCCGCAACCGCACCGCACGGACGCCAACTGCGCGCGCGTGTCGAGGAACTGGCCGCCGAGGGGCGCACGCAGAGTGGTCTGCTCTGCGACCTCACCCAGGTCGACCGCCCGGACGGCACCGCGGGGCCTTGGTGCATGAGCCTCTATCCGCAGCGCCTTTGGATCGAGTTCACAGCGCTGCGCAATGCGGCTCTGGTGTTCGTCACCGCGCTGTCGATGATGCGGGACAGCGAGGTCCGGGAAATCCTCAAGGACTCGGTCGTCGAGCACTACGGCAGCCCGGCAGTGAGGTCGACCCTGCACAAACTCAACCCCAACCTGCCCGTCAAGCATTGGTGGATCATCGAGCCGGTCGCCCAGGCCATCCAGACGGCTGCCGAGCTCTCCGTACACGACACGCTTGCCTTTGCCTCGGTACAGGCCAAGTCGCCCATCGCCCACCTGGACAGCTGCCAGGCGATCACGAGCTTCCTTCAGCACGTCAATCGCCACCGGGACATCACCGGTCTGCCGGGCATTCCCGAGCAGAAGCTGAGCCCTCACATGTTCCGACGCACCATGGCCATGCTCACCCGGGACTTCCCCGGATCGGAGATCGCCGTCGGAATGCAGCTCAAACACGCCGCAACGCGCGCGCTCGCCAACACCACCACCCAGGGCTACACCGAACCATCCCCGGCCTGGGCCGGCCACCTCACCACCGCCATCAGCGAGCGCCGCTTCGAGCAGCTCAAGGAACTCTTCGACGCCGACGGACGAGGCGAGAACATCGGCTACGGCCCGGGCGCTGACCAGCTCCGCGGCGCCTTCGCCACCGTACGAAACCAGGCCGAACACCTCCGCGCCAACCAGAAAGCCCAGCGCGGAGATCTCCGGGTCGAGTACGGCCTCCTCCGCCAAGTCCACCTCACCGTGCGCTTCGGCAAGCTCAACCACTGCACGATGGACGAAGCCAACCCCATCGGCGCCAAATGCCTCGAGGACGCCGTCGTCCCCCAAGGACATCAAGGCCCTCTCATCGACCGGTGCCAACCCGCCCGCTGCGCCCGCAGCATCATCGCCCCCGCGCACCTGCCGATCTGGACCGCCGAGCGAGCCTCCATCAAGGACCTGCTGGCCACCCCCAAGCTCCCGGCCAATCGCCGCAAGCAACTGACCGAGCAACTCAACGAAGTCGATCACGTCCTGCGAAGGACCACCTCATGACCTCAGCCGAGCGGCCGAGCGTCTCACCGCGCACAGAACGCGCTCTGCGCGACGCCATGGAACGGCTCTTCACCGGCCGCCCCACCCGCACCGACGGAAAACTCACCAAGAACAACCTCTGGCGGGAAGCCGGCGTCAGCCGCGCCACCATGAACCGCGCCACGAACGTGCTGGCCGACTGGGACAACCGCATTGGGCACAGTCCAGCCCGTACCCAAGACCGCAAGCAGGCCGAGACCATCACCGCACTACGCCAGCATCTCCGAAAAGCCCGGACAGACCGCGACCGTCTCCAGGACCAAGTCGACGCCGCAGCAACCGTCATCGCCGCCCTGTACGCCGAGAACGCGGCTCTCCGTGAGCAGATATCGAACCAGTCGGCGATCGTCGTACCTCTTACGCCACGACGGTGACCCCGCTCGTCATCGTGCTCAGCCGGAGATGCACCCGCTGTCTCGTGAGACATCTAAAGATCTGGAGAACCGGGCCTGGAGTGCCAGAACTTACGGCCTTCCACGGAGTCACCACCAGCGGGCCTGAGATCCGCCCATGGATCCATTTCGACGCCGTTGGCCACTTGAATCGTTCGGCCACGCTTTCTCGACTCAGGGGCAGGACGTTCCTGACGCTCCGCCAATCGGCCCGCTACAGCATCGAGACCTCCGGACCGACGCAACTCCGCCAGTTCCGCCAGATCCCACGCGGCAGAGCCGACAACGCTGAGCGAACGCGGGCCACGACGTTGGACTTTCCCGCGGACCAGCAGCAGCCAGCTGTGAAAGATCGTGTGCGCGCAGTCGGCTTGGCTGTCGGCGAAGAAGGCCAGGTCTATCAGGCCGGTCGAGTCGTCGAGGGTGACGAAGATGATCCGCTGCGGCTCCCGCGCGGTCGCTTCCCCGTACGGGCTTGACTTGGTGCGGTGAACGAGCGGGGGCGTCTGGGTGGAGGCCCGCACGCCCGCGACCAGGACCTGCTGTCCGGGGTGGAGGTGCTGGAGGTGGGCGGCGTCGGTGGCGCCGATCTCCCGCAGCAGCCGGTGGTGGTGCTCCATGAGGTGGCGGCTGACGTCGATGGCGAGGATGTCGAGCTCGGCGCCCAGGGCCTCGCGGGCGGTCATCTCGGGCAGGCCGCTGGGGGCCGCGGTGACCAGGTCGCCGCCGAGCGGCAGTTGCCCCTCGCTCTGGGTGCGCTGGCGGGCGTGGCGGTGCAGTTCGGTGGCCTGCAGCAGCAGGTCACGCCGCGACAGGCCGCCCTGCAGGGTGGTGAGTGCGCCGATCTGGATGAGGCGCTGGGCGGTGGGCAGGGAGGGGCGGGCGCGGTGCCACAGGTCCTGGAGGCTGCTGTAGGGCTGGCCCGCCTCGATCCGGGCGGTCTCCGCCTCGCTGATCCCGCGCACGGTGGACAGCGCAAGCCGCACCCCCCACCCCGTCGCGGTCTCCTCCACCCGGTGGGCGGCACGGGAGGCGTTGACGTCGACGGGCAGGACCGGCACGTGGTTGCGGCGCATGTCGGACACGATCAGCCGGCGCGGCCACATCCCCGGGTCGTGCTCCAGCAGCCCGGCATACAGCGCCGCCGGATGATGCGCCTTCAACCAGGCGGACTGCACCGCGGGCACGGCGAACGCCACCGCATGCGCCCTGCAAAATCCGTAGGCTCCGAACTCCTTGACGGTGCCCCACACCTCGTCGATGACAGACCGGGTGTAGCCACGGGCGGCGGCCGCCGTCCTGAACCAGGCCTCGACCCTGGGCAGGCGGTCGCGGGAGGCGAGGGCGCGGCGGGCGATGTCGCCGGCGGCCCAGTCGCAGCCCGTCATCCGGGACAGGATCTCGATGATCTGTTCGTGCCAGATCACCACGGCGTAGGTGTCGGCGAGGGTCGGCTCCAGGTCGGGGTGGGGGTAGCGGGGTGGTTCGATGCCGTGGCGGGCGGCGATGAACCTCGCGGGCATGCCGCCGGCGACCGGCCCGGGGCGGAAGAGGCTGATGTCGGCGATGACGTCTTGCATGTGCCGCGGCTGTAGCCGGGAGATCAGGTCCTGCTGGCCCGGTGACTCGATCTGGAAGCAGCCGATGACATTGGCGGACCGGATGAGTTCGAAGGTTGCCGGGTCGTCGAGGTCGACATGGTCGGGGCTGTCCAGGTCGAGGTGGCGGCCGGTGGTGCGGCGGATCTCGGTGACCGCGTGGGCCATCGCGGACTGCATCCGCACCCCGAGCACATCAAGCTTCAACAGGCCCAGCTGCTCGACCTCTTCCTTCGCCGCTTGGACCATCGGGTACTGGCCGCCCGGGGTGGGCTGGACGGGGAGGCGGTCCAGCAGGCTCGCATCGGACAGGATCACCCCGCACGGGTGCATCGCATACCCGCGCGGCAGCGCGTCCAGGTTGGCAGCCAGCTCCCACAGCGGGCCGAACCGTTCTGCTTCGGCGGCAAGTTGCCGCAGCTCCGGCAGCTCGTTGAGGGCGTGCGGGATGTCGACGGCCCGGATGTGCGGGAACGACTTGGCGATCCGGTCCGCGGTCTGCGGCGCGATCGACAAGGCCAGCGCCGTGTCGCGCAGGGCGTGGCGGGCCCGGTAGGTCTCGGGCATCCCGGTCACCGCGACCCGCTCCGGCCCGAACCGCTCAAAAATCCGGTCATACACCTCCAGGCGCCGGGCGGACTCCACGTCCAGGTCGATGTCGGGCAGTGAGGTGCGGCGCTCGGACAGGAACCGCTCGAACATCAGCCGGTGACTGATCGGGTTCGCCGTCGCCACGAACAGGGCGTGGTTGACCATCGAGCCTGCCCCGGAGCCGCGCGCGGCGACCCGGATCCCCATCGCCCGCACATCGGCCACGACCTGCGCGACCGCCAGAAAATAGGCTTCGTAACCGAGCCGGGCGATGACGCCGAGCTCGTGCTCCAGCAGGCGCACCGCCTGCTCGTCGCGGTCCAGGCCGCGGGCCACCATCCCGGCCTCGCAGCGCCGGCGCAGCAACGCCATCCCCTCCCCGGCCGCCTTGCCCGCACCCACCACATGAGCTTCGGGAAAATGCGCACGGCCCAGCCCCCAGTCCACGACGGGATCGAGACGGCACTCCTCTCCGGCACGTACGGTTGCCTCCAGCAGGCGCACCGCACGCCCTGGCCCGGCGCCGGCGGCCAGGGCGATCTGCTCGGCGGCGGCCGCCATCGCGCCGGGGTCCTTGAGCCACCGCTCGCCCGGGTCGAGCTGGTCGGTGTGCCGGAAGGGGATGGGGCGCAGCAGCCGGGCCGCATCCAGGACGTCGGCGACCCGGGACTGGGCGGGGTCGGCGTAGCGGAGCGCGTTGGTCAGCACCGCCTCGACGCCGACCTCATCGGCGAGTTCCAGGGTGCGTCCGGCCAGCCGCAGCGAACCGGGACCAGTGCCGCTCTGCCCGTACCAGACAGTCTCCAGACGCAGCGACGGACCGAACAGCTCCCGCCACGGCTCCAGCAACTTGCCTGCGAGGTCGGGCCGACCGGCGGAGAGGGCGCGCACGGGCTCGGAGACCGGGCCGAGCAGCGCGGTCAGGCCGACTCCGGCGTGGGCGTGGAGCATCGGCCAGGACACCACCGGCAGCCCGCCCGCGGCTTCGGCGTGCGCGGCCGACACCAGCCGGCACAACCTGGCCCAGCCTTCGATGCTCTGGGCGAGCAACGTGATGCGCAGCGGAGGCTCGACGACGTGGGCACCGCCACGGACCGGGGTACGGCGGCGCGCGCCGGGGGCGGTCGGCTGGTGGGGGGCGACGGCGACATCGACGCCGAGGACCGGCCGGATGTTGTGGGCGGCGCACGCGTTCACGAAGCGCACCATTCCGGCCACGGTGTCCCGGTCCGTCAGCGCCAGCGCGGTCATGCCGCGCTCGGCGGCCTGCACCACCAGGGCATCGGGGTGGGAGGCGCCATACCGGGCGGAATAGCCGGACGCGACATGCAGATGCACAAACCCGCCCATCCGCTCCTCCAGCTGCTCTATGCCCCCTTGCCCCTTCTGTCCCAGTGGCCAGATATCCACCATAGCCCACAGAACCGAATGGGTGTTCGAATAGAAAGTAAGGACTTGTGTCCCGTCCTTCGTCATCTTGTCGCTGTCCCAGGTGAAGTCGTTCAGTTCGCTGTTCGTCCCGGGGCGGATTGCCCCTCGCTGCGTATGCACCGGGTCAGGTGTCCCGAGGTGTCTTGTCCTTCGCTGTCGTCTGATCGTCAGGCGGCTCGGCTACCGTTCGGGCATGGTGAATTTCGTGCTGGTTGCAGGTGCACGGCTCGGGGCGTGGGCGTGGGGCGAGGTGGTGCCGGATCTGCGCGCGGCTGGCCACGGCGTCTATCCGTTGACGCTGTCCGGTCTTGCTGACAAGCAGGGTGTACCGGCGGGGCAAGCGACTCACGTCCAGGACATCGTTGCCGAGGTAGAGCACCAGGGTCTGCGTGACGTAGTCCTGGTGGGCCACAGCTACTCGGGCATCCCGGTAGGTCAGGCCGCGGAGCGGATCGGTGACCGACTGGCCCGCGTGGTATTCGTCGACTCAAGTGTTCCAACGGACGGCGAGTCGTTTGTCTCCGCCTGGCCGGACGGCGGGGCGGCCGTGCAGGCATCGATCGCCGAGAACGGAGGGTTTTGGCCGCTCGCGCCAGCTGCTCACTACCACGGCGAAGGTCTCACCGATGAGCAGATCGCACGCCTCGTGCGTGGCTCGACGCCTCACCCAGGTGCCACGCTGACCGAGCCCGCTGTACTGGCGGGGCCGCTCAGTGAACTTCCGGCGACATACATCCTGTGCGTGATGCCAGGGGCCGAGCCCGACGACGCCGAGCCCGACGAAGATGTGGCCGAGCTGCTGAACAGCAAACGCTGGCGGCTGGTCAAGATGGACACCGGCCATTGGCCGATGTTCTCCCAGCCGCGCGAGCTGGCGCAGATTCTCCTCAATGCTGCCCTGGACTGAGAGCACCTCCACGCCCGCGGGCTCGTTTAGGACGCGCTTGATGTGTGCTGGTCGCAGCCATTCGTCGATGGCCGCTACGACCTTCCAACCAGGGGCATAACAGAGTCCGCCGATAACGAAGGCTGGGACGGCTGAGCGCACATCGCTCTCGGCGACAACGCCTCCTGGGATTTCGTGTGCTGCCGCGCTCACCGCGATTTGCCTAGCCCCTCGTCACCGAGGTGCGCGGCGAGAAGGTCGAATGGGACGGAACACACCCCCGCCGATTGCTAGCAATTGCTAGCCTTGGGGGATGGCAGCCGATGAGAAGCAGCTCAACGTCCGCGTCCGCGCTCGCACCCACGAACTCCTCGCCGAGCGCGTCCAGCGCAGGGGCGTCACCATGCAGGCCTACGTCTCCGGCCTCATCGAAAGCGACATCGACCCCGCCCGCGACCCCTTCGTGGCCGGCCTCGTCGACGACATGACCGGCCTGCTCGCCGAGTTCGACGACGCCTTCGACCCCGGCCAGCGCTGATGTTCCTGCGCATCGACGCCCGCTGGATCGAGGACGCCCTGCAGGACTTCGAACAGCGCTCCGGCCGCGAGACCGGCATCGACGACTGGGGCGCCCTGGCCACCGCCGTCTACCGCCACGCCTACGAACTCCACGCCGGCGAACCCTTCTACCTCGAAGCCCCCGTCCGGGCCGCCGTCCTGCTGCAGATGTTCGTCACCCTCAGGCCCCTGACCGACTACAACGGCCTCGTCGGATCCGCCCTCGCCCTGCGCTACCTCCACCACTCCGCCGAACCCGCCAAACCCCCTGCCGGCGCCATGGCCGACCTCGTCCAAGAGATCCGCACCGGCACCCTCACTCTGCGCGCCACCGCCGCCCGCCTGCGCTCCTGGGCCACCAGCTGACACCCCGCCGTCAGAGACGGGGCACACGGTCCGCCTGAACCCCGACGAGAAGTGACACCCCCGAAAAGAGACCGGTGAAGAAGAACTGCCCCACCTGCCAGGCGCTGCGCCGGGAAGCGGCTCAGCCCGGCGCGCCGATCGCCGACCTCCTGGTGCGTACGGCGCTGCACGAGCGGTCGCCGCACTGCCAGGAACCACCGAGACGCAAGAGGCCGAAACCGTAGAGCGGGCCTCTACCTGAGGGTGATGCAGGGCCGGGCGGTGGCACCGTAGTTGAACTCCACGCAGATCCGGCTGCCCGCGGGCAGGCCGGGCCCGACGCGGTCGTGGCCGCCGGATCCCCAGGTGATCTCGGTCCAGGACTTCACCGTCCGGCCCCCGCGCCAGCCCCCGCCGATCCGGGCTGTTCCACCGGGAGCCTGGTACCACCAGCGGGCCAGATTGCGGTCCTTGGCGGGGCTGCGGGTGGCATAGACCCAGCTCACGGTGCGCGCCCCGGTACCGGGGCGGTGCCAGGAGGTGACGACCAGCCCGTACGCGCAAGGGTTGCCGGCCTCGGCCCGGCACGCATTCGCCCGCTCATCGACATAGGCGTCGGACGTCGCCGGAGCCACAGCAATCGCGAGACCGGCCACGGCCAGCGCAGCGGCCCAGAGCGCGCGGACTCTCACATACCTCGGCACAGGGAAACCTCCTGAGGGCGGACGACGCTGAGTCCAACCGCTCATTGGACCGGAAGGTCACTGCCGATGCCGTGCCGACAGATAGGTCGGCCCTGACGCCAGCGGGTGGCGAGGGCGTCAGGGCCGCAAAACACGAACCGCCTCGGGGGAGGGGCGGGAGTCCCACACGTGTCGCCGTGCCCAACGCAGCGGCCACCGCGAGGTCACGCACCCCACCACAAGCAAGCCCTCCGGGGATGCAGGTCAACGGCCGAGCTGCTGCCGGCAGGCGGCTACGACGGACGGATCGACACCGGTGTTCTGCGCCCAGGAGCACAGGGCCCCGGGGTCGTAGCCGGGCCGGGGGCGAGGCCGGCGGGGGCGGGGTATGGGGGAGGGCGGCGGGACGGCAGCCGGGGCGTGGCCGGCGGCGCGCGGGGCATGTTCGTGCCGCCCGGCGTGGGTCTCGGGTGGTGGCCGGTCCGGGCCGGGCGGGTCCACGGGCTCGGCGCTGGGAGCCGTGGGCGTCGTGAGGGCGGGGCCGTAGGCGGGGGCCAGGGTCTCGCGGGCGGGCGGCTGCACCGGGTCGGGCCAGGATGGTCCGGGTGCCACGTTGGCGAAGCGGCTCCCGGTGGGGACCAACTCCCGGGCGGGCGCCGCGGTTTTGGGGGCGACGGCGACGCAGCCCGTGCCGACCAGCACCGCCAGCACCACCAACGACAGGCGAAGAGCGCGCATCAGGGGCCGGTGGGGGCGAGCTCTTCCTTCGCAGTGGAGATCAGGCCGCGGTCCACCCGGCCGTCCACACCGGATCCCTTCATCGTGATGTGCGCCCACACCACATCGCGGGTGTAGCCGTGGAAACGGCACTGCTGGTCGCGGTAGCCGATGCCGGCCTTCCCCGCATTCTTCGACGGGCCCTGACGGATGACGACCGCGTCCGCGTTGATCCGGCAGGGCTCCTCACCGGACCCCGCTGCCATCGCCGACACGGGCCAACTGACGAGCACGGCCACCACGCTGGTGATCCCCACGGTCATCGCTCTTGCTGCTGCGCCCAACGCAACCTCGCTCGCGGATAGCTGCCTCATGGAGTGATCTTCGTAGCGGGCTGCGCCGGCCGAAGTCGAGCCGTGCGTGCACCGGTTCACCCCGGAGTGTGAAAACCGCGTTTATCGCACCGCCCATCTACGGGCAGCGGATTCCGGGCAGCGGGCAGCGTTGTCAGTGCCTGCCTCTACTCTCTGTCACGGTTCGCTACAGAGGGTGGCGAAACGGATGGGAAAGGGTTCTGCATGAGCACGGTTGACCTCCAGGAGATGGTGGATGCCCTTCCCGGCTGGGCGGAAGAAGCAGGGCTCGTTGTGGTCGAAGCAGGCCCGGAGCCGGACGGGCTGACTGTTCTGATCAGGGACCACACCATGGACCCCCAGGACTTTCTGCGCCTCGCGCAGCACGCGGGGGCCTGCTTCCTCTACCGGGAGACGGACTGCTTCGACGCCGAGGCCTTTCCCGGTGTCGCCATGAGCGACGAGGAGCTGGGACTCCTGGAGAAGCCCAACCGCAGGCGAGTGAAAGACCTGCAGCGTACGGCCCGTTCCCATGACGGCGAGCTCGCGGGGGTGGACCTGTGTTTTGTGCGGGAAGGCGTGGCGCACTACTGGGTGTCGGAGGCGCCGTGGAGCAGTGCCCTCGATGCCGCCTGGGCGGAGTTCAAGGAACAGCGGCGCCTTGAAGAGGAGGCGCGGGAGAGCAACAAGGCCGCCCGTCTCCAGGAGGAAGCCGAGCGTCTGGCAGCGCAGTTGACGGACCTGCCCGCGTTCCGGTCGGAGACCCGGTACGCGGCCTGGGAGGAGATCGCGCACACGCTCATGCCGGAGCCGGACACTGACGAAGAAGAAGCCCGTGCCGCTCACGGCTTCGTCATCAGGAGCGCCATTCGGGACGCGTCCCAGGTCGTTGAGCGGGAGAGCCGACGCGTGTACGCCTCCTACCGCAGCGACCTGGAGGCGCTGGCCCGCGAGATCGCGGACGACGGGCTCCTGGCAGGCGCCTCGACGAAGGAAGTGCGCCGGATCCGTATCCAGGACTTCCTGATCGGGAAGTCCGGTGGCTACGGCCCGCCCAAGACGCTGGTGGACCTGCTGTTGGACCGACCGGAACTTGATCCCAAGCGGCGCCGCGCGATGGCCGGGGCAGACGGCCTCTTTGCGCTGAATTGATTCAAGGAGCGGTATCGGGTCTCGCACCTGCCGTCATCGCGCATACCGGCGCCAGCCGCCTACGAGATGACGGAGCAAGCCGTGCGTACGAGCTGCCCATCACCGCCTCCGCCGCACGGGCGCACGTGGATGAGTGGATGAACAGCGCCATCGCAAGTCTGACTGTCAGTGCCTGCTGCCACGATGGCTCACGTGTTCGCCCGTGGGGCGGACTTGATCTTGGTTAAGGGGCTGTCGGTGAAGAACTACAAGCTGGTGTGGCGGGAGCAGGGCAGCCAGATGGTGCGGACGTCGGTGGTGTCCTACTCGCTGGGTGCGGCCGAGGGCGCGCAGAGGAGGCTCCAGGCCGAGAGAGCTGTGGTCCGCATCGTCGAGGTCCCCTTCGGCGAGGATGTCCCTGCGGCCGTGCTGAAGGACATGCACGCGGACGGCGCCCCGGCGGCGGCCTGACCCGTCCATCGGCCGGGCAGCACCCCCCGCAGGCCGGAGCACGCACAGGGCCGGGAACCCTCTCGGGGTTCCCGGCCCTGTGCCGTGGAGTAGCGGGGACAGGATTTGAACCTGCGACCTCTGGGTTATGAGCCCAGCGAGCTACCGAGCTGCTCCACCCCGCGTCGGTGCTCGTAACCCTACGCCATCCATGGCACCGTCCCCGCCCGGGAGAGTGTCGTTTCCGGCCGGGGACGGCATCCGTCCGGCCAGCATGTGCCGGGTGGCGGTCCGCAGCATAGGCTGAGTCTGACCAGGGGGTTCGGGAGGTTTCCTATGCCTCATGCCGTTTGGTCTGGTGCGATCAGTTTTGGGCTAGTTTCGATCCCGTGCCGGGTCCTGGCCGCGACGGAAAATCACAACATCAACTTCCGGCAGGTCCACCTGGCGGACATGGGCCGGGTCCGTACCCGGAAGGTGTGCGAGATCGACGGCCAGGAGCTGGGCGCCGACGAGATCGGCAAGGGCTACGAGCTGTCCAAGGACACCATCGTCCAGCTCACCGATGCGGAACTGGACGCGATGCCGCTGCCCACGGCGAAGGCGATCGACATCGTCGCCTTCGTGACCGCGGACAGCATCGACCCGGTCCGGGTGGGCGACGGCTACTACCTCCAGGCCGACGGCCAAGTAGCAGCCAAACCGTACAAGCTGCTGCGCATGGCTTTGGAGCGCAGCTCGAAGGTCGCCGTCGCCAAGTTCGCCTGGCACAACCGGGAACGCCTCGGGCTGCTCCGGGTCAAGGGCGACGTGATCGTCCTGCACGCGATGAAATGGGACGACGAACTCCGCTCCCCGGCCGAGCTCACCCCGCGCGAAGTCGACCTGAGCGACGACGAGATCGAGGCGGCGATCCAGCTCCTGGAAACCATGGCACAGGACGGGATCGGCCACTTGAGCGACCACTACCGTGAAGCGGTCGAGGAGATGCTCGCGGCGAAGGCCGAGCACCGCAAGCCGGCCCCGGTCGCGGGCGAGACTCCCGAGCCGGCCGGACAGGTCGTCGACCTCATGGCCGCCCTCAACGCCTCGGTCGAGGCGGCCAGGACCGCGCGCGGCGAGAACACCGAAAACGCCGTCGTCCACGACCTCCCGAAGAAGCGCGCGGCGAAGACCGCAGCCGACAAGACCCCGGCAAAGAAGACGACCGCCAGGAAGGCCGCAGCGAAGAAGACGGCCACCAAAAAGTCGACCGGCCGCAAGCCGCGCTCCGCGTAGGGCTCTGTGAGCGCACCTGGCATGCGGGGGAGAAACCTGCCGTGCCGTGGATGCCATTGGAGCCGACCTTGTGGATGAGCGTCGGCCTGTCGCGCTGCAACCGGTGTGCATGTTCCGTAGTGTGGGCGGTCCCCGCGGTTGTGTTGCGGGGATGAACGCCATTCGGACTCGTGACCGTTGGGCTTCACCTACCCGCATACGCGGGATGACGACCGATCAGGGGACAGCTCTGTCCTCAGGCACGTGACGGCAAAGGCCCTCCAACGCCGCAGGTGGGAAAGTATCTGACCCCCGCGCTGCGGGATGAACGGCTCATCGCCATGTGCACCACGCTGAACATGTCATCTGACCCCGCGCTTCGGGATGAACCGATGGCGCGGATGATCTGGTTGGCGCGCTGCTGGTCTGACCCTCGCGCCGCGGGATGAACGGTAGACGACCCGCGCACCGAACGTTGCGGCGACGTCTCGCCCCCGCGCCGCGGGATGAACCGTTCGAACGGATCCACGACGGCCCACGTGCCAAGGCTGCCCCCGCGCCGCAGGATGAACGGTCGTGTAACCCAACGTGGACGTGACCGCCGGTCTCTGACCCCCGCGCCGCCGGATGAACGGTCGTCGCCCATGTCCGGGGTTTCGATCGCCTGATCTGACCCCCGCGCTGCGGGATGAACGGGCGTGGGAGCTGTACTGGTCGCGTTAAGCAGGGAGTTGCCACCGCGCAGCGACGCGAATGGGAGCAGTTCTGACGTTGCAGGGGTTCGTCGGCATGTCGTGGGCCCTGTTGGAGGTTGGGTTCCGTAGCGTGGCTAGTCTCCGCGCAGCTTGTGCGGGGATGAACGCCATTCGGACTCGTGGCCGTTGGGCTTCACCTACCCGCAGACGCGGGATGACGACCGACCAGGGGATAGCTGTGCCCTTAGGGCACGTGACGGCAAAGACCCTCCAAAACCGCAGGCGGGGAAGTGTCCGACCCCCGCGCCGCGGGATGAACGGAAGCCTCGTAACGACAGCTTGGCGCACTGGCTGTCCGACCCCCGCGCCGCGGGATGAACGGCAGTGGACGCGGGAGTTCCGCCAGCTCTACCCGTCCGACCCCCGCGCCGCGGGATGAACGGAACCTCATGCGCAGGCAGCCGCGCCACGATGTGTCCGACCCCCGCGCCGCGGGATGAACGGGTCACCGACACGCTCGCGGCGTTCCTCCAGACGTCCGACCCCCGCGCCGCGGGATGAACGGCAGCAGCAGAAACAGCAGACTTACATGCAGATGTCTGACCCCCGCGCCGCGGGATGAACGTTCGAGCCGGTGGCGGAGCATGGCGGCGGCGTCGTCTGACCCCTGCGCGCGGGATGAACGGGAGTCTGTACGGATTCGCGCCCACGAGGACACGTCTGCACCCGCGCCGAGGGATGAACCGTCCTTTTCCACGTACGCGAAGGAACTGGTCATCCATGACCCCCGCGCCGCGGGATGAACCGACGGGGAGGCCGTTCAGCATCTCGTGCGCGTTGTCTGACCCCCGCGCCGCAGATGAACCGCTGGTCCTGTACGGCACGGAGGGGCCCGTCGTGCCTGATCCCCGCGCCGCGGGATGAACGGTGCTCCGTGTAGGTGCGTCCGATGCGCATCAGGTCTGACCCCTGTGCCGCGGGATGAACCGTCGAACGGCATCCGGTACTACCCGGGGCTGGGTCTGCCTCCCCCGCGCTGCGGGATGAACGTTCGAATGCGGCCGTCGTTCGGTACGCCATGAGGCCTGACCCCCGCCCCGCTGGATGAACCGGTAGCCGCCGTGACGCGGTGCGCGGCCGCTGTGCCGACCCCCGCGCCGCGGGATGAACCGAGCAGACGACAGAACGCGGCGGTCGATACCTCCTCTGACGCCCGTGCCGCGGGATGAACGGCACGCGTCGGCGGCGTCCTCGGCGTCTGACCCCGCGTCGCGGGATGAACGGCAGTACTCGATCGTGTTCGCGGCGAGCACCGTGTCCGACCCCCGCGCCGCGGGATGAACGGCGGTGGTCGAGCAGCGGGGCCGGGCCGTACAGGTCTGACCCCCGCGCCGCGGGATGAACGGCAGGTCCAGGCCGAAGAGCGTCCAGCCACGCCGTCTGACCCTCGCGCCGCTGGATGAACCGGTGCACGAGCGATGGCCCGTCATGGCCCGTCTGAGCGGTGAACGGGACTGGGTAGCGGCCACGTTCACCGCTGAGGCGTCTTGCCTGTGTGCAGCGGGATGACTGACGCGGCGTCTGGCGTCAGTTGGGCCTCGCGGAGGCCTGGCAGTGGGGCTAGCGGGGGCGTTGGTTGTTGGCGGCTTGGTGGAGTCGGTGTAGCAGGAGGCGGCAGTTGGTGGTGGCGTTGTAGAGGCTGCTGAGGCGGGGGTAGCGGTAGGAGTGGTGGTGGGTGGACCACAGGCCGGTCCAGGTGGCGAGGGGGGTTATGGCATCTTCCCAGTGGCTGGCGGTGAGCCAGGTGTGTGCCGGGGCGGGGTTGTTGTAGTGCCGGTGGAGTTCGCGGGTGATGACGTCGTGGTCGTAGCGGATGTTGTAGGCGAGCAGGTGGCGTCCGTGGAAGAGCTGGGTGAGGGCGGGCAGGAGGTCGCTGAAGAGGGGTGCGTGCTGGGTGTTGTCGCGGGTGAGGCCGTGCAGGGTGCTGGCTTCGGGTTCGAAGTCGGCTTGGGGGTTGAGGAGTTCGTCGAGGACGAGGGTGCCGTCGGGTTCCAGGGCGGCGATCTGGACTGCGTAGGGCTGGTGGAGGCCGGTGGTCTGGATGTCGATGAGGAGCAGGGCGGGGTTGTTGAGGAGCCGGCGCGCCCAGGCCGTGGCCTGGGCGCGGTCGGTGGGCCAGGAGGCGGGGCGGCGCAGGGTGCGTACGGCGTTCGCGAAGGTGGTGTGGCGTTCGCCGGTGGCCTGGACGTGCCAGAGGCCGTCGGTGTCGCGGGCGTGGAGGGTGCCGAGGCAGTCGTGGGAGCGGTAGCGGCCGGGGGGATAGATGCCCCAGGTGGGGCGGTCGGTGTCGATGGGGCGGATGCACTCGATGGGGACGTTGTCGACGGTGGTGGTGAAGATGTCGTCCCAGTGCTGGGGGTCGGGGTGGGTTGGTCCGGCGGGGAGGGGGTGGGGAGTGGTCGGGTTCATGGCGGTGTGGGGTCGGGGTTGGGGACGGGAGCGAACGGGTGTCAGGGGGTGGAGAGTTCGGGTTGGCCGGTCTGCTGTCGGGGGGCCGGGGCGGTGGGGGCGGTGACGGGCTGGGCGAGGAGGAGGCCGCAGCCGTAGGCGCGGGAGCGGCCCATGCCGCGGCGGAGGGTCTCGGCGAAGGACTCCGGGTGGGTGACGGTGAGCCGGCCGCGGATTTCTGCCCGGTGGACGCGCATGCCGAGGTGTGCCGACTGGCTGGCCAGGGTGGGCAGGATCCGGGCGGTGAGGGTGGTGGGGTCGGTGTTCGCGCCGAGCGGGGCGAAGGCGCCCTGGCTCTGGGTGTCGTGGGGCTGCAGGCGGGCGGTGAACCATTCCAGCGTGCGGGCCACGGTGGGGGTCCTCGGGTCCAGGCGCTGGCGGGTACCCGGGGCCGTCGTGGTGCGTGGGGCGTAGCGGTGGGGGTTGATGACGGTGCGGAACTGGAAGGTCTGGCCGTTCTTGATGGTGAGATCGACGGCTCGGGTGACGGGCGGCCGGATGCGGGCGGTCCGGGGCAGGCTGCTCCAGTCCCCGGGTACGCGGGACTGCACGATGAGGGTGACGGTGTTGCTCTGCAGGTTGGTGACGTAGGTGTGCAGGATGCGCATCTGGGCGCGGGCGTCGGGCGCACCGTCCTCGACCCAGTGACGGAAGGCCCGCATGACCAGGCGGTGCATGTCGTGGGGGTCCAGGACGGCCAGGGAGACGTCGGGGTGCTCCAGGGCGAGTTCGCACAGGGTGTGGTGGGCGATGAATCGGGCCGGGGCCGACGGGCGGGTCATGCGGGGGCTCCTGCGGGCGGGGTGAGAAGGGTGCGCTGTTCCCAGCGGGGCTGGTGGGTGCGGTGGCGTGAGGAGAAGCTGACGGGCTGGTCGTTCTGGGGAACGGACCCCTTGGTGTGCGGGGGGACTTCGAACCAGGCCGCGCAGGCGGAGGCGGCGGGGCGGGGCAGCAGCGGGGTGGTGGCCAGGACGTCCTCGAGGGGGCCGGGGCGGATGCCCGCGTTGACCGGGTGGCTGGGGGCGCAGCTGCGCCGGCCGAGGCCGAGGAGGCGCCGTGGGGCGTCCAGGCGGGAGGCGAGGCGGGCCAGCAGGCGCCGGTCGCTGCTTTCGACTCCGGCGAGGAAGGCACCGTCGGCGATGTACCAGCGGCGGGTGATCTGCGGGTAGCGGTCTTTGCTGCCTGCTTGGAGTTCTCCGCTGGCGGGATGGGGGGCGATGTTCTTGGGGGCGCCGTACCAGCCCTCGATGCTGCTGCCGGCGTCGCGGGTGAAGGTGGGTCCGGTGGCCTCGTTCAGGGCGGTGGCGGCGAGTTGGGCGCGTGCCGGGTCGAGGATCACATCGCGTGGTCGCAGGGGATAGCGGCCGCCGCCGGCGGTCTGGAAGTCCTCGATGAGCTGGCCGGGCCGGTCGGCGCGCACCCCGAAGCGGAGTTCGGCCAGGGTGGCCAGCGGCAGGTAGTCGCCGTGGTCTCCGTCGGCTTCGTCGCGGTCGTGGCCGTCGGCCGCGGCCAGGAGGCCGATGACGCCGCTCTTGGTCGGGCGGGGGAGGCTGTCGCGGGCGTTGAACCGCGAGAGGCCTCCCCATGTCTGCAGGACGCCTTCCAGGCGCAGGAGCAGGGTGTAGGTGCTCATGCGGGCACCGCGGCGACGTCGGCGGTGGCGTCGGTGAGCTGGTCGGGCCGGTCGACCTCGCGGGGCTGGAGCCGTCCGGCGGCGCGCAGTTCGTCGAGGAGTTCGGTGATGGCCAGGTCGTAGGTGAGGACCGCTCCGGGTTCCAGCGCGCACTTGCGGGAGATGAGGGCGTGCTGGTTCAGGAGGCGCCGGGTGGCCTCGATGCTGGCGACGGTGGTGTTCTCGTTGATGGCGTCCTCGAAGCAGGTGACGTAGTTGTGCTGGCGGTCGCTGCTGTGGGCGAGAACGAGCTTGGGCAGCGTTCCGGGGGCGGCGGTGGTGGTCTTCTTGGCCTCGGGCACGGCGTTGCAGAAGGCGTCCATGTAGGCGGCCTCGGCGGCCCGGGCCGCCTGCTCGGCCTTGTCTGCTTCCATGCCGGCCCGGCGCAGGTTCACTCGCAGCTGGTAGCGGTCCAGGACGGCGTGCGCGTAGAAGGTGCCGCTGACGAAGTGCTGGTAGCCGGTCATGCCGGCGCCCTGGTGGTCCCCGCTGCTGCCGTCGGCGGGGAACGGGTCGATCGCCTCCAGGAAGTCCAGCGTGCTCAGGTCGGCGGGCGGGGTGGCCCGCTGCCGGGCGAGCTTGGCATCGTCGGCAGCACTGAAGAAGTCTTCCGTGCCGGCGGCCCGGCCGACGGTGATCGCGGGCATGTTCTGCAGGGCTCCGTCGACATTGGGACTGTGGTTCACCTCGGCGAGGAAGCGGCCGAACAGGGCGATGTCGATGGCGTCGGCCGGGGCGAGAGCCAAAAGCATCTTCTTACGGAGCTCGGCGGGCAGCGCCGGCAACTCCTTGGACTCAGCCGCCTCCGCGTCTTGCGCTGCCTCCTCGGCGGCCGCGGGCTGCTCCTCCTCGGCAGCCGCGGCCTTCTTCTTGCCCTTGGACTTGTTCTTCTTGCTCTCCTCCTGGCGGGTGCGGGCGGACGCGACATCGGACATCCAGGCCCGGACGGCTTCGGCGTGCTCGTTGAGGGCTGCGGCCAGCTGGGTGGCGGCCGACTCCGGAGCGAAGATCATGACTTTGGTGAGGTCGGCGGTGGAGCCCTTGGTGCCGAAGGAGATGTTCAGGCCCTGCAGCGCGGTGCGGGCAGTCAGCGCGGCCTCTTCCTCCTTCCACTTGTGCTGGGACTTGAGGGCCGCGGCGGTCAGGCGCGCCCATTCGCGGGTGCGGCATCCGAAGGCGTAGTCGGCCAGCGGTCCCCGGCCGGTGTTGGCCTGGTCGCGCATATGGGTGCGGTCCGCACGGCGCTGTGTCTGCGGCGACAGCATGGTGCGCCGCGCGGTGCCGAACGGGGTCTCCTTGGGACGCCCGTCGGCGTCGCGTACGAGGAGGACACTGTTGACGGTGAGCAGCTTGTGGAGGTTGAGGTAGCGGTTCATGCGGTGGCTCCTTGCCAGGTGCGGGAGTGGGTGAAGGGCAGGTGGTCGGCCCAGGGGGTGTGGGTGGTGTGGAGCTGGGACCGGCGGGGCGGGGAGCGGCCCTGCGGGCGCGGCTGGTCGATGACGGTCTGCAGGGCGGTGGCGGGCAGCGCGTGGGCGCCGGTCACCGGGGCGGATCGGGCAGAGATCTGAGGGCTTGCGCGGTCATGTGCCCCCACGCCGGGGTGCGGTGTCCGAAGGCGTAGGCAGCCGGCGGTCCTGGGCTGGTGGTGGGCTGTTCCCGCAGCGCGGCGCGAACCACGCGGCGCTGCACGTGCGCGGACAGCATCATGCGCCGCGCGTGGCCGAACGGGGTGTTCACGTGGCGGCTCCTTGCCGGGCGCGGGAGTTGGGAGTGTAGAAGCTCTCGGCCCACAGGTCCTGGGTGATCTCCTCGGGGTGGTCCCAGACGGACAGGTCACGGGCGAGCTGGGACCAGCTGGGCGGGAAGCGGCCATCCGTGCGCAGCCGGTCGATGACGCTCTGCAGGGCGGTGACGGGCAGTTCGTGGGCGCCGGTCACCCGGTCGAACAGCCGCTTGATGCCAGGGTCCTTGGGACCCCGGCCCGCCGGTGTGCCCAGGCCGCGCAGGACCGTGCCCACGTCGCCGCTTCCGTACAGGCGGACCGGCTCGCGCCAGGGCAGGCCCTGGTGGTAGCGGGCGAAGAGGTGCGCGGTGAGGTTGTAGGCGGGGCGTGCCTCGCGGGTGGGGGCGAAGTCTGCGGCCACCATGCGCGCCTCACGGTCGTCCACGCGCCGGCGCAGCATGCCGAGCATGCCCTGGTCGGCGGTGCGGACCAGGCCGGCGAGCCAGTGCGCGAACATCTGGGGGCTGGGGCGGGGCGGTTCGCTGGTGTCGCCGGCCCCGGTGGCCGCAGCGGTGGAGGCGAGGACGGCAGGCGCGGGCGGCGGAAAGGGCAGAGTCATGGCGGCGTCCTTGAGTTCGGGCGGTGTGGTGCGGGCGGTGAGTTCGCGTTCCAGGCGGGCCGCGGCGAGCACCCGGGCCTGGCGGGCGGCGGGGGAGCGGGGCAGCATGCGCAGACGGCTGGTGAGGGCGGAGCGGGCCACGCCGACCAGGCGGGCGGCGTAGGCGGCGCGGAGCTCGGCCTCGGGCACGGTGGCGTCGGCGATGGCGGCGAGCAGGGTGTGGAAGGGCTCCTCGAACTGGGCCCACACATCGCCGCCGGGGTGGAAGCGGCGCAGCAGCCGGGGCCGGTCTTCGGGGCGGGCGTTGGGGTAGATGAGGTCGCGGGCGGTGACGGCGGCCCGCTGCAGCGCCTTGTCCACGAAGGTGGCCCAGGCCGCGCCGTCGGTCGCGGCGCGCAGCAGCGGCAGGTGGAGTGCGCCGTGGAAGGGGAAGGTGTCGCTGACCCAGTCGAGCGGCTTGCGTTGGTCGGCCAGCAGCCCCACCGTCCACAGCTGCACCGGCCGGTCCAGGGTGAGGAGCCGGCTGAACAGGTCGCTGTCCTTGGTGTTGGGCAGCGCGGCCGCGTACAGGGCGTGGGACTGGTGCCACAGCGCCCGGGTCGCGCTGGGAGCCAGCGGCCGCTTGCCGTCCAGGGGGACGTCCTGGAGCCATTTCTGGCCTAGCTCCCGCAGCAGTTCACCCGCGCCCATCAGCATCTTCGTGACGACGATGTCGCCCTGGTCGGTGACGGCGGGCTGCAGCAGGATGGAGCGGCCCAGCACGCTGTACAGGTCGGCGGGTCCGTCGACGCCGCGGCCGGCCTTGTCGGCGGCGTCGCCGGTGAAGGTGCGCCGCGTCTTGCCGTCGGTCCAGGAGTAGTTGAAGGTGCCGGGCTCGGTGGTGGGCTGAAGGTTCAGCCGCAGCGTGTCCGCACAGTTCTTCCCGAGGGCCAGGGTGTGCACCCGGCTGGTGAGCCGGCCGACCGCGCCGTAGGTGAAGGCTTTGCCCAGCCAGTCGGTCTTGGCGCGGACGCGTCCGCCGAGCCCGTAGTGGTGCTGGGTGAGCATCGCCTGCACCGCGGCACCCAGCGGCAGTGGCTCCGGATCGTGCAGGTGGACGTGGTCGGCGAGCTGGGCCCCGTCCGCGGTGCGTTCCATGACCAACTGCGCGGTGCCGTAGCCGTGTTCGTGCAGGTGTTTGCGGAGCAGGGCGTTCTGCCCGAACGGTGGCCGCTCGGGATCGAAGAGCCGGAAGCGGCCGTCGTCGAAAGGAGGTTCACGCAGCCGCCGGGCGACCTCGCTCAGATCGTGCCCGTCGTTGACCCACCGCTCCCACTCGCCGGGGTTGCGGGGGTGGATGCCGGTGGCGTAGCAGAGCCCGAGCAGCAGTTGCCACTGCGCGACCCCGGCGCCCGGCGAGTTGTAGGCGAGTGCGGGCAGATCCTCGGCCTGCTCGAAGAACTCCAGCGGCGTCAACCACCCCAACGTCGGGGGTTTTGCCTGGTCAGAGCCGATTGTCAGTGCCGTGATGCAGGATACGTGCCGCAAGTCACAGCGAACCAGATCATTACTAACTTTAGATGATGAAAGGGATGTGGTCATGAGTCGGAATGATTGCCACAACGACACGATCCGCAGAACACCACCTGCCGACGTGTCGCGGCTTTCACTCATCTGGCGCTGGATCTGGGGCAAGACCGACCTCAACGGGATCAGCCGCGCCCGCGGCGGCCCGGCCTGGAACCCCCTGCTCGCCCACTGCCTCGACACCGCCGCCGTCACCGGCGCGCTCTTCGACTGCTACCTCGCCGCCAACGTCCGCGCCCGCCTCGCCGACGCCTTCGGCGGCGGCTGCGCCGCCACCGCCCGCCGCGTGCTCATGTTCCTGGCCGCTCTGCACGACATGCCCGGCAAGGTCCAGCCCGCCATGCAGCGCCGCTTCCCCGACGGAACCGACCGCAACGACCCCGAGCTGACCGCGGCCGGCCGGCAATGGGCACGCACCATCGAGTCATTCGGCCTCAGCCTCAACCACTGGCACGCCGACGTCCCCCACGCCCACGTCACCGCCTACTACCTGCCCGGCCTCCTGGGCTGCCGCTGTAAGCGCTGCATCAACGCTCTGCCCGGCACGCCCGGCACGCCCACGGCCCGCCACGAAGGCCTGCACACCCTGGCCCACCTGCTCGGCGGCCACCACGGCCACATCCCCGAAGCCTCCCGCGTCCTGCGCGCCGACTGCGCCCTGCCCCCGATCTGGCACGACCTCCACGCCGGCCTGCGCGACGAACTCGCCCGCCTGATCGGCATCGACCTGGACACCCTGCCCGACCTCATCAACCCCCAACGGCCCGCCGTACTCGTGCTGATGGCCGGCCTCGTCGTCCACAGCGACTGGATCGCCTCCGACGAAAGCCGCTTCACCTACCGCACCCCAGACACCAGCCCCGACCAGTGGTGGCACGACGCCCAGGACCAGGCGGCCACCGCCATCCGCGAACTCCGCCTCACCCGCTGGGACCCGCCCCCGGCGACCTGGCGCCGGATGCTGCCCGCCACCCCCAGGCCCCGCCCCGCCCAGCAGGCCGTCATCGACGCCGCCCCCACCGGCCCCGTCATGGCTGTCATCGAGTCCAACACCGGATCCGGCAAGACCGAGAATGCCCTGTGGCTCGCCCACCACCTCGCCCGCACCTGCGGCTACCACGGCTTCTACCTCGCCCAGGCCAACCGTGCCGCCAGCGAACAACAGACCCACCGCGCCGCCGAATTCCTCGCCACCACCCTCGGCGGCCGGCGCCAGGCCAACCTCGCCCTCGTCCACGGCACCGCCAGCGCGGCCGCGGTCACCCAAGAACTCCTCGACGCCGCCGCCGGACCCGCAACCCTCGCCGACCTCATCAACCTCACCGACTGCGACGACCCCCAGGGGCGTGCCGTCCTGGACGCCTGGTTCCTCGCCCACGGGCGCGGACTCCTGTCCCCCTTCGGTGTCGGCACCGTCGACCAGATCGCCCTCGCCGCCCAGCGCTCACGCCACTGGTTCCTGCGCCTGTACGGCCTCGCCAACAAAACCGTCATCATCGACGAAGCCCACGCCTACGCCCTGTTCCAGCAAGAACTCCTGGGCGCCGCCATCTCCTGGCTCGCCGACGCCGGCGCCAGCATCATCATCCTGTCGGCCACCCTCACCGACACCATCCGCCAGCCCCTCATCGACGCCTGGTGCCAAGGGCACCAGACCACGCCCACCGGCGACACCCCCACCGGCCCCATCACCTTCATCGACACCACCGGCCACACCCGCAGCATCATCCCCAAAACCACACGCGCCCCCAAGCTGCGCACTCGCCTGCTCCTGACCCCCGACCCCGGCCCCCAGCAACTCGCCGAACGGCTCCTCACCCAGCACCCCCACGGCATCACCACCATCGTCCGCAACAAGGTCGAACCCACAGCCGCGCTCTACCAGGCCGCCATTGACGCCGCACACCGCCACGGCTGGCGCCGCCGGGACATCCTCTGCCTCCACGGCCGCTTCTTCGAACGCGACCGCGCCCGCAAACAGGCCAGGGTCCTCAGACTCCTCGGACCCCACCCCGACCCCCAGCACCGCAGCACCACCCGCAACCCGCACCGTCCCGACCGCTTCCTCCTCATCGGCACCCAGGTCCTCGAACAGAGCCTCGACTACTGCGCCGACCACTTCTACACCGACCTCGCCCCCTGGGACCTCGTGGAACAACGCCGCGGCCGCCAATGGCGCCACTGGCTCAACCGTCCCCACCTGCGCCGCCACACCCCGCTCCTGCACGTCCTGTGGACCCCCACAAGCGACGGGCTGCCCGACCCCTCCGGCCCCTACGAGCCCTACCTCCTCGCCGCGACCTGGCACCTCCTCAACCAGCGCATGCCCGCCCGCTCCATCCTGCGGTTGACCACCCCACGCGACACCCACCCCCTCCTGAAAGCCCTCTACGACCTGCCACCCGAAACCGGCAACGACCCCATCCACCACCTGCTCAACACCCTCTACAAGCTCTGGCAGAAGACCCTCGCCGAAGAACAACAGGAGGCCCGAGGCCGCATCCTGCGACCGTTCGGCACCGACGGCACCCCCATCACCGTCGCCGACCTCGCCACCGGCACCAGCCACGGCGACCCCGACGACCCCAACGCCCCCCTCCACCTCACCGCACGCTCCCGCCTCGGCACCCCCACCATCAACGCAGTCGGCCTCTACCAACACCCCGGCAAACCAACCCGCACCTGGGACAGCAAAGGCACCCTGCCCGCCGACCTCACCCCCCACCACACCACCCGCCAACCCGACGAACGCCGCCACCAGAAACGCGAAATCCTCCTCAACACCGTCCGCATCCCCGCCTCCTGGTTCCGCGGCGCAAACGCCCTCCCACCACCCCACACCTGGACCATCAACAACCCCGGAGCCCTCAAAAACCACCCAGCCCTGCTCCTCAACCCCGACGGCCGCCCCGTAGACCCGCGCCTCGCAGACTTGAACTACAGCCCCTATACCGGCCTGTCGCACACCAGAACAGACCAGGACATGCCGTAACGTCGTCATCCCCGCACTCAGTGTGGGGATGAACGCCAGTCGGACTCGTGGCCGTTGGGCTTCACCTACCTGCACTCGCGGGATGATGACCGACCAAGGGACAGCTCTGCTCTTAGGTCATGTGATGGCAAAGGCTCTCCAATGCCGCAGGTGGCGAAGTGTCTGACCCGCGCGCCGCGGGATGAACGGAGGTGATCTCCTCCGCCGTCTTGGCCAGGAGCGTCTGACCCGCGCGCCGCGGGATGAACGGGAGGTGAAGGGGCGCAGGTACCCCCGCACGTCGTCTGACCCGCGCGCCGCGGGATGAACGGACGCGTGCAGGAACGGGTAGATGCCCGCCGCGGTCTGACCCGCGCGCCGCGGGATGAACGCAACCCCCGGAGCACCAGAACGTCGAGGAACAGGTCTGACCCGCGCGCCGCGGGATGAACGGGCGCCATGGGCGCCATGGGCCTCGCGGGAGGCGTCTGCCCCCCCGCCGCGGGATGAAACGGTCATCAAGGAGGTCAAGTAGGCACCGGTCCGGTCTGACCTCCGCGCCGCGGGATAAACGGCAGGCATTGAAGATCGCAGCGGCGACCGGGAAGTTTGCCCCGCGCCGCGGGATGAACCGGTCGACGGCACCAACGCCCGGATCATCGTGCTCTATGCCCCTGCGCCGCGGGATGAACCGGCAACCTCGCTGGCCAACCGCTTCAGCGGCAAGTCTGACCCCCGCGCGGCGGGATGAACGATGGTCACAGACCTGCCGTGGCGACGGCATCGTGTCTGGCCCCCGTGTCGTGGGATTACCAGATCGCGCACCGCATTGCTGGACCTGCCTTGCGCGACCGGCACTGACCAGGGATGAACGAAACAAAGCATCTCGACGGGGGAGTGTGAGCGGTGGTGGAACGGCCCGCCTACAACGGCCTCTAGGTCCAGGTGATGCCGAGTTCGGCGAGTATGCCGCGCTGCGTGTTGGTGAGTTTGCTGCGGCGGGTCTTGGTGTTGGAGATCCAGATGCCGAGTTTCACTTCATGGTGCTCGCCTTGGACGACAACGGGCTCAACATGACTGCGGGGCACGGGATTTCCGGAGCCTTCGCGGCCGATGTACTGGGTGAGAGCGGCGATACCCCGTTCGAACGCGGTCGGTACCGCGGCGGCGGTTGGCCGCGCCGGCACAGCGGCCTGCGGGGGCGCGGGCTGTACGCCGAGGGCGTTGAGGCGTTCTTGCTGTGCGGCGGTGAGTTTGTTCCAGTCGCGCCTCTGTTGGTGGAGCCAGCGGCCGAGGTCGTCGCCGTCGAAGGTCACACCGGGCGCGATCTGGGGAAGGTGGCCGTCGGCTTGGGCGAGGTCGCGCAGGACGGCGTAGTGGCGCTGCCAGTTCAGTGGCCAGGGGCAGTTCCAGTCCGCGTCGATCTCGGCGAGCTGCGCTGCGCGGGTGGCGGCGCGGTGGGGGTCTTTGCCGAGGCCGCCGGGGCGGCGGAGGTTGGCGAGGTCCATGCCGATACGGACGTCCAGCCAGACGGCGTCCTGGCGGGGCGCGAGGTGACCATGGGCGTGGCGGTAGGCGCGCAGGGCAGCGAGTTTGGTCTCCCAGGCTTCGTCGCCGGGCTCCCACACCATCCCCTCGGCCTCCAGCTGCTTGATGCGGTGCGGGTGGAGATCACCGGCGCGGTAGGTGCGGCGCTGCTGCGCAACCCACCGCCCCACCGGGTAGGCGGTGTAGCCGACCTGGACTTCGGCGTCGTACGGCACCGCGTACAGGCCGGTGACGTGGTGTTCGGCGCGCCAGGCGCGTAGGGCGTTCAGGCCTTCGAGCCAGACCAGTGACTGCGGCTGGTAGACCCGCGTGGTGATGAAATCCGCGATCGTCGCTGGATCCCGCGGGGTTGAGAACCGCAGCAGCGCACTCTCGGCGGGCTGCTCCTGGTCTTCGGTGTCGGGGGTGTCGGCGCTGATGATGTGCCCGTCCTCGTCCCGTCGAAGGTGGATTCCCCGGGGGTGGTTGCGGCGGGTCAGGGCGTGGGAGGCGAGCTGTTCGACCAGGCGTTCGTCGTGGGCGCGCAGGCCTTGGAGGACGGCGACCAACGGTTTATAGCTGGCTGAGGCGATCATCGCGTCGGGGCTTTCGCCGGGGGCGAGGAAGACCGGCACGATCAGCCGGGCGAGCTTGGGGGTGCCGTCGGTTGAGGGGCGCAGGGCGCGGCCGATGTTCTGCACGATCTCGACCTGGGAGCCGCGGGTGTCGGCGAAGCAGACCGCCGAGACGCCGACGGCGCCGGTGATGTCGACGCCTTCGCCCAGCACGCGTACGGAGGCGAGCACGGCCCGGTTGACCCGGTGCCCTTCGGGCGCGAGGCCGTTCGCGAACTGGTCCAGGACCGTGCGGCGTTCGGTGACGAGGTGGTCGCCGCACAGCCAGTCGGCCCAGACCCGGTGCGGCGGCATGTGCTGCACCGGGTCGTGGGCGTACAGCGCGGCCGCGGTCTGGGGGAGCTTGGCCGCGAACGCCTTGGCCTCCTCGACCCGGTGATGGAAGGTCATCACGGTGGGCAGGTCATGCCGGGCGGCATGTTCCAGCAGCGCCGCCTGGAGCAGACCGAGACGGTGGCCGCGGACTTCTTCTTCGGTCGCGTCGTCGGTGGGCGGGGCGGGGTCGTGGATTTCCAGGACGTCGATCTCGAACCCGGCGAGGATGCCCCGCTCGATCGCCTCGCCCAGCCCGAGGTTGACGACCTGCGCGCCGTACGTGCCCGCGGGGTCGTCGGTCATGCTCGCGATCTCCATGTCCGCGCGCATGGCGTCGGGCGCGGCGAGGATCCGCGGGGTCGCGGTCAGATACAGGCGGTAGGCGGCGGGGATGCGGGTCTGGTCGTGGATGGCGGCCCACGGGCGGCCCGTGTCGCCGGCGGTGCGGTGGGCCTCGTCGACCACGGCGAGGTCGAACGGCTCCATGGTCTGCCCGTACATCCCTTCACCTCCCTGAAGGGCGTGTTCGATTGGCCCCGGCACCTTCCCCGCCTGTTCCGCCCCGCTGAACAGGTCGTCGGGGTCGTCGCGTTCGACGAGCGAGGCGTAGGTGGCGAGCACGATCACAGGCCCGGTGCCGGCCCACAGGGCGAGCTGGATCGGATGGGTCGTGGCGCGTACCCCGAGCTCCTCCAGGACAGGGTCCCCGGTCAGCGAGCACACGGCGACCATGGGGGAGCGGTGCCCGACCTGGCGCCAGGCCTGCGCGGTCTGCACCAGCAGGTCCAGCGTCGGCACCAGCACCAGGACCCGCCCTCGGGGGAACATGTCCAGCGCGGCCGACGCGGCGGTGAACGTCTTCCCGGATCCGGTCGCCGACACCACCGTGGCCCGCGCCCCCTGTACGGGAGCGGTGGGGTGGGTGGGGAAGCCGAAGGCGTGCAGGATGCGGTGCTTCGCGTCGACCTGATGTTCCCGGAGGCTGATCCCACTCATGCGCGTTGGTGTCCTTTCGCGGCTGGTGCGGTGGCGGGGAGGTTGTTTCTGGTGGTCAGCCGAGGGCTTGGAAGGGGGCTCCGGGCCGGGCGGTGATGCGGTGCCCGAGATAGTGCGCTGCGAGGGCCGGGGTGGCAGGGGCGAGGGTGAAACGCACCAACCGGTTGATGCGCTGGTGCCCGGTGATGACGGCGACGGCCACGACAAAACCGGAGACGTCGGCGACCAGCGCGCCGCCTTGGTAGCGGTCCGGGTTGCAGGACCACAGTCCCGCCCAGGCGTCCTCGATCTGGCTGCTGCTCAGGCCTTGCGCGGCCGCGTCCTGGTGCCAGCCGTGATGGGTGCGCTGGTTGGCGGCGCCGTTGCTGTCCGGCTGCAACGGGCCCAGATGGACGGCCAGGTCCGGGCTGCCCGCCGCGGGGGCGGCCGCGAACGGCCGGGCGGCCAGGTCCAGGACGGCGTCCGGGTCGACACGGCGCTGTCCGCCCGGGGTGGTTTCCACCACGGGTACCAGACCGCAGTCGATCAACTTGTCCATCCGTGCCGGGCTGTTGAGGCCCAGGATTCTGGCCGCGTGACCGGTGGGGAGCGGACCAATCAGGGAAGCCGACATCCCTCCACGCTACAACTCATGAGTTCTAATAAACAAGAAGTTCATATACAAGTTTTCGAGCAAGATCCGCGCGCCCCTGCGGCAGGGAGCGAGCCGGTGGACCTCTTCGGGCAGCAGTCTCGGAACCAGCCCGGCAAAACAGCGAGCTCGGGCCGGATCGGCAGCGCAGGGGGAAGGACTGCTCCGCCGGCCGCACACCGGAAGTCGGGATCCGGGCCCGATCCCCTGGTCCAGTGCGATGGAATGACTGCCCATGAGGCATCGCAATCTCAGGGACACAGGGCGCCGGCACTTACGCCTGCTCCGCCGCTACCGGGTCGCCGTCGGGCTGGCCGTCGGCGGCATTGCTGTCCTCGCAGCCGTGCTGCTGTGGGTGTTGGGGCCGGTGTCGTGGTTGGTGGCCGGGGACACTGTCCGTGCCCTTCACGGCAAAGACCGGGCAGATGCCCTGAACGCGGTGCGCCAGACGGTTCTGGCGGCAGTGGGCGGAGTAGCGGTCCTGATCGGATCGGCCTACACCGCCCGCGCCTATCACTTGTCCCGGCGTGGGCAGGTGACCGACAGGTTCGGCACGGCCATCGCCAAGCTGGCTTCGGACAAGCTCACCGAACGCCTCGGAGCCGTCTACGCGCTCGAACACGTCATGGCGGAGTCGCCCCAGGACCACACGACCGTGGTCGCAGTCCTGTCCGCCTTCATCCGCGAAAGCACCCGCAACCCGTCCCTTGTCCCCGATCTCACCGACCCGGGGATACCACGGCGCCAGGGACCGCTTCCCACTCGCGGGACCCAGCCACCCGCAGACGTCCAAGCAGCGATGGATGCGCTGGCCCGGCGCCCCGACAGGGAGGAAGCCCGCCGCGTCGACCTGCGGCACGCCGAGCTGGTCGGACTGTCCTTGCGCAGCTTCGAATTCGATGCCCCGCCCCGTCTCAATGGGGTGTTCCTGACCTGGGCGAACCTCTGCCACGCAGATCTGCGGGGCACCGATCTCAGCGGCGCCCTTCTCAACGGCGCCGATCTACGGCACGCGTGGCTCGGGGACACGCGCCTCAATCGCACCCGCCTTGACAATGCAGACCTGAGGGATGCGTATTTCGCCGGGACGAACCTGCTCGGCGTATACCTCGAAGGTGCAGATCTCAGGGACACCGACCTGACCGCGGGCCAGCTTGCCGGAGCTGTGATCGATGAAACCACCCGGCTGCCCCCGGCCCTCGCCGATGACCCATGGGTTGTGGCCCGCCTCGCGGACTGCCGCAGCTGGCGCGACCAGCACGACGGACCAGCACCACCTCCGCCGCCAACACCGGCCGTGGAATGACCGGTTCCAGGGCGCGCGGCGGCCAAGAGATCAACGGCTCAGCTGCTCACGGCAGGCGCGGACGACCGACGGGTCGAGGCGGATGCCCTGCGCCCACGCGCAGACGGCACCGGGGTCGTACTCAGGGCGGGGATGGGGGTGGGCCCGGTGAGGGGGTGCGGGCGTGGAGTGCCGGGCCGTGCTCGGGTCCCGGTTGCCCCGGTCGCGGTGGGCGGGAGCGGCCGCAGGCTGCGGCTGGTCGTGACCCGGTTGGTCCGCCGTCCCTACGCTGCTGTCCGGTGCCGGTGCCGGAGTGGTGGCGGGGGATGGGCCGTAGGCAGGGGCCAGTGTCTCGCGGGCGGGCGGCTGTACGGGGTCGGGCCAGAGGGACCTCGGGGCCACGGTGGTGAGGCGGGCGCCCTGGGGCATGAACTCCCCGCCGTGCGGCACGGTCTTGTGAGCGACGGTGACGCAGCCCGTGGCGAGCAGGACGACGCCCACCGCAAACAGCAGGCGAAGCCGGTGTGTCGAGCGCATCAGGGGCCGGTGGGGGCGAGCTGCTCCTTGGCGGTGGAGATCAGGTCGCGGTTGACCCAGCCGTCCACCCCGGAGTTCTTCATCGTGATGTGTGCCCAGGTGACATCGCGGGTGTAGCCGTGGAAGCGGCACGTCTGGTCGCGGTAGCCGATCCCGGCCCTCGCCGCGTTCTTCGACGGGGCCTGGCGGATGACGGCGGCGTCGGTGTTGATCCGGCAGGGCTCCTCACCCGTGACCGCCGCCGCGCCCGCAGGCCAGGCGGCGAGGACGGCAAGCACGCCGATCCCCGCGGTCAGTGTCCTGGTCCCTGCGCGCATCAGTACCCCTCCATAGATCTTCCACATGGAGTGATCTTCGTAGCGAGGATGGCAGGCCGAAGTCGAGCTGAACAGAGGCCGGTTCACTCTGGCGGGGGAGAACGGTGATCATCGCACCGGGCGGCGCCGCCGCGATCACGGTGGCGATGATCAGCAGGTACGGACGCCACTCGGTGATCAACACGGCCCAACCGGCGCCGGTCCGATCACGCCACGTCTCCTGTGACCATGCCGGTGCGCTGTGACCAGGATTTGACGACCTCATACCGGCCGTCGGCAGACTCTTCGGCCAGGCGGATCACGGTTTCGCCGGAGCCGTAGAGACCGACCTCGCCGAGGAACTTGCCTTCGGCCACCTGCCGGTCATTCCAATAGCCCTCCGTGCTGGGGCCTTCGGGTCGGAACTGGGTGGTCACGCGAAATCTTCCAGGGTTCATGGCCCGAGAGCCTGCCATGCGAAGGGAAAGCGCCGGTCCACGAAATCCTGGGCCACCGCGCCCCGGGGACTCCCGCAGGGCGTGTGCGCCCTGTCCCCGCCGCCTCCGTCTATCTGCGGAAGCGGCCGGAGATCGGCACCAGCGTGAAGGCCATGCGGAACGGGCTTGGCTGCCAGAGGGATCAGCGGTGTTGTCAGTGGGCCAGCGGCACGGGCGCGGTCTTCGTGCCAGGTGGGCGGACGGCGCAGGGCGCGGACGGCATCACTGAAGGAGACGTGGTTCTCGCCGGTGGCTTGGACGTGCCACAGGTTGTCGGTGTCGCGGATGTGGAGGGTGCCGAGGTAGTCGTCGAGTCTGTAGCGGCCGGGGGTGTAGAGGCCCCAGGTGGGGAGAGTGGCGTTGGGGTCACGTACGCATTCGACGGGGAGGGCGTCGATGGTCGTGGTGAAGATGTCGCTCCAGGTCCGTGGGTTAGATGAGAGCGCAGCGGCACCGCGCGAGGACGGAGCAGCCGACAGGCGATGGGGGTTCATCTGTGGTCTTCCTGCGCGGGGGGCGGGCGGCGTGTGCGGCGTTCTGGTGGGCCCCCGTCGAGGAGTTGGGCCAGCAGGGGTGCGTGGGGGGTGAGCGTGGCGCGGAGCTCGGGCAGCGGGAGGGCTTCGTGGCGCAGGACGAGCCCGTCGGTGAGCATCTGTGCCGCGGTGCGAGCGAGATGTGGCGGGAGCCAGGCAGCCGCTGCGGCTGCCTGGTCGACCGGGGCGGGTGGGTGGGGGCGTGGTTTCCGGGTGAGGAGGGCCTGGTAGAGGCCGGTGGCCGGGAGTAGTGGGGGGAGCCCGATGGCGGTTGCGCGGGCGCTGGCTTTCTGGGCGCAGTGCAGGCCTTCGAGGTCGAGGTCTGCGTAGAGCAGCAGGGTGTCAACGGGGTGATCGCGTTCGCGGAAGGAGGTCAGGGCCGTGGGGAGGGAGGCGATGAGGTGGTCGCCTTCGCCGAAGCCGAGCCAGCCGACCTGGCTGCGGTCGGGCCAGGTACCGAGGATGTCGCGCAGGCTGGTGAACGCGGCGGTGTTCTCCACGATGAGGAGCCAGGGTGCGGGCCCGAGTTCGTACATCGCCAGCGGGGCGGGTGTGGGCCTGGCCCGCAGGTGTGTGGTGACGTCGAGGAGGCCCTTGGTGACGAGGTGGTGGCGTTCGATGTTCTTGAGGCGTTTCTCGTCGCCGTACAGCTGATAGGAGCGGTCGGCGAGCGGAACGATTTCGGCGTCCGGCTGGTCGCGCAGCAGCGTGCTGATGGGGCCGAGCAGCGTGTGGTCGGCCGCCGACAGGCGCTGGCTTGTGACCGGGTCGAGTTGGGCGACGTACACCTGCGGGTCCGACGGCCGACGCCGGGTGTTGCCTGCCGGTGGGCGTTGGACCCAGCGGGGGAGCGGGGGATGAGCGCTGTAGTCCCAGCCGCTCTTGCCCTTGGGCAGCATGGCCAGGCCGCGCTGTTCCAGGGAGTGGGCGGCGTCGGCGAGGATACGGCGCCGCCGTGGCGAGGCGGGCAGACTGGAGTCGCCCGCCTCGGCGGCGCCCGCCAGCGCGTCGAAGTCGACGCGCTGGCGGGCATGCTGCGCGAGGCACGCGGCCATGTGGGCAGCGGCGGTCACCCGGCCTCCTGCTCGGCGGCCTCGCCGCCCTGGCTGGGTTTGGGGGACAGCACGACGCGGCGCAGAAGGTGCGCGGCGGCGATGCCGTCGTCCTGGGCGCGGGCGACCCCGTCCGCGACGGCGTCACCGTACCGGTCGAGGATCTGGACGTAGCGGCGCTTGGTGCGCAGATCCATGCCGTTGCGCATGCGGATGATGAGGGGGAACCGGCCCAGCGCGGGAAGGTCGTTGGAGCCGGTGGTGTAGATGAGCTGAATGCCGTGGGCGGCGGCGACGCGGCGCTGCAGGTCGACGAACGGCCCGTAGTTGGCTTTCCCGAAGGGGTTGTCCAGGACCAGCGTGCCGACCCCGCCGCAGGTTCGCCGGTCGCGCTGGGCGGCCCGCATCCGGGCGAGTGTGCAGTACAGCAGGACGGACACGGTCAGCAGTTCGCCGCCGCTGAACTTCTGGATCTCGGTCACGGATTCACGTTCGACGACATCCAGGCTCTGGGTCGGCTTGATGATTTTCGCGACGACGTTGCCACGGCCGCCGAGTGCGGCCAGGACAAGCCGCTTGGCCAGGGGCAGCGCGTCGGGCAGGGCGCTGGCCCGGCCGGCGGCAGTGGCGGGCAGGACGGTGATGAGACGGTCGACCTCGGCGGACAGCCGTCGGGCCAGCTCGCTGCCGCGGGCGCGCTGGCGCAGCTCCAGGGACAGGAACCGCTGGTCGGACCAACTGCCGAGATTCTGGGGCAGACGGGAATGACGGGCAACCTCTTCCACGCTGTCCAGGACCGCTTCGACTGTGCTGGCGCAGGCATCCACGACCCGGGCCTGGTCTTCGGCGGACTCGGCGAGCAGCCCGATGACTTGCTGTTCGCGCTCCTCGATGTCTTCCAGGAGCCCGGCGAGCCGGGTGGGGGCGGTGAGGTCGTGCTGAAGGCGTTCGCGCAGCCGTCCGTCGACGACGGGAACGTATTCGGGCTGAACGGCGAGCTGTTCCACCTTGCGCACGTCCTTGTGCAGGGTGCTGCGGGAGCGTTCGAGGGCGCGGTGGGCCTGGTCGACCGCGTGGACGAGAGTGTCCTTGAGCTGCTCGGCGGCTGGTGGCTCCAGGGATGGTGCGGTCGCCGGGGACAGGCCGTGCTGTTCGAGCAGGACCGCATCGGCGGTCATTTCTGCAGTGTCTTCGGGGCTCTCGCCGGGGGCTTGATGCTCCCCTGCAGCCTTGAGGGCGGTGGCCGACTGGCGGAACTGAGCGGCATGACTGGCCGCCTGGTCGGCACGGCGGTGGGTCTTCTCGGCATCCAGGAGCCGCACCTGGGCCAGGCCGAGGTCCTCCTCCAACAGCTGTTCGGCTGCTTGCAGTTCCTCCTGCGCCTCTTGGGTTGTGGGGAACGTGAGCTGTTTGGCGCCGGGGATGTCATCGAGCGCGGCGGCCGCTGTTTCGTGTGCGCCGACGGCCTGCCGCAGCAACAGCTCCGCGTGTGCCTCGGCCCGTGCCGCGTCCTGGCGGACTTGTTCTGCGGCCGCGAGGCGTGTGGTGAGGCGCTCGGTATCCATCGTCGCGCCCTCGGTGACGAGCTCGGCGGCTCGCGCGCGTGCTGCGGCTCCGCTCTCGGCCAGTTTCTCGTTGAGGCTCTCGATGGTCGTCTCTGCGGCGGTGAGCCGCTGTTGGAGGGCAGTGTCGCTGATACCGGCTACCCAGTCTTGGCGGGTCTGTACCCAGCGCTCACGGAGTGCCTGCACGCTGCCGTCCGGCAAGGTGGCGGGTCGTCTGGAGCTCAGGGCTTCGGCGGAGAGCTCCTGCCGGATCTCATCCGCCCAGCTGGTCCAGCGGTTCTTGCGTTCTTCGCCGTGGCGCAGCGCAGCTTGTGCCGCCCGGTGCTCTTTCTGGGCCTTGTTCCATCGGTCTTTGAAATCCTGGGCGGCGCTGCGGTGTTCTCGGCCTTCGGTACGGGCTTGCTGCGCCTGTGCCGTACAGCGCTCGACTGCGTGGGCCGCCTCCACCAGTGACTGGGCCTTGGGGAGTGTGGCGGTGAGTGCCATCAGCGCGTTGGTGTGCTGCTTCAGCCGGTGCTCTGCTCCGCGGCCGGCGTCCTCGGCTTCCGCGGCCTGGCGGATCAGCCCGCTCGTGCGCTCGGTCAGCGTGTTCACTTCGTCGTCGAGTCGGCCGAGGAGTTCCGCCAGCTCAGCCTGTGCCCGTGGGCCGAACGCTTCCAGTTGGTCGTGCAGCCGCCCGCTGAGGCTGCGGTCGTCTTCCCTGCGCTGTGCGATGGCCGCACAGCGCTCTTCCAGGGTGTCCAAGCGGGTGGTGACGCGCTGCAGTTCCTCTTCGCCGGCTTCGGCGTTGAGCACCGAGCGGCGCATGGGCAGGACCGCGATGTCGCCTGGGGGCTGGGACAGCAGAGCGCGGGCCTGGACGTCGGCGGCGACGGTGATCACCGTGGGCAGTGCGACGTCGGCCTGCCGGGCCAGGGCTGCGAGGTCCCCGCCGGGGACGGGTCCGCAGATGACCACTCCGGCGATCAGATGAGGGATGGCCGCCATCACGGCGTCGTGCTGGTGGGCGGGTACCGTCTCGCGCAGGAACCGCATCCCGGCGACCGCGTTGGCCCCGCGACGTCGCAGCGCGGCCACGGCCTGCTCGACCTCGCGGGGCGGGGGGAAGAATCCGTCCTGTTCCAGGGCCTCGCGCAGTCGCTCGTCCTCGAACGCCTGAGCCCGCTCGGCGGCCAGCTCCGTGTCGGCGTCGGCCACTTGGTCGGCGAGCAGGGCCAGGAGGTCGGCGCCGGCTTCGTCCAGGTCCAGCTCGGCTGCCGCGTCCGCAATCCCCGCCAGTTCTCGCAGCCGCGGCTCGACAGCCAGGGCTCGGCGCTCCTGGGACAGCGTGTTCCACTTCTCCCAAACGAGGTCGTGCTGCTGTCGAACAGCATTGAGCCGCTCGGCGCACACCACCCGTTCCGCCGCGAGGGAGGACGCGCGCTCGCGAGCCGCCTTGAGCTGGGACTGGGCCTGTTCCACCTGCCCCTGGGCTGCCGCCTTCTCGCGGGTGAGCCTGTCCAGGGCCTCGGGCGGCTCCTCCTGCTCACCGAGGACACCGCTGCGGCGGGCAGCCGTGATCTTTGCCTGTTCTTCCTCTCGCTGTGCCTCCGCGGCCGTGGCACGGTTCTCGGCACGTCCGGCCGCGGCCGTTTCCTCCTCGTGCCCCTGCTCACCCGCTTGAGCCCGCATGCCGGCTTCCTCGGCGTCGGCACGGGCCTGCTCCATCTCATCGGCGAGCCGGATGAAGCTGTCTTCGAGCCGGGCATACAAGGCGGCGCCGGCCCCTTCCACGGCCTTCCGCAACGGGGCTTGTTCGCTCTGCACCCGGAGCAGCAGCTGTTTGATCTCGCGGCGCTGGTGCTCCTGGTCAGCCAGATTCAGGAGCACGGGAACCGCCTTCCAGGCCGCGGCCTCCCGCTCCGCGTCACCCGCCGCCTCCCGCTGCGCGGCGTGCTCACGCTCGCGGTCCCCCCTCCGTAGCAGCTCGGTCGCCTCCCGCACCACGGCCACGCGGTGGCGGCGTTCGCTGACCCGGTTCTCAGCCTGTTGAGCCTCGCGCGCAATGGCCTCGGCTTCCTGCCGCAGGGCGCCCGCCTGCTGTTCCTGACGTCCGGCCTGGGCCAGGACGTGCTCGCCTGCCCGCCGGGCGAGCCGGGCTTGCTGATAGAGCGCCTGCTCAGCGGAGGCGACCTCGGCCGAGGCTTTCTGTACCGGCCGCAGCAGCAAGAGGGCCTGCGCCAGGAAGCGTTCCTCCAGTTCCCGCGCGGGCCGTGCAGCCAGTTTGTCGGCATGCTTGGACAGCGCCTCACGCGCCGCAGTGGGCGCGCCCGTGTCGACCACCATGTCGATGAGGAAGTCGATGAACTCCTCGGCGGTACGGAACTTGAACAGGTCGGTGATGCCGCCCTCTTCCTGGTTCATGGCCTTCTGGATCTTGAGGACCTGAGGGTCGAGGCCATGGTTGTCCAGCTGCTCTTCCCATTCGAACTGCTCATCCACCACAGCCAGCTGAAGGCGGCGTTCCGCCTTGTTGGCCGCCTGCAGCTCCTTGACGTACGTGCTCATGGTGAGCTGGCCGTCCTTGGTGCGTACGGGCAGGGAGTCCAGTTCCGTCCCGCCGGGCTGGGGCCGCAGCAGGTACCAGCGGCGCTCCAGCCGCTCCCAGCCACTGCTCACGTCCGCCGGACGCTGCCGGTCGCGCCACTGGTAGACGCCCCCGGTGAGCAGGACCGCACCGGATGCGGGCCGTTCGGAGTCGCCCCACTCGGCGATCACGTGGGAGACCTGCCCGTCGGGGATGTACTCGGCGAGCGACTTGGTCTTGGCCGCCCCGATGAAGTCCCTCTTGGCCGGCAGCAGCAGGCTGAACAGGAGCGACAGCAGGCTCGACTTGCCGCCGCCGTTGCGCAGCCACAGGATCACGTCGACCGGCTGCAAGGGACGGCCATCGAGGAAGCTCGGTCCGCCGGTCAGATCCAGCACCAGAGACTTGAAGCCGGCCGCGCGGTGGCCGATGTTCTCCAGCCGGAAACGTCGGAGTTGAAGCATGAGTCAGTCCTCCTCAGCGAGGTGAGCGCGGCGCAGGTCGCACAGCGCGGTGTAGGCCGCCGAGGCGGCCGCTTCGCGTACGTGGACGCGGAAGCGGTGGGCGAGCCGGTAGTGTCCCGGCCCGAGTTCGTCGGCGCGGTAGGCCATGCCCTGATCCACCAGCCAGTCCAACGCTTCCTTGATCACCCGCTGGGTGCTGGACTGCGACAGCTGCCGTGTCGGTGTCAACCGGGAGGGCGGAAGCTTGGAGTACAGCTGCCACGCAGCCTGGAGACCGGGGTGGGACACGGCCAGGCCGTCCCCGTCCACGGCCGCCTCGCGGAGCTTGTCGGTGAGCCGTCGCAGGAAGTCATCGACGTCTGCGAGGGAGATCCGCTTGACGCTCTCGTCTTCGAGGTCCGCCGCCGTGGGGTAGGCGCGCGCGGCGACGGCGACGTGAGCGAGACCAAGCACGAGACGGTCATTGACGCCCAGCTTGGGATTGTCCTTGAGGCGGTAGGACAGCCAGGACCCCTCCCTGGGGAGCAGGATCAGCCCTTCGACCGGGTGCGCCTCCTTCACGTCCAGGTCCAAGCCCTCGGCGGCCGCGTCCACCGCGTCGCGGAATGGCCCGTCCATCCGATAGCGGTTCAGCAGCGCCCGGTACTGCGGGAACTGGAGCGGCCGAAGCCGCGGCTGGCAGCCGAACCTCACCAGTACGGAGGCGTCCACCAGGTCGGTGAGGGAGTAGATGCACGTGCTCGTGGTCATACCAAGACCTCCATGCCGTCGTCGGCGTAGGTGGGATCGGGGATCAGCGGGTTTGCCGGGACGAGCAGCAGGTCGCTTCCGGCGAGCGGGCCGAGATCGAAGAGGGTGCCGTCGTCGAGGACCACCAGGTGCTCGTCGAGCAGGTCCGCCAGTTCGTCCACCACCTCGTCCTCCTCGCACTCCTCGGGGTCGGGGGCGTAGGCACGCAGCGCCGACACGGCCAGCAGATCGGCCGCCTCCACCGACCGCTCCAGCGCCTGCTCAAGCAGCTGGGACAGCCGGACCGGCCCACGCAGGGACTCCATCAGCACGCTGTGAGCAGCCGCGAAGTCCTCCTCGCTGTAGAAGGACACGTCACCGGCATCGTCAGCGATCAACTCGATCTCCTGCTCGGGCACCGCCTGCTGCACGTCCCGGGCCGGAGCCAGCAGCGAGTCCCACCAGTCCCGAAGCCGCGGCTGCCGGGTGATGACCGGGCCGCCGACCGCGTCGGCGAAAAGGCTCGCGATCACCTCAGCCTCCTCGATACCAAGGCGGAGAAGCGGCTGCAGCACGTCCTCCTGCACCCCCACGAGCGCGAGGCGCGGCGGAGGCCGGAAACGCTGCTCGGCCTGGGAGCGCAAGAACGCCGGACGCGCGTCGATGACCTTGGCCAACAGCTGCGTATGCCGCAGATGCGCCCGCTTCAACAGCTGCAGGACCCGCTCGCAGGTTCGCCGTACATCCGAGTCCTCCACGTCATTACGAACGCCGCGCATGTACTCCATCAGCTCGCGCTCGACCTTGTGGCGCTCACCGAGGTGCTTACGGGAGGCCTGCAGGAGCGCGGGCACGTCCTGGCTCCAGTCCACCGCCCGCATATCCCGCTCGGTCTCCTCCAACACCGTGCGCACGCGCTCGCAGTACATGAGGGAGAGCTTCAGGCTCTCCGCCGCGCTCTCTTCCGCACGTCCCCACCGGCCGCTTGCCACCTGGCGGCGCAGCATTGTGTCCTTGGCGGCCTGCTCGTCCTCGAGGTCGTGCTCCAGCCCGGACAGCAGCAGGTTGATGGCCACCGTCGTGGCCCGCAGCACGCCTTGGCCACGTCGCCCGATGCCCTCCTCCAGCATCCGCAGCGACAGGCTCACCCTCTGGTGCCCATCGCGGTAGTCGCTGTAGCAGACTTCGAACTCCTCCCCGTGCTGCGCATCGTTGAGCAGCTCACGCAAGACGAACCGGGCCACCGCCCGGTGCTCCGATGCCGCTCGTTCAGGCGCTGCGGATGCCGCCAGGGAGGCCAAGAACTCGATCACCTCCTCTGTCGTCGCCTCCGCCTCCATCTCCTGCCGACTCACCACCACTTCCAGCGCGGCCAGGGCGAGAGTGCGTGGGTCGTAGAGGTCTCGGGGGAAGCGCTGCCACGCCTGGCGCTGATCGATGCGGTGCAGCGGGGCCCCTCGCGCCAATACCGAACTGCGCCGGACGAATCCGGCCTCGGCCACCAGCGCCTGCCACTCCTCAACGCCGTCGGACATATGCGGCGCGGCGTCAAGCAGCCGGCGTTCTTCCCGGTCCAGCAGGCCCTGGACCATTGCCTCGATGTCGTCTTCCTCCGGACTGCCGAAGCCGTCGCGGGGATCCATGTGTTCTGCCATGCCAGCAGTGGATCAGCTGACACTGACAAAACATATGAAAAGCTGCTAATTCGTCACCGCTTCGGCGCGCGCCCAAACGAATGAAAGCCGGTGCTCCTGTCCCTGAAGCACTGGCGTCTACCAGCAACGAGAGCGGCACCTGATCGGCGCCGTGCACGTGGATCCGGCGTATCCGGCAACCACTCGGACCTGCCGATAGATCACCCGCCGATCGAGGTTCAGCGCCTGGAGGAGGTCACCGTGATGCCGGTGATGGAAGCCCCATCGGCCAGGCTGGCGTTGATGCGGATGGTGACGGTTTCGGACAGCAGAGCGACCTGCGTGGCCCAGGGGGGCGTCGTACACCGGACATGAAGGCGGCCTTCGGTATCCACACCCAGGGGCTCAACGTGGTCCGACAGCTCAGGTCCAAGCACGGCTGGCCATCGGACGCAGAGGTCCGCGAACCAGCCGGGGCGTGACAGCGACATCGTCTACCTCCCACGAGACTGCGCCGGAGCACCACGGTAGGTGCTGCATGGGGCGGCGGCGGGTCTTGGCGTTGAAGATCCAGATGCCGTTTCACCGCACGGTGCTCGCCATGGACGACAACAGCCTCAACATGGCTGGGTCGATGTAGCGCAGAGCAGAGCGCGGCTGGATGCCCAAGCCGCGGGTGTGCAACTCGGCCTCGGCCCGGGCGAGCGGGGCTTTGAAGCCCGCAGAGTTCTTGAGGTCTGCCACGGCGCCCAGCCTGCGACCAGACATTGATCCGCGTGCCTCTGGTGGCATAGGACACCTCGCTTTGGTGACGTACTCGCAGGTGTCCCTCGGCGAAAGGCACGGGTCCTGTCGGCACCTTGCAGGCATTGAATGGGACTGGGGCGGCGGTGTACGAGAACCCGCGCACCGCTGATCCGGGCGCACGGTTCCCTCCGAGCCGCGCCCGGGTCAGGTAGTGCGCGAAGCCCCGCCCGTCGTTCCGGCCCGCGCGGTGTGAGCCACCCCTTTTATGGAAAGCGAGACGCCCTGGCGGTGGCGGGATCCATACTGTCGCATCAAGCCACAACACGCGGTCGCTCCTGTCCCGTCTGCCGGGTCTCATGCTGCCGCTGTACATGCAGGGGCGATGAGGCCCTTGGAAGGGAGCGCCATGCTGCTGACGTCCGTGGAGGTCGAGGCGTTCCGTAACATCACGAACAAGCAGACTATGGCGGTCGATCCTGAGGTCACATGTCTGATCGGTAAGAACGAGTCAGGCAAGACGACGATCCTCAAAGCTCTGCATCGGCTGAACCCGGCCAACAACGCAGACGATTTCCACGTCACCACTGACTATCCGCGTCGGCATCTGTCCAGGGACCGGCGCTCCAAGGACCTCAGCAGGGTCGCTCCGGTGGCGGCCACGTTCGCACTGGAAGATGCAGATTTCGACGCACTCGACGAACTGGTCGGTGTGCGCCCACCGGCGGGTACCTACGTCAGGGCATCACGGCGGTATGACGGCAGCCTCGACGCTGAGGTGTACTGCGCACTCGAGGACGTCCTGAACCATGTCTTCGAAGAAGTCGGCGTCGACGACGTGGAGGACCGTGAGGCCATCGCCGGAGACCACACGACCATTGAGGCCGTGAGTGCCGCAGCGAAGGCCCAGGCAAAGGAAGTGGGCGGCGGTAAGAAGCCGGCCCGGGTCAAGGCGATCGAGCAGGTCCCGACCGAGCTGGACAAGTACAGGCAGTACGTCGGTGAGAGGCTCGACGACGAGCAGCAAGAGCAACTGATCGGGCTGCTCCCCCGGTTCTTCTACTTCTCCACCTACGAACTGCTCCCTGGCGAGTGCGACCTCCATGCGCTCACCGAACGGGCGCAGACCCACCAGTGGGAGCGCGGAGACGAGACCATGATGTCTCTGCTGCGCCTTGCCGGCGAGGGCCCCGCAGACTTCCTGGATGAGGACTACGACAGCCGCAAGGCCGAACTCCAAGCTGCGAGCCTGGACCTGAGCGATCAGGTCTTCGCATACTGGAAGCAGAACGACGCCCTCACCGTCGTCTTCGACACCGATCTGATCCCCATGCCCCTGGCCCCCGACGGTCAGCCACAGCCCCATCGCCGGCTCCTCAAGATCGAGCTACGTGACGACCGGCACGGCGGGGTGGAGACCAACTTCTCCACCCGCTCCACCGGCTTCCAGTGGTTCTTCTCCTTCCTCGCCGCGTTCAGCGCCTACCGCGACACCGATGAGCGGGTCGTGGTCCTGCTCGACGAACCGGGCACCAGCCTGCACGGCGAGGCCCAGGGCGACTTCGTCCGGTACGTCTACGGACAGCTCGGACCCAATCAACAGGTCCTCTACACCACCCACTCCCAGCACATGATCGACCCCACGCGGTACGAGACCATGCGCGCCATCCACGACCAGGCAACCCGCGACGACCCGAACCTGGGCGTGGTCATCACCTCGGTCAGCCTGTCCGCAGACCCCAAGACGATCCTGCCGGTGGAGGCGGCGCTCGGATACTCCGTGTCGCAACACCTGTTTCTCGGAGCCGGCCCCCTCCTGATCGTGGAGGGCAGCAGCGACTTCGTCTTCCTCATGCGCATGTCCGACTACCTGATCAGCAAGGGCCGAACCGGGCTCGATCCGCGACTGGCTATCATCCCGGTCGGCGGCATCGGCAATATGCCGGCCTTCGTCGCCGTCATGGGACGCCGCCTGTCCGTCCGCGCGCTCATCGACGGAGCTGAGACCACCAGGGTGACCTCCAAGGTCCTCAGCGCGGCCGAGGCCGCAAACGTCGACACCTCCCACATCACCGTCATCGGGCAACTCGAGGGGCTCCCCGAGACAGCTGACATCGAGGACCTGTTCTCCGCCAAGGACTACCTCTGGCTGTACAACAGAGCCACCGAGGTCACCGTCAATGAGCCAGATCTGATCACCACCGACAAACCCACTCCGATCCTCATGCGACTCGGGATCGCCCGCCAGAAGCAGCAGCGGCCCCGAGACTTCGACCACGTTGGACCTGCACACCAGCTCACCCGCGACAAGGACGCCTTCTTCGAGCAAGTCGACAACGAGACCCTCGACCGATTCGAGACGGTCTTCGAGAAGCTCAGGGCCTGAGTCCGCCAGTACACGGGCTCCCGGAATGATGCCCGGGGCCCGTACGTCGTCCTGCGTGGGCGGGCGTCAGCCAGTTCGCCCCGTCAGGCGACATGAAGCTTCTTGCGCCGATCGCGGGCGAGTTGTTCCCGGTAGTCCTCGACGGCCTGGCGGTAGCGGGCGATGAAATTCGGGTCGTCCAGCCGGTCAGCGAGGTCCATGTCCTCGATGGCGCGTTGCGCGTCGGAGAATGATTCGTACCCGGCGAGCATGGCATTGATTCGGTAGACGCCGTTGCGCTGTTTTTTCACGAGCCTGGCCAGTATCAGTTCGCGGAGGGCTGCGGTGACGCTGGGGCGGCTGAGACCGAGGAGGGCTGCGATCTCGTTCTGTCCCATCTCTGCCCGGCCGCCGGCCTCACTGCGCGAGCGCAGGGCGAAAAGGACACGGTACGCGGGACCTGGCAGGTCGAGGGCCGCGACGACGCCCTCTGCGTTGACGGGCGCAAACAGCAGTCCGTTGCTCATCCCTGGTCCCTTCGGTCCCTTCCGTGCGCCTCGAACTTCTCGCGGCGCTCACGGCGCTTCTCGGCCCGTTGCTGGCGCAGTTCGTCGATGGCTTCGCGCATGTGCTGCAACGACGGGTAGCGCACCAGCTCCGGCAGAGGTCCGGCACGAAGCTCCTCAAGAGCGTCTGCCTGGTCCACTTGAACATACTCGGTGCGCCCGTCGGTGCCGCGGAGAAGTTCGGCTGCGACGTAGGAGTAGGGCGGGTTGAACTGGTAGACGCCGGGGCGCTTCTTGACGAGGATCCCGTGTTCCATGATGTCTTGCAGTGCGGGGTTGACCTTCTGCCGGGGCACGTCCAGGATCGCGGCCATGTCGTCCTGGGTGAGGGGGACTTCGCCTCCTGCGCGTTGCCCGGCAATGAGCAGCAGGATCAGGCGCAGGGGAAGTGCCTCGCGGTAGTACTGCGCGATGACGAGCAGGAACTCCAGGGCCACCATGGCGAAGGCGTTCGGGCGTTCAGGGCTGGAGTAGAACTCCACCTTCTGGCGCTGACGGCCCACGGTGATGTCCCGGCCGGGGTACTGACGGGCGAGGTCGTCGAGCCCCTTGATGCTGGCCAGACGCGAGCCGAAGGCGGCCAGTGGATCAGGCTTCAGGGCAGGGTCGGCAGGCTTCGGGACACGGCGGCGGCGCTGCGACTCAGGCACGGGACGTTCTCCATATTTCAAGATCCCTGACGAGCAGCAACGTAGCAGAAGGTCAGCACTCCTGACCTTCAAGTCGGCATTTCTGACTTCTGGCGCGTCGTGTGTCACCCCTGGAGTGACACACGACCGGCCCGGTCGTTCGACAAGTGGCAGTCGTCCAGCGGGAAGCCGACCCGGTCCGAGCGCATCAGTGAATGAGGGCCTCTGGGATGCCAACTAGTCAGGATTCCTGACATAACCGCGTGTCCAGGCGTCAGGATTTCTGACTTTTTGTTCCTCCTCTGTCTACTCAGGAGGGACAGTCCAAGCCCTCAATGTCCCTCCTGAGTAGACACCCAAACCTCATTCGCAACGCTGTGACCAGCAAAAACGCAAGTCTTCCCCAATCTCATAGTTGCCACCCGGCGGAGGCATCCGGGAGCATCACGCCACGGCGGTGAACCTGCGTGTCGGTGGGGGTGCTGCGCTGGGCTGGGTTGGTGTGGGCGTCGGGCCGGTGGCCCGCCGCGTGGTGGGTGGTTTGTGGTGCGCTCGGTCGGGGGCCTCGCGCGGGTTGGGGTGGTGTGGCGGCCTGTGTGGCCGTCTGCGGGCTTGGGGTCCATCCAGGCCAGGGCTCCCGGGTCGGCTCTTCGGTCGGGTCTCTGGCGGGGCTCTGTGTTCTTCGGCTCGCTGGGTTGTTTTGAGGTTTCGTCAGGATTCCTCGTGTGGCGTGGTGTTGGGTGCGGGTGGGTATTCTGTTTTCCGGGCGTGCCGATTGCTGACGGGTTTCCTTGTCTCGGTTTTTCGTGCGGCTCTCGTCTCGGGTTCGCTAAGTGGCGTGGAGTGTGGTTGGGGTAGTGCTCGAAATTCCCCAAAGCTACATGCTGTTTTCGATGTGATGCACCAGCCGATCTGTTTCGCAGCCAGCCTGGCCCGCGTAGCGGGCTGTTCTGGTTCTGGAGGCGGAGCCGGAAGGGCCGTGCGGGGCTGCGGAGCTGGCCCGCTGTCAGGCCGCGCAGCGGCCGTCTGTCTCTTCTGTGGTGGTGGGGAGCTGCCACCACAAGTCCGTAGCGGAGCGCAGGACTTGACGGCCCCTTTGGGGGCCGGTGCCCGCGAAGCGGGCACAACTCCGTTGCGGAGCAACGGAGTTCGAGCCGCGCGGAGCGCGGCTCTTCACTGCATCGCGCGCAGCGCGATGGAACCCGCTCCGCGGG